>CALKVK010000038.1 GCA_937996235.1 uncultured bacterium | reverse complement strand
TGGCGGCAACGGCGCGGACGACCCGGCCGGTGACGACAACGGCGGTGGCGGCAACTCGGGCGGCGGCGGGTCCAACAGCGGCCGGAACGGTGGTGGTGACGACGGCGCGAACCACGCATAGCGGGTTCGAGCCGGGGTTCCCCCCCCGAGCAGCCTGTCGGAGCCGTGCGCGCGCTCCACGATCGACGGAGGCCGGGTCGTCGCAAGGCGGATCGACGACGAAGGTCCGTCGACCTGCGGAGGAGATCCAACGCAGCGTCGGCCCGGCCTCCGCCGACCCCGCTCCTGCATCCGCAGTCACGGGGCGCGGCGCCGGGGACCCGTCTGCGGCGTTGGACCTCCTCGACAACCCGTCGGGGGTGCCTTCGTCGGTCCGCCTTGCATCCGGGTCCCCGGCGCCACGTCGTGGGGCGTGCGCACGGCTCCGACAGGCTGCCAGCTCTCCCCGCGCGGGGAGGGCGCCCTACCCCAAGCACGCCGCGGCCGGGCAACCGGTCGCGGCGTTGCGATTCCGTCCCCCTCCCGTTGCGAAGGGGACGGTCCTGCCTGCAGCCTCGAGCCGTAACGGGAAGCTGCGTCGGGGACACTCCTGCGAGCCTGGCGGGCGAACCCGTGCAGCGTGCAGCGTGGGCCGTGCGCCCGATCGAGAGCCGCTGCTCCCGCCGGCGGGCAGACGAGGTGCGAGGTCCGTCCCCGTCGCAACGGGGGTTTCCGCTCCGAGCCTGCGCGAGGACCGTCCCCTTCGTAACGGGGAGTTGCGTTGCGAGGCTGGGCGAGGACCGTCCCCTTCGGAACGGGAGGGGGCGAACGCGCGGCGCGGGGGGCGGTTGCGCGACACTCGGGGAACGGAGGAGGGAGCCGCATGGACGCGCCGTACGACCGGGACCGCGAGCACCTGAAACTGCTCGGGATCCTCCACTACGTCTGGGCCGCACTCGGGGCGCTGCAGGGGCTGCTCGGCATCGTCTACGCGCTGATGGGGCCCGCCATCGGCGGCTGGATCCGGGATGACATGGCGCGACAGAGCCGCGGGGGCCCTCCGCCGGAGCAGTTCGCGACGCTCTTCACGACCATGTTCGTCGGCGTCGGGATCCTCCTGTTCGTGTTCGGCATCGGCGGCTGCGTGCTGTCGATCGTCGCGGCGCGCTCGCTCCACGCGTACCGCCGCCGCACGCTGTGCATGATCGCCGCGGGCTTCGACTGCCTCTCCGTGCCGCTCGGCACGGCGCTCGGCGTCTTCACGCTGATCGTCCTGTCGCGCCCGACCGTGCGCGCGCTGTTCGAGCAGAACGACAGCACGCCGCGCCGCCGCGAACGCTGACGCGCCGGCGCGCGCCGCCCGTCAGCGCCGCGCGTGGTCCGCCAGCACCGACGCGACGCAGCACGTCACGCGCTCCGCGGTCGCGATGTCGAGGAACTCGTTCGGGCCGTGCGCGTTGCTGCCGGGACCGAGCACGCCGGTGACGACGAACTGCGCGGCCGGGAAGCGCTCACCGAGCATCCCCATGAACGGGATGGTGCCGCCCTCGCCCATGCGCATCACCGGCCGGCCGAACCACTGCTCGGACGCGGCCGCGAGCGACGCCGCGAGCCACGGCTCCTCGGCCGGCGCGTCCCAGCCGCTCGCGCCGCCGAGACCGATCACGCGCACGCGTGCGCCGTAGGGCGGGTCGCGCTCGAGCGTCTCGCGCACCACGGCGACGGCCGCGTCGGCGTCGCACGTCGGCGGCAGCCGCAGACTGAGCTTCACGGCCGTGCCGGGACGCAGCACGTTGCCCGCGTCCGCGAGGGCGGGCAGTCCCGAGGCGCCCGTGATCGCGAGCGACGGACGCCACGTGCGCGCGAGCACGAGCTCGCCGACGTCGTCGCGCGCGGGCCGCGCGCCCGGCACCCACGGGAAGCGCGCGAAGTGCGCCGCGCCGAGCACCTCGGCGGAGCGGCGGGCCTCGTCCGCGCGCGCCTGCGGGATGTCGACGTGCAGCGCCGCCGGGAGCACGTCGCCGCTGCGCTCGTCCTCGAGCCGCGACAGCACGCTGCGGAGGATGCGGAACGACGACGCGACGACACCGCCCGCGTCGCCCGAGTGCACGCCCTCCGTGAGGATCTCGACCGACAGCGTGCCGACGACGACGCCGCGCAGCGACGTCGTGCACCAGAGCTGGTCGTAGTTGCCGCAGCCCGAGTCGAGACAGACGACGAGCGACGGACTCCCGATGCGCGCCGCCAGGTGCTCGACGTACGCGGGCAGGTCGGGGCTCCCGCTCTCCTCGCACGCCTCGATCAGCACGAGCGCGCGGCGGTGCGGCACGCCCGCCTCGGCGAGCGCGCGCAGCGCGGCGACCGACGCGAACGCGGCGTAGCCGTCGTCGGCGCCGCCGCGGCCGTAGAGGCGGCCGTCGCGCAGGACCGGCGTCCACGGACCGAGACCTTCCGACCAGCCCGTCATCTCCGGCTGCTTGTCGAGGTGGCCGTAGAGCAGCACCGGGTCGTCCGGCCCGGCGGCGGTCGCGGGCACGTCGACGACGACGACCGGCGTGCGCCCCGGCAGCCGCACGATCTCGACCGACCACGTCGCGAGCGCGTGTTCGCGGCACCACGCCGCGACGAGCTCTGCCGCGCGGTCCATGTGCCCGTGCGCCTGCCAGTCCGGATCGAACGCCGGCGACTTGTTCGGGATGCGCACGAACTCGACGAGCGCGGGCACGCAGCGCGCGCGCCAGAACGCGGACACGGCCGCGCGCGTGCGCGACGTCTCGAGGGCGGGGTTCATCGCGAGGCTCCTTCGGGGGGCGCGTCTGCCTGCGGCGGCGCGAGCCGCTCGGGCATGTCGGCCAGCACGTACGCGGTCGCCGCGAGCACCGCCTCGCACGCGAGGAGCTCGTCGCGGTCGATCTTGTCGAAGGTGTCGGCCCACGTGTGGTGCACGTCGAAGTAGCGGCTGCCCTCGACGTCGAGACCGAGCAGCGGCACGCCGAAGGCGCCCATCGCGCCGATGTCCGCGCCCCCGCCGCCGTCGCGCAGTCGGTCCGCGCCGAGCGGTCGGAGCAGCGCCGCGACCTCCTCGAGGCGCGCGCGCACGGCGCTCGAGCGCTCGTCCTTCGCGGCGGGCGCGGTGAAGCCGAGCGGCCGGTAGCTGCCGGAGTCCGCCTCGATCGCCGCCTGGTAGCGCGCGATCTCGAGCGCGTGCGCGTTCACGTAGTCGCGCGAGCCGCGCAGTCCGTTCTCCTCGTTCGTGAAGAGGACCGCGCGGATCGTGCGGCGCGGCCGCAGGCCGAGCGAGCGCAGCAGCCGCAGCGCGTCGAGCACCGCCATGCAGTTGCCGCCGTCGTCGTGCGCGCCCTGGCCGACGTCCCACGAGTCGAGGTGCGCCGCGAGCAGCACGACCTCGTCCGGCAACTCGCTGCCGGTGATCTCGCCGATGACGTTGCCCGACGGCGCGTCCGCCTCGAAGTGCGCCTCCATCTCGAGGTGTACGACGACGCGCTCGCCCGCGCGCACGAGCCGCGCGAGCATCGCGGAGTCCTCGGTGCAGACGGCGGCGGCGGGGATCTCCGGCGCCTCGCGCTCGTAACGCAGCATGCCCGTGTGCGGCGTCGCGAGACTGCGCGCCGTCACCGAGCGCACGAGACACGCGACGGCGCCGCGCGCGGCGGCGCGGCTCGCGCCGATGCTGCGGTAGATCACGGTCTCGCCGTACCCGGAGCCGCGCTCCGCGTCGTACGGCGGCATGGCCGCGTCGAAGAGCACGATGCGTCCGCGCGGCGCGTCGCCGAGCGCGTCGAGCTCGGCGAAGTCGCGCGCCACCACGAGCTCGGCGGTGATGCCGCCCTCGGGCGTGCCGACGGAGTTGCCGAGACCGAGCATGCGCAGCGGCGTCGTGCGCGGCTCGACGAGCCGCGCGCCCTCGCGCCCGCGCACCCAGTGCGGCACCTGCACCTCCTGCACGTGCACGGCGTCGAGCCCGTCGTCGCGCATCGTCCGGGCCGTCCACGCCACGGCGCGTTCGAGCCCCTCCGACCCGGAGAGCCGCGGGCCGATGACATCGCACAGGTGTTGCAGGCGCTCGTACGCGAGGCCGTCGCTCGCCGCGGCTGCGGCGATGCGCGCGACGACGTCGCCGTACTGCGTCGCGAGCGCGCTCGGCGGCGCCTGCTCGGGCGCGGCGACGGGCGGCGCGGCGGGCTCCGGGGCTGCGCGCGGCGCCTGCGTGGTGACGTCGGGCGCGGCGTGCGGCGGCGGCGACGTCGCGCACGCGGCGAGCAGCAGGGCGGCGGACGTCACGCGCAGGACAGGGCGGGAGCTGGCAACCATGCGCGCACTCTACTGCGCGCCCCGCGCCCCGCGCCTCAGACGACCGTGACCGCGAGCGCGACGTTGTCCTCGCCGCCCGCGTGGCCGCCGACGCCCTCGAGCGCGGCGCGGGCGAGCGTCTCGACGACCGCGGGCGCGTCGCTCGGCCCGGTGCGCAGCAGCTCGCCCATGCGCTCCGCGGTGAGCGAGCGGTCCGGGTCGCGGTAGCAGCACTCGTTCACGCCGTCGGTGAACACGAGCAGCAGCTCGCCGCGCGCCGGCGAGAACGCGAAGCGCTGCGCGCCGCGCGGGTCGAGCGACGGCGGGTCGGCCGCCGAGACGAACTCCTGCGAGCGTTCGTGCACGAGCAGCGGGTCCGCCCCGGGCGCCATGCGCATCACCGACGAGTCGCCGAACGCGAGTCCGAACGCCTGCCGGAACAGGCGGTCGAGGATGCACACCGCGAGCGTCGTCTCGGAGCCGTGCCTCGAGGGAGGTCGCGCCGCCGCGAGCCGCGCGAAGACCGCCGCGAGGCGCTCCGGGTTCTCGGGCACCGGCAGGAGCGCGTCGCGGAGCAGCGTCAGCAGCTCCTCGGACGCCTCGCGCCCGAAGTGCGCGTCGGCGACGGCGAGCACGGTGTGGCGCGCGTCCTCGATCACGAGCAGCGCGTCCTCGTTCGGGTGCGTCTTCGCCGCGGCGGGGTCGTACGCGCCGTCCGCGCCGGCGGCGAGCACGCACGCGGTGTGCGGCGAGACCGCGACGACGTCGAGTGCGCCGAGCGTCTCGTGGTCGCGACCGAGGAGCAGGCGGATGGTGGGTCCGGGCGGCACGCCGCCGGGATACCACACGCGTGCGCGCGGGGCGAGGCGTGGACGTGCGGCGCGCGGGGCGCCCTCCGATCCGGCGCGGCGTGGCGCCGCGGAGACAGCGAAGTGACCCCGCGGTGACCGCGCGCGCGGATCGTCCGACACACGGACCACGTCGCGGAGGAGTCGCCCATGCGCATCGCCCGGAAGCTCGCCCCGTTCGCCCTCGGTCTCGGTCTGCTCGTGCCCGCGTTCGGCGGCGACGGCGCGGCCGACGACGTCGCCGCCGCCGTGCGGACGCTCGTGACGTCCGAGGACGCCGCGGCGCGCGACGCCGCCCGCCGGACGGTCGCGGCGCACCCGGCCGAGGCCGCGGAGGCGTTCCGGCAGCTCGCCGCGGAGCTGAGCGCGGCCCGCGAAGGGACGGCCGTGCGCGCGGCGGGCGACCCGGCTGCACCGGGCTCCGGGGACGGCACCGTGATCCGCGTGTACGACGTGCGCGACCTCGTCGTCGGCGAGCGCACGATCGAGAAGCTCGCCGAGGAACTCCGGCGCGCGGTCCCCGACGCCGAGGTGCGTGTGGCGTCCGGTTCGAGCATCGTCGTGATCGGCCCGCCCGAGCGGATGGTGACGTGCCAGGAGCGGCTCGACGTGGCGCGCGGCGACGCCGGCCTTGCGTTCCGCATCGAGCTGCGCGTCGTCCGCGCACCGCTCACGGCGTCGCTGGGCGCGACCGTCAGCGGTGCGCGGCCGGGTGCGCACATCGCGCTGTCCGACCCGGCGGCGCAGGTGGACGACTGGGTGCGCGCGGGTGACGCCGAGGTCGTGACGGCGCCCTCCCTCGTGACGCTCGCGGGTCAGCGCGCGACGCTGCAGGTCGGGCGCGCCGTGTCGTACGTCGCCGACTTCACCACGTCGCACCAGGACGGCGGGATCATCGTCGAGCCCGTCGTCGAGCAGGTGTTCGACGGCCTCGCCGTGGACATGCTGCCCGAGGCGACGACGGACGGCGGGTGCGCGGTCGACGTCACCGTGACGGCGACCGACGTGGACGAGCCGCTCGACGAGACCGAGCGCGAGGTCGCGGGCCAGGGCGTGCGCGTGCAGGCGCCCGCCTGGGTGCGCAGCGAGATGCGCCGCCGCCTCGCTCTCGCGAACGGTGCCTCGGCGCTCGTGCGCCTGCCCGACGCCGACGGACGCCGCGCCTACCTGCTGGTCGCCGTCAGCCGCGTCGAGATCCCCTACTCGACCGACGAGGGGATCGAGGTCATCGACCTCGGCTCCGGCGAGTCGAAGTAGCCGGGCCGAGGACTCAGTCCGTCGCGCCGCCGGGCGCGCGCGTCAGGTAGTCGACGAGGTCCACCTTCGAGACGATCCCGACGAGCGCGCCCGCGTCGTCCACGACGAGCGCGACGTAGCCGCCGGCGAAGAGCCCCGTGAGCGCGCCCGCGTCCTCGGACTGGTGCACGGTGCGCACGTTGCGGAACATCACCTCGGCGACGGCGCTCTGCGGCGTCGCGCGTCCCTCGACCAGCTTCGCGAGCAGGTCGCTCTCGGTGACGATGCCGACGAGCCGTCCCGCGTCCACGACGGGGAGCTGGCTCACGCCGTGCTCCTTCAGGCGGCGCACCGCGGCGGCGACCGTCTCCGCGCTCGTCGCCGTGATCGGCTCGCGCCGCGGCAGCGCGCGCACGAGGTCGCCGAGCGTCTGCGTCTCCCAGCGGCTCTCCGTGAAGCCGTTCTCGCGCATCCACTGGTCGTCGAGGAACTTCGTCATGTAGTTGCGCACCGAGTCGGGGAGCAGCGTCACGATGCGCTTCCCGGGACCCGCGCGCTTCGCGATCTCGACGGCCGCCCAGACCGCGGAGCCGCTGCTGCCGCCGACGAGCAGGCCCTCCTGCCGGATCAGGCGGCGCGCCATCAGGAACGACTCGCGGTCCTCGGTCTTGACCCACTCGTCCACGAGGCCGCGGTCGAGCACGTCGGGGATGAAGTCGTAGCCGATGCCCTCCACCTTGTACGACGCGATCGGACCGGGCCCGGCCAGGATCGACCCGACCGGATCGACGCCCACCACCTTCACGCCCGGCACCGCCTCCTTCACGCGCCGCGCGACGCCCGTCAGCGTGCCGCCCGTGCCCGCCGTCAGCACCACGTAGTCGAGCTTCCCGCCGGTCTGCTCGACGATCTCGCGCCCGGTGCCGTCGTAGTGCGCGTCCGGGTTGTCGGGGTTGCCGTACTGGTCGAGGATGTGCGCGTTCGGGAGGATCTTCACGAGCTCCTTCGCGACGCCGATGTGGCTCTCGGGCGCGTCCCACGCGGCCTCTGTGGGGGTGCGGATGATCTCGGCGCCGAGGGCCTCGAGCACCACCTGCTTCTCGCGGCTCATCTTCTCCGGCATGGTGATGACCATGCGGTAGCCGCGCACCGCGGCGGCGAGCGCCATGCCGATCCCCGTGTTGCCGCTCGTCGGCTCGATCAGCGTGTCGCCGGGGCGGATGCGCCCCGCCTTCTCCGCCTCCTCGATCATGCGCCTGCCGATGCGGTCCTTCACGGAGCCGCCGGCGTTCAGGAACTCGCACTTCGCGAGCAGCTCGCAGCCGGTGCTGCGCCCGATCGTGCGCAGGCGGACCATCGGCGTGTCGCCGATCGCGTCGAGGATCGAGTCGTGGATGGCGGACACCGGGGCCTCCCTCGGGCGCCGTCCGGGCGCCGCGGGGCGGAGTGTACCGCCGTCCTGCGGCCCGTCCCGCCGCTCCCGGGGGGCATCGAATCGGTGCTGGCGGCGGCACCCGCGCGTCGGGGAGCATGCGCCCCGGATGAGGACCGAGGGCATCGTCTCGGCCGGGTACGTGATCGTCCGGCGCGCCGCGCGCCCGGCGGACGTCGATTCCAGTCTCCTGCCCGGCGAGTTGGTCTCGGTCTCGGACTCGCTCGCTCCGGTGTTGCCGAGCGTGCCCCCGGGTTGGCTCGAGGCACTCGACACTCCACCCGGACGCTTCTCCGGCTACGCCGACGCGGCGCAGGGCAACCTGCTCTGGGCGCTCGAGGCCGACCTCGCCCGCTTCGGGCTCGACGGCACGCGCAGCGCGTCGGTCTGCGACTGGCTCGGCGCCGCCTGGGCCCACGGCGACTTCCACCCGCCCTCGGCGTTCGCGACGCCCGACGCCGCGCGGCGCTTCGCGCGGGCGTTCGGCCCCCCGCCCGGCGACGCGCTGCTCGTCGGCCTCGGCGTCCGCGAGGAGGACGTCGATGCGGTCGCGGACGCGGACGACAGCGGCACGTTCGTCTCGCGCCTGACCGTCTGCCGCGAGCCCGTCGCCGACGGCGGGACGGTGCTCGGCTTCGACGTCTACCGCGTGGAGGACGGGGAACTGCTCACGTGGGTGCGCGAGCAGGGCGCGGACGCGTCGCTCGCCGCCGCCGGCCTGCGGCCGAACGGCCACGGACTCTTCGCCAGCGAGGACGACGCCGCCCGCGCCGCCGTGCAGCTCGCGCAGGACGGCGGGCACTGGTTCGCGCTGCAGCTCACGGAGTACCCGCTCCGCGCGGCGTGAGCGCGGCGCGCCGCGGTGCCGGGAGCAGCCGCAGCGTCTCGACGAGCTGCCCGGGTCGCGGCGGGAACGTGAGCGCGCGCAGTACGAGACGCCGCGCCGCCGCGCGCTCGCCACGCTCGTCGAGGGCGGCGGCCTGCGCGAGTCGCAGCCAGCGCAGGCGGGCGCGCAGACGCGGCCGCTGCGGCGCGCGGCGCGGCAGCCGTGCCGCGATGCGTTCGAGCACGTCGAGGAAGTCGGCGCGCGCCGCCACCGGGTCGGCCGAGCGCTGGTCCGCGCGGACGCGGTAGAGCATCTTCGGCCCGGGGACGCGCGCGAAGACGTGGCCCGCGAGCGCCAGCTCCGCCAGGTACTCGACGTCCTCGCCGATCGGAAGGCGCGTGCGGAAGCCGCCGACCGCGAGCGCCGCCTCGCGCCGCTGCAGGCACGCCGAGGGCAGGCAGGGGTACGCGCCCGCGAGGAGCTCCTCGTGCAGCGGCTCGGGCGGCGGCCGGCGCGAGCGGCGCAGCACGACGTCGCCGCGCGCGTCCTCGACGATCTCGTCGGTGTCCACGTAGGCGAGCGAGACCTCCGGGTGCGCGTCGAGGTGATCGGCGAGCGCGGCGAGGCAGCCCGGCTCGAGCGCGTCGTCGGCGTCGACGAACGCCACGTAGCGCGCGCGCGTCTCGGCGAGCCCGCGGTTGCGCGCCGCGCCGACCCCCGCGTTCGCCTGCTCGACGACGCGCAGGCCCGGCAGTTCCGCGGCGAGCCCGCGCGCGACGTCGGCGTCGCCCGTGGGCGAGCCGTCGTCCACCACGACCACCTCGAGCGCCGGCTCGGTCTGCGCGGCGAGCGAGCGCAGCGTGTCCGGCAGCGTGCGCGCGCAGCGGTAGGCCGGGACGACGACGGCGACGCGCGCTGTCGCGGACTCCGTCACCCGCGCCTCGGCTCCGGGCCGGGCGGCGTGTCGCGCAGCCGCCGCTGGAACCAGGCGACGTCGTGCCAGCGGCCGAACTTCCAGCCGACCGCGCGGAAGACCCCGACCGGCTCGAAGCCGAGCGCCCGGTGCAGCCCGACGCTCGCGTCGTTCGGGAGCGTGATGCCCGCGTACGCGCTGCAGTGGCCGAGCTCGGCGAGCTCCGCGAAGAGCCGCGTGTAGAGAGCGCGCGCCACACCGCCGCGGCGGTGCCGCGGGTGGACGTACGCCGAGACCTCGACCGACCAGCGGTACGCGGCGCGCTCGCGGTGCGCGCTGCCGTACGCATACCCGGCGCACTCGCCGCCCCGCTCCGCGACGAGCCAGCGCCAGCGCGTCTGCGCCCTCGCGATGCGCGCCGCGAACTCGTCCACGCCGGGCACCGTCTCTTCGAACGACGTGGCCGTCTCCGCGACCGACGGCGCGTAGATCGCGAGCAGCGCGGGTGCGTCGTCGGGCGTGGCGGTGCGGATCGCGAGGGGTTCGGACACGTGGTCCCTCCGCGGCGGGTTGCGCGGGCCGCGGGGGCAGGATAGCGCCGCGCGGCCCGCGGTGCCGGGTTCGCGTGCGGCGCGTGCCGCGCCGTCGGCGAGCATCCCGCCGTGCGCGCCGTCACGACCCGCGAGCTCCTGCGACTCGCGCTGCCGAGCATCGCGTTCGCGGTGCTCACGAACGGCTACCGCGCCGTCGACCAGTTCTTCACGCAGTACCTCTCGACGGAGTCGCAGGCGGCGGTCGGCTCGTCGATCTTCGTCCTGATCCTCTACTTCGCGGGGTTCCTGCTCGTGTCGGGCGGCTCGACGCCGCTCGTCGCGCGCGCGGCCGGCGCGGGCGACGCAGGCGGCGTGCGGCGCGTCCTCGGCTCGGCGCTGCTCGGCGCCGTCGTGCTCGCCGTGGTGCTGATGGTCGCCGGCGGACTCGGCGCGCCGTACGTCGCCGACCTCCTCGGACTGCGCGGCGAGACCAACACCGAGTGCGCGCGCTACCTCGCGACGCTCTCGCTCACCATCCTGCCGCTCGTGCTGACGCCCGTCGTCGACGGCGCGTTCGTCTCGCTCGGCTCCGCGCGCCTGCCGCTGCTCCTGCACGGCCTCTCGCTCGCGCTCAACGTGTTCCTGACGTGGTTCCTCGCCGTGCACCTGCGCTACGGCGTCGTCGGCGCGGCGCTCGCGTCGAACGCGTCGCGCGCCGTGACGACGTCGATCGGACTCGCCGCGCTGTGCCGCCGCACCGGCCTGCGCTGGGACGATGTGCGCCCGCGCGAGCTGCGCCGGATCGTGCGCATCGGCACGCCCGCCGCGCTCGCGGTCGCGTTCTACTCGCTCGTCTACTGGGCCGTGCTCGAGACGTCGGTCTCGCCGCTCGGTCCGCACGTCAACGCCGCGCTCGGCATCGGCTTCTCGGCGCTCGAGGGCTTCACGTGGCCGTCGTACCACGGCGTCTCGATGGCGGTCGGGTCGTTCGTCGGACGGGCGCTCGGCGCCGGCGAGCCGGAGCGCGCCTGGTCCGTCTACCGCCGCGCGTTCCCCATCTCGACCGCGCTCGGTCTCGTCGCGACGGCCGCGTTCCTCTTCGCCGGCCCGTTCCTGACGGGCCTCTTCGCCGCGGACGAGCTCGTGCACAGCACCGCCGCCGAGTACGCGTCGCTGCTCGCGCTCTCGCAGGTCGCGGTCGCGTGGGAGTCGCTCGCGACCGGCGTGCTCGAGGGCGCGGGCGACACGCGCACCGTGCTGTGGCTCTCGATGCCGCTCAACCTCCTGCGCGTGCCGCTCTGCTGGTGGCTCGCGGTGCGCGTCGGCCTCGGACCCGCGGGCATCTGGTGGGGCATCAACGTCACGAGCTACCTGAAGACCGGGGCGAAGGTGCTGGCCGTGCACCACGGGGGCTGGGCGCGGCTCAGCATCTGAGCGGGCGGGGGCGGACGCTCAGTCGAGGTCCGCCGGCTCGCGCGTGCGCGCCCGGTTGCCGCCGAAGTCGTTCGCGGAGCCGCCCGAGACGTCCTGCAGGTCCACGCCGCCGCTCTTCGCGATCCGGTTGTACGTCACCTCGTTGCCGTCGGTCGCGACGCGCAACCCCACGTCGCCGGCGGACTTCACCTTGTTGCGCGTGATGGTGTGGGTGCCCGCCGCCACGTCGATGCCGTTCCCCGTGACCGACTTGACCGTGTTGCGCGAGAGCGTGCCGACGTCGCCGCGCACGTCGATCCCGACGCCCGTGATGCGCAGGATGCGGTTGCGCTCGACCCGGTTGCGCGCGCCGCTGGCGATCAGGATGCCGTTCTCCTGCGAGTCGACGACCAGGTTGCGCGAGATGACGTTGTCGTCGCCGTGCACGTCGATGCCGCCGTCCGGGACGTGCGCGATCCGGTTGCGCGTGATGGACGAGTCGTTCGTCGGTTCGCCCGAGGAGTCCGAGACCGCGATGCCGTCGTCCGCCGTGCCGTCGATGCGGTTGCGGTCCACGGCGATGCGCATGCTGTCCGCGAACTCGATGCCCTCGTCGCCGGCGTTGCGCACCACGCAGCGCGTGACGGTCACGACGTCGCAGCCGACTCCCAGCAGCGCCGAGGCCTGCGAGTCGCGGAGCTCGAGCTTGCGCACGGAAACGCGCGTGCAGCCCGTCAGCAGGATGCAGTTGCTCGCGGTCGAGCCGTCGAGGATCACCTTCCCCTGGCCGCGGATGTCGAGGTCCGACCGGTCGGTGAGCGTGACCGGGCCGTACGTGCCCTTGCGGATGACGACCGTCGCGCCGTCCGGCGCGGCGTCGAGCGCCGCCTGCAGGTCGTCGCCGGCGCGCACCGTCACGCGCGTGCCGCCCGGTGCCGCCGCGGCGGGGCCTAGCAGCAGGGCCGTCGCGGCGAGCGCCAGGACCGAGGGCAGGCGCGCGGATCGCAGATGGGACATGGGACTCCTCCTCGTGCCGCGCCACCGGGAAGCCGCCGCGCCGTGCGCGACACCACCTCGGCGGCCCGGCCACGGTAGACCTCGCGCGCACGGCTGGGAACCCCTGCTCCGAGAAGCTGCGCCCGGGGAGCGCGCGCCACCGAACGTCGAGCAGGAGATTCGGCGGGGCGGCGGGTAGCGTCGGGGCGTGATGCGCACACTCCTCCGCTCCCTCGCCGCGGCGGCGCTGGTGCTCGCCGCCCTCGCCGGGCCCGCCCGCGTGCACGCCGCGGACGACGACGCGCCGCGCCCCGGCGCGTGCGTCTGCGGCACCGGCACCGGTGCGTGCCAGCACTTCCTGCGCAACCCCGCGAAGCCGACGATCGACCCGTGCTGGTGTCCGCGCTGCGCGGGCGGCAACACGCACGACGGCAAGAGCGTGCCCTCCGGCTGGGACCCGACGTGCTTCCAGGGCAAGACGGAGGCCGACTACCTGCGGCGCCACTGCGCCGCGTGGGGCATCACCTGCAGCGAGTGCCTCGAGGACGACCACGTCTGCAGCGCCGGACCCGCGAAGTGCGCGATCTGCGCGGCGAACGGCCCGGGTGCGAAGGACTACGCGGGGAACGACAAGCGCCGCACCGTCGGGCAGCGGCTCGCGAAGGAGCGCCGCTTCTTCAAGAAGCCGGAGGACGTGCGCATCCTCTACGACCGGCACTTCTATCTCGTCACGGACGTGGGCCCGCAGAAGGTGCTCGTGACGCCGACGACGAAGCGCACCGTCAGCGCGCACGAGTGGGCGCACCTGATGCTGGAGCGCGCCGAGTACGCGCGGCGCGAGTTCACGCAGGCGCTCGGCGACGAGCTCTCGATCGACAAGCCGACCGGCATGTACATCCCCGAGAAGCGCCGCGACGGCGACGGCCTCGCGGGCACGTACCTCGGCCAATCCACCGCGAACATCCTGTACGGCGGAACGGACAAGAGCACCGTCGCCGACGGCTTCTGCTTCCACGGCTTCGTCATCTCGATGGAGCAGTTCGGCCAGGGCGGCGACCCCGCGATCCACTTCGCGATGCGCCACATGATCGGCCACGAGCTGATGTCGTGCTGGGTCGTCGTGGACGGTCACAACCGCGCGCTGCCGCGCTGGCTGCACGTCGGCGTCGCGCACTGGCTGTCGCGCCTGCAGCCGCGGTTCCGCGAGGACGCGTTCGCGTGCAACCTCGAGGGCCAGGTGCTCGAGCTCCCCGGCACCAAGTGGGACAAGGAGCTGCGGCGCATCGCGTCCACGTCGAAGCCGGGCGCGATCGAGACGCTGCTCGCGAAGAGCGCGCAGGGGCAGCTCAGCGACGACGACCACCGCCGCGCGTGGAGCTGGATGGACCTGTGCCTCTCCGAGTGGCGCGACCCGTGGGTCGCGCTGCTGAAGGCGCTGCGCAAGCGCGTGCCCGCGCGCGACGCGTTCGTCCAGGCGCTCGGCGTCACGCCCGAGGTGTTCGACGAGCGCTGGCGCGAGCGCGTGCTCGGCAAGCGCGACTCGATGAACCCCGAGAAGAAGGACGACGCCGCGGCGACGGCCGAGGCGCTCGGCGCGCGCGAGCGCGCCGCGCTGCGCAAGGAGACGGACCCGGCGACGCTCGCCGCGCTCGTGCGCGGGCTCGGCACCGTGGCCGACCCGGAGACGGCCGTCGCGCTCGTGGACCTGCTCGAGCGCGACGACCCGCTGGTGCGCGAGACGGTGCTCGTCGCGCTCGTCGGCATCGAGGACCCCGCGACGCGCGACGCCGCGTGGCACGCCGGTCTCGCCCACAAGGACCCGATCGCCCGCGCGTACGTCGCGCGGCTGTGCGCCGCGCGCGGCATCACGGAAGCGCTGCCGGAACTGCGCACGCAGCTCGGCGACGCCAACTGGTACGCGCGTGCCGAGGCCGCGCGTGCGCTCGGCGCGCTCCACGACGAGTCCGCGGTCGGCGCGCTCGTGCCCCTCGTGCGCGACTCCGCGGACAAGACGCGCGTCGCCGCGATGGACGCCCTCGCCGACATCGGCGAACGCGCCGAGCCGGCCGTCGCGAACATCGCCGACCTGCTCACGCACAGCCGCTGGCAGCTGCGCGTCGCGGCGGCCCAGGCGCTCGGGCGCATCGGCAGCATGGAGGGCGTCGAGCCGCTGCTCGCGCGCATGGAGGTCGAGCAGGGGCGGCTGCGGAAGGACATCCAGACGGCGCTCGCGGCGATCACGCACGACGACCTCGGCGAGAAGCCGGAGTTCTGGCGGGACTGGTGGGAGCGGCAGAAGGTGGCGAACGGCGGGCGCATCCCGGGCCGTCCGACCACGGCCGCGCCGCCCGCCGAGCCGCGCGAGAACCCGGACGACCGCTACGCCAAGCCGGAGTACTTCGGCATCGACCTCTTCGCGAACCGCGTCGCGTTCGTGCTCGACACCTCCGGCTCCATGGACCTGCGCTTCGTCGCCGACGCCGGGGGGACGAAGCGCCGCGGGCGCGTGCTGCGGGGCGCGACGAAGATCGAGATGTGCAAGTCGGAGATCGCGGAGTCGCTGAAGACCCTCGACCCGCGCTCGCACTTCACGCTCGTCTCGTTCTCGGACGGCGTGAAGACGTGGAAGGACGACCCCGTCGTGGCGTCGGCGCAGAACGTCGAGTCGGCGACCGACTGGCTGCGCAACCTGCCCGCCGCGGGCGAGACCAACTACTACGACGCGCTGCGCACCGTGCTCGACCTCGGCGAGCGCCCGGACTCGTCGCCGGCCTTCCGCGACACGCCGGACACGATCACGTTCCTCACCGACGGCATGCCGACGCGCGGCGCGCTCACCGACTCGAAGACGCTGCTCTCGTGGTTCACCAACCTGAACCGCTACGCGCGCGTCACGACGCACGTCGTCGCGTTCGGCGACAAGGGTCTCGAGGTCGAGTTCCTGCGCGCGCTCGCCGAGCGGAACTACGGCACGTTCGTGCACGTCCACGGCCGCGACGGCTGAGCCCGGGGGGCGGCGGCCGCCGCCCCGGCGGCGCGCGCCCCGCAGTCGGCTCCCGAGGGGCCTCCGCGCCGCGCACACCACAATCCCGATCTTTTCGGTCGGAATTCGTCCAGGCTCGCGCCAGGCTCGGATCCGGGGCGGCGTCGGCCGCTCCTGAGACCGAATCCCGAGAAGGGCGCCGCGCCTCGTCGAATACTCATGCACACCCTGCGCGCGGAGGCGCACCCCACCATGTCGCTGGCCCCCTTCCGGGTCATCCTCGCGGTCCTCGGCTTCTTCCTCCTCGACACCGCCGCGGCCGACGCCGGCACCATCACCCTCGCGGGCTCGAACGGCCCGACGACCGGCTGGCAGAGCGCGACGGCCGTCGTGACGTTCGGGAACGGCACCGCGACCGTCGTGCTCACGAACACGACGCCGCGCACGCAGACGTCGAACCAGCTCCTCGGCGGGCTGCTCCTCGACTTCGTCGGCGTGAACCCCGCGACCGTCGCGCTCGGCTCGGCGACGGCCGCCTCGCGGACGATCGGGACGACCGGCGGGCACGGCACATGGAGCGACCTCGCGAACGTCAACCTGCTCACGGCCGCGCCGAAGGGCCGGCCGACGTGGGAGGTGCGCACGAACGGCAGCGCGCTGCAGCTCGACTTCCTGCCCGACGTGAAGTACGCGATCGTCGGCGCACCCGACGCCGCGACGGGCCGCTACGCGATGGCGGACGCCGGGATCGTCGGCAGCCGCGTGCACAACCCGTACGTCGCGCTCACGGCGACGTTCGTCCTGACCTCGTCGCAGTTCCGGCCCACGACGCAGGTCGCGTCGGCGAGCTTCCTGTTCGGCACCGACCTGCGCACGGTGGTGACGGGCCGCGTCGTCACGCCGGTCGCGAACGCGCGGCTCGCCACCGTGCCGGTGCCGCCCGCCGCGGCGCTCGGTCTCGGCGCGCTCGCGGCGCTCGGCGCCGTGCGCCTCGCCCGCCGCCGCGCCTGAGGCGGCGCCGCACCGCAGGCCGCGGAGCGGGGGCATTCCTCAGGGCGTCCCCTCGTGCGTCAGTAGAACGGAGCCGTGGACGCGGACGCCCCGCCGCCGGTCGAGTCGTCGCCCTTCGCGCTGCACGCGCTGTACCAGGGGCTCGTCGGCCACAGCGCGGCGATGCGCGCGGTCTTCCGCAAGATCGAGCTCTACGCGCCGACCGACGCCCCCGTGCTCGTCACCGGCGAGACCGGCACCGGCAAGGAGCTGATCGCGCGCGCGCTGCACCGCGCGAGCCTGCGACGCGCGAAGCCGTTCGTCGCGCTCAACTGCTCGGCGCTGAACGACGAGCTCTTCGAGTCGGAGCTGTTCGGGCACGAGCGCGGCGCCTTCACCGGCGCCGTGTCCGCGCACCGGGGGCGCTTCGAGCGGGCGGGCCTCGGAACGCTGTTCCTCGACGAGGTCGGCGACATGCCGCTGCGCTCGCAGGCGAAGCTCCTGCGCGTGCTCGAGCACGGCACGTTCGAGCGCGTCGGCGGCGAGCGCGAGATGGCGGCCGACGTGCGCATCGTCGCGGCGACGAACGTCGGCCTCGAGCGCGCGGTCGCGGGCGGCCGCTTCCGCGAGGACCTCTACCACCGCGTCGCCGTGCTGCGCATCCACGCGCCCGCCCTGCGCGAGCGCCTCGACGACCTGCCGCTCCTCGTGGACCACTTCCTGCGCGTCTTCGCGGAGCGCTACGGACGGCGCGCCGTGCGGCTCTCGCCCGAGGCGCTGAACGCCCTCGCGGCCTACGCCTGGCCCGGCAACGTGCGCGAGCTCCGGAACGTGCTCGAGCGGCTGTACGTCGAGGCGACCGGCGACGTGGTCGCGCGCAGCGCGCTCGCGGAGTGGGAGCAGGAGCGCGAGCTGCTCGCCGCGGGCGCGTGGAACGTGGACCTGCGCGACGCCGAGCACGCGGGCGGTCGGCGCGTGCTCGTGCCGGCCGACCACGGCGGCGGGGAGCTCGAGCGCGCGGCCGTGGCGCTGCTGCGCGCGGCGGGGGCGGCCGGCGGGTCCCTGCCCGCCCCGCGCCGCCTCGGCGGCCCGTCCGATGCCGACGACGACGACGGCATGCCGGTCCTGCGCGTCGCCGCCGAGGTGCGCGGCGCGAGCGACGCGCCGCCCGTGGAGGAGCTGACGGAGGAGACGCTGCGCGCGGCGTTCCGGGCCGAGCGCGGCCGCCTCGCCGCCGTCGCGCGGCGCCTCGGCATGCACCGCTCGACCCTCTACCGCCACATGCAACGCCTCGGGCTCGATCGCGCGGATCTCGAGGGTGCGTCGTGAGCGACGACGACGACGCGTCGGGCGGGGGGCCTGGCCCGCATCGTCTGCTGCTGCTCGGTGTGGCGACCGTGCTCCTCGTCGTCGGGGGCTGGCAGGCCGTGCAGTACGCGCTGGCGCGGTTCCGCGGCCCCGTCGCGCAGCCGCGTGCCGTCACCGCCCGCGGCGAGCTCGCCGGCGAGGAGCGCACCAACGTCGAGATCTTCCGCCGCGCGTCGCCGTCGGTGGCCTACATCACGACGCTCGACCGGCGCTTCGGCGCGACGCTCGACGTCTCCGAGGTGCCGAGCGGCACGGGCACCGGCATCGTGTGGGACGACAGCGGTGCGATCGTCACCAACTTCCACGTCGTGCGCGAGGCGGACAGCGCCACGGTGACGCTCGCCGACGGCTCGACGTGGCGCGCCCGCCCGCTCGGCGCGAGTCCCGACCACGACCTCGCCGTGCTGCGCATCGACGCGCCCGCGGAGCGCCTGCACCCGATCCCGATCGGCACGTCGGCCGATCTGCAGGTGGGGCAGCGCGCGCTCGCCATCGGCAACCCGTTCGGGCTCGACCAGACGCTCACGATCGGCGTCATCAGCGCGCTCGGGCGCGTCATCGAGTCCGCCTCCGGCCGCCCCATCCGCGACGTGATCCAGACCGATGCCGCGATCAACCCCGGCAACTCGGGCGGTCCGCTGCTCGACTCGGCGGGGCGGCTCATCGGCGTCAACACGGCGATCGCGAGTCCGTCGGGCGCGTACGCGGGCGTCGGCTTCGCCGTGCCCGTGGACACGGTCAACCGCGTCGTGCCGGAGCTCATCGCGCACGGCCGCGTGGTGCGCCCGGGTCTCGGGATCTTCGTCGCGCCGGAGCAGTGGGCGACGCGCCTCGGCGTCGAGGGCGTGATCGTGCTCGGCGTGCTGCCGGACAGCGGCGCCGCCGAGGCCGGGCTGCGTCCGACCCACCGCGCCGACGACGGCTCGATCGCGCTCGGCGACGTGATCGTCGCGATCGAGCAGGCCGAGGTGCGCAGCCGCGCCGACCTCTTCGGCGCCCTCGACGGGCACCATCCCGGGGACGTGCTCGACGTGACCGTGCTGCGCGACGGCGAGGAGGTCTCGGCGAAGGTGCGTCTGACCGCGGTCGAATGAGGACGGCCGGCGCGGGCGAACCCGCGCCGGCCGTCGCGCTTCCGCGTGAGTGCGGGAGGGCGCCTCAGTCCGGGAGGGCGAACCGCGCGCCGCGCGGGTGCCGCAGACGGTACGTGTAGTCGATGCTGCCGAGCGCGCCCGGGCGCGGCGTGAGGTAGAGCGTGTAGTTGCCGTCCTGCGGCAGCGTCACGCGGCAGCGGAAGCCGCCGCGGCCGTTCTCCTGCTCCACCTGCTCCGGCGGGACCAGCCGCCCGTCGCCGTCGAGCAGGAACAGCACGCGCATCTCCATGCCGTCGGTCGTCTTCGCCCGCAGGTCGAAGCGCGAGCCCTCGAGGCCCGAGAACTTCACGATCACGCGCTCGTCGAAGTCGAGGTCGAAGAGCTCGCCCGACCCGTGCTTCGGCAGGCCGATCTGCGCGCGGCCGAGCAGCTCCGTCTGCGCGCCCCCGTCGTCGGACGGCGTGAGCAGGAAGTAGCGGCCCGTCTGCGGCAGCGTGACGCCGCGCAGCGTGAGCCCGCCGCGCCGCGTGCCGATCTGCCCGGACTGCACCTCGGTGCCGCTCGGTCCGATCAGGAGCGCGCCGAGCGAGCGCTTGGCGTGCTTCTTCGCCGTGCGGACGCGGAAGCTCGCCGACGAGCCCGAGAGCCCGTCGAACCAGAGCCCGCCGACGGCGTCGCCCTGCGCGAGTTCGATCGGCGTGTCGCCGCCCTGACGGAACTCGTCGCACGCGACGATCGTCGTCGCGACGTCCGCCGCCGCGCCCGCCACGTCCGTCGCGCGGAAGCCGAGCGCGCCGCCGCCGGTCGCGTCGGTCGTCCCGATCACGTGGAACTCGGGCGTGAGCGAGAGCCCCGGCGGGAGCGCGTCGATCACGTCGCTGAGCGCGATGGGGTCGGTGCCGCCCGCGCGGGCGAGGCTCAGGTCGGTCGCCCGGCCGCGCGCGACACCGCTGTACGCGGGCGTCGAGAACGTCAGCTCCGGGTTGACCTTGAGGTCGAGCGAGATCGTGCCCGTGTTCTGCGGGAAGCCGGAGTCCACTCCGGACACGGTGAAGGTGAAGCCGCCGGTCTCGAACGGCGTGCCCGCGAGGCGCGCGCGGTCCGAGTCGAGCGAGATGCCCTGCGGCAGGACCGCGGACTGCGAGAGGCGGAAGGAGTAGGGCGGGATGCCGCCGGTCGTGTCGAGCGCGAGCTCGAAGGGCCGGTGCAGCGTCCACGCCGGCACGTGCTGCGCCTGCACCTGCACGCGCGAGTTCACCTGCAGTGTGTAGTCGGGGACGCTCGTGCCCCCGACGTGCGCCACGCGCACGACCACGTCGCCGGCATCCATCGCGGGCGTGACGGCGCGGATCGCGCTCGTCGGGTTCTCGCTCGTGCCGTCGGCCAGGAAGGTGCCGTCGGCGGTGAAGACCTGGACGTCCACCGTCGACTCGTAGACCAGCCGGTCGTACGCGACCGACGCGAAGACCCCGTCCGACGCCTCCGGGATGGTGACGACGTACCAGTCCTCGTTGTAGGAGTTGAGGATCAGCCCGTCGATGCGCACGCCGGCGGTGCCGACGGCGAGCGCCTCGTCGAACGTGTCGTTCGCCTCGGCGTCGTCGTCCGCGAGCAGACCGTGGTGGATGAAGTCGCGCGCGATGCCGACGCCGTCGCCGCCGCTCGCGATGTACGCGTCGAACACGCCGCGGCAGTCGATCGCGTCGGACGGGAGCGAGTCCACCGCGTCGAAGATGCGGCCCGGATCGTCCACCGTGCCGTCGAGCCAGTCGTGGTCCTCGTTGTCGGCGTCGAGCGCGTCGTAGAACGCCTGCGCCACCCAGCCGGCGACGTCCGCCGAGGGCGCGGTGTCGGGCGAGTCCGACTCGAGGTCGAGCACGTCCGCGCTCGAGGCGTCGAGCGCATCGACGAACTGCCCGTCGCCGGAGACGGCGGCGCGCAGGTAGTAGCCGAAGCCGACGGCCATCGCGTTGGTCGCGTCCGTGACCGGGTCGTACGCGACGTCGTACTGGCCCGCGGGCGTGCCGGCGATGGCGTCGAAGACGTGCACGCCGTACAGGCGGCCGATCACGTCGTCGTCCCACTCGTCCGAGTTGCCGCTCGCCGCGCTGCCGATGCGCAGCACGGCGGGCGCGCTGGACGTCGCCTTCGTGAAGCGCGTCGTCGCCGCGTCGTTCCGATCGAAGTACACGGCGATCGGCGGGATCGTGTCGGCCGTCCGCGACGCGGCGAAGTCGTACACGTGCTGGATCACGGTGAGGATGTTCAGCGCGCCGCGGATCGCGCCGCTGCTGTCGTTCGTGGCCGTCACGCTCAGCGTGCCGACGCTCGCGTCGCGGCCGAACTGCACCGTGGCGTTCAGGTCCAGCGTCGACGGCTTCGAGGACGAGTTCGTCGTCACGATCGCGACGCCGCCCTGCGTCGAGACGCGCAGCTTGCCGCCGCCCGTGCTGTTCAGCGCGAGGCCCGAGACCGTGAACGCCCCGTTCTCGTCGGTCACGCCGTAGCCGACCACACCGCCGCTCGACGAGTGCACGAGCTCGACGCGCGCCCCGCAGACCGGGACGTTCGTCAGCGTGCCGTTCCCGATCCCCGTCTCGTCCGCCGTCGGCCGGTCCATGACGAGCGTGCCGGTGAAGCGCGTGGCGACCGGGTCGAACTGGAAGTCCGCGGCGGGCGCGGCCGTCTTCCCGCTGTTGCTGCCGTCCGTCAGCATGTAGCGCTGGTCGGAGAGGCCCGGCGCCTGCATGCCCTCGTAGTGCGTGTAGCTGGTCCAGTTCCCGCCCGTCGCGTACGCGAAGATGATGCGTCCGCTCGACTCGTGGAGCTGCACCTGCGCGTAGATGCCGGGGCTGCCGCAGCGGTTCCACGTCACGTGGAACACGCGGTTCGGCGCGGTGCCGGAGGTGTGGGTCAGGATCTGACCCGAGCTCGCGTGCATGTGGTAGATCCACGCCGGGCACACGAGGCCGTCGTACGTCGAGTTCGGGAACGAGCGCGAGCTGGTGCTGTTCATCTGGCGCGTCGGGCCGATCTGCATCCAGCCCTCGTCGCCCACGCGCGCCGTCGTGTACGTGTTCCCGAAGTACGGGAACTCGAACGGCAGCGTGATGTTGGTGGCGGAGTGGCTGCTGAGCGGCAGCGACGTCGCGCTGCTCGGCGGGCTCACCCACTTCCCGCTGACGCGGGTCACGTTGTAGTCCTGCGCGAACGCCGGTGCGGCGAGCGCCGCGACGAACACGAACACCCAGAGCGCGAGCACTCGATGCAGCTTCATCTCTCCGTCTCCCGATCTGCGATCGGCGGGCGACGCGCGAGAGGGGGTGTGGGGCGCGCGCACCGATCGTGGCCCTGCACCGCCGGCTTCGACGGCTCGCTGACGAGGCGCGAGGAGCGGTGCGGGCCCGGGAGCGCGTATGGAGGGCGCGGGGTGGGCCTCACACCGCGCTTCGGCGCTCGACGCGCACACTCTAGGGGGCGGGCTGTGACGCCCGCAACGGGCCGGCGCATTTTTTTTCGGAATCCGCGCAACCGGAAGCGGCGTGCCACCGTCACCCTGGGTTCGCTTGCGACCAGTCTTCGCTGCAGCGGCGTAAGTCGTTTCTATGGAGCGACTTGTGGCGCCGACGCGGCCGGCGGGTGCGCTTGACGGGTCGTGCCGTGCGGGCTCAGCGCGACTCGAGAGTCGCGCGCGTCCGGGCAGCGGCCGCGCGAACGGCTGCCGAGGCGTCGCCTTCGAGCCGCGCCAGCACGTCGAGCGAGGCCGGAACGGCGTCACGCGCGAGCAGGCGTGCCGCTGCGGCGCGCACACCCGGGTCGGGATCGGTGGCCGCGCGCTCCGCCGGCGCCGGTCGCGGGGCCCCCGGCACCTCCGCGAGCGCGTCGAGTGCCGCCCGGCGCACCTCCGTCTCCGGGTCGGCGGCCAGCTCCTCCAGGCTCGCAGCGCCGCGCAGCCCGATGCGCCCGAGCAGCCGGGCCGCCTCGATGCGCACGCGCGCGTCGTCGTCGTGGGCGAGCCGCTCGGCCACGTCGCGGGCGGCCGCGTCGTCGGCGGCGAGGGCCGCGTGCAGCGCGGCCGCGGCGCGGCGCAGCGGGTCGCCGGGTCGCGCGAGGGCCGCGTCCAGGGCCTCGACCGCCCCCGCCGAGCGCAGCCCGGCGACCGCCTCCGGGTCGCGGACGCGCACGGCCTCCACCGCCCGGGCCGCCTCCACGGCGCTCGACACGGACGTGCGGCCGTCGCGCACCAGGCCGGCCAGCGTGGCGACGCTCTCCGCGGACGCGTGCCGGCCCAGGGCGACCACCAGGTCGGGTGACCGCAGGGAACTGCCGCCCCGGCGCGCCTCGCGGGCGAGCTCCTCGGAGGCCACCGCGCCGAGTCGCGACAGCCGGCGGTCGAGCGGACCGTCGGGCTCGAGTCCGTCGGGCTCCCGGAGCGCCGCGAGCACGAGCGAGCGCGCCTCGGCCCGACGCTCCGCGACGCCGCCGTCGGCCCGGTCGTGGACCGCGGCCAGGAGCGCACGCGAGCGATGGCGTATGCCGGCGTCGGCGTCGCGCGTCCCCGCCACGAGCGCGTCGGTCGCGTCCGCGCCGAGCGCGAGCAGCGTCCGGGCCGCCTCGTCGCGCTCGCCCGAGCTCTGCGCGCCCAGCCGACGCACGAGGTCGCGCGCACCCGGCGTCGCCGCGAGGGCGAGCAGGGCGAACGTGGCCGCGGCGACGAGTCCGGCAGCGAGCGGGTGCCTCACATCTGCCTATGCCCCGCGCGCGTCGGGGCTTTGCCGGGAGCGCGCGACGGCCCTGCCGAGCCCGCGGGCCGGCGGTACGCGAGGGGCGGCGGCAGTGCGGTCGCGGCGCCGCCCCCCGCTCGCGCCGGCCGCACGCCGGCGCCGCTTCAGGGCTGGAGCGGACGCAGTGCGCGCCACGCCCGCAGATAGCGTGCGGCGGCGCGCTTCGGGTCGCCCGCATCCAGGAACGCGTCGCCTTCGGCCACGAGGTCGTCGGCGGCATCTGCGCGGCGTTGGTCGCGTCCCGTCTCGATGACCGCCGCCTCGCGCGCGTCGGTCGCGCTCTGCCGGATCGCCGACGCGAGCTCGTCGGCGGTGCCGAGCGCGGGCAGCGCACCCTTCGCGCGCTGCGCGGCCGACGCGAGCTTCGCGAGCGCCTTCTTCGTCTTCGCGAGCGCGGTGTCGGTGCGCCCGGCCTCGAGCGCCGCGAGGCCCCTGTCGGTCTGACGGACGAGCGCCGCGAGCGCGCTCAGCGCCTTCGACTTGAGCCCGGGCAGCGCGGCGAGGTACTCGGCGTCCGCGCGCGTCTGCGTCAGCACCTCGTCGAGCGGGAAGCCGAACCGGAGCGTGCCGACACCGTCCACGCGCACGCCGTCGACGGTCGCCGCGACGCTCGCCGCGCCGTGCGCCGTGCCGGCGGTCACCGTCGCCTCGTAGGTGCCCGAGGAGACGTACGCCGCGGGGCCGACCTGCGCGTCGCACGTCGCCAGCGTGAAGAGGACGCTGCGGCCCGACCCGAGGGCCTCGCCGAGCGCGTCGCGCGGGACGAGCCGCAGCGTCGCCTGCGCGACACCGTCGGCCGCGATGCGGCGGGGCGTCACGGAGAAGCCGGTGTACGTGCCGTCGAAGGGACCGAGGTAGATCGCGAGGCCCGCGTCGGGCAGCGCGGCGCTGCCGGCCGTCGTCGTGACGGTGACGCTCAGCCGGTCGCGCCCGGGCGTCGTCGGCGCGGTGAGCAGCGCCTCGTACGTGCCGTCGCCGACGTCGCGCACGCTGCCGAGCGCGCCGGCGCCGTCGTGCGTGAGCGTCACCGTCGCGCCGGGCCCCACGTCCTCCGCCGTCTCCTTGCGCGGCGTCACGCGCACCGTCAGCGTGGACGCGCCGTCGGCGTCCACGCGGCCGGGGACCACGTCCACGTCGGTGAGCGCGGCGCTCGGCGCGTCCGACGCCGGCGTCACGAAGAGCGCGTAGAAGTTGTCGGACGCCGTGCCGGGCGCCTGGTTGCGCACCTTCACCAGGTAGCGCCCCGTGTTCGGCAGGCTCGCGCCGATCACGCGCGCGTCGAGGTCGGGGCCCTCGGGCCGCGTGCCGAAGAGCGCGTCGCTGCGCACGTCGTCGGACTGCCCGAAGACCTGACCGACGGAGTTCGTGAGCGTGACGGCGGGATCCGCCGTGCTCCCGAGGTTCCACGCGAGCACCGCGACGGTCACGCGGTCGCCCGCGACGGCGTCGAACGCGTACCAGTCCTCGTCGCCGCCGCTCTCGAGACGCGCGGCGACGGCGTCGCCGAGCTGGATCAGCGTCGCCTGGCCCATCGTGTCGTTCGGCTCGAACGGCAGAGCGCTCGAGCGCACCGCGAACTCCGGCGCCACGGTCTCCATGTCCGGCTGCACCGTCACCGTGCGCGCCGGCGCCGGGTTCGTGTCGCGCGTGCGCAGGATCGCGGGCAGGAAGCTCGTGGACCCCGTGGTCCAGAACGAGTTCATCGCCCCTTCGAGCGGCACGGTCGGCGCCGCGACGACGCGGTACGCGCCGCGCGGCAGCCCGGGGATCGCCCACGTCCCGTCGGGTCGGGTCAGCGTGGACGCGGCCGGCTCGCCCGTCACCAGCGAGACCGCGACCACGTGGATCGCGCGGTGGTCCGTCGCGCCGTCGCGCGTCACGCGGCCCGAGAGCGTGCCGGTGGTCGAGCGGAACGCGTCGTTCGGATAGATCGAGCCGACGAGCGCGACGTCGTCGGGCGAGAGCGAGCGGTACGCGATGCTGCCCGTGGACGACGCGAAGTACATCGTCGAGGCCTCGAGCGGCACGTGGTCGGCGCCGAGCGCGTGGCCCCACTCGTGCGTCATGATCGACTGGATGTCCGCGACGCCCGGCGTGCCCGGCGTGCCCGTGTTCCACTGGTAGCTCTCGTTGAAGAGCACGTCCATGTCGAGCACGTGCGCGCCGCTGCGCGTGGGGAAGGTGACGGCCAGGGTGAGCGGGCCGAGGCCGCTCGTCGCCCAGCCGACGTAGTTGACGCGGTCGCTCGCGTTGCGGCCGTTCGCGCTCCGCGACGCGTCCTCCTGGAAGCGCAGGCGCGACGTCGCGACCTCCCACGTCGCGATGCCGGCGCGGCACGCGTCGAGGTCGGTCACGGGCCCCGTCACGAAGTCGCGCGTGCCTCCGGGGTCGAGGTAGTAGGTGACCTTGCCCGAGACGACGTTCGGCTGCGGCGAGTCGAGGTCCCACGCGTACGGGTTGCCGCTGCCGTCCACGAGCTGCACGCCCGCGTAGGCGGCGGCGCCGAGGAGGCCGACGAGCCACACGCCGCGCCGCGGGCGGCGCCGCGGCACGGCACCCCGGGCCCCGGCGGCGTCGCGCGTCACGCAGGCATCGTACCCACGCGCGCGCGACCTGCGTGTCTTAGCCGGGTGCGCGCCGCGCCCCGCCCCGCGAGCGCGTCGGCCGAGCCTGCGCCGTTTTCCGTGACGGGGGCGCGAGCGCCCCCCGTCCAATGGCCGGATGCCACTTCGCCGGAAGCTCCGAGTGCTCGCGACGCCCCTCGGCGGGGCGCTCGTGGTCGCCGGCTGCGCGGCCCCCGCGCTGCGCCTGTCGGAGCGCGAGACCGAGGCGATCGTCGCGGGCATCGAGCAGCGCGTCGCGGCCGACCGCGCCGCGGCGCACGAGGTCCTCGCGAAGGGCGCCGACGCGCGCGTCCCCGCCGACATCGACGTGCCCGCGGTCGTGTCGCTCGGCGACGCGCTGCGCATCGCGGCCGCGCACAACCGCGACCTGCGCACGCGGCGCGAGTCGGTGACGCTGTCCGCCGTGGCGCTGCGCAACGCGCGGCACGACACGGGCGCGCGGCTCGCGGGGTCCGTCGCGTCGGTCGTCAGCGGCGGCGACGGGCGCGAGATGCTGCGCGACGAGTCCGCCGCGCTGTCGCTCACGGACCTCCTGCCGACCGGCGGCGAGGCGACGCTCGCGGGCGACGTGTCGCGGCAGCACGGCCTCTCCGACCGCGCCGACTCGAGCGCCGACGGCTCGCTCGTCGCGCGCCTGCGGCAGCCGCTCCTGCGCGGCGCGGGCTACGAGTCCAGCCACGAGCAGCTCACCGACGCCGAGCGCCAGGCGCTGTACGACGTGCGCGACTACGACCTCGCGCGGCAGGACCTCGCCCTGCGTGTGCAGCGCGACTACTACGCGCTCGTCTCGCAGCACCAGGTCATCCGCAACCGCGAGCTGTCGCTCGAGAGCTTCGAGTTCCTGAAGCGCCGGTCGGAGGCGCTCTTCCAGGTCGGGCGCGTGAGCGAGGTGGACAAGTTCCGCGCGACGCGCGAGTACCTGACCGCCGAGAACAACCTCATCGACGCGCGGCAGGAGTTCGAGGCGCGCCTCGACCGCTTCAAGATCCTGCTCGGGCTCGACACCGGCGTCGCGTTCGACATCGCCGACGAGATCCCCGCGCCGGCCGAGCTGGCGCTGCCGCTCGAGCGCGCGATCGCGGTCGCGCTGGCGAGCCGCCTCGACCTCATGAGCGCGCGCGACCAGGTGGACGACGCCGAGCGCCACGTGCGCGTGCGCGAGCGGAACATGCTGCCCGACCTCGGCGTCGAAGCCGTGCGCACGTGGCGCTCCGACCCCGCGCGGGGCGTCGGCGACCTGGGGCGCGACGACGCGTCGTACACGCTGGGGGTCTCGCTGGAGCTGCCGCTCGACCGGGTGCGCGAGCGCGGCGAGCTGCGGCGCGCGCAGATCGAGCTCGACCGCGCGCGGCGCGGCCTCGCGCTCGCCGAGGAACAGGTGATCTCCGACGTGCGCGACTCGCTGCGCAGCCTGCGCTCCGCCGAGAACAGCTACTCGATCCAGGAGCGCATCGTCGCGAGCGAGGAGAAGAACGCGAAGGTCGCGCGCCTGCGCTTCGAGCAGGGCGAGATCGGCAACCGCGACCTGACCGACGCGCTCATCGCGCGCGCCGACGCGCAGGACCGCCTGGTGCGCGAGCGGGCGAACGTCGCGACCGCGCGCCAGCAGCTCCTGCGCGACGCGGGTCTGATGCTCATGGAGGAGGACGGCACGTGGCAGGACTTCGTGCAACCGCAGCGCTGACGCTCTTCGCGCTCGTCGCGGCCGCGTGCGGCGGCGACGCCGGCGCGGACGTGCCCGACATCGCGGCGTTCCACGTCACGAAGCGCGACCTGCGCGTGACGGTCTCCGAGAAGGGGGCGCTCAAGGCGCGCAACCAGATCCTCGTGCGCCCGAACATCCCGGGCACCGCGAAGATCGTCACGCTCGTCGACGAGGGCGTCGCGGTGAAGGCGGGCGACGTGCTCTGCGAGCTCGACAGCACCGATCTCCTGAAGGAGATCGAGGACCTGCGCAACCGCACGATCCAGCTCGAGGGCGAGGTCAAGGCGGCGACCGCGGAGCTCGACATCCAGCTCAGCCAGAACGAGGCGGACGTGCGCGACGCCGAGCTGAAGCTGAAGTTCGCGGAGATCGAGCTCGAGCGCTTCGAGAAGGGCGAGTACGTGCAGGAGAAGACGCGCCGCGAGACGCGCGTCGCCGAGTGCGAGTCGTCGCTCGAGCGCGCCCAGCGCAAGTACGACCAGATGCCCGCGCTCCTCGAGGAGGGCTTCGTCACGACGGAGCAGGTCGAGGAGGAGCGCATCAACCTGGTGAAGGCGAAGTCGGACCTCGAGCTCGCGCGGCTCGACGTGCAGACGTACCTCGTCTACGAGGCGCCGAAGGCCCGCCAGCAGCGCGAGGCCGACGTGCACAACGCGGGCCTCGAGGTCGAGCGCACGAAGCAGCGCGCGCTCGCGCGCGAGGGGCAGCGCCGCGCCGAGCTCGACCGCCAGAGGAGCGAGCACGGCAACGTCGAGGCGCGGCTCGCGGAGCGCCAGGAGGTGCTCGCGAACATGGTGATCCGCGCGCCGGGCCCCGGCATCGTCATCTACGGCGACGCGCGCAACCCGTGGGACGAGCGCGAGATCAAGGTGGGCGAGAACGTCTACTCGAAGCAGGCGTTCCTGACGCTCCCGGACCTGCGCGAGATGCAGGTGCTCGTGGCCGTGCACGAGGCGGACATCGCGCGCATCGAGGTCGGGCAGCGCGCGTTCGTGGTCGTCGAGACCGCGCGCGGCAGCACGCTCGAGGGCGAGGTCACGCGCGTCGCGGTCGTGCCGCAGACGCAGCGCCGGCGCTGGGGCGACGACACGAAGCGCTTCGAGGTCGAGGTCTCGCTCCAGGGCGACCTCGCGAACATGGAGCTGAAGCCCGGGCTCACGTCGCGCGTCGAGATCCTCGTCGGCGAGCTGAAGGGCGTCGTCGCGGTGCCCGCGCAGTGCGTGTTCGCGGAGCGCGGCAAGTACTGGGTCTTCCGCAAGAGCGGCTCGGGGTACGAGCGCCTCGCCGTCGAGATCGCGCCCGGCAACAGCCAGTACGTGGTCGTGACGAAGGGCCTCGCCGAGGGCGAGGACGTGGCGCTCTACAACCCCGAGAAGGCCGCGGAGGGCGGCGGCGCGGGCGGGCAGCCCGGCGCGCCCGAGGGCGCCCCCGAGAAGGGCCGCCCCTGACCCGCTCGCCATGGCGCATCCCCACACCGCCCGGAGCCGCACCGCCCTGATCGAGGCGCACGACCTGCGCCGCTGGTACGGCGAGGCCGACGCGCGCGTCGAGGTGCTGCGCGGCGTCTCGCTCGTGGTCGAGCGCGGCGAGTACGCGGCGATCGTCGGCGCCTCCGGCTCCGGCAAGAGCACGCTGCTCTCGATCCTCGGCTGCCTCGACCGCCCGAGCGCCGGCAGCTACTCGCTCGCGGGCGAGGACGTGCTCGCGCTGCGCGACGACCGCCTGAGCGAGCTGCGGCTGCGCGAGATCGGCTTCGTGTTCCAGTCGTTCCAGCTCATCCCGCAGCTCAGCGTGGCGGAGAACGTCGAGGTGCCGCTCTTCTACGCGGGCGTCGCACGCGGCGAGCGGCGCCGGCGCGCGCTCGCGGCGCTCGAGCGCGTCGGCCTCTCGCACCGCGTGCACCACCTGCCGACGCAGCTCTCGGGCGGCGAGCAGCAGCGCTCCGCGATCGCGCGCGCGCTCGTCCACGACCCGCCGCTGCTCCTCGCCGACGAGCCGACGGGCAACCTCGACTCCGAGACGGGCCGGCGCATCCTCGAGCTGATCGACGCGATCCACGCCGAGGGCCGGACGGTGGTGCTCATCACGCACGACCGCAGCGTGGCCGAGCACGCGCCGCGGCGCATCCGCATCAAGGACGGCACGATCGAGAGCGACGAACGTCGCGGGGCGGCGGCGTGAGGCTGCTCGAGTTCGCCGCGATCGCGCTGCGCAACCTGCGCGGCTACGCGCTGCGCTCGCTGCTCACGACGCTCGGCGTCGTGTTCGGCATCGCGTCGGTCGTCACGATGATGGCCCTCGGGCGCGGCGCCGAGGAGCAGATCCTGCGTCAGATCGACAAGCTCGGCATCACGAACGTGATCGTCAACAGCGTGAAGCCGCCCGAGGACAAGAGCGCCAACGCGCAGCGCTCGTGGGTGCTCTCGTACGGCCTCAAGTTCGCGGACCGCGACCAGATCGTCGAGACCGTGCCCGGCATCGACGCCGTGCTCCCCGTGCACAGCTACACGGAGCGCGCGTGGGAGGGCAGCAGCAAGGGCGACGTGATCGTGCACGGCGTCACGCCCGAGTACTTCGCGGCGACGAAGACGCACGTGGCGAAGGGCCGCACGCTGACCGAAGCCGACGAGCGCGAGCGCCGGCCGGTCGCCGTCGTGCACCAGCAGCTCCTGCGCTCGCTCGGCCACTACGGCGACCCGATCGGCTACGAGCTGCTCGTCGGCGAGCAGCTCTACGAGGTCGTCGGCGTGCTCGCGGACGAGGAGTTCCAGGGCCTCATGCGCAAGGCGCTGAAGGACCCGGAGCACGGCGAGAACGAGGTCTACGTGCCGTACGGCACGGTGCTCGCGCGCATCGGCACGCGCTCGTTCTCGCGCCGCAGCGGGCAGTTCGAGGCGACGGACATCGAGCTGAACCAGATGGTCGTGCAGGTCGGGCGGCAGGGCGACGTGCTGCCGGTCGCGCACATGGTGCGCACGCTGCTCGAGCGCTTCCACGAGAACCGCGACTACGAACTCGTGGTGCCGCTCGAGCTGCTCGCGCAGCGCCGCGAGTACCAGCGCGTCTTCAACATCGCGCTGCTCCTGATCGCCGCCATCTCGCTGCTCGTCGGCGGCATCGGCATCGCGAACATCATGCTCGCGACCGTCACCGAGCGGACGCGCGAGATCGGCATCCGCCGCGCGATCGGTGCGAAGCGCGTGCACATCATGACGCAGTTCCTGCTCGAGACCGTGCTCATCGCCTTCGCGGGCGGCGTGCTCGGCATCGGCACCGGCTGGGTCGGGACGCAGCTCATGGCGGGCTACACCAAGTGGGAGGCGCACTTCACGCCCGAGGTCGCGCTCTCGGCGCTCGTCGTGGCGTGCGGCGTCGGCATCCTCTCGGGGCTGTTCCCCGCCTGGCGCGCGAGCCACCTCGACCCCATCCAGGCCCTGCGACACGAGTGAGGCCGGCCCGCATCGTTCACCGGCTCCCGCGTCTCGCCGCCGTCGTGCTCGCCGCTGCGGCGTGCGACGGCGCCGCGCCCGCGCCCGCCGCGCCGCCTGCAGCTCCGCCGCCGGTCGTGCCGCAGCCGGCCGGCCCGCGCTTCACCGACGTCTCCGAGGGCGCGGGCCTCGCCGGCCACGTCCTCCACGCGGGCGCGGCCGAGCGCAAGAACTGGGTGCTCGAGACGGTGGGCGGCGGGGCCGCGTGCCTCGACTTCGACGGCGACGGCGACCAGGACGTGCTGCTGCTCGGCGGCGCCGACATGGACGAGGCCGGCGACGTCGTCGTGCCCGAGGGCTGCCGCACGCGGCTCTTCGAGAACCTGGGCGGCCTGCGCTTCCGCGACGTCACCGCGCGCGCCGGCATCGACGAGACCGGCTACACGCTCGGCTGCGCGGCCGCCGACTTCGACGGCGACGGCCACGTGGACGTCGCCGTCGCGGGCTACGACGTCCTGCACCTCTGGCGCAACCGCGGCGACGGCACGTTCGAGGAGGTCGCGGCCGCGCGCGGCGTCGTCCAGCCGCAGTGGTCGTGCAGCGCGTCCGTCTCGTGGGGCGACCTCGACGGCGACGGCCGGCTCGACCTGTTCGTGTGCCGCTACGTGGACCAGCGCGAGCGCATCGAGCTGATCCGGCGCAGCGGCCGCGGTCCGCGGCAGTGCATGTGGCGCGGCATGACGACGTACTGCGGCCCCGCGGGTCTCACGCCGCAGCCGAACCTGCTGTTCTTCCAGCGCGCGGACGGCCGCTTCGAGCAGCGCGAGGGCTGGTGCGACGCCGTGCCGGGACCGTCGCTCCAGGCGCTGGTCGCCGACCTCGACGGCGATGGCGACCTCGACGTCTACGTCGCGAACGACGGCAAGGACAACGAGCTGCTCGTGAACGACGGCACGGGCCGCCTCGCGAACCAGGCCGTGCGCGCAGGCGCTGCCGGCAACGACAACTTCCTGCCGCAGGGCTCGATGGGCATCGACGCCGCCGACCTCGACGCCGACGGCCGCCCCGAGCTCGCCGTCGCGAACTTCGTCGGCGAGTACAACGCGCTCTACCGCAACCGCACGGGCGCCGCGGACCGGCCGCTCTTCGAGGAGCTCGGCGTCGCCGCCGCGTTCAGCGTGCCGCGGCAGGAGCGCGTCTCGTGGGCGGTCGTGCTCGCCGACTTCGACGGCGACGCACGGCTCGACGCGTACGTGACCGCGGGCCACGTCTACCCCGGCGAGAGCGTGCCCGGCTCGCCGCCCGTGCGCGGCGAGGAGACGCCGCTGCTCCTGCGCGGTCTCGGCGGTCTGCGCCCCGGCTTCGCGGACGCCTCGGCCGCGGCGGGTCCGCACTTCGCGGACGCGCGCCAGTGGCGCACCGCGTGCGCCGCCGACTTCGACGACGACGGCGACACCGACCTGCTCGTGATCGCGCAGCAGAGCGCGCCGGCGCTGCTCCGCAACGACGGCGGCGAGACGCGCGGCTTCGTCGGCTTCGACCTGCGCGGCGCCGCGCCGCTCACGATGCCCGCCGGGGCGGTGGTCGAAGTGACGCTCGCGGACGGCCGCGTGCTGCGGCGCACGCTGCTCCTCGGCAGCGGCTACGCCGGCTCGCAGGACCCGCGGCTCCTCTTCGGTCTCGACGGCTCGGCGACGGTCCGCGCGCGCGTGCTCTGGCCGGGCGGCCGCGAGACGGACCTCGGCGACGTCGCGCGGAACCGCGTGCACGTCGTCCGGCGCTGACGCCGCGCGCTCGCCCGGTCACGCGCTCATGCGGTGCGCTCCGACCACCGTGCGCGCATCGCCTCGATCTCCTCCGGCGTGTGGAAGTGGCGCGTGTAGCGCGCGTCGAGGAAGCGCGCGAGCACGTCGTCGGGGAGTCGCAGGTGCTCGCGCAGCCCGGCGTGCGCGGCGGCGTCGTCGCGTTCGGCCGAGACGTTCGCGCGCGGGATCGAGACGCCCGGCACGCCCAGGAACTCCGCGAGCGCGCGCTCCTTCACGGCGTCGTCGGTCTCGAGCTTGAGCACCAGCAGCTCCACGGCGCCCTGCCGCAGCACGGCGTAGCCCGCCTCGTGCGGAAACGGCTGCGCGTAGACGTCCACGCCGAGCGCGGCGCGCAGCTCCGTGTCGAACCAGTCGAGAGTCGTGCGGCCGCCGCCCCGGAAGCCCGTGCGCATGCGCTCCACCAGCCGCCGGGCGATCTCCGCCGGGACCTCGCGCAGCCCCTCGTACTCGTCGCCGAGCAGCCAGCGGAGGTTGTGGATCGCCGTCGAGACCTCGCGGTCGAGCGGGCGCCGCACGACCGTGATCCACTTCGCCGGGCGGTCGCGCACGGCGACGTGCTTCCACGTCCAGTCGTGGAGCCGCAGCCGCAGGCGGTCCACCGGCACGCGCGTCCGCATGCGCTTCGACTCGGCCGCGTAGAAGCGGCGCACGGCGTCCACGTTCGCGGGCACGATCTCGTGCACGTGGAGGACGGGGCGCACGCCCGCCGCCTCGAGCGCCGTGACGAGGGCGGTCGAGCCCACCTTGCCCATCGTGTAGACGACGACCACCGGCACGCGCCCGCTGCGGATCGCGCGTCCGTCGCCGAGCACGAAGCGCCACCACTCCCGCTCCGTGCGCACGCGGTCCTTCCACGACCGCGGCACGAACCGCTTCAGGGCGAGCAGAGAGGCGGCCGCGCTCATCGGAGCCAGGGCTACACGAGGTCGCCGTGGCGCGCCACATCACCGCGGAACGCGCGTGGAGCGTGGGCGGGAGATGCGCGGGACGTGACGGCGCCCGTCGCGCGTTCCGACGCCTCGTATGACGACGCTGCGACGCTTCGGAGGACGGATCGCGGTCGGCGTGGCGCTGCTGGCGCTCACGGCGTGCTCGCACTTCCTGGAGGACGACGTGGAGAAGAAGCCGGAGGCGCAGGCGGGCAGCCTGCACGCGCTGACGTACGAGACGCTCGAGGGCGGCACCCACTCCTTCGCCGAGGACGCGGGCAAGGTGCTGCTCGTGGTCAACACCGCGAGCGAGTGCGGCTACACGCCGCAGTACGAGGGGCTCGAGGAACTCCATCGCGCGTACGCGCCGCGCGGCTTCGCCGTCGTCGGGTTCCCGTGCGACGACTTCGGCGGGCAGGAGCCGGGCGACGCCGCGGCGATCCGGCAGTTCTGCACGCAGCGCTTCGGCGTCACGTTCCCGCTCGCGGCGAAGGTGCGCGTGAAGACGGGCGAGGGCCAGTCGCCCGTCTTCGCGTTCCTCTCGGCCGCGACGGGCAAGCTCCCCGGCTGGAACTTCGGCAAGTACCTCGTCGGGAAGGACGGACGCGCCGTCGCCTTCTACCCGAGCAACGTCGCGCCCGACGACCCCGCGCTCCGCAGCGCCATCGAGACCGAGCTCGCGCGCTGAACCGGTCCGTGTCCGCGCGGCCGGTCCGTGTCCGCCGAGCCGGGGGGCGCTCGCCCGGTAGGGCTGCGCCCGAGCAGCGGCGCTGTGGCCGCCGCGACGGTTCGCGTCCGACCGCTAGGTGTTGGCGATGACCGTGACCAGTGCGATCTGGTCGCGGTTGACGTAGAGGGTCGCGATCCGCCGCCCGCCGTGGTCCGCGCCCGGCGCGAGCACCTCGGCGCCCTCGACCCGCACGAGCTGCGTCCGGAACTTCGTCCAGAAGTCGTTCGGCGAGTCGGCCCCGGCGGCGAACCCCGTCACCGTCGTCCCGTCCGCCATGTGGATGCTGACGAAGATCCCGTCGTCCCGCTGCTGCAAGGCCGCCTCCCAGGGCGGCATCGTAGCAGCGGAGCGCGAGCCCCGCGCGCGTCTCGCGGGGTCGATGCGGACCCGGCAGTCACGCTCGCACGGGGCGGCCGGTAGAGTCGGCCGGGTGGCGGACCGGAGCGCGCACGGAGCCGACGGAGCGGACGCGGGTGCGGACGGCGGCGAGGAGCTGTTCGACGCGTACCTGGACCTGGCGCTCGACGGGGTGGACGCGGACCCCGCGGCGTTCCTCGCGGCGCGCGGCTGCGCCGACGCGGCGCTGCTGGCGCGGCTCGAGGGGCTCGCCGCGGAGCTGCGGCGGGGCGGTCCGCGGGGGCCGGCACGTGAGGAGGCGGAGCCGGGGCTGCCGTTCGAGCGCGTCGGGCGCTACCGGCTGCTGCGCCGCCTCGACGAGGGCGGCATGGGCACGGTGTTCCTCGCGGAGCAGGAGGATCTGGCGCGGCACGTCGCGTTGAAGGTCGTGCGCGCGGAGCTGCGCGGCTCCGAGGCGGCGCTCGCGCGCTTCGACCGCGAGGCGCAGACGCTCGCGAAGCTGCGGCACCCGAACGTCGTGACGGTGCTCGAGGCGGGCCGCGAGGGGGACGTGCGCTACCTCGCGATGGAGTACGTCGAGGGACGCGACCTCGACGCGCTGCTCGAGGAGGCCCGGGCGCGCGGCGCGCTGCTGCCGCCGACGCGGGTCGTGCGGTGGGGGGAGAAGCTGGCGCGCGCCCTCGCGGCGGCGCACGCACGCGGCGTCGTGCACCGCGACGTGAAGCCGGGGAACGTGCGCATCACGCCCGACGACGAGCCGAAGCTGCTCGACTTCGGCATCGCGCACGAGGAGGGCGCGGCCGGGCTGACCCGCACCGGCCCCTTCGTCGGCACGGCGCTCTACGCCGCGCCGGAGCAGATCGCCGGCGGCGCCCGCGCGGACGCCGACGCGCGCGCCGACGTCTACGGTCTCGGCGCGACGCTCTACGAGTGCCTGACGGGACGGACGCCGCGGCCGGCCGGGACGCTCGAGCAGGTGCTCCACCACGCGCTGCACGGGCAGCCGCTCGCGCCGCGGCGTCTCGTGCCCGCGCTCTCGCGCGACCTCGAGACGGTGCTGCTGAAGGCGCTCGAGCGCGATCCCGCGCGGCGCTACGCGTCGGCCGCGGCGTTCGCGGACGACCTGCACGCGCTTGCGGCGATGCGGCCCGTCAGCGCGCGGCCTCCGGGTGCGCTGCGACGCGGGGCGGAGTGGTGCCGGCGCCACCGCGCGGCGGCGACCGCGCTCGCGCTGCTCGGCGCGGCGGCGCTGACGGGCGTCAGCGTGCTCGCCGCCGCGCGCATCGCCGAGCGCGAGACGCGCCGCGCGGATGCGCAGGTGGCGCTCGACGAGGCGCGTCGTGCGCTCCGGTCGATGCGCGAGCGCCACGCGGCGACGCTGCCGCTCGAGACACGCATCGCCGACACGCTGCGCTGGAGCGAGTCGCACCACCTCGGCCGCGACGACGAGGACCTGCTCTGGCGCCACCAGGCGGAGGTCGCGCGCCTCGAGCTCGAGCGCGAACAGGCGTTCCACGGCGCGCTCGAGCTGGTGCGCCGTGCGGAGCGGCTCGACCCGGCGATCGAGGGCGCCGACGCCGTGCGCGGCGAGCTGTTCGTGGAGCGCTCGCGCGAGGCGAGCCGCCGCCGGCGCGCGGCCGAGGCCGCGTACTACGCCGACGCCGCGCGCGCGCTCGACGACGACGGCACGCTGCGCGAACTCCTGATCGGCACGGGGCACGTGACGCTCACGAGCGACCCGCCCGGCGCCGACGTGTACCTGTTCCGCTACCGCGAACTGGCGGAGGTCGAGCCGTTCGCGGCGCGGCGGCTGGTCCCGGTTCCCGTCGGCGCGGCGTCGCGGAACGTCGCTCCGGGGGCGTTCGCGCTGCGGGTCGCGCGGGGCGCGGAGACGTTCGCGGTCGAGGACGTCGTCGTCGCCGTCGAAGGCGTCGCGGTGACGCGCGACAACGTGCGCGCGTTGCTCGAGCGCGCGCGACCCGGCACGGTCGTCTCATCGGTGCACGACGACGTGCTCTCGGCGGCGCCGCTCCCACGCGGCGTCGTGCTGCGCCCCACGGCCGCGCCGCTCGCGGTCTCTGCCGCGTGCCGTGTCGGAGCCACGCCGCTCGCGGCGCTCCCGCTCGAGGCGGGCTCCTACCTCGCGCTCGTGTGCGCGCCGGGGCGCGAGCCGCGTCGCGTCGCGTTCGCGGTCGGCCCCGGCGCGCCGACCGCCGTGCTCGCGCTGCACCTGCCGCTCCACGCGACCGGCACGTCGCCGCCCGGCTTCACGTTCGTCGAGGGGCGCGGCGCGAGCGCCGTCGGGACCGACGTTCCGCTCTCGCGCGTCGAGGTCGCGCGGCGCGCGTTCTGGATCATGGACCGCGAGGTGACGTGCGCCGAGTACCTCGAGTTCCTGAACGACCCCGCCACGCGCGCGACGATCGACGCCGCCGCGGCGCCCACGCGCTTTCCGCGCGACCGCGACAACGCCGCGGCGGGCGGCTGGTGGCCGCGCGGCGCGGACGGCCGCTTCGCACTCGCCGACGACTGGGACCCCGCATGGCCCGTGGTGGGCGTGTCGTACGACGACGCCGTCGCCTACGCCGCGTGGTTCGCCGGGAGGCTCGGGCGCGACGACCTCGTGATCGCGCTCCCGACGTATCGCGAGTGGGTGATCGCGGGCGAGGGCAGCGCCGACCGCGACTTCGCCTTCGGCAACGTGTTCTGGCCCGGGTGGGTGAGCTCCTGCTACGCGCGCGAACGGCCGGAGATCGAGCGCGTGCTGAGCTACCCCGTGGACGAGTCGCCGATGGGCGTGCTCGACATGAGCGGCGGCGCCGCCGAGTGGCTCGACGACTGGTGGGGCGAGGGGCACGCGCACCGGCGGCTCGGCGGCGGCTCGTGGGCGCAGGCGCGGCGCGACCTCTTCAAGGTCTCGGGCGGCAGCGGCGCGGTGCCTTCGAGCGCGAGCGGCGAGTCGGGGTTCCGGCTCGTCGCACGGCCGCGCGACGGAGCCGCGCGGTGACGTCCGCCTTCGCGGAGCGCCTGGCCGCGCGCCACGAACAGCTCGTGCGCTACTGCCTGCGCCACGGCGGGCGGCTGCTGCGCTTCGAGACGGCCGAGGACCTCGCGCAGGGCGTGCAGCTCGCGGCGCTGCGCCGCGCCGCGCGCTTCGAGCTGCGCAGCGAGGGCGAGCTCGACGCGTGGCTCTTCACGCTCGCGCGCGGGCACCTGGCCGACCGGCTGCGGCACTGGTCGCGACTGAAGCGCCGGAGCGGCGCGCTCCTGCGCATCACCGCGGCGGACGTGGACGCGACCTCGGATCCGCGCGCCGTCGCGGAGCCCGCTCGCGCGCGCACCGGGCCCGCGACGTTCGCGGCGCGCCGCGAGCAGGTCGTGATCGCGATGAAGGCGCTCTCGTTCCTCGCGCCGCGCGACCAGCGGCTCGTGATCGCGTACCGCGACGGCGACGCCATCGCCGACGTCGCGGAGCGCCTCGGCCTCGCGTACGACGCGGCGCGCATCGCGCAGTCGCGCGCGCTCGGCCGCTTCCGCAAGAGCTTCGCGCTGCTCACGCGCGAGCGCGTCGACTAGTCCACCTCGCGCGAGATCGGCACCGCGATCGTGCCGACGACCTTCGCCGTGGCGATCTGCGTCGTCCTGTCGCCCGTGCGCTCGACGATGGGACACGTGATGTCGATCGTCAGCAGGAAGTCGCCGCCCTGCGTGTCGAAGAGCGTCAGCGTGCCGTCCACGAACGCCTGTGCTCCGAACGGCGTGCCGCGGTCCACGAAGAGCATGTTCTCCACGCGCCCGAGCTGGAACGACGTGACGTCGTCGCCGTCGCCCGCGAGCGAGAGCGCTGCCCCCGAGTCGTACGACTTGCCGTTCGCGCCGAAGTTGAGCTGGAACGATGCGGCCGTGTTCGCGGCGTCCATGCCCTGCCACGCGAACTCGGCGTAGACGACGTTGCCCGACTTCCCGTCGAGCACGACGCGGTTGAACTGCGCGTTGCTGTCGTTCAGCGTGAACTGCATGGTGTAGGCGCCCGTGAACGTCACGTCGAGGCGCGTGTCGGTCGGCGCCGCGCCGGCTGCGGGCGGCGGCGGCTCCGGCACGTACAGCACGTTGCGGGCGACGCAGCAGCGCTCCGCGCCGTCCACCATGTCGATCTGCAGCGCGTACGCGCCCGGCTCGAGGTCCGTCGCGCCGAGCGACCACCAGCGCAGGTCGGCCGACGGCGTGACGTCGAGCGCGATCGGAGCTGCCGCGCCGCCGAGCGCCTTCAGGATGCCCTCGACGTCCACGTCGGCGGTGGTCGTGCCCTGGCCCGGGGAGACGAGCACGGTCACGTCGCCCGTGTCGGTCGCGACCGTGAAGCGCAGCTCCGGCAGCGGCGCCACCGGCGTGCCCATCTCCGCTGCGAGCGCGGTCGCGAGCGAAGGGGGCGCGCCGACGTGGAGACCGACGACGAGACCGCGGTCGGGCAGCTCGGCCCTCACGATGCTCTCGACCTTCGCGACCTCGGCGCGCAGGCGCGCGTCCGCCGCCACGGCTTCGCGCGCGGTGCCGTCCTGGTCGTCCGGCGGGAGCAACTCGAGCGGCGAGACTCCGTTGTCGTCGCCGATGGAGACGAGCAGCCGCGCCTTCTCCCTCTCGGCGTCGAGCGCTGCGAATCGCGCCGCGTCCTCGGCCTCGGTCGTGACGCCGAAGAGGATCTCCATCGCCGTGACCAGGTCGAGCGCGCCGCTGCCGGTCTTGCGGAGGCTCGTGGCGGGAGGCGCGAAGGCGTCGAGCGGCCGCCCCGCGCGGATCGTCTTCCCGAGCAGGCGCAGGCGCTTCGTCCCGGCCTTCGTGGCGGCGCGGATCTCGCGCGCGGCGGCGCGGTCCACGAGCCGCAGCTCGCGCGCGGCCTCGTCGCGGGCGCGCTCGAGCGCCGACTTCGCCGCGGCCTTCGCGACCGCCTTCGTCGGCGCGGCGAGAGCGGCGCCGCCGGCGCCTCCGTCGTGCGCGACGCAGAGCGCCGCCGTCGCGAGGACTGCGGCGAGCGCCGCGCGCGTGGTCCGTGTCGATCGCATCTCGTCTCCTCCGCCGGGTGCATTCGGGGCCCGGAGACGGGAATCGGCGTCGCCCGCGCGACCGAACACGTCTGTCCGGTCTCAGGGCGCCCGGCGGGGCAGCGGGACGCCGTCCGGACCGAGCGGCGGCCGTTCGGGGCGACGCAGCCGTTCCGCCCAGCCCGGCCGGTACGTGCGCGCGGCGGCGAAGAGTGCGATCGCGACGAACGTGCACGCCAGGAAGGCGACGTCCGTGACGGTGATGTCGTCCCAGTACCGGACGCGACCGGCCGACCACCAGTTGCCGCTCTGCGCGCCGAGCTCGACCCCGACGGTCAGGAGCGTCGCGTCGACCGCGGCCATCCAGGCGGGAGCGCGCGACGCGCACGCCGCGAGCGCGAGCAGCAGAGGTCCGAAGTAGGCGCCGACGGCGGCCGTGTGCGGGCCGAGAGCGTCCCACGCGTGGAGCGAGCCGGCGTACCAGCCGCACGCGAGACCGACGGGTGCGCAGGCGACCGTCCGCGCGAGGCCGTCGCCGACACCCGCGTCGAAGCGGCCCGGTCGACGCGCGAGCCAGCGGACGAGCCCCGCGACGACCAGCGCGGCGCAGACGAGCGCCGGGACGCCGCAGACGAGGATCTCGAGCAGCGCGTCCCACACACCGCCGGGGAGGACGGGACGGCGGAGCGCGACGCCGACCGGGATCGTCGGCGCCGTCGAGAGCGCCACGAGCAGCAGCACACGGGACCCCAGCGAGGACGATTCCACGGCGCGAGGCTACGGCACGCGGCACACTGGCGCGCGTGGACGTGTCGTTCGTCCGGTTCGACGACCTGACGCCCCTGGAGCTGCACGACGTGCTGCGCCTGCGCGCCGAGGTGTTCGTGGTCGAGCAGCGCTGCGCGTTCCAGGACGTGGACGGCAGGGACCCCGGCGCGCTGCACGTCCTCGGCCGCGAGGGCGGCGAGCTGGTCGCGTACGCGCGGATCGTCGAGACGCCCTCGGGTCCGCAGATCACGCGCGTCGTGACGAGCGCCGCGGTGCGCGGCACCGGGCGCGGCCACGAGCTCATGCGCGCGTGCCTCGAGCGCATCGGGCCGCGCGCGTCGTGGCTGAACGCGCAGGACCGCCTGCGTGTTTTCTACGCGTCGCACGGCTTCGAGCCGCGCGGCGACGTGTTCCTGGAGGACGACATCCCCCACGTGCGCATGGAGCGCGCGGCGAACCCTGGCTAGGAGCGAGCGATGGCGAAGAAGAAGTCGAAGAAGGGCGGCGCAGCGCGCGTGAAGGCGCAGGCCGGCGAGCACGCGCGGAAGGTGTGGCTCGCGGGACTCGGCGCGCTCGCGGCGGCGGAGGCGGAGGGCGGCAAGCTGTTCGCGACGCTCGTCGCGCGCGGCGAGGAGGTCGAGCGGCGCGGCAAGCCGGTCGTGGACGATCTCGCGACGAAGGCGTCGCGCGTGCGCGAGAAGGCGAAGGAGCGGGCGAAGGCGTCGTGGACGCGGCTCGGGTCGGCGCTCGACGAGGGGCTCGCCGGCACGCTGCACCGCCTGGGCGTCCCGACGCGCGAGGAGTTCGACGCGCTCGCGGCGAGCGTCGAGGCGCTGGGCGTGCGCGTCGACGCACTCGCGCAGGAGGGCACGCAGCGCGCGCCGCGCCGCAAGCCGCGGAAGACCGCGCGCAAGAAGGCCGCGCCGCGCCGTCCGCGTCGGTCGGCGGCGTCTCCGGCTCCGGCCGACGCTCCGGCGGCGGACGCGCCGCCGCCCGACGCGCCGCCGGCAGCCTGACGCGCACCGTCCGTTCGCACGCACCGGCCGGGCGCGGTAGCTTCGACGCGCGAATCGAGCGACGAGGCGAGGAGGTCCGCGTGGCGCGTCTGCGTGTCGAACGGCAGGGTCAGGAGCCGACGCTCCACGAGCTGACGGGCGAGCTGGTCATCGGGCGCGGACCCGAGGCGACGCTCCAGGTCGTGGACACGAAGCTCTCGCGACGGCACTGCCGCGTGTTCCAGGAACTGGGCGCGTGGCACGTCGAGGACCTCGGGTCGAGCAACGGCACGCGCGTGCGCGGCAAGGTCATCCAGCGCCACACGCTGTCGCACGGCGACCGTGTCGAGGTGGGGCTGACGGTGCTCGTGTACGAGGTCGAGCAGCCGAAGGCGCTCCGCGCGCCCGTGCCGACGGCGAAGCCGCGCGGCCGTGGCCGCTGACGGCGCGTCAGAGCGCGTCGTCGGCTTCGGCGCCCGCCGTGGCGCGCGCCTCGTCGCGCGCTTCCCGGCGTTCGCGGCGCCGCGCCTTCAGCGCGCGCAGCTCCGGCGCGTCGCCGATGCGGCGCGAGATCCAGTACCACTCGGCGGGGCGTGCGCGCACGGCGGCCTCGAGTGCGCGGCCGACCGCGTGCGCGCGCTCGACGGCGTCGCCCGTCTCCGCCTCCGGCAGCCGCCGGAACGAGACGTCGGTCCGCAGGTCGTCGCGCCGCGTCGCGCTGCCGAGCACCACCGCCGAGCCGGCCTTCGCCGCGAGCACCATCGGCCCGACGGGCACGTTCAGGCCCTCGCCGAGGAACGGGATCACCGTGCGCCGCCCGCCGCTCATGCGGTCCATCATGCAGGCGAGGATGCCGCCCTTGCGGAGCCAGCGGTAGGCCGCGACGGAGACGCCGCGCTCGCCGCGCACGAGCGTCGTGATGCCGCCGCGCTCGCGGAACGCCGCGATGCGCCGCTCGAGCCGCGGCGTGCCGAGCCCGCGCGCGATGCCCGCGAGCGGCGCGCCGGTCGTCGTCGCGACCTGCCCGATCAGTTCCCAGTTGCCCAGGTGCCCGCCGACGAGCAGCACGCCGCGGCCGCCGGCGAGCGCCTCGCGCAGCGCGTCCAGGCCCGTGTGCTCGGCCTGCGCGAGCACGCGCTCGCGCGTCTGTCCGAGGAGCCACGCGAACTCGAACATCGTCATCGCCATCGACGCGCCCGCGGCCGCGACGCCGCGCTCGGGGTCCGCGGCCCCCGCGAGTCGCAGGTTGTGCTCGACGCGGTCGCGCTTCTCGCCGAGGAAGCGTGTCGCGAAGCCGCCGGCCGCGCGCGCGGAGCGCAGCACGAGGCTGCGCGGCAGCAGCGCGACCCCTGCGAGCAGACCGGTGGCGGCGACATCGTAGAGCGCGCTCTTGTTCCCGCCCGGTCGTGACATCCTGCTCCTCGTCGTCCACGCGCGAGGCTACGCCGGGTGTCGCACCGTCCGCCCTAACGTAGCGGGCGCGGACGGCCGGAGACTCCCGTCGCAGCGGCGGCTACTCTCGGCGGCTTCCCCCGCGGACCGGGGGGCAGGGAGGAAGCGATGCGTCGCTCGGTGCGCTGTCTCGTCGGATTCGTGCTGGCCGCGCTGCCCGCGGCCACGGCGCACGCGGCCGACGAGGCGACGTGGGTGCGCTACCCCGCGATCTCGCCCGACGGGCAGAGCATCGCGTTCTCGTATCGCGGGGACATCTGGGTCGTGCCGGCCCCAGGCGGCGACGCGCGGCGCATCACGTCGCACGACGCGCACGAGACGCGCCCCGTGTGGTCCCCCGACGGCGCGCGCATCGCGTTCGCGTCGGACCGGAACGGCAACTTCGACGTGTACGTGGCGCCGGCCGCGGGCGGCGCCGCGACGCGGCTGACCTACCACTCGTCGGACGACGTGCCGTGCGACTTCGAGCCGGACGGCGCGCGCGTGCTGTTCGCGAGCACGCGCCAGGACGCGCCCGCGTCGATCCTGCCGAGCAGTTGGATCCCGGAGCTGTGGTCGATTCCCGTCGGCGGCGGCCGGCCGCAGATGGAGCTGACGACGCCCGCGCAGTGGGCGCGCGTCTCGCCCGACGGCGCGCGCGTCGTCTACGAGGACCGCCGCGGCTACGAGAACGACTGGCGCAAGCACCACGTCTCGCCCGTCACCCGCGACGTGTGGATCTGGGACCGCGCGCAAGGCGCGCACACGCGGCTGACCGAGTTCGCCGGCGAGGACCGCAACCCGGTCTGGGGCGCCGACGGCGCGGTGTGGTTCCTGAGCGAGCGCGAGGGCGCGTTCGACGTCTGGCGCCGCGCCGCCGACGGCACGACGACGCGCGCGACGCACATGGGCGCGAGCCCCGTGCGCTTCCTCTCGGCGTCGCGCGAGGGCACCGTCTGCTTCGGCTGGGACGGTGGCGTCTACCTGCTGCGCGACGGTGCGGAGCCGCAGCGCGTGACGATCCGCGCGAGCCGCGACGAGCGCCGCAACGCGCTGACGCGCGAGACCCTCGGGAAGGACGCCACCGACTCCGCCGCGTCGCCCGACGGCAAGGAGCTCGCGTTCGTGGTCCGCGGCGACGTGTACGTCGCGTCGGTCGAGCACGGCACGACGCGGCGCATCACGCACACGGTCGAGCAGGAGCGCTCCGTCGCGTGGGCGCCCGACGGCAAGGCGCTCTACTACGCGGGCGAGCGGCCGCGTCCGGACGGCGGCGCGACGTCGTGGAACCTCTACCGCGCGCGGCTCGCGCATCCCGAGGACGAGCGCTTCTTCCGCGCGACCGCGATCGCCGAGGACGTGCTGCTCGCGGACGCGCACGAGACGTTCCAGCCGGTGCCGTCGCCCGACGGCGCGTCGCTCGCGTTCCTGCGCGACCGCGACGAGCTGTGCCGCCTCGACCTCGCGACGAACGCCGTCTCGACGCTCGTCCCGAGCCGCAACCTGTACTCGTACAGCGACGGCGACGTCGCGTTCTCGTGGTCGCCCGACGCGCGCTTCGTCGCGGTCTCGTACCTGCCGAACCACGCCTGGATCGAGCAGATCGGCGTCGTCGAGGTGGCGACGGGCGTCGCGCACGACGTCACGCTCTCCGGCTACTTCGAATCGAACCCGAAGTGGTCGCACGACGGCCGCGCGCTGCTGTTCTCGAGCGACCGGCTCGGGCGCCGCAGCCACGGCTCGTGGGGCAGCGACCAGGACGTCTTCGCGCTCTACCTGACCCAGGCGGCGTACGACCGCGCCGTGCTCTCCCCGGAGGAGTACGCGCGCGTCACGGCGCTCGAGGAGAAGGCGAAGGAGGAGCAGAAGGGCGCGAAGAAGGAAGGCGACGCGGCCGCGCCGGACGTGAAGCCGGCGCCGCCCGTCGTCACGATCGAGTTCGACGGACTCGAGAAGCGGCTGCGCCGTGCGACGCGCAACTCGGCGCCCGTCGCGGACCACGTGCTCTCGCACGACGGCGAGTCGCTGCTGACGCTCGCGGAGTTCGAAGGCACGTGGAGCGTGTGGCTCACGCGCCTGCGCAAGGGCGAGACGCGGCGCCTCTTCGCGCTCGGCGAGGAGGAGGGCGGCGCGCTCGCGCTCAGCGAAGACGGCGCGACGCTGTTCGTCCGCACCGGCGACGGCCGCGTGCTGCGCGCGGACGTCTCGAACGCGCTCGGCGACGAGGGCGGCGAGCTCCAGTCCAAGCCCGTCGAGTTCGCCGCGGAGGTCGAGATCGACCGCGAGGCGCTGTGGCGCCACCTCTACGAGCACATCTGGCGGCAGGCCGGCGAGAAGTTCTACCGGCCGGACCTGCACGGCGCCGACTGGCCCGCGCTCCACGACCTCTACGCGCGCTTCCTGCCGGAGATCGACGACGGCTTCGAGTTCGCGGAGCTCGCGAGCGAGCTGCTCGGCGAGCTGAACGCGTCGCACACCGGCTGCCGCTACCGGCCCGAGCGCGAGGATGCCGACGCCACCGCGGCGCTCGGACTGCTCTACGCGACGCAGTGGGAGCCGGACGGGCTGCGCATCGCCGAGGTGCTGCGGCGCGGACCGTGTGCGCGTGCGACGTCGCGCATCCGCGCGGGCCACGTGCTGACCGCGATCGACGGCGTGCCGCTCGGCCCGCAGCAGAACCCGTTCGCGCTGCTGAACCGGCAGGCGGGGAAGCGACTGCGTCTCACGCTGCGCGATCCCGCCGCGGACGCGTCGTACGACGAGGTCGTGCTCCCGATCTCGCTCGGCGAGGAGTCGGGCCTGCTCTACGACCGGCTGATCGACCGCCGTCGCGCGATCGTCGCGGAGGCGTCCGGCGGGCGGCTCGGCTACGTGCACGTCGCGGGCATGGACGAGGGCAGCTTCCGCGTCCTCTACCGCGAGGCGCTCGGGCGCAGCGTGGACCGCGAGGGCCTGCTCCTCGACACGCGCTACAACGGCGGCGGCTGGCTGCACGAGGATCTCGTGCAGTTCCTCACCGGGCGCGCGTACCTGCGCTTCGTGCCGCGCGGCAAGCAGCCGGGCGACCTCGGCGGCGAGCCGCTCCAGCGCTGGTCGCGTCCCTCGTGCGTGATCGTCAGCGAGGGCAACTACTCCGACGCGCACATGTTCCCGTTCGCGTACCAGACGCTCGGCATCGGCAAGGTCGTGGGTGCGCCGGTCGCGGGCACGGGCACGGCCGTGTGGTGGGAGCGCCTCGTGGACCCGACGCTCGTCTTCGGCATCCCGCAGGTCGGGATGATGACGGACGACGGCGGCTACCTGGAGAACCGCACCCTCGAGCCCGACGTGCTCGTCCTCACCGACCCGGTGAAGATCGCGGCGGGCATCGACGAGCAGCTCCTCGCCGGTGTGCGCACCCTGCTCGACGAGATCGACGGGAAGTAGCCGCGGGCCCGGGCAGAAGCGTCTACAGCGGCTTCGGCCGCCGGATCACGAACGTCCCCGTGACGTCGAAGACCTGCGGCGCGAACGGCCCGTTCGCGAACAGGCGCGCCGAGAAGCGTCCCTTCAGGCGCTGCGCCGTGCTCTCGACGATCTCCACCTCGGGCGCCACCTCGTTGGTCCACATGAGGTCCTGGATGCCCGGGCCCGTGCCGTTGCGGAAGTCGGAGGAGTCCGAGTAGACGATCTGGAACGCCGGCACGTCCCCCGTCGTCTGGGAGCCGGTCGGGTACGAGAAGGACACCGTCAGCACCTCGCGACAGGAGCCGCCGCCGGACGGGGCGCCCTCGCAGCCCTGGATCAGCACCTGACCGAAGTTGTCGAAGCCGATCGCGTTGCTCAGGAACGTGCGGTCCGCGCCGGGGGACGCGAGCTGCGCGCGGATCTCGACCTTGTTGCCGAGCTGGTTCTGCCGCGCGAGCGCCTTCTGCGCGAACGCCGTCGCCTTCGCGAACTTCGTGTAGGCGACGCGCAGCAGCTTCGCCGCCTTCCCCGGATTGGTCGAGGCGAGCGCCGCCGCAGCGTCGAGCTTGCGCTGCGCGGCGTCGAGCTTCGCGTCGAGCTTCGACGCGAACGCGGGGTCGAGCTCCTCGCCGATCAGCGCCGCGGCGGCCTGTTCGGCCACGGCGGCGTCGCGCAGGCAGTCGACGACGTCCTGCGCCGCCGCGAGCACGTCGAGGTCGGACGTCGTCGACGCGTACACGCCGGCGAGCAGCGGCCCGAGGTCCGTGGGGTCGAGCGGCGAGCCCGTCAGCTTCGCGAGCTTCTTCGCGAGCGCGGTGAGCCGCTGCGCCTCCTTGCCGCTCGCGTCGCCGCCGAGCCGCGCGTCCACCGCGACGGCGAGCTCGCCGACCTCGGTGGCGAGGTCCGTCGCGCGCGCATCGGTGGCCGCGCCGACTCCGAGCGCGAGTGCCAGAGCGAGCGCCATCGACCTGGCGTAGCGCGTCATGCCCATCGAGTCCTCCCCGGTGCTTCCCGCGCCGCTGCGTCCGGCACGCTTCGCCCGTCGCACGAGGCTACAGGTCGCGCGGGGCGACGCAACCGGGTGCGGTGGCCCACGTCGGCGTGCGGCGCGGTGCGCGCCGCGGGAGTGGGCGTGCGCCTCCGCGCTGGACGCGCGGTGCCTGCGACGCGGATTGCGGAGCCTCCCGCGCGGCGGGGGCGGCATGCTCTCGACATGCCGAACTGCATCGTCCGTGCCGTTGCGACTGCGTCGGCGTTCGTCGTGCTCGGTCTCGGGGGCGCGATCGGATGCGGACCTCAGCAGCCCGTCCGTCCGCCCGACGTCGCGCCGGCGGAGGAGCAGCGCGAGCCGCAGCCGGCGGAACCTGCGTCCGAGCCCGCGCCGGTGTCTCCATCGACCGCCCCGATTCCCGAGCCGCCGCCGGTCGATCCCCCGGCCGACGCGCCGCCCGCGCGCATCGTCGGGCAGGTCGTGTTCAGCGGGACGCCCGAGGTTGCGACGACCATCAACGTCTCGTCCGACGCGTACTTCGCATGGAAGAACCCGGACGGCATCCCGGATCCGAAGTACCTCGTCAACGCGGACCGCACGCTGCCGAACGTGATCGTCTGGATCGAGCATGCGGCGGTGGACGTCGCGCGGTATCCGGTCCCGTCGGAGCCGGCGGTCCTGGTTCTCGACGAACGCGCGAACTACCGCCCGCACGTTCTGCCGATGCGCGACGGACAGGCGCTCCGGCTCTCCAACGAGGCGGACCACTGCATGTGCCCGCAGGTCAGGCGCAGGCGTGGCAGCGTCAGCGAGTTCACGATCCACTCCCGCAAGTCCGCCGAACTCGTGATGCACGCAGAGGAGAAGCCGATCCCCATCACCGAGCCCCATCTGTCGTGGATCTCGGCGTTCGTCCAGGTGTTCCCGCACCCGTGGTACGGCGCGAGCGACGACACCGGGAACTTCGAGATCGCGGACGTGCCTCCCGGAACCCACACGCTGCACGCCTGGCACGAGAAGTACGGCAAGGCCGAGGTCCCGGTGACGCTCGCACCGGGAGCACGCGTCGAGGTGCGGCTGCAGCTGGGTCCGTGAGTTGGGGAGCGGACCACGGTCCGAGTCGTCGGCGTCAGTCGCGCTCGGGCTCTCCACCCGTCACGGCACGCCAGTGGCGGAGCGCGGGCCGTGCCACGGCGGCGACGTCGCCGAGGGCGACGAGCACGCGGGCGTAGGGGATGCCCTGCATCGACGTGACCATCCAGTCCGTGTGGTTGCGGACCTCGTAGTCCCGCTGGAGCAGCCGCACCAGTTCCGGTACGAGCGGCTCGGCGTCGTGGCCGAGCGCTGCGACGAGGGGCAGCCAGCGCTCGCGCTCCGCGTCGGATGCGGCACGCAGGAAGCCGTCGGCGATGCGCCGACGCTCTGCGTCCGACCAGGGCACGGACTGCGCGATGCGCACGGTGTCGATGGGCAGCTCCGTTCCCGCGCGCATGTCCGGCGGGCCGAGCCGCGCGTCATGGCAGCCGTCGAGCAGCGCTGCGCGGAGCGCGGTGCAGCTCCCGGTCCACGCATCCCGCCCCATGGTGTTCCGTCCCGCGCGTGGTGGACCTCGGGTCGTCCGGCTCGCATCGTTCCCCAGCTCTCGCGGCGAGTGCGGCTGTGATCCTGTCCTGTCGAGGGCTGTGGTCGTGGCGGCTGCGCGCGCGCCCTGCGTCAGCCCGTCCCGGCCGAGCCGGAGGGCAGCCGCCGATGGCGGCTGCGATCGACGAGCACGCGAGCGCTCGACGCAGTCGAGCGCGAGGAAGGAGGCGCGACGAAGTCGGGGTTGAGCACCCCGTTCGAGGAGCGCCGACGCGGAGATCGCGACTCCGGCGACGCGCCGGGCGCGGGAGCTGGTGAACGATGCGGGCTACGAACGTGCGCGGCGCGGCGGGCGGAGTGTGCCGCAGGCGGGGCAGGTCACCAGCTCGGTCGGCGCGAAGAGTTCGCACTCCGGGCACATCCAGTGGGCGCCGTGCGATCGGTTGGCTTCGATCTCCGCAACGACCGCGGCCGCACGCTCGGCGTCTCGCGCTGCCACGTGCACCGTGATGTCGCCGCCGTTGGCCCAAGGGTGGTCGTCCCCGACGACGACCGCTCCGATGCCGTGGGACAGCAGCAGGCCCGCGACCAGGTGTGCGTGGACGGGGTCGTGCGCATGCAGGACCTTGCGCGACGTCTCGCTCATCGCACGCCCTCGGCGAGGCGCTTCACCGCACGCAGGTCCACCTTGCCGGTGCCGAGCAGCGGGATCGCGTCCACGCGCACGAAGTCCTCGGCGCGCGGCACGAAGAGGTTCGGCAGGCCCGCCGCGCGCACGCGCTCGAGCAGCGCCGCGACGTCGCCGTCCCAGGTGTGCACGACCGCGAGCCGCTCGCCGCGCCGCGCGTCGGGGACCGGCGCCACGGCGAAGACGCCGCCGCCGCTCTCCGCCGCCGTGTGGAGCGCCTCCTCGATCGCGGTGCACGGCACCATCTCACCGCCGATCTTCGCGAAGCGGGCGAGGCGGTCGGTGATGGCGAGGAAGCCGTCGTCGTCGAGCACGCCGACGTCGCCTGTGACGTACCAGCCGTCGCGCAGCGCCGCAGCGCTCAGGTCGGGTCGGTCGAGGTAGCCGCGCATCACGTTCGGGCCCTTCACGAGGATCAGCCCGGGCGTGCCCGCTGCGCACGGCTCGAACGTCAACGGGTCCACGATGCGCACGGCGACGCCCGGCAGCGGCTGGCCCACGGTGCCGCGCTTCGTGCCCGGCTGGAAGAAGCCCGCCGCGCGGTAGTCGGGGATGCCGACGGCGACCGCGGGCGCGCACTCCGTCGCGCCGTAGCCCTCGAACGGGCGCACGCCGAAGCGGTCCTCGAAGCCCTGCCGCACGGCGTCCGAGAGCTTCTCGGCGCCCGCGATCACGAGGCGCAGGGCGCCGAACTGCGTCGGCTTCACGGCACGCGTGTAGAGCGCGAGGAACGTCGGCGTCGCGAGCAGCAGCGTCGCACGGTGCTGCGCCGCCGTCGTCCCCACGCCCCCCGCGTCGAGCGGGTTCGGGTGGAAGGCGATGGGCACGCCGCGGTTGAGGGCGAACCACAGAGCGAGCAGACCGAACGCGTGGAAGTGGGGCAGGATCGCGAGCAGCCGGTCGTCGGACTCCGGGCGCAGCACCTGCGCGAGCGCCTCGACGTTCGCGCCGATGTTGAAGTGCGAGAGCGGCACGCCCTTCGGCTCCGACGTGCTGCCGCTCGAGAAGAGGATCGTCGCGACGGCGTCGAGGTCGCGCCGGCGCTGCATGCCGCACGCGCGCTCGAGCACGCGCACCGGAGCGAACGCCGCGAACAGGAACGCCGTCGCGCGCGCGCCGCCGCCGATGCGCGCGCGCAGCTCGTCCACGTGGATCGCCTGCGTGCCCTCGGGCGGCGCGGTGCGCGCCTTCTCGCAGAACGCGCGCGCGGTGATCACGTGGCGCACGCCCGCGATGCGCACGGCGGCGGCCATCGCCTCGGGACCGGCCGCGTAGTTGAGGTTGACGCTCGTGCGCCCCGCGAGCGACAGCGCCAGGTTGACGAGCGCGCCGCCGACCGACGTCGGCAGGAGCACGCCCACGCGCTCCTCGTCGCCGAGCTCCTCGCGCAGCGCGCGCGCCAGCGCGACCGCGCCGGCCAGCACGGCGATGCGCGAGAGCCGCGGCACCTGCGCGTCCGCCATCGCGAACGCGAACGGACGCCGCCGCGCGACCCGCACCGCGCGCCGGTGCAGCGTGGTGCGCAGTTCGCGCCGCAGCTCCCAGGCGTCCGCGCCGAGCTCGGCCACCGCGCGCCGCACGTCGTTCGCCGAGGTGTCCGCGGGCAGCGGCGCCCCGAACGCGACGGTCACGGGATACGGCAGGCGCTTCGGGCGCTTCCACAGGAAGCGGCCGTCGGCGCGGCTGAACACGCTGCCCCAGACGTTGTCGAGGTGGACGGGCACGATCACGCAGTCGCGCCCCGCGGCGATGCGCTCGAGACCGCGCCGGAACTGCTGCATACCGCCCGTCCGCGTGATCTGCCCCTCGGGGAAGATGCACACCACCTCGCCGCGACCGAGCGCCTCGCCGGCGGAGGCGAGCGCGCGCCGGATGTCGTCCTTCCCGAGCGACGCGGAGACCGGGATGCCGCCGATCGCCGCGAGGAACGGCTTCAGCAGCGGGTGGCGGAAGTACCCGTCGTCGATGAGGAAGCGCACCGGGCGGTCGAGCGCCGCGATGACGAACACGCCGTCGGCGAACGACACGTGGTTCGGCGTCAGCAGCACGCCGCCGCGGGCGGGCACGTTGCCGCGCCCGACCACGCGCAGCCGGTAGACGGTCGAGGTCGCGATGACGAGCGCGAGCCGCAAGCCCGCCGCGGGCAGCAGCCACAGCGCCCAGAGCGTGCCGAGGAGCACGACGCCGCTCGTGACGAGCAGGATGCCCGACGTGCCGACGCCCGCCTTCGCGAAGAGCCCGGTGGCGAAGGTCCCGGCGAGCATCCCGCAGCCGGTGAGGACGTTCGCGAGTGCGATCACCGAGCCGCGGCGCTCCGGCGGGGCGCGCCACTGGAGCAGCGCGTTCAGCGGCACGAGCAGCACGCCGCTCGCCGCGCCGAGTGCGGCCATGATCGCGATCGTCCCGGCGAAGCCGGGCTCGAGCAGAGCGAGCAGCGGCACGAACGCCGCCATGCCGAGTGCGCCGAGCGGCACGAGGCCCATCTCGACCTTGCCCGCGGAGAGCCGCCCGGCGAGCACGCCGCCCGCGCCGATGCCGATGCCGACCGCGGCGAGCGGCAGCCCGGCGAGCGCATCGCCGAGGTGCAGCGTCGCCTTGGCGTAGACGAGCACCACCTGGCCGAGCAGGCTCGCGACGCCCCAGAAGAGCGCGAGCCCGACGACGGCGAGCCACAGCGCACGGTCCGCGCGCAGCGCGCGAGCGCCCTCGCGCAGCGCGGATGCCGCCGCCCCCTGCGGCTGCGCCGCGGGGACGCGCGGGACGCCGAACGACGCCCCCCAGCCGGCGAGGGCGAACACGAGCAGCGCGGTGCCGGCGATCCACGTGTGCGGTGCGACGGCGTCGAGCAGCAGCCCGCCCGCCGCCGTGCCGAGCACGATGGCGAGGAAGGACCACATCTCCAGCTTGCCGTTGCCGTCCGAGAGCCGCTCGTGCGGCAGCACCTCGGGCAGGATGCCGTACTTCGCAGGGCTGAACAGCCCGCTCTGGAGGCCCATCGCGCCGAGCACGACGAGGGCCGGGAGCGGCTCGCCGGGCGCGAACGCGAGGACGGCGACCGCGGCGGCCATGAGCACCACCTCGAGGCCCTTCGTCCAGACGATCACGCGGCTCTTGCTGATGCGGTCGCAGAGCGCGCCGGCGGGCAGCGAGACGACGAGCATCGGCAGCAGGAAGACGACGAACGCGCGCGACGTCTCGACCTGGATCGCCGCCTCGCGCGCGTCGCCCGAGAGCGTCGCCGTGGCCGTCGCGATCGCGAGCAGCGTGACGACGAGCTTCCACGCGTTGTCGTTGAACGCGCCGAGGAACTGCGCGACGAGCAGCGCGCGCAGCGGATGACGGCCCGCCGCGTGCCGGGTCGTCGCCGCGTGCGGATGCGTCGCCGCGTCGCCGTCGGGCGTGCTCAGCGCCAGAACGCGCTCCAGTCGGGCGGCAGTGCGCCGATCGGCACGGCGAGGCCCGTCGTCGAGAAGTGCGACGTGTCCTCGTGCGTCGCGACGGTGATCGCGAGGAGCCGCAGCTCCGCGTCGAGCAGCGCGCCGCCCGAGGAGCCGGCAGCGATCTCCGCGTCGAAGCGCACGAGCGGCACGCCGTCGGTGTTCTCGAAGCCGCTCACGAGCCCGGCCGTCCAGGTGATCTCCTCGTGCTCGTCGCCCTCGTGGAGCGCGGGGTAGCCGACGGCCGCGACGCTCTCGGCGAGCTGCGGCGCGCGGCTGCGGAGCGGCAGCGTCGGCAGCCGCACGGGGCCTTCCAGCGGCAGCCCGAGCGAATCGCTCGTCACCTCGAGCACCGCGACGTCGAGGTCGGTGTCGCGGGCGACGACGCGCGCGCGCAGACACTCGTACGGCTCGACCTGCGGGTCGACGCACAGCGCGACGAGCGCGTCGTCGGTGCCGTCCGCGACGTCCTCGACGACGTGCGCCGCGGTCAGGATCACGCCGCGCTCGGCGACGAGCACGCCCGATCCGGTGCCGTCCGGCGTGCGCAGGGCCACGACCGCGCGCGCCGCGCGCTCGGCCGGCGAGCCGTCCTGCGGCAGCGTCGGGAGCCCGCGCAGTTCCTGCGGCGGCTCGATCCCGGCGGTGACGGTCACACGGAACGGCATCCGCCTGTCCGCGAACTCGGGGTTCGCGACGACGAGGTCGAGGCGCTGCTCGCCGGGCGGCAGCTCGAGCTCGTCGCGATCGACGATCAGGCACTCGCGCGCGGCGTACGTGTCGGCCTCGCAGTCGGCGTCGTCGAGGTCGAGCAGCGGCTCCACGGAGGCGTGCAGCGAGAGGTCCTGGCGCACGTCGGAGAGGTCCACGCGCACGCGGTCGACCCCCGCGGGCAGCACGAGCGTGTAGGTGGCGCGGTCGCCGTCCGCGAGCAACAGCTCGCCGCGCGCCGACTCGCCCGGGCGCAGCACCGACGCGACGCTGCGGCGCACCACGCGCGCGTGCAGGGTGTACGGGCTCGGCGCCTCGTGCAGCGTGTCGTCGTACTCCCGCACGCGCACGTGGAGCGGCAGCCGCACGAACTCGGAGCGGCCGGAGCGCGCGAACCAGATCGACTCCCGCCCGTCGTCGCCGGTCGACGACTCCTCCCACTCGCCGTCCGCCGGCGCGCCGAAGCCGGCGTCGAGGTCGAGGTCGTGCAGCCCCGCGTCGAGCGTGATCTCGACGTACACGGCGTCGTCCGGGAGCTGGAAGCGGTGGACGCGCGCCGTGGTCCGCGAGTCGCCGCCGAGCTCCGCGCGGATGTCGCTGTCGTACGGCGCGGGCTCGGCGTCGGCGATCGCGGCCTCGTCCGCGTCGGGGGCCTCCTCGTCGGGCCACTCCGCGTCGCCCTCCGCTGCGTCGGAGCCGGCCGCGGGCCCGACCGGCTCCGCGACGACGACGTGCTCCGCAGGGACGGGCCGCGCCTCCCCCTCGAGCGCCGTCGCGAGGAGGCCGCCGAGGCACCCGGAGCAGATCCCGACGAGCGTGGCGACCGCGCCCGCGACCAGCGCGACCACGAGCAGAGGACGGTTCGGGCGGTCGGGCGGGGGAGCGGTCTCGAAGCGCACGCGCGCAGGCTACCCCACGTCCGGCCGGGCTCGGCGGCGACGCGGAGGACGGGCGCGCCGCGGGGGGGCGGGGCGCGGCGGACTTTCCGTGACGCACGTCGCCCTGCACGTCCGTCAAACGGTGCTACAGTCCGGTCGTCGGGGGCTGCGCGGGGGCGAAGCCTCGGAGAACATCATGCGCTCTCGTGTTTCCCGGCGTACCGCCGCGCGTACGCTCCTCGCCCTCACCGCCGCCGCCGGCGTCGTCGCCGCGGCCGCGCCGACCCTTGCCGCCCGCGCCGGGGCGGCGCGCCCGGGCGCGCGGCGCATCCCGACCGTCCAGGTCGTCACGCCCCTCGGCCTCCAGGGCGAGCGCGGCACGGGCGAGCGCGTGCCGATCGTGCTGCGGGTCGCGGACACCTCGCGCAACCGCGTCGTGGTGGACGTCGAGTACGGCGTCGACCTGAACGGCGACGGGCAGATCACCGAGGCGAACCCGGCGGAGTTCCGGCGTGCGACGCAGGAGCGGCGCGACGCGCGCGACACGAGCCGTCCGCGCTTCACGCGCGGGTTCACGGACGCGACGTTCCGGACGGCCCGCGACGGAGCCGCGGGCGCGTTCGTCTGGAACACGGCCGCCGACCTGCCGCTCGGCCGCCACCTCTCCGGGCAGCAGCTCCTGCGCACCCCGCAGGGCCGGACCGTGCGCAACCCGATCGTGCCGACGGAGCTCCTGTTCGACCCCACGGCCTCGGCGGGCGTGGTGGTGCGCGTCCGCGCGCACCGGCTCGGACGGCGCGCGGCGGCGTCCGAGTGGGTGTACACGCGCCCGTTCTCGGTCGACAACTCGACGCCGCCCGCGGCCGCGATCGAGGCCGTCGGACCCGTCGACGCCGTCGGCGGCACCGTCGCGATCGACTGGCGCGCGTTCCACGACGACTCCGAGGACAAGAACGGCAACGGCGTGCTCGACGTGCTCGACCTCGAGGACGTGAACGGCAACGACGCGCTCGACATCGTCCCCGTGGCGATCGCGTTCGACTTCCACCGCGTCGATCCGGGCGAGGTGATCCCGACGGGTTCCGCGCAGCTCGCGCTGCTCGACTGGCACCCGTGCACGCGGCGACTCGGCCAGGGCGATCCGGACGACGGCGTCGCCTCCGCGCCGACCGGCGTCGGGCGCGAGGCCACGTTCGTGTGGGACTTCGTCCCCGACCTCGGCACCCTCGACTTCGCGGCGGGCACGTACATCGTGCGCGCCACGCCGTACGACGACCGGGGCAACCTCGGCACGACCGTGTACTCCACGGCGCCCGTCGTGATCCCGGCCGAGTAATCGTTTCGCGCGTTCCCCACGGGCGCACCGGCGGAAGAGCCGCAGGTGCGCCCGCTCCGATTCGTCGGCGCGACGAGGTCCGCGCGGTCGTGGCGCGTGCGGTGTCGCCGCGTAGCCTGCCGCCGTGCCGATCGGTGCGGAGCAGGGCATCCTCGTCGCGACGCTCGCGCTGGCGGCGCTCGTGCAGGGCGTCGCCGGCTTCGGCTTCGGCCTCGTCGCGATGGCCGTGCTCCCCGCGTTCCTGCCGCTCGCCGAGGCGGTGCCCGTCGTGGCGCTGCTCGGGCTCGGCACGAACGTGACGGTGATCGTCGCGAACCGGCGCGGCATCGACCGCAGCATCGTCCTGCCGCTCGTCGCGGGCGTGTGCGTCGGGACGCCGTTCGGCGTGCTCCTGCTGAGCGGGGCGGACCCGCGTCTGCTCCATGCGCTGCTCGGACTCGTGCTCGTCGGCTACGCCCTGCAGGCGCTCGTGCTGCGCGACGCGCGCGATGCCGCGCCGCGCGGCGAGGGCGCGCTCGCCGCCCTCGCCGCCGCGTGCGCCGGGACACTCGGCGGCGTGCTCGGCGGCGCGTTCACGACGAGCGGTCCGCCGATCGTGCTCTACGCCGCGTGGCGGCGGCTCCCGCCCGCCACGGCGCGCGCGAACATGCAGTGCGCGTTCCTCGTCTCGTCGCTGTGCCAGATCGCGCTCTTCGCGCTGGCGGGGTCGCTCACGCGCGACATCGGCGCCGCCGTGCTGCGCGGCGTCCCGGCGGTGCTCGTGGGACTCGTCGCGGGGGTCGTCGTCGGACGTCGCGTGGACGCGCGGACGTTCCGTCGCGTGGTGCTCGTGCTGCTGCTGGTGCTCGGCGTGCGCTTCCTCGTCGGGGCGTGGCGGCACGCATGAGCGACGAGGAGCGCGCGCTGGTCCTCCTGCCGCCCGGCGCGCCGCTCTGGTTCCCCGACCCCTTGCGCGCCGGCGCCGACGGCGAGCTCGCCTTCGGCGCCGACCTGAGTGTGCCGCGGCTGCTGCTCGCGTACCGGACGGGCATCTTCCCGTGGTTCACCGACGAGTACCCGATCGTGTGGTGGTCGCCCGATCCGCGCGCGCGCATCGAGCCGGAGCGGCTGCACGTCTCCGCGCGGCTCGCGCGCCGGCTGCGCAGCGGCGTGTTCCGCTTCACGTGGGACCGCGCGTTCGAGCGCGTGATGCGCGCGTGCGGCGAGCGCCGCGAGGGCACGTGGATCGTGCCGCGCATGCTGCGCGCGTACGCGGAGCTGCACCGCGCGGGCCACGCGCACAGCGTCGAGGTGTGGTGCGGCGACGATCTCGTGGGCGGGATCTACGGCGTGCACGTCGGCGGCGTGTTCGCGGGCGAGAGCATGTTCCACCGCGTCACGGACGCGTCGAAGGCGGCGCTCGTCGTCGCCGTGCGCAGCCTGTTCCGGCGCGGGATCGTGCTCTTCGACGCGCAGATGCCGAACCCGCACATCCTGCGCATGGGCGCGACGGTCGTGTCGCGGGCGGAGCACGTCGCGGCGATCCGTCGCGCGGCCGAGCTCCACGTCGATCTCGCGGGGCTCGAACTCACGTGGGAGGCGTGACGCCGCCCGGCGGCTCGCGTAGCGTCCGCGCGTGAACACCGCAGAGCGCCTGCTCGTCGCGTCCGCACTGGTCCTCGCGCCCGTCGCGGCGGGGTGCGCGTCGGTCACCGCCGCCGGCACCGCGCCCGTCTTCTCCGGCACTCCCGACCCGACCTCCGACACGTTCCTCGTGCTCGGCGACTCGCGCCCCGGGTTCCTCGTCGAGCCGGGTCCGCAGCTCGATCCCGCGGGGCACATCGAGATGGCCGAGCGCATGCGCGACGAGCACCCGGCGTTCGTCGTGCACACCGGCGACATCGCGCGCGTCGGCGGGCTCGCGTCGCAGTGGGAGATCTTCGACCGCGACTTCGCGCCGCTGCGCGACGCCGGGATCGCGCTGTGGCCCGTGTTCGGCAACCACGAGTACATCGGCGACGACGCAGCCGGGCGCGCGAACTACTTCGCGCGCTTCCCGTGGCTCGACGGGCACGACGCGTACGTGCGCGACTGGCGCGGCCTGCGCTTCCTGCTCTTCGACTCGAACACCGACGCGCTCGGCGCGGACGGCGTGCGGCGCACGCGCGACTGGCTGGCCGCGCAGCTCGAGCGGGCCGACGCAGACGACGACGTCCGCGCCGTCCTGCTCGTCTGCCACCATCCGCCGTACTCGAACCGCATCCGCCCCGGCGAGTCCGACTGGGTGCGCGACGTGGTCGTGCCGCTCGCCGCGGAGTACCCGAAGGCGCGCGCGCTCTTCGTGGGGCACGTCCACTCGTACGAGCACTTCTACGAGGGCGGGCTGCAGACGATCGTCACGGGCGGCGGCGGCTCGCCGCTGCACGAGCTGCTCGAGCCCGGTCGGCCCGGCACGCGCCCCGACCTCTACGACGGCGACCGCGGCTTCCACTACTGCCGCGTGCGCGTCGGCGCGCGCATCGAGGTGGAGGTCGTCCTGCGCCGCGCCCCCGGCCGCTGGGAAGTCGTCGACCGCTTCGACATCTGACCCCTCCGCCCTCGCCACTCCCCGCCACTCCCCGTTCCGATGGGGACGGTCCTCGCGCAGGCTCGGGACACCACGGCAAGTTGAGACGGGGACACTCCTCAGGCTCGGAGCGCGCCTGCCGATCGCGTCGCGCAGCAGCGTCCCACGCGACGCGCGCCGACGTCCCCGCGCCAGCCTCGAAGGAGTGTCCCCGATTCCACTTCCCGTCACACTCCGAGCCTGGGCGAGGACCGTCCCCGATGCGGATGGGAGTGGCGGCGGGCGGCGGCGGGGTGAGAAGCGGGGCGCGTCAGTCGGCGACGAGCGTGCCGGTCGCGGAGTCGAAGCGCAGGCGCGACGCGCGCGCCATGTACCACTCCTCCCACGCGACGAGCGCGTCGAAGCGCGTCGCGGCGTCGGCCGCCGGGTCGTAGGCGAACGACTGCCCCGTGACGCCCGCGGCGAGCGCGTGCGCGCTCGCGCGCTCGGCGTCGTCGCCGGTCGCCATGCGCCGCAGGAGCGGCGGCACGATCTTGCGGCCGACGCTCGCGAGCCCGCGGCGCAGCTCCTCGCGCGCCGCCGCCGTCTGCGCACGCGGCCAGCGCGAGACGACGAGGTCGACGAAGTCCTCGAGGTCCTTGTCGCGCAGACGCGCCGCCGCCGCGAAGTCGATCGCGTCCGCCGCGCCCGACGGCGTCACCGCGCCGCGCGCGACCGGCAGCGTGCCGCGCTTCAGGAAGAGCAGCGCGAAGCACGTCGTGACGAGGTCCGGGCCCGCGTCGCGCCAGCGGCCGTCGTCAGCCTGCTCGCGCACCAGGAAGTCCGCGCCCTCGCCGTACCAGTCGTGGTCGCCCATCCAGTCCACGCCCGCGAGCACGCCGGCGCGCTCCAGCGCGTAGAGGTAGTAGTAGTGCCAGCCGGGATGGCTCGGGTTCGCCGTGACGGTGAAGTGCCGCCCGAGCCACGCGACGCCGTCCCAGACGGAGCGCTCGCTGGCCGCCTCGACCTTGCGCGGCAGGGTGCTGCCGTCGAGCAGCTCGCTGCGGCAGATGACGACCGCGCCGAGCGAGCCCGCGGTCATCGACCCGTACGCGCCCGAGCCGTTCCGCGTGTCGCGCGTCGCGCGCCCCGCGGGGATCGCGACGTAGCTCCAGCCGCGCGCACGGTCGGTCTCGGCGGCGTGCGTCGAGCCCTTCGCCCCGAAGTGCACGCGCGGCACGTCGGGACCGTCGCTCTCCTGCGCGTCGAGCAGGTGGTCGAGCGTCCGCCGGAACACCGCCGCGTCCACGTCGACGCCGCAGCGCCGCGCCGACTTCAGCCCGAGCAGCGCGTACTGCGTGTTGCTGTGGTCGTAGTCCTGGGAGTTGCCGCCCTTCGTGTAGCGGTCCACGCGCTGGCCGTAGCGCCAGCCGCCGTTCTCGGCCTGGTTGCCGACGACGAACGCCGTGAGCTCACGCATCCACGCGAGATCGGGCTCGTCGAGCTTCGTGATGCGCTCGCGCTGCGTCGCGTAGCGGCTCTCGCGCGCAGACGTGGCCGCGTCGGCCCAGCCGTGGCTCTCGATCGCCATCATCACGAGCGCCGCGGTGTACGTGCGGAGCTGGTCCGCGTCGCGCGCCTGCAGGTACTCGTCGCGCAGCACGCGGTAGGCGCGCTCCAGCGCCGGGTCGGTGCGGGGGACGCCGCACACGCGCAGCGTGTGGTACGCGAGCGCCGTCTGCGCGGCCGGGTAGCGCGCGAACGTGCCGAAGCCGCCTTCCTTCAGCTGCTGCGCCAGCAGCCACGCCGCGCCGCGGTCGATCGCGCGGTCCACGCGGCCGAGGAAGTCCTCGGTGCGGACGGGTGCGCCGGAGCCCGCGATGGCCGGCGGCACGCCGACGAGCGCCGACACGGCCAGCAGACAGACGGCGACGCACGCTCGAACGCGGATCACGACCGGCTCCCCCGCGGCCCCGTGCCGCGCCGCGTCATTGTCGCCGCCGGCGCGCGTGCGTCTACCGCGGCCGCTGCGGTTCCGCCGTGTCCGCGTGCGCGTGACGCAGCAGCGCGCCGCACACCGCGTCGCACGCCTGCTCGCCGCGCCGCCCGCCGGCGTTGCACGTCGCGAGCACCGCGATGCCGCGTTCCGGCGCGATCCAGGCGACGCAGTACCACATCGTGTTGCTGCCGGCGTGCATGAGCACACGGCCCGTGCCGCCCTCGCCCCGCGCCCACTCGCGCGTCGTGACGCGCCAGCCGAGCGCGTAGTCGGCGCCCGCGGGCGGCGTGTGCAGCGCCTCGAACGCGGCGCGCGGCAGCAGCAGCCCCGCGGCGTCCGGACGTGCACCGCGGAGGTGCAGCCCCACGAACTTCGCCCAGTCCGCGAGCGACGCATGCACCGTGCCGGCGGGCCCGATCGCGGGCGGGTTGTCCGCGCCGGGACCGGGCGGCACCGCGGCAAGGGCGCCGCCGACCTCGCGATGGCCCCACGGCTGGTCCGGCTCCGTGCCCGCGGTACCGGGGGCGCCGAAGCCGGGGTGCATGTCGAGCGGCTCGAACAGGTCGCTCTGCACGAGGCTCTCCCACGGGCGCTCCGTGCGCGTCTCGAGCGCGTGCGCCGCGATCGCGTAGCCCGTGTTCGAGTACTCGAAGTGCTCGCCGTGGGGACCCGCGGGCGCGCCGCGCAGCGTCTCGCTCACGAGCAGCGCGCGCGCGGCGGCCGGCGTGCCCTCGAACGCGAAGAGACGTCCCCACAGCCGCGGCTCGACGGCCGTCGGCGCGCCGCCGCGGTGCTGCAGCAGCTCGCGCAGCGTGACGTCCTTCCAGCCGGCGTCGAACGTCTCCGCGAGCTGCGGCAGCGCGGCGGGCAGCCGCGTGTCGAGCGAGAGCACCTCGCGCTCCGCGTAGCGCGCGAGCAGCGTCGCCGTCATCGCCTTCGTGCACGAGCCGAGGTGCCAGAGGTCGTCGACGGCGACCTCCGCGTCGTGCCCCGCCGCGCGGTGTCCCGCGACGCCGACGGCCGCGAGCCCGTCGAGAGCGACGATCGCGCCGCCGAGCGCGGGCACCCCGTGCCGTTCCACGAGCGGCGCGAGCAGCGCGTCCACGCGCTCCGGCCGTGCGGGCGGCTGCGGCCCGTCCTCCGCGGGTGCCGCAGTGCCGAGCACCAGCGCCGCGAGACACGCGGCGATCCTCGTGAAGCGCATGATTCCTCGTCCCTCGTGTGCCGACTGCGCAGCATTCCACCATGCCCACGCTGCGCACCGAAGTGACACACTCGCTGCCCGTCGCCGACGCCGTCCTGCGCCTGCGCGGACTCGCGTCGCGGCTGCGCGCGCGCCACGCGGGCCGCATCGACGACGTCGACGAGTGGTGGGGCAGGGACCGCGGCGAGCTGCGCCTCACGCTCTCCGGTGTGCGCGTGAAGGCCGACGTGGACGTGCAGGCGGACCGCGTGTGCGTGCGCGCCGAGGTGCCGCTCCTCGCGCTCGCGTTCCGCGGCGCGATCGAGGACGCCGTGCGCAGCGAGATCCGCACGTGCCTCGGCGGGGGAGCGAGCTGATGGAGACGACGTTCCTCGGGCGCACCGGCATCCGCGTCGCGCGCCTCGCGCTGGGCACGATGTCGTTCGGCGGCGACGCCGACGAGGCCGAGTCGGCGCGCATGTTCGCCGCGTGCCGCGACGTCGGCATCGACCTCTTCGACACCGCGGACGTCTACAACGGCGGGCGCTCCGAGGAGATCCTCGGGCGGCTCGTCGCCGGCTGCCGCGACGACGTCGTGATCGCGACGAAGGCGTACTTCCCGACGGGACCCGGTCGCAACGCGCGCGGCGCGAGCCGCTACCACCTCGTGCGCGCCGCCGAGGCGAGTCTGCGGCGGCTCGGCACCGACCGCATCGACCTCTACTACGTGCACCGCTTCGACGACCACACGGCGCTCGACGAGACGCTGCGCGCGCTCGACGACCTCGTCCGCGCGGGCAAGGTGCTGCACCCGGCGGCGAGCAACTTCGCCGCGTGGCAGGCCGCGAAGGCGCTGGGCGTCGCCGCGCGCGAACACCTCGCGCCGCTCGTCGCGCTGCAGCCGATGTACAACCTGCTGAAGCGCCAGGCCGAGTCGGAGATCCTGCCGTTCGCGCGCTCCGAGGCGCTCGCGGTCTTCCCGTACAGCCCGGTCGCGGGCGGCCTGCTCTCGGGGCGCTACGGGATCGACCGCGCGCCGTCGAGCGGGCGCATCGTGGACAACCGCATGTACGCGACGCGCTACGGCGATCCCGAGTACCTGCGCGCGGCCGAGCGCTTCGGCGCGCTCGCGCTCGAACTCGGGCGGCACCCGGTCGCGCTCGCGGTCGCGTGGGTCGCGTCGCACCCCGACGTGACGGCGCCGCTGCTCGGCGCACGCAGTCTCGAACAGCTCGCGCCGGCGCTCGCCGCACTCGATCCGCCGCTCTCCGCCGAGGAGCGCGAGCGGGTGTCGGCGCTCACGCGCGCGCCCGCGCCGGCCACGGACCGCAACGAAGAGACCACGGCGCACAACTACGGCGCACGCTGACGCGCGCCGTCCGCTCCCGCGCCTCGCCGGAACTTCGCACCGCGCCGCACGGCGGGGGGTACCTTGCGGGGCCCCGCCGAGGAAACCGCGCCATGTCCGACGACACCCAGACGCCCGCCGAAGACGCCGACCGCATTCCCGAGATCAAGGAGCTCGCGAACGTCCTCGTCGACGACTTCGCGGCCGTGCTCCTCGCGGCGCGGCACCTGCGCGAGGAGTCCGACGAGGCGCGCCGCCTGCCGGAGCCCGCGCTCCTGCAGGTGCTGTCGCAGCTCCGCGTCGGACGCGCGATCGACGACCTGACGGCGTACTACCTCGACGCGAAGGAGCAGGAGGCGCGCACGGCGCAGGAACTGCTCGACGAGCTCGACGACGACGAGGACGCGGAAGAGGAGTTCGAGGACGAGTTCGAGGACGAGGAGTTCGAGGAAGACGAGTTCGAGGACGACGACGAGGACGAGGACGACGAGGAGTACGAGGAAGAGGACGACGCGGACGACGACGAGCGCTGACCTCGCGCGTCGCGCGTCCGCCCGGTCCGTCGCCTCGCACCGGGAGGAGCTCCACATGCAGCACCGCGTCGCGCGCATCGCGCCGACGCTCGTCGTGGGTGCGCTCTGCGCCGCGGCGTGCGTCACGAACCCCTACACCGGCAAGAGCCAGCTCCTCCTGCTGAGCGAATCGCAGGAGACGCAGATGGGGGTCTCGGGCTACGCCGAGGTCTCGTCGTCGTCGAGCATCAACACCGACCTGGACCTGAACGAGCCGCTGCGCCGCGTGGGCCGCAACATCGCCGCGGTGGCCGACGCGTGGCGCCGCGCCGAGGGCCTCGCGCCCTACGAGTGGGAGTTCAAGGTCATCGCGGACGACGCGACCGTGAACGCGTGGTGCATGCCCGGCGGCAAGATCGCCTTCTACACGGGCATCTACCCGATCCTCGAGGACGAGAACGCGATGGCCGTCGTGATGGGCCACGAGGTCTCGCACGCGCTGCTGCGCCACGGCAACGAGCGCGTCAGCCAGAACCTCATCACGCAGCTCGGCCTGACCGCGGCGGACGCCGTGAACCTGGGCGGCAAGCACAAGGACCTCGCGCTCGCGGCGCTCGGCACGGGCGCGCAGCTCGGCGTGCTGCTGCCGTTCTCGCGCGAGCACGAGACGGACGCGGACAGGCTGGGACTCGAGATCGCGGCGCGTGCCGGCTACGACCCGCGCGCGGCCGTCGGCCTGTGGGAGCGCATGGCCGCGTCGGGCGGGGGGCGTCCGCCCGAGTTCCTCTCGACGCACCCCGACCCGGCGAACCGCATCGCCAACATGCAGCGCTGGATGCCCGAGATGCTGCAGCTCTGGGAGCGCTCGCAGAAGCAGCAGAACCGGCGCCTGCCGGACGCGCTCGGACGTGGCGGCACGAAGCCGAAGAAGGCCGCGACCGACACGCAGCAGGTCGCGCCGACACGCGGCAGGGCGCGCCGCTGAAGCCGCTCGGGACAGCGTCGACCGCGGTGCTGCCCGGCGCCGTGGTGCTGGGGGGCGCGGTTCTCCTGGCCGCGCTCTGGTCCGCGCGCCCCGCGTCGCCGCGTCCCGCGGACTGCGCGCCGACCGAGTTCTCGGAGGCGCGCGCGCGGCCGATCGTCGACGAGCTCGCCGGCGCGATCGGCGAACGCGTCGCCGGGAGCGCGGGGGCGACGCGTGCGCTCGCGTACCTCGAGAAGGAGCTGCGCGCGATCCCCGGGCTCGAGGTCGAGGTGCAGAACGTCACCGCGACCGCGCCGGGCCTCTACACCGGCTCCAGCGTCTACACCGTCCGCAACCTCGTCGCGCGGCTGCCGGGCGACGACGAGGCCGCCGTGCTCCTCGCCGCGCACTACGACGCGGCGCCCGGCAGCCGCGGCGCCGCCGACGATGGCGTCGCCGTCGCCGCGGTCGTCGAGACGGCGCGCTGTCTCGCCGCCGGGCCGCGGCTGCCGCACTCGGTGATCTTCCTCCTCGACGAGGGCGAGGAGCTGGGGCTCTTCGGCGCCCACGGCTTCCTGCACCACCCGCTCGCGCGCGACGTGCGCGTGTTCGTGAACCTCGAGGCGGCCGGCGCGCGCGGGCGTCCGATCCTCTTCCAGACCGGTCCGGGCGACGCGTGGCTCGCGCGCGCGTACGCCCGCGGCGCGCCGCACCCGCACGGCACCGTGCTCGGGCAGGACGTCTTCGCGTCCGGCGTGATCCCGTCGGACACCGACTTCCGCGTGTACCGCGACGTCGCGGGTCTCACCGGTCTCGACGTCGCGCTGTATCGCGACGGCTGGGCGTACCACACGCCCCTCGACGGGCCGGAGCGGCTGGAGCCGGGCTCGCTGCAGGAGATGGGGGCGAACGCGCTCGGTGTCGTGCGCGACCTCGCGTCGCACGAGCTCGCGGCGCGCTCGTCGGAAGCGTCCGCGGTCTACTACGACGTGCTCGGCCTCTTCCTCGTGACGTACCCGGCCTGGGCCGCGCCGCTCTTCGCCGCGGCGTGGCTGATCGTGCTCGCCGGGCAGCTCGTGCGCGTCGTGCGCGCGCGGCGCGTCGGTGCCGCGGACCTCTTGCGCGGCGCACTCGAGGTCGCGGGAGCGCTCGTGGTCGCCGCGTCGTGCGCGGCGCTGGTCGCGCTGCTCGTCGCGCGCGGCGCGGGCGCGCCGCACGGCTGGTACGCGCGCCCGTGGCTCGCCGCGCTGACGTTCGGCGCGACGTCGCTCGTGGCCGTGTCCGTGTCGCTGCGCTACGTGACGCGCGACGCGCGCTCGGGCGCTCGCCCGGATCGCGACGAGGCCGCCGCCGCCGCGACGCGCCTCGTCGGCGGCGCGGGGCTCGTGTTCGCGGCGGCGCTCGTCGGCACGACGCTCGCCGGCCTGGGCAGCGCATACCTCTGCCTGTGGTGGACGGCCGGCGCGGCCGTGACGGTGCGGTGCGTCCACCGGCCGCGCGTCGCGCTGCTCCTCGGCTGGACCTTCCCCGCGCTGCTCACGGCGCAGGCCGGAGACGCGCTGCTCGCGAACTTCGCGGCCGTCGCCGGGCGCCTCCCGCTCACCTGCGACGCGCTCATCGCGCTGCTCGTCGCCGTGCCCGTCGCGCTCGCGGCCCTGCTGCCGTGTGCGCTGCTGGTCGCGCACCCGCCGCGGCGTCCGCGGCTGGTCGCGGCGGGGCTCGTCGTCGCCGTCCTGGCCGGCGCGATCGCACTCGCGAGCGTCGCGCCGTACACCGCGGAGCGGCCGAAGCGCGTGCTCGCGCGCATCCTCGGCGGCGCCGACGGCGACGTCGTCTCGCAACTCGGCGCGCTCGACGGCCTGCCGCTGACGGACCGGCGGGCGCGCGTCGAGGACCCGCTCGCCGGCGTCGAGACGCTGGCGCTGCCGGCCGACGCCATCTTCGGCATCGTCGGGACGGCGGAGCCCGCGGCTGCGGGGCCCGGCGCGGCGCGGCGCGTGCACGCACGCCTCGAGCCGCGCGGCGCGACGATCGTCAGCCTGATCCTGCCGCGCGAGGTCGTGCGCGTGGTGGTCGGCGACGAGGTCGCGTGGCCGCGCGCCGACGCTCCCGCGGGGCCTGCGGACCACGTCCTCTCGTTCGTGGCGCCGCCCGCCGCGGGACTCGACGTGTTCGTCGACGTCGCCGTGGACGCGCCCGTGCAGGTCCACGTCGTCAGTCGCCGCAGCGACGTACCGGACGCGCTGCGGGAGCGCCTCGCGCTGCTGCCGGCATGGGTCGCGCTCACGACCGAGCTGCGCACGACGCTGCGCATCGACCTCTGAGCGGCGTGCCGCCGCGCGGGGGCGGCGTCCATCCGACCGCGTACGCTCTCCGCATGGACTTCTCGCCGGCGGGGATCTTCGCGGGCCTCGTGGTCTCGGCCTTCGGGACGGGGCTCGCGATCTACGGCCGCAAGCAGCGACGGCTGCCCCAGCTGCTCGGCGGCATCCTGCTGCTCGTCGAGCCGCTGTTCGTCGCCGGCTGGTGGCAGATCCTCGGCATCGGGACGGTGCTCGTGGCGCTCGTCTGGCTCGCGCTGCGCATGGGTCTGTAGCCGCGTCCCCCGCGCACCCCGCGTGCCTCCCGTTCCGAAGGGGACGGTCCTCGCACACGCTCGCGGCGTCACGAGCCGTTGCGATGGGGACGGACCTCGGTCGCTCGGACGACCACGCGCGAGGAGTGTCCCCATCGGAACGAGTGGGCGCGGCCGGAGCCTGGACGAGGACCGTCCCCTTCGTTACGGGAGAGGGCGCGCGGCGCGTGCTCCGTGCCCGCCCCCCTTTTCGGCCGTGGCGTCCCCCCCTATGATCGGCTGAGCGCGCGCCGCCGGGTGCGCAGCGGGTCGCGGGGAGGTCGAGCATGCACGTCGCGAAGCGCATCGTCCTGGTCACGGTCGGTGTCGGACTCGCCGCATGGACGTGCGCGCCCCGCGCGGCCGCGGGCGGCAACCGCCAGGACGAGGCGCGCGTCGAGCTCGGGCGGCGGCTGTTCCTCGACCCGGTCGCCAGCCAGGGCGGCAAGTTCTCGTGCGCGAGCTGCCACGACCCCGAGCACGGCTTCTCGGACCCGCGCACCCTCTCGCGCGACGAGAACGGCCCCACCGCGCGCCACAGCCAGCCCGTCACCGACCTCGGCACGACGGGCTTCCACTGGGACGGCGAGTTCGACGACGTGCGCGAGCTCCTCGTCGCGCGCCTCGGCATGCCGCGCGACGCGCTCGAGCAGTCGCGGCGCCTCGCCACGGCGCACCACGACGCGGCCGTCCGCGACGGACTCGAGGTCGACGAGAAGGCGTTCCAGGCGCGGCTCGCGGCGCTCCGCCCGCCGTACTACGGACCGGCGGTCCCGGGCCGGCGCATCGCGCGCGGTCCCATCGTCGCCGTGCTCGAGGAGGACGGCCGCTACGACGAGGGCATGAAGCGCGCGTACGGCTCCGCCCAGGTCACGAACGACCGCCTGATCGACGCCGTCGCCGCGTACATGGAGACGCTCCGCACGACGGAGGGTCCGTGGGACCGCCACCGCGCCGGCGACTCGAGCGCGCTCTCCGCGCCCGCGCAGCGCGGACTCGCGCTGTTCGAGGGCAAGGCGGGCTGCGCGTCGTGCCACACCACGGAGGGCCGCGACGGGCGGCGCCTCAGCGACGACGCCTACCACGACACGGGCGTCGCGTTCCGCGTCGCGCCGCGCCGCTCGACGCTCGTGCCGCAGGTGTTCGCGGCGCTCTCCGCGCCCACCGACGGCGGCCGCGCCGCGCAGACCTTCGCGGGCGCGCACGCGGGTCGCTTCAAGACACCCTCGCTGCGCGACGTCGCGCGGCGGGCGCCCTACATGCACGACGGCTCCCTCGCGACGCTCGCGGACGTCGTGGACTACTACGACGGCGGCGGCACGCCGCACGCGCAGCTCGACCCGAAGATCAAGCCGCTCGGGCTCTCCGCCGGCGAGCGCGGCGACCTCGTCGCGTTCCTCGAAGCGCTCTCGGGCGACGAGCGCGCGGGGCTCGGCGCGGAGCCGCACTACCGCGCTCCGAAGACGCGCGTGCGCGTGAAGTCGGCCGACGGCCGCGACGTCACCGACCTGAAGGTGCGCGTGCGTCCGGCCGGCGACCGGCTGCGCGGCACGGACGCCATGCCCGAGCCGTTCGAGTGCACGACCGACGCCTGGGGCTGGATCGAGTTCTCGTTCCCGGCCTCCACGCACGTGCTGCTCGAGGCCGACGACGTGGAGCTCGGCGTCTCGCGCCTGCTGCCCGACTGGCTGCGCAGGTACGAGGTCGTCGCCGTGCCGCGCTCGACGGTCGCCGTGCGCGTGCGGCGCGCCGAGGAGAGCGATCCGCTCCCCGCGCAGCTCGAGCTGCGGCCGCTGGCCGCTTCGGGGCAGACGTCCGACGCGCTCGTCACGCTCTACCGGGCGCAGCGTCTCGACGCGAACACGAACCTGTACACGGCCCGCCGCGAGGACGTCCAGGCCGCACTCGGCGTCCCGACCCGCGGACTCGTGGCGATGCAGCTCCGGAACGTCGGCGGCGGCAGCGGCGTGTACGAGATCGACGTGGACGGCGGTCAGAGCGAGCCGATCGACCTGCGCATCGATCCGGCGGGCCCGTCGCCGCGGCGCCCGCTCGACGAGCGCCGCGAGCGGCGCGACGGCGACGGCACGCGCGGGACGACGCCGCGCGACGCCGGCCCGGGACGCCCGACGCCGCGCGCCGAGACCGGCGGCACGCCGACCTCGCGCTGAGCGCGGCCGGCCGGCGCGCCGTCGGGCCGGCGGCTCGCGGCTACGCCGGCGGCGCGGGAACGCCCGGGAACTCGTGGAGGCTCATCTCCTCCACGGCGACCGGGTCGAGCGCACGGCGCAGCTCGCGGACGGCGAAGACCACCGCGGCGAGCGCGCTCAGCGTGCCCCCGACGAAGAAGACGAGCGCCAGGTACGCCGCGTCCTTCGCGACGAGGCCCATGCCGAGCGACAGCGAGCAGAGCAGCATGCAGCCGATCGTCGTGAGCAGCGCGTAGAGCGCCGCACGCACGAGCCGCGCGCGCTCGAACAGCGTGTTGAACTGGTGGTCGAGCGTGACCGCGCGCTTCTCCAGCCGCGCCGTGCCGGGGTGCTCGGCGAGCTCCTCCTGGCACTCCAGGCGCTCCTTGTTGAAGGCGCGCGCGCGCGCCACGATCACGGCCAGGCGGTTGTAGAGCGCCAGGCAGAGGAGACCGCACGCGGAGATCATCACCACCGGTGCGACGAACTGCTGCACGACGTCCCGGGCGTTGTCCATGACGAGAAACTAGCGAACCCGGTGAAGGAGCATCCGACGGCGCGCCGTCCCGTGCGTGAAACGTCGCCTCAAGTCGTTTGCAGAAAATAGCTTGCGACGTCGCAGCGCACAGGTGTCGCAGGTCGCGTGCGCGTCGGCGAAGGGGCGGTAGCATCGTCCGTGGATCGGCGAGAGGTGCTCGGCCGGGGTGTCGACGTGCGCCGCAAGGCGCCGCGCGAGGTGCTGCATGTCGCGTCGGGGAAGGTACGTCCTGGGGTCGCGCGTCGTCGCGGCCGCCGTGCTCGCGCTGGTCGCCGGGGCGCTGGTCGCGCCCCCGGGCGACGCCGACGCCGCGGGCAAGCGCCGGAAGCGCGCACGCCGCGTCCGCTTCGTCTCCGCGCCGGCCCCGTCGAACGGTCGCACGCCGGACGTCACGCGCGAGGGCGCGCCCGCCGGCGCCGACGTGCCCGTGGCGTCGGGCGCGTTCGAGGGCGACTCGCGCCAGGCCGACCTCGCCGGCGCCGTCTCGCTGCAGCTCGGCGGAGGGCGCGCGCTGGTGCTCTCGCCCACGCTCGGTCTCGCGCTCGTGGACGTCACCGACCCCGACGCGCCGCGCATCCTGGGCTCCACGCGCGTGGCCGGTGAGCCGCAGCGCCTGGTGCCGCTGAACGACGGCGTCGCGGTGCTCGCGACGTGCCTCGGCGACGACGGCACGCCCGTGACGTGCGTGACGGTCGTGGACCTGCGCGGCGACACGCCCGAGGCGGTCGGCCGCGTGGACGTGCCCGGCTCGTTCGTCGAGGCGGGCGCCGACGGCGACGAGCTCGCGCTCGTCACGACCGACGGCGGCTGGTGGTGGGGCGTCCCGTACCCGGTCCCGATGCTCGACGCCGCCGCGGGCGGGCCGCAGCTCCGCGCCGGCGCCGAGGGCGACGCGCTGCCGCCCGGCGTCGCGGTCTTCCCCAACTGGTCGGAGCGCCAGACGGTGCGCGTCGCGCACGTGACGTGCAGTCTCGACGCCGCGCCGGTGGCGGTCGGCGACGTGACGCTCGAGGGCCGCCCGAGCGCCGTGCGCGTGGTTCCCGACGGCGTCGTGCTCGCGCTCGAGGTGACGTCGCTCCTGCGCGGCGACGACGACCCGCGCGTGCTGAACGGTCCGATCGCGTACCAGCCGACGGTGCCGATGCTCGCCGACGTCGACGTCGCGGGCGTGCCCGCGCTGCGCGGCATCGGGAGCATCCCCGACGCGGCCGGCGTGTCGGAGCTCGACGTCGCCGGCGCATCCGCGCGCGTCGTCGTGTGGGACGTCACCGGCTCGGTGTCGCTGCGCACCTTCGCGCGCGGCGACGCCGCGCCCGAGCAGGCGGGCACGCTCGACCTCGGCACCTGGCCCGCGGCATGGGCGTTCCAGGCCGACCGCTTCGCGTGGGTCACGACCGAGTGGAGCGGCGGCGAGGGCGCGGTCGACGACGAGGGCGGCACCCCCGACCGCGGCAACGCGTTCCCGTCGTCGCCGAAGAAGGCGGGCGACGGCGATCCCGCGACGGGCGTCGATCCGAACGCGCCGCGCGTCGTCGCGCTGTCGACGCTGCACGTCGCCGACGTCTCCGGCGCAGGCGCCCCGGTCCTCGGCGGCAGCGCGGAGCTCGGCTCCGGCTGGACCTACGGACTCCTGCCGACGTCGCAGGGCGTGGCCGGCCTCCTCGTCGACGACGGCGACGGCGGCGTCGGGGCGCGCGTGTTCCACGCGCTCCTCGGCGACGCGTCGTCGCCCGCGGTCGCGTCGGACACCGCGCCCGGCGGCTGGTGGTCCATCGTGCCCGCGTCGCCGACCCTCGCCGTGCTGCAGGGCGGCGCGTGGACGAAGACGGGCGGCTGGCAGTCGCTCGCGCTCCCCGTCGATCTCACCGGCGCGCAGCCGAACGTCGGCGAGCCGGTGCCGGTCGCCGGCTGGAGCGCGGCCCACGCGCACGACGCCGCCGCGGCGCTGCTCGGCATCGCGTCGTTCGACCGGCTGCAGCTCGTCGACGTCGCCGACGTGGACGCCGCCGTGCACCGCGGCGACGTGCGCCTCGCGGTCAACGTGGTCGGTCTCGCCGTCACCGGCGACGCCGTCGGCGCCGTGCTCGCCACCGACCCGGTCGGAGGCGACGTCGAGATCCGCACGGTCACTCTGCCCGCGGGCGACGCGCTCGCTCCGCTCGACACGCTGACGGTCGGCACGGGCGACGCGCGGCTCTACCACGACGGCGCGCTGCTCTACGTGCTCGGCACCGACTGGGCGACGGGGCGCTCGTGGCTGCGCGTCGTGGACGCGAGCGAGCCGACGGCGCTGCGCGCGCGCGGCGAGCTCGAGCTCTCCGGCTACCCCGGTCAGGTGTTCTTCACCGGCGGCTCGCTGCTGCTGCTGCGCGACGTCTGGAGCCTCGTCGAGTACGACGAGGTGAAGGACCGCAACGTCGCGGGCGAGGACGCGTTCGGCCGCTGCCCCGTGCGCTGGACGCGGCAGGATCTCGCCGCCGTCCTCGACGTCGTCGACCTCGCCGACCCCGATGCGCCGCGTGCCGCGTCGCGCACCCGACTCGAGTGGGACCTCGGCGGGCAGGCGGTGCTCGCGGGCACGTCGCTCTACGTGCCGTCGTACCGCGACCTCGGCGTCTCCGACGCCGGCTATCCGGAGTACGGCTACGGCGTGCGCGAGATCGACGTGACGCGCCCCGCCGCGCCGCGCGTCGGTCCGTGGATCAGCGTGCCGGGTCAGCTCGTCGCCTCGGGCGGCGTCCCCGGACGCATCGTCACGACGGACTACCGCTACGACGACGCCACGGGCGACGCGGGTGTCACGCTGCACCTCGTCGACCTGCGCGCGCCGACGTGGCGCGAGCGCGACCTCGCGCAGGCGCCGCTCGACGGCTGGCCGGGCGCGGTCGTCGCGGGCGACGCGCACGTCTACGTGGACGTCCAGGCATGGGACGCGGAGACGAACACGGCGTCGGTCACGCTGCACACGCTCGCGCTTGCGGATCTGGGCACGCTCTCGCGGAGCGCGCACGCCGACGCGGCGTGGGGCGGCTCGATCGAGGCGGGGCACCTGTTCCTGCGTTCGTGGGGCTGGCGCGGGCGCGTGGCGGCCTGGTCGCTCGTCGATCCGGCCGCGCCCGTCCCCGCGGGCGGCGTGGACGTGGACGGTGTCGCCGACTCGGTCGCGGTGGTGCGTGGCGTCGCGTACGTCCCGGCCGGGCTGCGCGGCGTCGTCGCGTTCCGTCTCGGCGCGGAGTGACGGCGGCGCGCGTCAGCGCGTGACGAGCGTGTAGAGGCCGTCCGCGGGCAGCCGCACGCGGCCGTCCGCGACGCGCACGCCCGCGGTCATGTAGCCGTTGCCGTCGAGCCGCACGGCGGCGAGGTGCGCGGCGTTCGCGAAGTGCACCTCGGCGTCGATGCGCTCGACCTCGAGGGGCGGCGCGCCGAGCGCGGCGACCTTGCCCTCGTGCACCTCGAAGCCCCACATCCTCTCGCGCGAGAACGCCTGCACGAGCATGCGCTGACTCGTGGCGAGCGGCAGGCCGTCGAGACTGACGACGTGCACCGCGGCGTACGTGTTGCCGCAGCGGATGGTGACGTCGCCGAGACGGATCTCGCCCGCGTCGGCGAGCCGTCCCGCGACCGCCTGGCTGCACGCGGTGTCCACGGTCAGGAGCGCGCGGCCCCAGTCGAGTGTCAGCTCCGAGGTCGCGCTCGTCACACGCGACGCGCCGAGGTCGGCGTACCGGGTCAGGTCGGCACCCACGAGCTGCGCGTCGCCCGTCGCGCCCCCGACGCCGGGGATCGCGCACTCGACGCGGCCGACGAACGGCGCGAGGCGCTCGAGCGAGAGCGCCGCATCGCGTCCGCCGGTCGCGCGGAAGTCAGCGCTGCGGCCCTCGGCGAAGCCGCCCGACGGGGGCGCGAGGTCGTCCACGCGGGCGACGCGCCGCAGCACCACGGGGCCTTCGCGCACGTCGCCGCGGCGGTAGAGCAGCGCGGTCGCGGGGCTCTGTCCGACGTTCGCCGCCGAGAAGAGCGGCCACTTCTCGGTGGGCGACGTCAGCCACTCGCCGTCCACGGCGCGGAACCACACCCAGCCGTCGAGGCCCTGCAGCGCGGCGTAGCCCGCGACGAGCAGCGGGCCGTCGGCGACGAGCGCGTTCGGACGGTTCCACGCGTTCTCGGAGTGCATGTGGGGCAGCCCCGCGATCTGCACGACGGGGAGCGGCGTCGCGGTGGGCGTCGCGAGTGCGCTCGCATCACCGCACTGGTCGCCGACGCGGACCGAGTACGCGGCCGCCTTGCCCTTGTGCAGCGCGCCGAAGTAGCCGTGGCGGTCCACGACGTCGCCCGGTGTGTACGACCAGCGCTCGAGCCCGAGCAGCGCCGCGTCGTCGGCCGTCTGCCAGTTCCCGGCGACGACGAGCCCGCGGTAGCCGAGGTCGCGCAGGTGCCGCGTCAGCTCGGCGTGGACGTCGCGCTGCAGCTCCGCGAGGAACAGCGCCTGCTCGCGCGCGCGCGCCGCGAGGCCCGGGGTCGCGGCGGCGAGTCCGTCGGCCGTCAGGTTCCAGAGCGGCAGCAGGCCGAGCCGGCCCGGCGTGTCGGTGTCCTGGTGTGCGCCCGGCCACGCCGCGAGCGCCGCGTCCTCCGAGCCGTGGCGCCGTGCGGCCCACGCGGCGAAGAGCCGCTCCGCGCGCTCCCACAGCTCGGGCCCCAGCGTCTCCTTCTTGAAGGTCCAGAACAGCAGGCTGTCCTCGTTCTGGATCTCGACGAAGCCCACGGCCGGGTCCTGTGCCAGGGGCACGCCGGTGTACGGGTTCGGGGTCGTGAGCAGCGCCGTCGCCCAGCCCTTCCACGTCGCGCGGAAGTCCGCGTCGAGGTAGAGCAGCGCGAAGGGGTTCGCGCCCTTCGGCGCGCCGGGCGCGGCGAAGCCGTCGTCGTAGCGCAGCCAGAGCGGGAACCAGAACGACAGCTCGCTGTAGATGCCCTCGTCGCGGAACGCCGCGACGGCGTGCTGCAGCGCGTCGATGCGCGCGGGGTCGGCCGTGCGCGGATCGCCCTGGCGCACGAGCGGGCCGTGCAGGCGCGCCAGGTTGAAGCCGGTCTTCGCGAGGCGCCGCGCCAGGTACTGCGTCGCCTCGTGCGTCGCGGCCGGTCCGGCGTTCGCGCCCCAGAACCGCACGGGCGTGCCGTCGCCGAGCACGATGCGGTCGCCGTCGCGGCGCAGCGGCCCCGACTCTCCCGCGCGCGTCTCGTTGAGGCCGCGCAGGTCGAGGAGGGCGTCGTCGCGGAGCGGATCGTGCCCCGGGTCGAACGCGAACCAGCCGGGCGCGGCGTCGGTCAGCGGCGCGTCCGGGCGGCGCCGCCCCTGCGGCACGAACGGCGCGCGCGCGAGCACGAAGCAGTCGAGCGCGCCGTGGTGCTCGACCTCGCCGCGGAGCGCGAACTCGACGCGCACGGGGCCGCGCGGCAGCTCGACCTCGCCGCACGGGACCCACGCGAGGAAGCGCATGTCGGGCGTGCCGTCGGCGGCGATGTTGACCTGGTCCACGGCGCGCTCGAGCGGCGCGTCGCGCCACGCGCCGCCGCCGATCCGCCACTCCACGCGCGCCTTCACCGGGTTGCAGCGCGCCCAGAGCGTCCAGCGCGCGGCGGCGGGGACGTCCACGTCGTACGCGACCTCGGTGTCGGCGTCGCCGCCGTAGGCCGACAGGAACGCGCGTCCGGAGAGCAGCCGCGTCTCGACCCTGCCGGAGTACCAGCCGTGCGGCAGCCCCTCGCCCGCGCTCGGCCGCTCGCCCTCGACCCACACGTACGCGGGCGCGTCGTCCGACGTCGCGCCGGCGCCCGCCGCGTCCTGCGCCGCAGCCGGCAGAGCCGCGAGCGCGGCGAGGGCGGCCGTCGCGACGAGCCGGGTGCACATCCGCATGCCCGCGATTCAACCCCGCCCCCACCCCTTCCCACGCAACGAACGGGGACGGTCCTCGAAACTTGCGCCACGCAAGAAACCCCCCGAATCGGGGACGGTCCTCGGAACTTGCGCTACGCAAGAAACCCGGCCGCGCGGGGACAGACCTGCGCGCCGATCGACGCCGCCGCCGCGTACAACGTGGCGATGGCGCCGCGCGAGCGGATCGACGTCCTCGGCGCGCGGCGGCTCGCGCTCGCCCGCGCGGGGCTGCTGCCGCGTCGCTGGACGGGCCTCGCGGCGACGGCGCGCGGGGCGACGCCCTCGGCGCGGCGCGCGGCGCACGACGTCATCGACCGCTTCGGCTACCTGCAGCTCGACACGATCTCCGTCGCCGGCGCGCGCAGCCACGCGCTCATCCTGCTGTCGCGGCTCGACGGCATGGACGCCGCGCTCGGCGAGACGCTGCTCCGCCCCGGCGCCCCGCTCTTCGAGTACTGGGGGCACGAGGCGTGCTGGATGCCGTGCGAGCTCTACCCGCACTTCGAGTTCCGCCGGCGCGCCTACCGCGAGCGCCACGGCTGGGGCGAGGTGCTCGCGGAGCGCCCGCGCGACGCCGCGGCGCTGCTCCGTCGCGCGCGCGAGGACGGCCCGTTCCGCTCCGTCGACCTCGAGGGACGCGGCGAGGGCGGCTGGTGGCGTGTGAAGGACGCGAAGCGCGTCGCCGAGGCGCTGTGGCGCAGCGGCGACCTCGCGATCCGCGAGCGCCGCGGGTTCCAGCGCGTCTACGACCTCGCCGAGCGCGTGATCCCGGATGCGCTGCGCACGGCGCGCGTGAGCACCGACGACGCCTTCCGCGCGCTGCTCCTGCGCGCCCTCGACGGGCACGGCTGGGCCGAGTTCCGAACGCTCGCCGCGACGTGGCGCATCTCGACCCGCAACACCGCGTTCCGCGCTGCGCTCGACACGCTCGTCGCCGCGGGCGACGTCGTCGCCTGCGATCTCGTGGACGGCCGCGACGTGCTCGCGGGCTTCGCGCGGCCGCGCGATCTCGAGCTCGCCGCGCGGCTGCGACGCATCCGTCCGCCGCGCGACGTGGGCGTGCTGCTGACGCCGTTCGACCCGCTGCTCTGGGACCGCGAGCGCGTGCGGCGGCTCTTCGGCGTGGACGTCGTGCTCGAGATCTACGTGCCCGCCGCGAAGCGCCGCTACGGCTACTTCTGCATGCCCGTGCTCGCGGGCGAGCGGCTCGTCGCGCGCGTGGACGTGAAGGCCGACCGCGCGGCGGGTGTCGTGCGCACGCCGTCGCTGCACTTCGAGGACGACGGCGCACGCAGTCCCGATTCCGCGGATCGCGCGGCCGTGCAGACGGCGCTCGCCCGGCACGCGCGCGCCGTCGGCCTGCGCGTCGACGGCGCGTCGCGGCGCGCGGTCGGACGGCGCTGAGTCGCAGCGGTCCGGGTCGCTCCTCGGCCTCGGCCGCTCGACTCCGTTCCGAAGGGGACGGTCCCGGCGCAGGCTCGATGCGCACGGAGTCGTTCCGATGGGGACAGCCCTTGGATTCGGGGACGGTCCTCCGCCGGGCCCGGGACGGCAGCGCGGTGCGCGGCGCGTCAGCTCGCGGGGTCGGGCAGGTGCAGCGTCCCCTCGATCACGGTCACCGCGTGCCCCGCGAGCGCCACGCGTGCGCCGCGCTCCTCGCACCAGAGCGTGCCGCCGCGACGCGAGACCTGCCGCGCGTGGAGCCGAGTCCGTCCGAGCCGCTCCGCCCAGAACGGGACGAGCGTGCAGTGCGCCGAGCCCGTGACGGGGTCCTCCGGCACGCCCACGCCCGGCGCGAAGAAGCGCGAGACGAAGTCGCAGTCGTCGCCGGGCGCCGTCACGATCACGTACGGCCGCGGCAGCGCGAGCACGGCGCGCTGGTCGGGGACGAGCGAGAGCACGTCGCGCGCCGCGCCGTACACGGCCAGATACGCGCGGCCGTTCTCGAGCAGCTCCTCGGGTGCCCGTCCGAGTGCCTCGGCGAGCTCGCGCGACGGGTCGCACGCGCGCGCCGGGTTCGCCGGAAGGTCGAGCACGTAGCGCGCGCCGTCGCGCGTCACCGTGAGTGCGCCGCTGCGCGTCGCGAAGACGATCCGGCCCTCGCCCGAGCGCCCGAGGAGCACGTGGGCCGCCGCCAGAGTCGCGTGACCGCAGAGCGGCACCTCCACGAGCGGCGTGAACCAGCGCAGACGCCACACGTCGCCCTCGCGCGCGACGAACGCCGTCTCGGAGAGGTTGTTCTCGGCCGCGACGGCCTGCAGCGTCGCTTCGTCGGGCCAGGAGTCCAGGAGGCAGACGGCAGCCGGGTTGCCGGCGAACGGACGCTCGGTGAACGCATCGACCTGGTACAGCGGCACGCGCACGGCGCAACCTCCTTCGCGGATCGGAATCCGCTCCCGACACTCTCGACGAACGCGCTCGCGCGGCCACGAAGAGCGCGCGGCGTGCGCCGGGCGCACGAGAACGCCGTTGCGCCGCGCGGCGTCGCGCGTCCTCTCGCGGTGCCCGTGCATTCACCCGGGGAGAGACGCGTGACGAGACGACCCGCTGCACCGCTCGTCGCGACGGCCGCGGCGCTGCTGCTCCTCGCGTCCGCCGCCCCGGCCCTCGCCCAGTCCTGCGGCGGCTGCGCGGGGCCCGCCGTGACGGGCTCGCCCGGCGCGGACCGCGCGTGGCTCGCCCCCGGCGAGGTCTCCGTGCGCCTCGCGGACGAGTACGAGGTGAAGGACCGCTCGTACCGCGGGCGCGACCGCGTCGAGAACGACTTCTCCGAGGACCTGTACGTCAACCGCGCGTCGGCGACGCTGCGCATCGGCTTCGCGCGTGACTGGGCCGCGGAGCTCGGCCTGACGCACGTGCACTTCTCCTACAACCTCACGCCGCCCGGCGGTCGCCGCACCAAGCGCGTCTTCTCCGGCCTCGGCGACACGACGCTGCTCGTCGGCCGTCGCATCGCGCTCGCCGACGAGGCAGCCGACGCGCTCCCGTTCCGCGAGACGGCGTACACGGTGCTCGATGCGGACCGCGACGCGGCGCGCGACGACGCGCCGCGCCGGCGCGTGGCGTCGCTCTCGATCTGGGCCGGCGCGTCGCTGCCGACCGGGCGCGCGGAGCGTCCCGACCCGCGGCTCGTCACGCGCGACGTCTCCGTCACCAACTTGCAGACGGGCACCGGCACCTTCGACCCGGCGCTGCGCGCGCGGCTCGACCTGCCGGGCGAGCGCGTCGACTGGTTCGTCGAGGCGGGTGCGCGCGTCCCTCTCCGCGAGAACCGCCACGACTACCGTACGGGCGAGACGCTCGCGCTCTCGGCCGGCGCTGCGCTCCCGCTCGGCGACGCATGGGCGGTGGGGCTCGCCGCGACGTACCAGAAGGTCGGGCGCGACAGCTTCCGAGGCGACGACGTCGCCGTCGGCGGCGGTCGCTTCCTCTACGTCACGCCCGCGCTCGCGTGGCGGCTCGACGAGGCCGTCGCACTCGACGTGGGCGTGCGCGTCACGCTCTGGCGCGACGTCGACACGAAGCTCTCCGACTCCGCGTACGCGCTGACGGCCGGCCTGACCTTCCGCTTCTGAGCGCCGCCACGGCGGCGCGCGCGTCAGCGCGTCCGGCGGAACGCGTCGGCGACCGCGTTCCGCACGGGGCGGCCGGCGATCGCGTCCTCGAGGTCGAGGAGCAGCTCCGACGTGCGCTGGTAGCGCTCGGCGCGCGACTTCGCGAGGCACGCGAGCGCGACCGTCTCGGCCGCCTCCGGCACCTCGGGCCGCCGCGACCGGAACGCGCGGGGAGTGCGCTGCACGTGGGCCGCGAGGACCACCGCCGCGTTCGGTCCGCGGAACGGCGGGCGGCCCGCGAGCAGCCGGTACAGCACGCACCCGAGCGAGTAGATGTCGCCGCGGATGTCGAGGCGCCCGCCGCGCACCGCCTCGGGCGGGCGGTACGGCGCGTCCTCGTTGAGCACGTCGTACCAGGTCTCCTCCGACGACGGCTCGCTGCGCTTGACACGTGACAGCCCGGCGAGCTTCGTCACGCCTGCGTCGGTCAGCACGATCGCCCGCGGCGCGACGTTGCGGTGGCAGAGGCCGGACTTCTCGAACGCGTCCAGCGCGAGCGCGACGTCGCGCACGAGCCGCAGCGATTCGGCCGACGCGAAGCCCCGTCCGGCGTCGAGCGCGTCGGCGAGCGTGCGTCCCGTCGCGTCCTCGGTGACGACGAAGCGGTCGCCGTCGATCTCGCCTGCGTCGATCGCGCCGAGCACGTTGTCGTGGCGCACCTCGAGCAGCGCCGCGACCTCGCGCTCGAAGCGCGCGCGGAACACGGGCTTCGCCGCCTGCGCCGCCGGCAGCACCGCGAGGCGCACCGTGCGGTGCAGCGCGAGCTGGCGCGCCTGGTAGACGCGCACGCCGTCGTCGTTGCGCAGCAGTCCGAGAATCTCGTAGCCGCCGAAGCGCCGCCCGGCCGACTCCGTCGTGATCGCGCTCAATCGAGCCTCCTGCCCAGGGAGGCCCCACCTACCCGACGTGACTCTACTCGCATCTGCCCGCCGCGCATCTCAGTCGCAGGGGACCGGGCGGGTCCGCCGATCAGCGGGAGGCGGGTGCGAGGGGCTCGGGCATCGGTAGCGTCCGAGCGAAGACGTCGCGCAGGAACAGGTCGTCCTCCACATCGACGAGGTTGTTCGCGAGCGACGCGAACACCACCAGGCGACCGTTGCCGCTCAGGAACGGCGCCTCGCCGGGCGCATTGGCGTCGTTGTCATCGCCTGACCTGCCGATCGCGGCCTCGAAGGTGACGCCGGCCCCGAGATCTCGCACGTAGACGTCGGAGAAGAGGGTCGTGAAGCCGTCGGAGTGACCGCCGGGCCCGACGAAGGAGACCAGTCGACCGTCATCGCTGATGGAGTTCGCGAAGCTGCCGCCGAGGAACAGGCCGCCATTCACCGGCCGGCTGGCGAGCACGACCGTGCCGAGTTCGCGGTCGCGCCGGTACACGTCGCTGACACCGTTGGTGTCGTCGGCCACGAGCGCCTCTGTGGTGGCGAACGTCACGAAGCGTCCGTCACCGCTGATCGCGGGGAGCGAACCGGTGGCGGGCGCGCCCGCGTCCGTGCGGCTGACCAGCTCCGTGGTGCCCAGTTGGCGGTCGCGGACGAACACCTTCAGTCCCGGCACGCTGTCGCCCGGCGTGAGGTTCAGCGCGGTGCAGAAGACGACGTAGCGGCCGTCGGCAGACAGACGGGGCGACTGGGTCGCAGCGTTGAACGTCTCGCCGGAGGGCGCACCGAAGACTGTGCGGCTCACCAGCGTCACGCCGCCGCCGGTGCGGTCCCACACGAACACGTCCGTCGTGCCGTTGCGGTCGGCCTCGTCCCAGTCCGGGTCCGCGCTCACGAACGCGACGAACCTGCCGTCGGCGCTGATCGACGGATCGAAGGCCGCGGTGTGGTCCGCCGGGCCGCTGACCGCCACCGTGGTCCCCGCCACGACGTCGTGGACGTACACGTGGTTCTCGAGGTCGGACGTGTCTTCGGGGACCACCTGGTCGGCGTACGACACGAACGCGACGTAGCGACCGTCGTCGCTCACGGAGCCGGTGCCGCTGGATCCGTCCGTCTCGACGAACTCGGACTGCGGGACGATCTGCGAGCCGTCGGACCGCAGACTCACGCGCACCGTGGTGCCGAACTCGCGGTCGCGCAGGAACACGTCCGGCCGCTGGTTGGTGTCGTCGGGGACCAGATCGCCGGCGGCTGACGAGAAGACGACGAATCGCCCATCGCTGCTGACCGCGCGCGCGGCGTGGTTGCCGAGGCTGGAGGCGCCGCCGCCCACACCGCCCGTCGACGAGATGCTGATGAGCTCGACGGCGGACCCGACACAGGTGACGTCGCGTGAGAAGACCGACGTCGAGTCCATTCTGCCCGCGGATCGCGTGACCGTGACGGTGAGCAGGTCGCCGTCGGCGCAGCTCACCGGGATCGAGAAGGCCCCGTCGCCTGCGGCCGCGCCGGCCGCTAGGAACAGAACCCCCTCGCCGAAGCCGGGGTTGCCGACTCGCGGTCCGCCCTCCACCAGGTAGGCCTCGACGATCGCCCCGGGCGGCGCCGTACCTGTCACGCTCGAGGTCGCCGCGTCGAAGGCCACGTCCTCCGGCGTGTCGGGCTGCACGCCCTTGCGTCCCTTGAGCTTGACGGACGTCGAGTCCACGGCGATCCCGAACCCGAGGTTGCCCGTGCACGAGACCTGGGAGATGCGCACGTGCGCAGTGGGGTCCTGGATGATGCCTGCGCCGACGTTGTTGCGCACGGCGGTCCCGGTGATCGAGCCGTGGCTGCGGACATCGAAGAGCACGCCGGCCGGTTCGTCCGTGTTCCCCGGCGTGCCGTTCCTCTCCACGACTCCGCCGTGGACGTGCGCCTGGGACTTGTCCTGAACGAAGATGCCGTAGCCTGCGTTGTCCCGGATCTGATTGTCGCGGAGTACGACGTCGGGGTGCGGCGAGGCCACCAGGATGCCGGTCCCGCCGGTGTCGGACACGACGTTGCCGCTGACGTCGAGCGGCCAGGGAACGGTGTCCGCACCCACGAAGATCCCCACCTGGATCCCGCCCGTCAGCCCGCCGGTGACTCGGTTGTCGCGCACCGCAGTGTCTCCGCCGGGGGAGATGACGATGCCGATCGCCGACGCAGCCTCCACCTGGTTGTCGGCCACCAGGCACGCAGGGGCCGTACGACTGGACGTCACGCTGATCCCGGTCGTTCCGCCGATCGTGCGATTGCCGATCACGCGAACATCCCCCGGAGTGCGTGCGGCACTCACCGCGAGCACGGTGAACGCGGAGGACCCCGCGCCCTGCTGCCGATCCAGCACGTTGTCCTGTACGTCCGGTCGGCCGCCGGTGACGGACAGTTGGCGGGCGGTGTTGCGATGCAGGTGCAGGACCCCGCGCTGCAGGCCTGCCCGGAGCACCACCACCGTGCCTGCAACCGTGTTGTCGTCGAACGTGAGGGTCCCCGGGTCGCCGGTGTAAGGGGTCGGCCGCTTCGCCGCGACGCCGGGACGGATGCGCACCTCCCCGGTGATGGTTGCGCTGCGGACGGTCATGTCGTGTACCAGTTGTGCGGAGAGAGCAGTCCCTCCCTCGATGCGGATCTCGCTGGACGCAACGAGCGTGCCTCGCGAGGCGAAGTCCTCCACCGCCGGCTGGCTCCGCCTCGTCGTGACCGGGTCCGAGAGGATCGAGCACCCGACGATGCTCGCCTCCACGCAGTGACGCAGCATGACGCGCGCCTGACCGAACAGCCTGCAGCCCTGGAGCGTGGGGCCCGCCAGCGTGGCCGCCCGCTTCGGTGACGCAACGAGCACCACGTCCCTGAACTCGAGGTTCTCCAGTGTCACGCCGGCGGCGCGGATGCGGACCTGCGGGACCTTCTTCGTCCCGGACGGACGTTGCACCCCGCCCGGCCCCGCGATCGTGACTCCGGCGGTGATGTCGAGCGCGCCTGCGAGGGGCACGAGCAACGGTCGCTCGAACCGCACCACGTCGCCAGGCGCGCTCACCGACAACAGAGCGCGCAGGCTGCCCTCCGCCGGTTGCCGTGGGTCGTCCGTGTAGTCGGTGACCAGCCGTTCCTCCGCCAACGCGGGGGCTGCCATCGCGGAGAGCGTCAGCAGACACAGCGACCACGACGCTGCCGAAAGGGCGTTGCGAGGCATGGGGACGCGCTCCTCGAGGTGGCGCCAGGCCGAAGGCGTGGCGGCGACGGAGTTTACCTGTTCGCGACTCGCTGTTCCGTCAGCGCTCTCCACGCTTCCGTGAGCCAAGCCCGATGCGGATCCAGACATTCCGAGGGCTCGCGAGCGATTCGCTCGGGCCGCCACCACGAACCCCGGGGGTTGCGAGCGTGCACGCTCGCAACCGTCGCGGAACCGAGAGCGGGGCGCGGATCGCGGGGCGCGCGACGTCACGCACGGCAGGCGGGTTGCCCGCGGCGCCGCGATCCGCGGCGACGCGGACCCTGTGTGGACCCGCGGTGCACCCGCAGTTCGACTAGGGTTGGCGCGCGTTCGCGCGCCGGAGGGGCGGGGGCGCCGCGCTCCCTCCGACGGGCGGTCCGCGCGCCGTGCGCCGCAGCGCCCACGCGGCGAGGAGCGCCGTCCATGCGAATGCGAGCAGGTGGAACGGCCACCTCCCCAGCACGCGGCCGGGTCGTGCCGCGTGGGACGCGTCCTCGGTCGCGGGCCACGGCACGCTGAGTCCGTATGCGAGGAACGCGTCCGCGACGGGCAGTTCGCCACCGAGCACATGCGTCTCGGTGACGCCGTCGCGGGTCGCGCTCCACGGCACGCCGAACATGGCCGCGAGCGCGACGATGTCGTCCGCCGTCGCGCGGTCTCCCAGCGCCCGCGCGGAGCCGAGCGCCGCCGCCGTCGCGGTCATCCCCGCGTCCCAGACGATCGGTCCCGAGTCGATGTCGGCTTCGCGCGCGTCCGCGGCCGGCCACTCGCGCGCCATGCGGAAACCGAGCCGCTGCAGCGCGAGGTGCTCGCGCGCGGCTCCCGCCTGTTCCCGCGCGAACACCGGATCGATGCGGACGAGCAGCGGCAGCATCCACCCCGTCGTGGACCCGCGGCCCGGTTCGAGCAACGCGCCGGACGCAGCGTCGACGCGACCCGCGATCAACCCCGTCGCCGGATCGAGGTGCGCTCGCGTCCACGCGTGCCAGCGCTCGTAGGCGGCAGCGTGACGCGTCCCGAACGTCCGGTCGTGCAGCACGAGCGACGTCAGCGCGGTGACGTTGTCGACCGGCCAGCTCTGCCCCGGGTATGCGTCGAGGTGCGCCGTGGGGCTCGCGGCGAACGCCTCGGCGAGCGCGTCCGAGTTGGCGTGGAACTCGGCGACGAGCGCCGCGTCGCGCGCCTCGGGCGGTGTGAGCTCGGCCCACTCCGCGAGCAGCAGGTTGCGCTGCCCGAGCCAGAACACCCCGCGCCGCACCTGCGTGTCGACGAACGGACGCGTGACGACCGGCGTGGCGTAGAGCGCGAGCGCCGCGTGCAGGTGCTGCGCCGCTTCAGCGCGCGCAGGACTCCCGGCCGGTGCGGCGCGGCCGACGTTCCCCCACGCGAGGCCCGTGAGCGCGACGACGAACGCCGCGCCCTCCGGGAAGAGCGACTGCGCACGTTCGAGCGCTGCGTCGTCGCGGATCGCGCGCTCGAGGAAGGCGAGACGGCGTTGCACGTCCGCGAGACGCGTCGCGTCGTCGATCGGCATGCCGTCCCACGACGCGCCCCAGACGTAGCCGACGGGCGCGGCCAGGAGCGACGCGACGCCGATGCGCAGCGCGCGTCTCATCGATGCCGTCCGCGCACGGCGTCGTCGCTGCCCGTCTTGCGTCGCACGCATCGAGGATGCCCGCGCGCAACCGCACTCGCCGCGGAAACCGTCCGCGCGCCTCGCCGTCAGCGCGGACGCTACGCGCGCACCGGCCCGAGCCGCCGGGTACGATCCCCTCGCATGTGGGCACCTCCGGTCTCCGGCGAGAGCGAGCGGCGGCCGCGTCGGTGGCAGCGCGGCGCGACGGGGGTCGTTCTCGCGGTGCTGGCCCTCACCGCGATCGCGTCGGCGCTGTGGTGGAGTGCGGAGATCGACGTGTTCGCTGCCGGCAGCCGCGAGTTCGTGCTGATCCTCGGGTTCGCAGCACTCGGCTGGGTTCCTGCGGTGTTGCTCACGTACCTCGCGGGCCGTCGCTGGGTCCGCAGGGTGCACGCTGCGGCATGGGTTGCCGTCGTCGTGATGGTGTTCGTGCCCTGGCATCCACGGAAGCGCTTCGTCCGCGACCTCGACTCGCTGCGCGTCGGAATGACGGTGGATGAGGTCGAGACCGTGATGGGGCGCTACGTCAAGGGCCGCGGCCCGCAGTGGCAGCTTCCCGCCGGGCCGGGGCCCCGCGTGCTCGGACCGGGCGAGGTCCGTCCGGCCGACGAACAGGCGGCGCTCGACGCCGCGGTCCGCGCGGCGTACGACGCGTACGAGGAACCGGAGTACCCGGGCGGCGACGAGCGCGCTCACGCGACCGGGACGATGACGTACCGCTGGTGCGACAACTCCGACTGGGGGCAGGTCGAGTTCCGCGACGGACGTGTCGTGCACGTCGAGTTCCTGCCGGACTGATCACCGATGGCGACAGCGTGCGAACTGACGTGCCGACCGGCGTGCCGACGCGCGACCTTGTGGATCGCATGAGCGCGCGCAGCGCGCCCAGCGCCCGCACGCGTGTCGCCGTCGCGCTGCTCCTCGTGGAGGCGCTGCTCGGTGCGGCGTGGTGGACGCTGCTCGTCGCGCGGCCGGACGCGGGGGACGTCGTCCTGCCGCGCGGCGTGGACGCGTCGCTGATCCGCACGTTCGCCGCTGCGGACCTCGCGTTCTACGTCGTCGCGCCCGCCGCGACCGCGTGGGGCATCGTGCGCGAACGTCCGTGGGCGCGCGCACTCGCGTGGCTGCACGCGGGCGGTCTCGGCTACGCCGCGCTGTGGGGCTGGGGCACGTTCGCGACGACCGGCGATCTGCTCCTCGGTGCCGCCCTGATGACGCCGCCCGCCCTCGTCGCCGCGTGGATCGCCGCGACGACGCCGCGGGGAGCAGTCGCGTGAGACCGCGCGTCGCGCGTTCCGCGTCGGCGTGGTGGAACGCGACGAAGACGCTGCTGCAGTCCGCTGCGATGTGGGGCGTCTTCTTCGCGCTCCTGCCCGCCGCCGTGTTCACGCTCGAGGCGCGTTCCGGCCTCGCCGCGTGGCGCTTCGACGCGGGGGCGGGCGGACGTGCGGCGGCCGTCGTCGCGTTCGTCGTGCTCGGAGCGCTCGGCCTCGGCACCGGCGTGCAGCTCGCCGTGCTCGGCGACGGCACGCCGCTGCCGCTCGACACCGCGCGCCGTCTCGTGATCCGCGGCGCGTACCGTCACGTCCGCAATCCGATGGCGATGACGTCGCTCGCGCAGGGCGCCGCCATCGGCGTGTGGCTCGGGTCGCCGGCCGTGCTCGCGTACGTGGTCGCGGGCGCCGCCCTGTGGCAGTTCGTCGCGCGGCCGTGGGAGGAGCGCGACCTCGTCGCGCGCTTCGGCGCCGAGTACGAGGCGTACCGTGGCGCCGTGCGCTGCTGGGTGCCGCGCGTCCGACCGTACGTTCCGCCGGACCCCGACCTCTGACCGAGGCGGCCCGCGTCGCGCCCGGACGGCGTCAGGCGGGCTGGAACAACGCGGAGCGCGCCGCCTCCGCGAGCGCGACGACCGCCGGGTGGGCGAGCCGCCGCTCGGCCGAGATCGCGTAGAAGCGCTCCTCGATCCCGTCGAGGGTCGCGACGACGCGCAGCCCGTGGCGGCGCGCCGTCTCGGCCGCGATGACGGACGGGACGACCATCGCGCCCACTCCCGCCGCGGCCAGCTCCTTCGCGAGGGCGCTGTCGTCGTACTCGACGGTCACGACCGGGTGGACGTTGCGACGCTCCCACCACTGCTGCAGGAGCGTGCGCTGCGGCGCACCGGGCGTGGGCACGAGCAGCGGCGCGCCGTCGAGAGATCCGGGGAAGCCGCGGCGCAGGCGCTGCGCGAGCGCCGGCGCCGCGACGAGCGTCGCGCCGCACGCGCCGAGCAGGTGGTCGAACGTCCGGAAGCGCAGGTGCGGCGGCGCGGGGGCGTCGGAGAGAACCACGTCCACCTCGTGCAGCGCGAGAGCGGCGAGCAGCCGGTCGGTGTGGTCCTCGCGGCAGGTCACGTGGACACGTCCGGCGAGCGCGAAGACCGGCTCGAGCAGGTGCGCGACGACGACCTTCGGCATCACGTCGGCGACGCCGAACACGACGTGGAGCGGGCGCTCCGACGCGCGCTGCCGCACGACCTCCTGCAGCTCGCGTCCGCGCTGGAAGATGTCGTCGGCGTACGACGCGACGAGACGTCCCGTCTCGGTGGGCACGACCGAGCGCCCGCTGCGCTCGAGCAGCACCGCCCCGAGCGACTCCTCGAGCGCGCGCACCTGTTCGCTGACGGTCTGCGGCGTCAGGTGCAGCTCGCGTGCGGCGCCGGCCACGGAGCCCGCGCGGGCGACGGCGCGGAAGAGCCGCAGGTGGTGGTAGTTGAGGTCCGCGGTGGACACTTCGGGAAAACCTCCTTCTCGCTCAGGAACGATCGACGAGAGCAATCCCTTCCCGGCGCGTTCCATGGGGTGGACGCGGCGGGTGCCGCGACCGAGGAGGTTCCCATGCAGATGCGGCTCTCCGGCCTGCGCGGCCTGCGCGACCTGCGCGACGAAGACGGACGACCCCTCGCGGAGCGGCTCGAGGCGCTCGCCGCCGGGGCGCTCCGGCGCTTCTCGGACCGACTCCGCGACGTGGCGCTCCACGTCGAGTCCGACCACGGCGATCCGTCGGCGCCGGCCGCGTGCCGCGTGGCCGTGCGGCGCCGACACGGACCGCTCCTGACCGCCGCCGCGCGCGGCCACGACCCCGAGTCCGCGGTCCGCCGCGCGCTCGAGCGCATGCGCCGCGTGCTGGCTCGTGACGCGGAGCGCAGGCTCACGTTCCGTACGCGGCGCGCGGCCGCCTGACACGGCGTCCGCGCGCACGCGACCCGTCCCCTCACCCGAACGAACGCAGAGAGGAGGTTCCCATGGACCGCTTCGTGAAGATCCTGGTCGGCGTCGATCTCGCCGACGAGACGCACCTCGTGTCGCGACGCGGGCTGGGCGAGCGCGGCGCGAACGCCCTCGCCCAGGCCACGTGGATCGCCGCGGCGAGCGGCGCCGAGCTGCGGATCGCGCACGCGCTGCCGCTCGGGCCGCGCAGCCACGACCTGCTGCGCCGGCACGGCGCGGCCGCCGCGTCCTCGCCCGCGCAACTCGCCGAGGAGCGGCTGCGCGAACTCGCGGACGGCGCGCGCGAGTTCGGCGTCCGCACGTCGTTCAAGGTGCTCGTCGGCCCGCCTCCGCGCGCGCTGCTCGCGGAGGCCCGCGACTGGGGCGCCGGGCTGATCGTCCTCGCCGGGCGTGATCGCGAGTGCGCCGTGGGCCTGCTCGGGAGCACGGCCGCGCGCGTGTTCCGCTCGGCCGACATCCCCGTCTGGATCGCGCGCCGCAGCACGCGGCGCAACATGCGCGACGTGCTCGCTGCGGTCACGCTCGACGAGCACTCGCACGGCGTGCTCCGCCTCGCGGCGGACACGGCGCGGCGCACGGGCGCGCGGCTGCACGCCCTGCACGTGGCGGGCGACGCGGGCCCCGAGCGCGTCGTGCCGGCGCTCGAGGCCCTCGAGGCGTGGGTCCGCGCGCACGCGGCGGACGTCTGCATCGGGAGCGTGCAGGTGCGCGGCGGCGTCCCGAGCGCGGAGATCCTGGACACCGCCGCCGCCGTGGGCGCCGACGCCGTGTTCATCGGTCCCTCACGGCGTGCGGCACTCCTGGCGCGGCTCGGCAGCGGCGCGACCTCGCCGCTCCTGAAGCGCCTGGAATGCTCGCTGGTCTGCGCCCGGGCCGTGCCAGGCTCTCCGAAGTGGCCCGTCCCCAGCCTCTCGCGCGAGGCGCTGGCCACGTCCTGACCGAACGCCGACGCCCGACGCCGCAGCCGCGGTGTCGGGCTGCGGCGCGCGGTGCGTCCGAGATCCCGTCAATCCCCGTGCGAGGTCGCCATGCGCAAGGTCGCCCTGTTCTCGCTGCTCCTGATCGCCGGGCTCGTGCTCAGCCAGCTCCTGCCGGGCTGGCTGGGCGATTCCGCAGCGCCCGTCGCGACGGGCATCCGCCTGCTGACGACGACCGCGCTGGCGTTCATCATGATCCACGTCGGGTACGAGTTCGAGCTCGACAAGAAGCGGCTGTCCTCGTACGGCTGGGACTACGTCGTCGCGATGACCGCCGCGGCGTTCCCGTGGGTCTTCGTGACGCTCTACTTCCTGGCCGTGCTCATGCCGACGGGCGCGTTCGGCTCGTGGGACGCATGGCGCGAAACGCTGCTCGCGGGACGGTTCGCCGCTCCCACGTCGGCGGGCGTCCTGTTCTCCATGCTCGCGGCCGCCGGGCTGTCGGCGACGTGGCTCTTCCGCAAGGCGCGCGTCCTCGCCATCTTCGACGACCTCGACACCGTCCTGCTGATGGTGCTGCTCAAGGTCTTCATCGTCGGCCTGCAGTGGCAGCTCGGCGTGGTGCTGGCCGTGATGGGCGTCCTGCTGTGGGCGGGCTGGAAGTGGCTGCACGCGCTGCGCGTGCCGATCACGTGGCCGTGGGTGCTGTCGTACGGCGCCGCGATCACGCTGGCGAGCGAAGCGCTGCACGCGGCGAGCGTGCGCATCGACTCGACCGTGCCCATCCACATCGAGGTTCTCCTGCCCGCGTTCGTGCTCGGCTGCGTCATGCGGCGGCCGGCCGGCGCGGACCCGCACGTGGACGACGCCCGCGAAGGGCATCAGGAGGGACCGGAGACCGCCTCCGAGCAGCGCGCCTCGTCGATCATCTCTGCCGTGTTCATGGCCCTCGTCGGCCTGAGCATGCCATCCGTGCTGAACGGCGGCGCCGCGGGGGCGGGCACCGTGTCCGCGTCGGTGCCCATGCCGGGCTGGGGGACCATCGCGCTGCACGTGCTCGCGGTGACGCTGCTCTCGAACCTCGGCAAGATGTTCCCGGCGCTCTGCTACCGGCGCGAGGCGACGCTGCGCGAGCGGCTGGCCGTCGCGATCGGCCTGTGGCCCCGGGGCGAGGTCGGTGCGGGCGTGCTCCTGGTCAGCCTGGGATACGGCCTCGGCGGTCCGATGCTCACCGTCGCCATGCTGAGCCTCGCGCTCAACCTGGTGCTGACGGGCGCCTTCATCTGGATCGTGAAGCGGCTGCTCGGCACGCGGCCCGAGGACCCGCCGCCGCCCGTCGCCGTGGTCGCGGCGGGCGCGGCGCCGCGCCCCGCCGTGCGGGTCTGAACGAGCGCCGGCGGGCGCGCGGCAGGTGCTGCGTTGCGGCGGGTGCTCAGCGCACCGACCACGTGTCGGCGGCGGGGTCGTAGTCGAGCACGTCGGCGTTGATCGCGCGTCCGGACTCCGTCTCGCCGCCGAAGGCGAGCAGGTGTCCTTCCCACGCGACCAGCGCGAAGCGGCAGAGATCCTTCGGCAGCGGCGCCGCCGTGCGCCAGCCCGCCGCGAGGTCGTCGAGGTCGAGCACCTCGGTGGGCGGGATCCGCGCACAGCGGCCGCCGACGGCGTACACGAGCTTCCCGATGCGGGCGACGCCGTGGAACCCGCGCGCCTGGTGCAGCGCGGGGCCGTCCCACCATCCGTAGCCGTCGTAGTCCTGGTCGAGTGCGTGGGTCGTGCCGCGGATGCCGTCCCGGACCTTGACTCCCGGGTGGAGCAGGCGTCCCTCCGCGTCGCGCACGTGCACGCGGCCGACGCCCCACCAGTCGACGCGATCCGTCGGCCCCGACTCGTCGTAGCCGCCGACCGCGAGCATGCGCTCCGTGCGGTCGTCCGCATCGACCAGCCCGAGTCCGTGGCGCGCCATCGGAAGGAGTGGACCCCAGCGTCGCCACGTGTTCCCGTAGCCGAAGACCCCGAAGTAGAGGCCCTCGTCACCGTTCGTCATGTCGGCGCGCAGCCCGCCGTAGAGGACGACCCCGGCGTCCATGTGGCGCGTGGCGGCGAGGCGGCTCAACGCGATCTCCATGGGCGGGCACGCGGTCCACGTGTCCGTCGCCGGGTCCCATGCCTCGACCGACGACAGCGTCGCGCCGCTCGCGTCGAGGCCGCCGAACACGTACAGCCGCCCGCGGTACGCCGCCGCCGCCGCGAACGCGCGCGGCGTCGCGAGCGGCGCGCAGCGCGTCCACGTGCGCGTCTCCGGGTCGTACGCCTCGACGAGCGCGACGGTCTCGTCGCCCGCGTCGCCGCGACGCACTCCGCCGACCACGATCACCTCGCCGTCGAGCACGTCGGCCGCCGTCGCGTAGCGCGGCGTCGGCACGACGCTCGGTCGCGGAGCGTGCGGCGCGGCCGGCGCCCGGAGCAACTCCGTCGCGAGCACTCCGACGGCGACCACCGCGGCGACGATGACCAGCGCGAGCCCGACCAGCAGTGCGAAGACTCCCCGCCCCATGGCCGCAGTCTACGGGGCCGTCTGCGTCACAGGCCCGGCGCCCTCCGGGCGCTTCGCGCACCGCTGCGCGCACAGGCTGGACCACGAGTGACCGGGTCGACCGAGCGCGTCGTTGCGCTCCCAAGCGTCCACGACTGCGAACCCGGTCCGCTCGAACGCGCTCGCGAGTTCCGCCGTCGTGATCCCCGTGAACAGCCGCCCGCCCGCGTCACGTTCCCCGTCGATCCCCGGCCGCGTGGCTGGGACCGACACGAGCACCCGACCCCGCTCGACGAGCAACGCGCCCAGCGCACGCAGCGCATCGTCCACGCGCGCCCGCGGAACGTGTTGGAGGACGGCGTTGCACAGGACCCCGTCGAAGAGCCCGCCGAGCTCCGCGACCGGGGGCAGAGCATCCGGCAGCGCGCCTGCGCACAGCCGTCCGCGCAGTCCCGGGTGCTGCGCCACCGCGAACTCCCGCAGTGCCGCGATCGGCTCGACGCCCCAGGCGTCGTATCCCGCGTCGAGCAGCGCTGCCGTCTCCCGCCCCGGCCCGACCCCGACGTCGAGCACGCGTCGGCACTGCGCGAACGCCGTCGCGAAGTACTGCCGCAGCGGGCTCGCGATCGACACGATCGACCGCGCGATCGCGTCCGCGTGCTTCTCGTAGTACCGGCGTGTCCCAGCGTCCACGCCGGGAGCAGGGCATGCAGACGCGCGCGCGGCAACGCGCGGCATCCGAGGGACCGCGACTTGGTGAGACTTCACGACCTCCAGCAGGCGATCTGCATGGGCGGGACGCGTGAGCTGATCAGGTGGTACGGAGTTGATGGCTGCGTGCGGCGGGCGGGATACTCCCGCGATGCCGACGACCGTTGCGCTCATCGTCACGGCCTCGATCCTGGCCTATCAGGTGGTGATCGCCTCGCTGGTCGTCTGTGCAGGCGTGATCTTCGGGCGCACGGGTACGAAGTGGGCAGCGATCATTGCAGCGTTGTGGACGCTCACACACGTCATCTTCCCGCCGCTGATGTGTCTGCAGTTCGTGACCATTGGTGGGGCGACGGCACTGAGCTTCGCCCTCGCCGGGCGGCACCCGAGCAAGGGTGATGGAGTGCGTGCCGCCCCAGGCAGTCCCCCGCCGCAGTCGTCGCCCCGAGCCGCCGACGCGCGTCCGGAACCACCGCCCGGCCGTGAGGAAGCGAGGTGACCTGTGCCGCGCCGCGAGCTCTCGCGCGCGGCGCGTCGCCGGAGTCGCGAGCTCCGCGTCGGCGCTTGCCGAAGAGGGTGTTCAACCCCGACTTCGTCGCGCCTCCTTCCTCGCGCTCGACTGCGTCGAGCGCTCGTGTGCTCGCCGATCGCAGCCGCCACCGGCGGCTGCCCTCCGCTACGGCCTGCGCTTCGCGTTCGCTCGTCTCGAAGGCTCCGCAGGAGCCTCTTCATGCGGCTGCGCCGCACCCTCGCTCGCCCCCAGCGGCAAGCCGCGCAGGCTCGCACTCTCGCCCCTCCGGCTCGGTCGCGACGGGCGGTCGCGGGGCGGAAGCACGGGCGCCACGGCCACAGCCCTCGAAGCGACCGTGTCACACCCGCACTCGCCGCGAGAGTTGGTGATCGATGTGGGCTAACCGGAGATCGACAGCGTGCCGCGGCACCGCGGGAACCGTGGGCAGCCCCAGAACTCCATCCCGGACCGCTCGCCGCGGTGCGCCGTGCGCCTGACCAACGAGGCGCCGCAGCGCGGACACGGTGGCCCCGTTCGTGGCGGAGACTCGCGGCTCGGTGCGGACGCAGCGCTGCGCGCTGACGTCGTGGTGGGCTGCGTTCGCGGCTTCGTGTCGTCGATCATCCTTGCGAGTTCGCCTCCCGCAATCAGGCGGATCGGCTTCCCGCGAGCGAACGCTCGCGCCGGCCAGGTGAACTCGCCGGATGTGACCAGGATCGCTGCAGCCGCCCGCTCATGCATCATCGCGCCGTAGAGGTCGCGCACGCGCGGGGCGCCGACCTTCCAAGCACGCCACTGCTTGCACTGCACGATGGTGAGCGCGCCCTCGCGGCGGAGCAGGAGATCCACTCCGCCGTCGCCGTTCGTCGAACCGGTCAGAACAACGTCGTAACCCTGCTGCCGATAGCACCACGCGATGAGTCGCTCGAACTCCTCCCACGACAGTTCGCGGATGTCGCGCAACGATTGCGGCGCGGCGCGAGGCGGCGGTGGCGTCGCCACCGGGGGTGTTGCCGTGAGCGCAGCCCGAAGCAGCCTCAGCACGGTGTCGACCAACTGGTCGGTTACGGAGTTCCGCATCGTCGCTGTTCTTGCGCGTGGCTGACGGCGTGTCGGTCCGGCTCCTGCCTCGCCGTGTGGCGTCGTTGGGGATGTTGTACACCGCGGCGCTTGGCGATGTGCATCGCGAGACTCCTCAGCGTCAGCCCAACCGCCTCGGCTGCGCCACGGCGTCAACCCCTCGCCCGCGACTGTCTGCATCGCTGCTCGGTGCTTCGTTCTGGTTCGCGTGGACGGCGGCGACGCGCAACTGCGCCGCCGTACGACCCGCAGCGACAAGAGCGTCCGCCGTCGACTGCGCCGACGCGGTCGGTCGACACGGAACTCGGATTGCCGGTCCCCCTGGGCTCGGGTAGGCCGCGCGCGGCGCGGGTTCAGTCGTACGTGCAGGGGATCGCCGATCAGGCCGCTCCGAGGTGTCGCCCGCCTGCGCCACGCGCCGCCTCTCACCGTGGAGTCGTCGATTCGGCACACGATGGGCAGGTCAAGTTCAACGTGTTGAGACCGAAACGGCGCAACGAGGCTGGAGAGATGGCAACACGCACGCGGACTCTCCGGCTTGCCGTCGTGCCACGCGGCAGGTCTTGACCGTCGACTCACCTGACACCCGGCGTCGAGGACGCAGCAGCCCGTCCCTGTAGCCGGTCGGAACCGGTGAGCGATCCACGGCGCGTGGCTTTGCGCGTTCGCTGCTCCGCCCAGGAACGCCCTTCGTCGCGGCAAGCAGGCTCGGCGATGTCTTGGCAGCGACGTCGCCTGCGAGGCGCGACCCACGACGCACGTGGGCCAACCAGATCCCCGTCGCGTCAGTCGGAGGGGCTTCCGGCTCGCATCGTTCACGAACTCCCGCGCTCGGCACGTCGCCGGAGTCGCGATCTCTGCGTCGGCGCTCCCCGAACAGCGTGTTCGACTCCGACTTCCTCGCGCTCGATTGTGTCGAGCGCTCGCGTGCTCGCCGATCGCAGCCGCCACCGGCGGCGGCCCTCCGCTGCGGCCTGCGCTCCGCGTTCGCTCGTCTCGAAGGCTCCGCAGGAGCCTTCTCGTGCGGCTGCGCCGCACCCTCGCTCACCCCAGCGGTGTAGCCGCCGAGGCTCGCACCCTTGACCTCGCGCCTCCGGCTCGGCCGGGCCCAACGGACGCAGGCCGCGATCTGACAGCGTTACAGCCGCACGCACCGCGAGAGCCGGTGAGGGATGCGGGCTACCGACGCTCACGCAGGGACCCTAGACTGGGGTCGGAACGTGAGAAGGAGCCCGCTCGCGAGAGCGCCGACGGTCGGCCACCACCCTCGTTCCGCGTGCCGCGAGCCCGCCCTCAGCCGAGCTTGGAGAAGACCATGCGTGCCCAGCGCCTCGCCGTCGCCCTCCTCGCCGTCATCGGCGCCTTCGCCGCCCTGTCGCCGGCGCCGGCCGCAGCGGACCCGATCTCGGGGGTTGTCTACAACCAGGGCACGGGCACCTGGTACAGGCTAGCCAGCGACAACCGGTCCTGGGATGACGCGAACCAGGCGGCGATCGACCTGAATGGGCACCTCGTGACGATCACGTCCGCCGGCGAGAACGACTTCATTCGGCAGTACCTCGAGTCCGGCGGCGTCACCACCGCCGCGTGGACGGGCGGCGTGAAAGTGTCAGGCGCCTGGGGGTGGGTGACGGGCGAGACGTGGAACTACACGAACTGGTACGGGGGCGTTCCCTCGACATTCCGCGACTACATGTCGATCAATCCCGCCGCGGTCTGGGACTCGCACGCGAACTCGGACACCTTGCGATACATCGTCGAGTGGGACGTCCACCCCGACGGCCCACCGGAGGCGCCGACGAGCCTCGCGGTGACCGCGGTGTCGATGCAGGGGATCGCGCTCCAGTGGAGCGACAACTCACCTCGCGAGACGGGCGTCGAGGTCGAGCGCTCGGTCGCCGGGGGCGGCTACACGCGCATCACCACCGCCGCCGCGGACTCCACGTCGTTCACGGACACCGACCTCGCGTTCGAGACGAGCTACTCCTACCGCGTGCGGGCCGTGAACACCGCCGGCGCCTCGGCGTACTCGAGTGCTGTCGCCGCCGTGTCGCCTTCGCCGCCGGTCGAGTCGCTCTCGGCGACGATCCTCTCGGCCTCGAGCGTGCGACTCGACTGGAGTGACGTCGCACAGGCCGAGACCGGCTACCGCGTGGCGCGCGGCGAGGGCGCGAGCCCGACCTCCTTCACGACGCTGGTCACGCTGGCTGCCGACGCGACGACGTACACGGATGCCGCGGCTGCAGCGGAGACGACGTACGTCTATCAGCTGCGCTCGCTCGGTCCGGACGGGACGCTCGGCTCGGCGGTGAGCGTGTCGGCCCTGACGCTCCCCGCCGCCCCGCCGTTCGTCGCGGCGACGACCCCGGACGGTCCGAGCGTGCTGGTCGAGTGGGGAGTCATGTCGAGCTCGAAGACGCAGTTCGAGATCGAGCGGCGCCGGACGAGCCCGCTCTCGGCGTGGTCGCCGCTCGCGACCGTCATCCCGTCGGCGGCGACCTACGAGGACGCGGGCGTCGAGCCGGAGACCGCGTACGAGTACCGCGTCCGGATCGGAACGGTGCAGGGACCGTCGGAGTGGTCCGCGCCGGCCTCTGTCGTGACCCCGCCGAAGCCGCCCACGAACGTCGCCGCGACGGCGCTCTCGACCAACGTCGTGCGCCTGACGTGGACCGACGAGACGAACGTCGAGACGGGGTGGGTGGTCATGCGCGCGGACGCGCCCGACGGCGTGTTCGAGCCGCTGGCGGTCGTGCCGCGCAACGCGACGTCCTACGACGACACGTCCGCGCATCAGGATGGCGCGTACCGCTACCGCGTCGCCGCGAACGGCCTGCTCGGGCGCTCTGCCTGGGCGATGCCCGAGGGCGACGTCAGCACGCCCTCGGCGCTCGTGCTCGACAGCGTCCTGGTGAAGCCGTCCGTGTTGCGGGGCGCGAAGCGCAAGGCCGCGAGTCTCGACGTGCGCGGCGCCTTCGACACCGGTGGAGCCGCGCTGACCCTGGACGGCGCGTGCTCGTTCGAGGTCGGCGACGCCGTGATCGCCGTCCCGTCACTGACGGCGCGCGGCAAGGCCCTGCAGTTTGCGAGCGACAGCGTCCGCCTGTCGCTGACGCCCCGCACGGGCTCGTCGTACGTCGCGTTCTCGCTGCGCGTGACCGGCGACGCGGCCGACGGCATCGGCGCCGACGCGCCGCTCACCTTGCGCTACCGCAACGGCGACTACGGCGCCGAGTGCACGGTGCGGCTCGCCTCGGGCCGCTTCGAGCCCCCCAAGGCGGGCGGCGTGCTCGTGCCCGCGCTGATCGTCGACGCGCTGTCGGTCACGACGAAGCCCGGCGACAAGGACCAGGTGCGGGTCTCCGGCGCGTTCGATGCGTCCGGAGGGGCGCCGGACGCCGCGCCGCAGGTCGCGTTCGACCTCGGCCGCCTGTCGTTCACGACGGACGCCGCAGGCTTCACGCGCAAGGGCGATCGCTGGAGCTATGGAGCGAAGGACGGGCGCAGCAAGCGCAAACTGCTCGTCGACTACGCGAAGGGCACGTTCACGCTCAGCCTGAGCCGCGTGGACGTCGGCGACTTCGCGGCCGGCGACGTCCCCGTGCGCTTCTCCGTCTCGATCGGCGGTCTGTCGTACGAGGACGCGCCCGTGCTGACGAACAACGGCAAGAAGATGGGGTACTGACGCGGCGGCGGCGGAGCGTCGGCCGACACCGGTCGGATCGATCCCCGAACTCACCCGCGTCTGCGAAGTTCCGCGTACGCGCGTCAACTCCTCGCGGTAGCGCGACACCGCAGGCTCCCGAGCCGTCGTGACGTCCGGCGCACGCAGATCAGGGCGCCGTGTTGGAGCGGGTGAACGGATTCGAACCGTCGACAGCGCCTGCGGAGCAGGCGAAATGCCACACCGCCACCTTGGCCCAGCGCGCGGAGCGCGCAGAAGTGCAAACAGCACCTTGCCAAGCCGTCGTGACGTCCGGCGCACGCAGATCAGGGCGCCGTGCTGGAGCGGGTGAACCGAGCGTAGCGAGGTAGGCGCGGTGCGGTCGCGCCGACGCGATCTCTGCGGTGCCGTGGCATGCGCGTTGGGCGCGAGTCCGCGACGCCAACGGATTCGAACCGTCGCCCGCCTGCGGAGCAGGCGAAATGCCACACCGCCACCTTGGCCCAGCGCGCGGAGCGCGCAGAAGTGCAAACAGCACCTTGCCAAGCCGTCGTGACGTCCGGCGCACGCAGATCAGGGCGCCGTGCTGGAGCGGGTGAACCGAGCGTAGCGAGGTAGGCGCGGTGCGGTCGCGCCGACGCGATCTCTGCGGTGCCGTGGCATGCGCGTTGGGCGCGAGTCCGCGACGCCAACGGATTCGAACCGTCGCCCGCCTGCGGAGCAGGCGAAATGCAACGCCGCCACCTTGGCTCCGGCCGTCGTGACGTCCGGCGCACGCAGATCAGGGCGCCGTGTTGGAGCGGGTGAACGGATTCGAACCGTCGACATCCACCTTGGCAAGGTGGCGCTCTACCACTGAGCTACACCCGCTCCGTGTCGTGGAAGCGGCGGATGTTCGGGGGCGTCGTCCGGGCTGTCAAGGAAGCCGGGCGAGGGCGCGGCCGATGGAGCAGAGGTGCGGTCGCCGAGCGGAGTTGCGTTGCTCGCGTGACGTGCCCGCCGCCGGGTCGTGGAGGTGTGTCCCCTTCGGAACGGGACGTTGCGCTCCGAGCCTGCGCGAGGACCGTCCCCTTCGGAACGGAGGGCGGGGTCAGCGCTCCTCGCCGGCCGGGAGGAGGGACTCGCGGCAGGCGGCCTCGACGATCTCCTCGAGGCGCAGGCTGATCGACCAGTGGCTGTAGTTGTTGAGCATCGCGCGGCGGGCGCGGAAGCCGAGGCGGTCGCGCGCCTGGGCGTCGGCGAAGAGGTCCTCGATGAGGCGCGCGATCTCGTTCTCGTCGTCGGCGACGAGGAGGTCGGTGCCGGCGATGGCGTCGATGCCCACGAAGGCGTGGCGCGTCACGACCGTCGGCGTCCCGAACGTCATGGCCTCGATGACCTCGTTGCGCACGCCGCGGCTGACGCGGTGCGGCACGACGGCCACCCACGCGCTCGCGTAGAGGTCGCGCAGGTCGTCGGCGCGATCGTCGAGGAAGATGCCGGCCTCCGTCGCGAGCTCGCGGATCTCGGGCGGCGGGTTGCGCCCGGCGATGCGCAGGACGGCGTCGGGGTGGCGGTCGCGGATGCGCGGGAACACGGACCGCGCGAACTGCAGGATCGCGTCGCGGTTCGGCAGGTGGTCGAGGTGCCCGGCGAGCAGGATGGTCGGCACGGCCGACGGCTTGCGGATGACGGGAGCGTGCGGCGGCGCGGGCGTCTTCAGCGCGGCCACGCGGCGGCTGCCGGGGACGAGCCCGCGCAGCACCTCCGCCTCGGTCTCGGAGGCGAGGAGCACGCGCTGGTAGTCCTGCACCGCGTCGCGCTCGAGGCTCATCAGGCGGTTGCCCTCGCGCTTGAACACGGCCGACGCGGGGAACGAGCGCCGCGCGCCGTACTCGATCCAGCGCAGCGAGCTGACCTCGACGAGGTCCAGGATGCGCGGCGTCATCGGGAACGCGCGGCCGTAGGGCGCCATCGCGGCCGAGTAGACGTACACGAGGTCGTAGCGCCGGGTGTCGTTCAGCGCCTCGAGGCGCTCCATCAGGTCGCGGCTGCCGTAGCGGCGCACGGCGAGCGGCTGCGTGGTGAACACGTGCCGCGCCGAGGCCGGAGCGACGGCGCGCTGCGGCGGCGGCAGGATCTGGACGCGGGGGCAGAAGCGGCGCAGGCGGCGCCGCGCGTCCCACTCGGACCCCGAGCCGCCGAACGCGACTAGGTCCACGTCGTGCCGCAGGGAGAGGAAGCGGATGGCGTGGTACGGCCGCACGTTCTCGCGGTCGAGAGGCGGGTGTGGGATGCGCGGCGCGAGGAAGAGGATTCGCACGTGGAGAGCCCCCGGGGGACCGGCCGCACGGGCACGCCGAGCGGACGCGGTGAAGCGGGCTTTGCAAAGCGGGGGCCAACCCCGGCTCGGGCACGCGCGCCCGTGCCGCGGACCCGCGCACGCCGCCCCGGCGCGGCGCCGCGCGCAGCGGCGCGGCGCGCACCGCGGTCTCACCCGAGCGGGTGCCGGCCCGTGACGTAAGCGGCCTCCGGCAAGGCCGTTGCGTCGCCCGCGCCCCGGCCGCTGCCGTGCGCGCCGCGGTGTCCGCGGCGTGTACGACGGCCCGCGCGGCACGCCGCGCGCGGGCCGGCGGCGCCGCCCCGCGCGCGCCGCCGCGGCGCAGGGATTCGCCGCCCGCGCGTCAAGCCTCCGCGACGCGCGGACACGCCACGTCGACGCGGATCGACGTGCGCCGTCGCGGCGCGCGCGGGCGCCCGCCGCGTCCACGCCGATGGACACGCGCGGCGCGCGCGCCGTGGCGGGCGTTGACAGGTGCGCCGGGGGGCGGAACGATCGGGCGATGCGCCACCGCGTCCGCATCCTCTCCGCCGCCGCCGTCGCGGGCGCCGCCGGGCTGCTCTCCGGCGCGGCCGCGCGCGGCGACACGGTCGTGCTCAGGAGCGGCAAGAAACTCGAGGGCGTCGTCGTCTCGCGGGACGACGCGGAGGGCGTCGTCGTCAACCCCTGGAACTCCCGCCATCCCGACATGCGGTGGGAGATCCCGGACAAGGACCGCATCCCGCGCGACAAGGTCGCGGAGGTCGTCTACGGCGACGCGCCGCTCGTCGAGTACCGGCGCCGCACGTCGCTGCCGCGCGCCTCGGCCGACGACCACGTGGAGCTCGCGGCGTTCTGCGAGACGCACAAGCTGAAGGAGGAGCGCGAGCGCGAGATCCGGCTCGCCCTCGCCCTCGACCCTGCGAACGAGCGCGCCGTCGCGCTGGCGGGCGGACCCGAGAAGGCGGCGCGCCTCGCGAAGGGCGACCCCGAACTGGACGCGGAGCTGCGCGAGCTGGAGCGCGAGTACGTGCAGCTCACGGAGCCCGAGCAGCTCGCGGCGCAGTGGGCGCGGATGCGCGAGCTCGGGACGAAGCGCCCCCGCGAGGTGCTCGAGCGCGCGCGGCGCTCCGCGCGGCTCGCGAAGGGCACGCGCGAGAAGGTGCCGCTGACGCTGCGCTCGGAGGCGGCGCCCGGCGCGACGTATTGCATCCACGTGCCGCAGTCGTACGACCCGCTCGTGCCGACGGGGCTCGTCGTCGCGCTGCACGGCGGCGGCCGCGGCGGCGCCGACCCGACGCTCGTCACAGGGAGCGGCGAGGAGGCGCTGCCCTTCTACCTCGACGTCTCCGAGGAGTGGGGCGTGATCGTCGTGTGTCCGACGGCTCTCGCGGCGCCGTGGAGCGAGCAGAAGAACGAGGCGTGGCTCGACGCGCTCCTCGACGAGATGCGCGCGCTCTACCACGTCGACGAGAACCGCATCTGGCTGACGGGCCACTCGATGGGCGGCTTCGGCACGTGGTACTGGGGCCCGAAGCGCGCGGAGGTGTGGGCGGCGATCAGCCCGTGCGCGGGCGGCGGCGGACCGGCCGGCGTCGATACCGCCGGGCTGCCGACGTACATCTACCACGGCTCCGACGACAACGTGGTCGGCGTCGGCAGCGACCGCAGCGCCGCGAAGGCGCTCGCGGGGGGCAAGAAGCCGTTCGACTTCGTCTACACCGAGTTCGACGGCGTCGGCCACGGCTTCCCGGACTGGGTGCGGAAGGACATCTTCCGCTTCTTCGCGGGGCGCTGGAAGGACCGCGGCAAGAAGCGCGCGACGGGTCCGCTCTCGTCGTTCGAGCGCAAGGCGACGAAGGACGAGATCCGCGCGTTCGGCGATCCGGCGGCCGTCCCTGAGGTCTCCGACGACTCCGGAGACGCGGCCGTGAAGGATCTGATCGCGGCGCTCGAGCGCGGCGGCGGCGGCGGGCGCGACGCGGCGGCCGCGCTGGGTGCGCAGAAGGACCCGAAGGTCGCGAAGTCCGTCGCGAAGCTGCTGCGCTCGAAGAAGACCACCGCCGACACCCGCGTCCTCGCGTGCGAGGCCCTCGGTGCGATGGCGCTGCCGGACTGCGTCAAGTACCTGGACGGCGCGCTCGACGACGAGGACTACCGCGTGACGGAGGCGGCGGTGGTGGCGCTCGGTGCGAACCCCGCGCCCGACGCCGCCGCGGCGCTCGCGCGCGGCGTGCGGCGGCTCGGCGCGCGCTTCGAGGGCTCGATCCAGGGCGATGCGATCGTGTTCCGCGAGTACGAGGTACGCCTCGGCAGCCTCGCCGTCGCGCTGCGCGCCTGCGCCGGCTCGAAGGACGTGGCGACGCTCCTGCCCGTCGTCCGCTCCGTCGTCGTGGAGGGCGCGCTGCACCGCTCGCTGGCGCTGGAGGTCGTCGGCGAGAACGACCCGCGCTTCAAGGACAACCCCTCGCAGGCGCGGCTCGTGCTCGGGCGCGCGCTCCGCGAACTGCTCCTCGCCTGGGGCGACACCGACGGTCGCGCGCTGCTCGAGAAGGTGCGCGACGACTGGAAGGACCGTCAGCCTGGACTCGCAGCGGAGATGGACGCCGCGCTCCGCGACTTCCCGTGAACCGCAGCCCCGCGCACGGCGCCCGATTCCCGGGCACGCACGCCGCGGCCGATCACATAAGCGGGTAGATGAACGGCGCGAGCCCCGGGTACAGGTTGACCAGCACCACCAGCACGCCGATCAGGCCCATCACCACCAGCATCGGGATCAGCCACCACTTCTTCTCCTGGCGGAGGAAGAGCCAGAACTCTCGGATCAGGCTGCCCATGTCGGATCCTCCCGGTGCACCGTGCGGCGCCACGGCGCGGACACCGTGCGAGACGCTATGAACGTACTCGGCATCTCCTTTGACTACCACGACGCGGCAGCCTGCCTGCTGCGCGACGGCCGGATCGTCGCGGCCGCCGAGGAGGAGCGCTTCTCGCGGCAGAAGCACGACAGCCGCTTCCCGCGCCACGCCGTCGACTTCGTGCTGCGGGCCGGCGACTGCGGGCCGCAGGACGTCGAGGTCGTCGCGTTCTACGACAAGCCGGTGCTGAAGTTCGGGCGCATCCTCGAGACGTTCGTCTCGGTCGCGCCGCGCGGGCTCCCGGCGTGGATGCACTTCGGCCCCACGTGGATGCGCGACAAGATCCACGTGCAGGACCGCATCCGGAAGGAGCTACGCGGCTTCACGGGCGAGCTGCTCTTCGCCGAGCACCACGAGAGCCACGCGGCGTCGGCGTTCTATGCGTCGCCGTTCGCGCGCGCCGCGGTGCTCACGATGGACGGCGTCGGCGAGTGGGCGACGTCGAGCGTCGGCGTCGGCGACGGCAAGGACCTGCGCATCACGCACGAGATCCGCTTCCCGCACTCGCTCGGGCTCCTCTACTCCGCCTTCACGTACTACCTGGGCTTCAAGGTGAACTCGGGCGAGTACAAGGTGATGGGCCTCGCGCCGTACGGCGAGCCGCGCTACGCGCAGAAGATCCTCGACGAGGTGCTCGACCTCCGCGACGACGGGTCCTTCCGCCTGAACCTCGACCTGTTCGGCTACCTGACCGGCCTCACGATGACCACGCCCGCGTTCGAGCGCGTGCTCGGGCGCCCGCGCCGCGCCGAGGAGTCGCAGCTCGAGCAGTTCCACATGGACGTGGCGCGTTCGGTACAGGCGGTCACCGAGGAGGTGATGCTGCGCATGGCGCGCTTCGCGCACCGCGCGAGCGGCGGCGCCCCGAACCTCTGCCTCGCCGGCGGCGTGGCGCTCAACTGCGTCGGCAACGGGCGCATCCTGCGCGAGGGTCCGTTCGAGCGCCTGTGGGTGCAGCCCGCGGCCGGCGACTCGGGCGGCGCGGTCGGCGCCGCGCTCTCCGCGTGGCACCGCTACCTCGGCAAGGAGCGCGTGCTCGACCCGGACGGCGGGGACGCCATGAACGGCGCGTACCTCGGCCCCGAGTACGACGACGACGCCATCGCACAGGTGCTCGAGCAGGCCGGCGCGCCGCACGCGGTCGTCGCCTGGGACGAGCTCGCGGGGCGCGTCGCCGACCTGCTCGCGTCGGGCAGCGTGGTGGGCTGGTTCCAGGGGCGCATGGAGTACGGCCCGCGCGCGCTCGGTGCGCGCAGCATCCTCGCGGACCCGCGCAGCGCCGAGAACCAGGCCCGCGTGAACCTGAAGATCAAGTTCCGCGAGTCGTTCCGGCCGTTCGCGCCGGCCGTGCTCGAGGAGCGCGCGGCCGAGTGGTTCGAGCTCGACGGCGACAGCCCGTACATGACGCTCGTCGCGCCCGTCGCGAAGTCGCGGCGCCTCGATCCCGCGGCCGGCGACGAGGCGCTCGAAGGCGTCGCACGCCTGCGCGGCCGGCGCTCGGTGATCCCGGCGGTCACGCACGTCGACGACTCCGCGCGCATCCAGACCGTCAGCCGCCGCACGAACCCGCGCTTCTGGGAGCTGCTGCGTGCGTTCGAGGAGCGCACCGGCTGCCCGGTGCTCGTGAACACGAGCTTCAACGTGCGCGGTGAGCCGATCGTCTGCACGCCGCAGGACGCCATCGCGTGCTTCCGCGGGACCGAGATGGACCACCTCGTGCTCGGGCGGCGCATCCTCGCGCGCAGCGAGCAGCCCGCGCTGCGGGCCGACGAGCGTCGGGGAGCGCTCGCGCTCGACTGATGCGCGACGCGGACCCCGCCGACGGCGCCGCCCTGGAGCGCGTGGTCGGGCTGCCGCCGGCGCCGGAGGCCGCGTGGCAGCCGCCGTCGACGTCCGACCTGAACGGCGGCCGCGTGCTCAACCTGCTCGGGCTGGTCTCGCCCGTCGCGAACGTCGCGATGCTGCGCGTGTCGCCCCCCGAGCTGCGCTGGTACGGCGTCGTCGCGGGCGTGCTGCTGTACGGCGCCGGCGCCGTGTTCGTCGCGACGGGACGGCCGACGGCGGGCTACGTCGCGTTCGGGCTGCACGTCGCGCTCGTCGTGCTGGGCGTGCTCCACCCGCGCTGGCCGGAGCACGTCTTCCGCGGCTGGAACGCGATCGGCGCGCTGCTCGGGAAGGTCATGCAGGTGCCGATCTTCGCGCTGATCTACTTCCTCGCGGTCACGCCGGTCGCGCTCCTGATGCGCGCCCTCGGCAAGGACCCGCTGCGCCGCAGCGCGCCGCGCGAGGAGAGCTACTGGGTCGAGCGCGACTCGCTGCCGACCGAGCGCTTCCACCGTCAGTTCTGACGCGTCGCCGCGGCTCCGCGGCCGGCCGCGTGCCGCAGCGCCGCGCGCGCGACCCCGCGCAGCATGCCGCGGAACACGATCTCGTGCAGCGGCCACACTCCGTACCAGTAGGCGAGTCCCGCGAGGCCCACCGGGTCGAACGTCGCGGTCTGCGTGATGCGCGCCCCGCCGGGCGCGCCGGCGACCTCGAAGGCGAGCCACGCGCGGCCGGGCAGGCGCATCTCGGCGGAGAGGCGCACGAGCGCGCCGGGCTCGATCCGCTCGACGCGCCAGCAGTCCACGACGTCGCCCGTGCGCAGGTGGACGGGATCGCGGCGACCGCGGCGCATCCCCGGCCCGCCGCACAGCAGATCGATCCAGCCCCGCAGCGTCCACAGCCAGTCCGCGAAGAACCAGCCGTGCGCGCCGCCCACGCGCTCGAGCGCCTCGAACGCCGCCTGCGGCGGCACGGGGACCACGACGGAGCGGGAGTCCACGAGCCGGTTGCCGAAGCGCGCCCCGCCGTAGGGCCGTGCGGCGCGGAGCGTCGAGCGCGCGTCGGACCAGCGCGTCTCGGCGCACTCGCGGTCCTCGTTGCGCAGGGCCAGCGCGATCGCGGCCGCGACGTCGAGCGGCCGGATGTCGAACGCGCGGCGCGCGGCGTCGTCGCGGACGACGGTCGGGTGCCGGATGCTGGCGATCAGCGCGCGGCCGATGCGCGCGTAGATCGGCGTGACCAGTCCCAGCCAGAGGCTCGAGAGCCGCGGCGTGAGGACGGGCACCGGGATCATCAGCCGGCGCAGCCCGCGCTGCCGCGCGTACTCGCGCATCAGCGCGCGGTACGAGACGACGTCCGGACCGCCGATCTCGTAGACGACGCTTGCGCCCGGCGGCAGGTCGAGGGCCGCGAGCAGGTACGCGAGCACGTCGCCGATCGCGATGGGCTGCGCGCGGACGTCGACCCAGCGCGGCGTCACCATGATCGGCAGGCGCTCGACGAGCGCGCGGATCATCTCGAACGACAGGCTGCCGCCGCCGATCACGATCGACGCGCGGAACTCCACGACCTGCACACCGCTCTCGCGCAGGACCGCGCCCGTCTCCTGGCGGCTGCGCAGATGCGGGGAGAGCTCCTCGGATGCGTCGCCGAGCCCTCCGAGGTAGACGATCCGTCGCACGCCCGCGGCGCGGGCGGCGCGGCCGAACGTGCGCGCCGCCTCGCGGTCCGCCTCCTCGAAGCCCGCGCCCGCGCCCATCGAGTGCACGAGGTAGTACGCCGTGTCCACGCCCTCGAGCGCCGCGCGGACCGCCGCCTCGTCGCGCACGTCGCCCGCGCAGACCTCGGTGCCGGGCGCCACCCGCTCGCGCAGCTCGTCGGGCCGCCGTGCCAGGCAACGCACGCGCCGGCCCGACGCCTCGAGCGCGCCGAGCAGGCGCCCGCCGACGTAGCCGGTCGCGCCCGTGAGCAGGATCATGCACGAATGCTCCTCCCGCGGCGCGCCGGCCGGCGCGCAATTCGTCCGCGCCGGCGCCCGCACGCGGGGCCGCGCTGCGGCAACGGCGTCGGCGCGCCGCGACCGCGCTCCGGGGTACACTCCGCTGCCCTGCGTGCCACGTCGCGGCGCGGAGCAGGACCGACTCGAACGACCGCACACGAGGAGCCGCCATGACCAGCCCGTCCGACTTCCGCCGCGTCCGCACCCAGACCCTCGTCGCCGCACTCGTCGGCGTCTGCGCGGCCGTCGGGGTCGCCGCCTCCGCGCCCTCCGACGTCGAGCTCGTCTCGGCGAACACCGCGGGGAGCGGCGCCGGCAACGCGTTCTCGCGCTCGAGCTCGTTCAGCAAGAACGGCCGCTTCCTCGCGTTCTTCAGCCGCGCGAGCGACCTCGTGGACGGGGACGCGAACAATCGCAACGACGTGTTCGTGCGGGATCTCGCCACCGGCACGACGAAGCTCGTCAGCGTTAACACGCAGCGCGGCGTGGGCAACGAGGACTCGGAGTACGCCGCGATCAGCGCGAACGGCCGCTACGTCGCCTTCCGGAGCCGCGCCTCCGATCTCGTGCCGGGCGTGGCGACGGGCGTCATGAACGTGTACCGGCGCGACCTGAAGACGGGCACCACCGTGCTCGTGAGCGTGAACGTCGACGACACCGGGGGCACCGTCACCAACTGCCAGACGCCCGTGATCAGCGGCAACGGCCGCTACGTGGCGTTCAGCGCGACGGCGAGCGATCTGCTCGCGGGCGTCGACGCGACCAACGAGCAGGTCTACGTGCGCGACGTGAAGCGCGGGGTCACGCTGCTCGCGAGCAGCACGCCCGCGGGTCTCGCCGGCAACGGCACGTCGCGCTTCGCGGCGCTCAGCGGCAGCGGGCGTCACGTCGCGTTCGAGAGCAGCGCGGGCGACCTCGTCGAGGGCGACACGAACCGCCGCACGGACGTCTTCGTGCGCGACCTGCGGAAGGGGCGGACGACCCTCGTCAGCAGGAACCGCGCGGGCACGGGACCGGCGGACGCAGGCTCGACCCAGCCCTCGCTCAGCGCGAACGGGCGGATCGTGGCGTTCGAGAGCGAGGCGAGCGATCTGGTCGACGTCCCGGCGGGCAACGGCGACGGCGAGCCGCGGGACGTGTTCGTCCGCGACCTGCGCCGCGGCGTCACGGAGCTCGTCAGCGTGAACGCGGAGGGGCTCCAGTCCGGCAACGGCGGATCCGGGACCTCGTCGTACTCGCTCAGCGCGAACGGACGCTTCGTGGTGTTCTCGAGCTACGCGGACGACCTGCCCGGCGGAGCGTCCGGCGGCGGGAGCGCGTATCTCCGCGACGTGAAGAAGCGCACCACGGTGCTCGTGAGCGTGCGACCCGGCGAGAGCACCGGCGTGGGCGGCGTCTCCCAGGACTTCGCGGTGAGCGGCAACGGGCGCATGGTGGCGTTCACGACGGACGCCGCGGGACTCGTCCCCGGCCTCGCCGACACGAACAACAGCGACGACGTGTTCGTGCGCCGCATGCGCTGAGACGGCGGGCTCCGACGCGCTGCGCGGGGAGCCGTGCCCGGTCCGCAGTCGGGAACGGTTCGGGCGGCGTGGCGTTCTCGGTCGTACGACGACCATGGAGCCGATGCGGTCCTCCGACGCCCCCGCGAGCAGCCCCGCAGATCCGGCGCAGCTGCTCGCGGACCGGAGCTGGGTGCGCGCGCTGGCGCTGTCGCTCGTCCGCGACCCCGACCGCGCCGACGACATCACCCAGGACGCGTTCGTGCGCGCTCTCGAGCGGCCTCCGGCCGACGTGCGCTCGCCCGCGGGCTGGATGGCGACCGTCGTGCGCAACCTGGTTCGCGACGCGGCGCGCCGCGACCGTCGCCGCGACGCGCGCGAGCGCGTCGTCGCGCGCCCGGACGCGGTGCCGGCCGCCGACCTCGTCGAGCGCGCCGCGTCGCAGCGGCGCGTGATCGACGCGGTGCTGCGTCTGCGCGAGCCGGCCCGCAGCGTGGTCCTGCTGCGCTTCTTCGAAGACCTGCCGCCGCGCGCGATCGCGCGGCGGCTCGGCGTGCAGCCCGAGACCGTGCGCACGCGGCTCTTCCGCGCGCTCGCCGAGCTGCGGCGCGATCTCGACCCGCACGGCGACGGACTCGGCGCCGTGCTCCTGCCGCTGCTCGCGCTGCCCGCGGCGCGCGGCGACGTTCTCCTGGGAGGCCTCCTCGTGACGACGAAGAAAAAGGTCGCGGTCGCGGCGCTCCTCGTGCTGCTGCTCCTCGGCGGCGGGAGCTGGCTCCTCGCCGGGCGCAGCCGTGCCGCGGAGGAGCCGACCGACGCTCCCGACGCGGCACGCGGCAACGCCGCCGCGACCGAGCGCGAGCACGTTCGCGCGCCCGCGGCGCCGCCGGACGCGGCGACCGCTGCCGCCGCCGACCCCGAGCGGCCCGAGCCGGGCGCTGCGTCCGTCGACGCGGCCGTGCCGCCCGCGCCCGTGCGCCTGGTGGCGCGCGTCCTGCGCGAGCTGCGGCGCGGGCCCGTCGCGGCGTCGGAGGACGGCGCGCAGCCGGAGGAGCCGCTCGACATCGACGTCGCGGGCGGCATCACGCTCACCGAGTCGGACGGTCCGATGTGGGCGCCGGAGCCGTGGAAGGGCGACGTGACCGTGCGCGGGCGCGTCGTCGACGCCGCGGGGCGCCCCCTCGGCGGTGCGCTGCTGCTGCGTGTGCGGCTCGACGCCGACGGGCGTCCCGTGATGATCGGCGCCTGGCCGGAGTTCGAGATCGCGGGCACGACGGACGGCGACGGCCGCTACGAGCTGACGCAGGAGCCCGTCGGCCGCCACATGCTGCAGGCCGACTACGCGCAGGTGATGCGCCGCGCCGGCACGCTCGCGCTCGAGGGCGCGCAGGTGCTCGACGTGCACGCGGGCGAGGTGCGCGAGGGCGTGGACTTCCGCGTGCCCGTGGAGAGCGCGCGACTCGGCCGCGTGCACGTGCGGCTCGTGAACGCGGACGGCGACCCCGTCGGCGGCGAGATGGTGCAGCTCGGCCGGCAGTGGGGCGACTACGCGGAGCGCGACGGCACGCTCGACATCTTCGGCATCGAGCCGGGCCGGCACACGCTGCGGGTGACGGCGAGCGGCATGAAGCCGTACCGCCGCGACGTCGACGTGCTGCCGGGCGCGCGCCTCGACGTCGAGGTGCGGCTCGAGTACGCGCTCGTCGGCGCGCTCGAGCTGCGTGGCCGCGTGCTCGACGACACGGGCGCGCCCGTGCCGAACGCCAACGTGTTCCTCGGCACCGGCATGGACGACTCGCGCGACGGCCGGACCGACGCCGACGGACGCTTCGCGTTCACGCACCTCCCCGCGCGCATGGCGGAGGGGCCCGTCGGACTCCACGTCTACGGCGACTTCCAGTCGTCGCGCTACGGCGCCGACCACCGCGAGCTGGTGCTGCCGGTCGCGGATCTCTCGATCGTGATCGCGCGGCACCGCGAGGTCGTGCTGCACGTCGTCGGCGACGACGGCGCGCCCGTCGTGCAGTTCAACCTGCAGGTGGACGCGGTGCGGATGGTCGACGGGCAGGAGGTGCGCGAGACGACCGAGGGCGCGAGCCGCTGGTCGGACGACGGCACCGCCACGCTGCAGCTGCCGCGTGGCCGCAGCATCGTCGCCATCGAGGGCCGCGGGCACGTCGGCGTCGAGGTCGAGATCGACGTGCCCGCGGAGGACGGCCCGTTCGAGGTCGTCGTGACGCTCGCGCGGAGCGCCGAGTAGCCGAGTTACTCGGCCGGGTCGTGTGCGTCGCGCTCGTGCGGCGCCGCGTCTGCGCGGTCCTCGCCGCGCTGCTCCCGTGCGTCGTCGTCGTCGTCGTCGTCGTGCGGGCGCGTCGGGCGCGACGGCTCGTAGAAGAGCGTGCCGAGTCCGATCTCGAGCGGCAGCACGCGCACGCGCGCGCCGACCAGCCCGACGCCGACGCCGCCGAGCGGCCAGATGTCGAGCGCCGCGACCTCGCCGCGCCGCAGGTTGTCGCCTTCGAACAGGCCCGCATCGATCAGGTGCCCGTCGTAGGGGTGCAGCGCGGCAGGGGTCACGTAGCCGTCGACGATGCCGCTCACGGCGAGCGCCGGATCGTGCGCCTCGGTGCGGACGCTGAGACTGAGACAGCCGGGCAGCGCCAGGGCGGCGAGCGACGGGGCGAGACGAGCGGCGAGACGAGCGGCGAGACGGACGAGCGACATGCGACCTCCCTGCGGGGCCGCGCGCGCGCCCCGGTGACCCGGCGAAGATACCGCGCTCTGCCGCGGCGGCGGCGCGGGTGTCAGTCGCCGAGGAGACCGGCGCCGAATCCGTCGTCGTGGTCGGCGTCGCCCGTCGTGTCGTCCGCCGCGTCGTCGTCGGGTGCGTCCGACGCGTCCGACGCGTCCGCAGCGAGCGGGTCCTGACCGAGCTCGAGCTGACGGCGCGCGTCCACCTCGTCGCGGTTGACGGCGTCCATCACGCGCTGCAGCTTCGCCGCGAGCTCGCGCTCGCCGTTCCCGAGCGCCTTGCGGAGCTGTCGCGCGAACTGCAGCATCAGCCGGAAGGTCCGCACGGCGTCGCCCTGCGAGACGCTCGTGATCTCCTCGAGCCGGTCGAGCTTCGCGCCGTCGAGCCAGCGCTCCATCACCGCCGAGAGAGCGAAGTCCGGGACCGGCGTCGGGGCCGCGAGGTTCTCCTCCCACTCGGCCACGCGCACCGGGCGCAGCAGTTCCGCGCACTCGGTCGCGAGACGTCCGACGGTCGGGTCGCGCGAGGCGCGCGTGGTGTGGTCCGGGCGCGCCTCGTACACGGTCGCGAGGAGCAGCAGCGCGAGGCCGCGCTCGTCGAGCTCCTCGAGCAGTCCCGCGGCGCGCCACGTGCCCGCCTGGATCTCGTAGCCGTTGACGCGCGCCGTGAACGCGCCCTTCGGCGTGACCGCGCCGTCCTCGATGAAGCCCGCGCGCTTCAGCACCCCGAGCCGTGCGCGCAGCGTGCGCTCCTCGTCGCTCGGTCCACCGTGCCCGCGCCCGCGGCGCAGGCGCTGGAAGCGCGCGAAGCTCTTCTCGTACGTCGCGACGACGCGTTCGCCCATGTGCTCGTACAGCGCGAGCAGCGTCGAGTAGTCGGGGTTCCAGCGCGAGACCACCGGCTCGGGCGGTCCCGTCAGCACGCGCTGCACACCGCCCGGGCGGTCGAGACGCGGGTCGATGACGGTGACGACGAGCCCGTGCGTGTCGAGTCCCTGGCGTCCGGCGCGGCCGGCCATCTGCCCGTAGGCGCGGCACAACATGTAGTCGAGCTTCTCGCCGTCGAACTTGCGCAGCGTCGCGAAGGCGACGGTGCGCGCGGGCATGTTGATGCCGAGCGCGAACGTCTCCGTCGCGAACAGCAGGCGCACGAGCCCCGACGTGAACAGCCGCTCCACGATCTCCTTGTGCACCGGCAGCATGCCCGCGTGGTGGTACGAGACGCCGGCCGCGGCGAGCGCGCGCAGCTCCGTGAGCACGGCGCTCGGCGCGCACTCGAAGCGCTGCGTCAGCTCGTCGAAGAGCGCGAGCACGGTCGCGCGCTCGCGGTCGCCGAGCAGCGCGCGGCGCACGTTCTCGGCGGCGAGCGTCTCGCACTCGCGGCGGCTGAAGCAGAAGAAGAGCACCGGCAGCAGCCGCTGCGACTCGAGCCAGTCGAGGAGCCGCGACGGTCGGCGCTCGCGGCGCATCGTGCGCCGCTTCTGCATCGGCCGGCGCAGCACCTCGAGCGCCTCGGGCAGCCGCACCGCGCCGAGGTCCGGCACCCACACGAGGTGGTCGAGCGGGACCGGGCGCTGCTCCATGCGCACGACGGTGACCGGCTCGCCGCGCACGCTCTCGATCCACTCCGCGAACTCGCGCACGTTCGGGATCGTCGCGGAGAGGCACACGAGCCGCATCTGCGGCGGCGCGTGGATGATGCTCTCCTCCCACACCGTGCCGCGCTCGAGGTCGTCGAGGTAGTGCACCTCGTCGTGCACGACGAAGCGGAACTCGGCGAGCCGCTCGGGCTCGTCGAACAGCGTGTTGCGGAAGACCTCCGTCGTCATGATCAGGAGGTCCGCGTCCGGGTTGAGCGTGACGTCGCCCGTCATGATCCCGACCTGGTCGCCGTGCTGCGCCCGGAAGTCGCGGTACTTCTGGTTCGACAGCGCCTTGATGGGGGACGTGTAGACGACGCGGCGTCCGAGCGCGAACGCGCGCTCGATCGCGTAGTCGGCGACGAGCGTCTTGCCGGCGCCCGTCGGCGCCGAGACGAGCACGCTGTGCCCGGCCTCGATCGCGTCGAGCGCCTGCACCTGGAACGGATAGAGCGCGAGGCCGCGGAACGTGCGGTCGGTGGGGATCAGCTCGTCGGGACGCGGCGGCGCCTCCGGCGGCACGTAGGCCTCCGGGCGCCTCTGGGGCGGCGGCTCGTCGTCGTGCCGCCGTCGGCCGTGCGCGCGCGGCGGCCGTTCGTCGCGCTCGTCGCGCCGCCCGCCGCCGTGTCCGCGGCCTGCCTGCGGCCGGAACGAGCGCCCGGGCCGTCCGCCGCCTCCCATCCGTCCGCCGCGTCCTGGCATCGGCGCATGATGCCGCCGCGGCGGGCGTCCCCCCCCAACTCAGCGAGCGCGGTTCAGCGGGCGCGGCTCAGCGGGCGCGGCTCAGCGCGTGCGGCTGATCTCGACCGCGGTCACCGCGCCGAGCGAGTCGGCGAGCACGACCACGCGCAGTCCCTTCACCGACTCCGAGATGATCTCGGTCGGCTCGCGGGGTGCGTCGGCGCGCGGGCGCGGCGTCACGGTCGTCTCGAAGTGCAGCAGCGAGCGGCGGAGCGCCTGCGTGACGGGTTCGCCGACGCGCACGCCGAACGCCTCCGAGCCGTACGGCGGCGCGACGAACACGTGCGTGACCGTGCGGCCGTCGTTCAGGGTCGAGATGCCGCACGACGCGTCGAGCTCGCGTGCGATCTGCACGTCGTCGCCGGGCAGCACGGGCAGGTCTCCGCGGTACTGCAGCGGATCGAGCGGCGTGTGCCAGCGCGCGAGCTCGTCGTCCGCGTCCACCTCGATCAGCACCAGCTCCTGCACGCCCTCGAACGGCACGACGCTCGCGCCGTCCTCGGTCTCGAGCGACAGCGCGAACGCGGTCAGCGCCATGATGCGCCCGACCGTCGTGCGCTTGACCGACGCGGCCTCGAAGTCCTCGCGGTACGCGACGCGCACCACGTCGCCGGCGCGCAGGTGCACCGACAGGTCGCGGAAGCGCGGTGGGGCGCGGCGCACCTCGGCGAGCGGGCCGGAGCGCGCCACGACCTGGTCGGCGGCACCGTCGCCGTCGAGGTCGAGGCCGAGCGTGTCGGCGCCGCTCTTCACGTAGCGGCCGAAGAGCTGGTCGCCCTGCGGCCAGAACGTGATCGCGAGCGGCTCCCCGTCCACGAGCTCCGTGAGCGCGAGGCGCGCGGCGCTGTCGCGGATGAGACCGTCCACGCGCACGACGTCGCTCGCGGCGACGGAGTGCGGCGTCTCGACGCCGCGCTCGCCGTAGCCCACGAGCTTGACGCTCGTCGCGTCGAAGCCGGCGAGGCGCCCGCACACCTCGCTGCCGTCGGCGCAGCGCACGCGCAGCCAGTCGCCGGCGTTGATGCCCTCGAAGATGCGCAGGCGCGCGTCGGGGGACTTCACCTCGAGGTGGCGCTTCACGTCCGCGAGCCGCATCGGCACGCGCTCCGTGCCCGCGGCCGCGGGCACCGCGAGCCACGCCGACGCGGAGCCGACCATCTCGAGCTTCGCGAACGTGCGCCGCCCGATCTCGATGGCGCCGGGCGCCCCCGCGAACGGCTTCGGCGGCTCGTAGACGATGAGGTCGGTGCCCTTCGGGACCTTCACGAGGTCGCGTCCGCCGATGCTCGTCTCCGGTGGGGCGGGCGTGTCCGTCGTCGCCACGGGCTGCTCGTCGTCGCCCGACGACGTGCGGCGGACGACGCGCGACTGGCGCAGGCGCCGCAGGCGCTCCTCGGCCGCCTCGGCGTCGGCGCCGCCGGTGCCGCCTGCGCCTGCGGCGTCCGCGTCCGCCGGGAGCGGCGTGGGGCGCTCGGAGTCGTCACCCGCGTGGCGGACGCCGTCGTCGGTCTCGGGCGGACGCGCCGCGTCCACCTTCTCGTCCTTGCCGTCGTCGGTGCGGATCGTCTCGATGTCCGCCAGCGCGATGCGGATGCGGCCGAGCGCCGTCTCGAGCACCACGTAGTGCTCGTCGCGCACGACGATCCGCCCCTCGCGCGTCTTGCCGTTGCGGAGCACGATCTCCTCGGCGTGCGCGGGCGCGGCGCACCACGCCGTCACGAGCAGCGCGGCACCCGCGAGGGCGAGCCGCGGGGCGAAGGGACGGGGACGGGCGGCGGGCATGGTCGGACTCCTTCGACTCGTCTCCTCCCCATCGGAACGCGCCCACGCGCGGCTTGATCGCCGCCCGGCTCCCGAGCGGGTACGATGCGGACCCCTGACCGGACCGGCTCCCGCCGGAGGTTCCCCATGCGTACCTGGAAGGCGCTCAGCGCCGTCGGCCTCCTCGTGGCCGCAGTTCCCCTCCTCGGCGGCTGCCGCTCCGCGACGGAGGCCTATGCCGACGTGTTCCTGCGCGGCACGACGCTGACGTACGAGCAGTACCTGTCGCAGGACGTGAACGCCGTCCCGCCGGTGACGGCCGACGCGCTCATCGCCGCGCTCGGCCCGCCCGCCGACGTGTACGACCGCGACGGCGCGCGGCGCCGCATCGACTACAACGCCTTCTCGCTCACGGGCGAGCTCAAGCACGCGGAGTTCTACTTCGACCGCGAGGAGCGGCTCGTCAAGAAGGAGCTCTGGTAGGCGGGACCGCGCGGCCGCACGGCGCCCTGGTGCGCGCCGTGCTGCTCCTCGCCGCGGGGCTCGCCGCGGCCGAGGCGCCCGTCGGCGTCGCGGCGGACGAGCGCGGCCCGGCGCCGGCGCCGCCGCCCGCCGCCGCGCGCTGGCTCGTCGGCGACCTGCACGTGCACGTCTCGCCGCCCGATGCGCCGGGGCACTCGACGCTGGACGTCGCGGCGGCCCTGGCCGCGGCGCGCCGCGGCGGGCTCGACTTCGTCGCGCTCACTCCGCACGACGCGGACGGCCTGCGCGACGCCCCCGCAGGTGCCGAGCCGACGCGCGAGACGGGGCAGCAGCTCGTGCGGCGGCTGCTGCGTGACGCCGCGGCGACGCGCGCCGACGAGCCGCCGCTCCTCGCCGTCGCCGGCTGGGAATGGACGCGCGAGGAGCCGGGCCACCTGGGCCTGCTCTTCGCCGACGTCGCCGCGCTGCGCGGCGTCGACGCGCCGCGGCGTGCGCGCGCCGCTCTCGACGCGGGCGCGCTCGCCGTCGTCGAGCACCCGTTCCTGCGTCCGGTGCGCTCCGACCTGCCGGTGATGGGGCTGCTGCGGGCGGACCGCAGTTGGCGTCCGTTCGTGGCGGGCGAGTTCGCGCCCGGCGACTGGAACTCGATCGAGGTCTGGCACGACGGCGCCGCGCGCGTCCAGGCGCTCCACGCGCGCGACGCAGAGCGGCTGCCCGACACGCAGATGATCCGGCGCGCGCTCGAGGCGTGGGACGCGGCGACGCTCGCGGGGCGTCGGCGGATCGTCGCGGTGGGCGGCTCCGACGCGCACGGCCGCCTGCCCTACACCGCGCTGCCGCTGCCCGTCGTCTCGGTGCTCGTGGACGGCGCCGACGAGGACGCCCTGCGTCGCGGACTGCTCGCGGCGCACGTCACGTTCGGTCGCCGCGGAGGCGCCGCCGCCCGCAGCTTCGCGGCGACGAGCGACGCGCCGGGAGCGCGCGCCGGCGTCGGCGACGCGCTGCGTGCGACGCGCGAGGTGCACCTGACGTGGGACGGCGAGGCCACGCTCTACGAGAACGGCACGCGCGTCGGCGTCTTCGACGGCGGCACGACGCGCACCCTCGCCGCGTCGGACGCGTTCGCGTTCTGGCGCATCGAGTGCGCGGGCGACGCGTACTCGAACATGATCTACGCGAACCTGCCGTAGGGCGGGGCGCGGCCGGCCGCCGACGTCGGCAAAGCGCGCGCGAGTCGGGTGCGCTCGGACGTCGCGACGCGCCGTGAGCGCTGCCGCCTCACGCGGGCTCGGAGCTCGGATTTGCGCGAAGCGCGTTGCCGCTCTGTCAATACAGCCTGTTGAGCCGCGGACGCGGTGCAGCGTCCTCACGCGGCGCGCCCAGCGCGGGCGGAGGTTCGGCATGCGCAGAGCAACGCTCGTGCTCGGGGCCTGTGCGGTGCTGGCCTGGGGCGGTTCGGCCGTCGCCGGGACCATCGACCAGAGTCACGCCATCGCCAACAACAGTCCGCTCGTGGGTGCCGCTCCGTGGGGCACGCAGTACGAGCTCGGCCAGACGTTCACCGTCGGGCTCACCGGTCGGCTCGATCAGGTCGAGCTCTACCTGCTCGAGAGCGCCAACGCGACGCGCGCGCTCCACATCGAACTGTTCGCGACGACCTCTGGACTGCCGTCCGGCGCCGCGCTCGCGAGCACGACGTTCGATCCGTCGGGCACGGCCGGCTCCGCGTGGCGGAGCTGGATCCTCACCTCCCCGTTGTCGGTCTCGGTCGGCGACGTCCTCGCGATCGTGGCGAGCGACCCAGGGAGCACGCAGCCCGGCAGCTTCCAGTGGCAGTGGTGGAGCGACGATCGCGGCGGGTACGCGGGCGGCACCGATCTGTACCGGATCGTCGGCGACCCATGGGTCGCCTACCCCCCTCGCGACTACGACTTCCGCACGTACGTGAACGTCGTGCCACTGCCGCCGAGCGCGCTGTCCGGCCTCGCGCTGTTCGGCGGTTGGCTCGCGCTTGCGCGACTGCGCCGGCGCAGGTCGGCGAGTCGGACGCAACGCCAGCTCGCCTGACGTCCGCGCCGCGGCTGCGCGCGCGATCGCCGCCGCGACCTGCGGCGCTCGATCCAACCCGCCCGCTGTCCGCGCGGTCCCGCCCCGCGCCGCGAAACGCGGCCGTGCGCGTGCGCCGCGGCGGCACAATCTCGGCCCCGAGGAGGTGGCCCGTGCACACGCGTCCCCGTGTCCTGCTCCTGTGGTCCGCGCTCGTCGTGGCGGCGTCGGCCGCTCCCGCCGCCGCGGACGTGCTGACCGTTCCCGGCGACTACGCCACGGTCCAGGCGGCGATCGATGCCGCCCAGACCGGCGACACGGTGCTCGTCGGGCGGGGTTCCTGGAACGAGAACGTCGTCATCAGCGGCAAGACGGGCATCACGCTCCGGGGCCGCCGCGGCGCCGAGCTGCGCGACACGGAGGGGCTGCCGGCGCTCACGATCCGCGACGCGAGCGACGTGCGCGTCGAGGGGCTCGGCGTCACCGGTGCGGCCGCCGGGGTGCTGGCCGTGCGAGCGACGCGGCTCGTCCTCACGCGCATCGTCGCGCGCGACTGCGGGACCGAGGGCATCTGGATCGACGGCTGCGACGACGTGCTCGTCGAGCGCTGCTCGGTGGTCGCGAGCGGCGAGGAGGGGCTGCGCGTGCTGGGCACCGAGTCCGAGCAGGTCTCGACGTCGGTGCGCGTCCTGCGCTGCCAGTTCTCCCGCACCGACGGTGACGCGATCGACATCGTCGACGGCGACGGCGTGCTCGTGGAGCGCTGCGTCGTACGCGACTGCATCGACGACTCGGTGGACGTTGCGCGGGCGTCGCGCGACGTCTCGTTCGTGCGGTGCACCATCGTCGCCGGCGACGACGGGTTCCAGATCGACGCGGAGGGGACGCTCGTCTCGCGCTGCAAGGTGATCGCCTGCGGCGAGGACGCGTTCGACCTGAACGGCGAGGGGATCGTCGTCGAGCGCTCGATCGCGATCCGGCCGGCGAGCGACGGCTTCGACCTGACCGCGGCGTCCGCGGAGCCGCCGTTCCCGGGGAACTGCCGCATCGAGCGCTGTCGGGTGGCGAGCCCCGGCGAGGACGGTGTGAACGCGCGCACGGCCGGCAACACGTTCGAGCGCGTGAAGGTGAGCCGCGCGGGGCAGGCCGGGTTCCGCTTCACGCCCGACGCCGTCGGGAACACGGTGACGCGCTGCGTGGCGCGGGGCAGCGGGGGACTCGACCTGGACGACGCGAACGAGACGGGCGCGAACACGTTCGTGGACAGCCGCTTCTGAGGCGGCTGGACTCCGGGCCGTCGCACCGCCCGGGCGCCCGTGCGCGCGCCGCCCCACGGCGCGCGACCCGGGTCCGGTGTCTCCCCGTCCGCAGGAGCGCGCCCGCGGAGCCTGCGGGACGAGCGGACGCCGAGCGCAGTCCGCGGGCCGATCAGCCGCGCAGGTACGAGAGCACGTCGCGGGCGGCGTAGGCGCCGCCGGGCCCGCGCGGGATGTGGTCGAGGAACCCGAGGTCCGCCCCGAGCGTGACCGTGGGCGGCTCACGCCGGCCAGCGCGGACCTGCTGCAGCCCGATCGTCCCGAGCAGGCCGTTGCAGAGGCAGTTCTTGCCCTCGCACGCGGCCACGTCGCCACCCTTCTGCGCGAACGCCGCCTGCGGCTCGCCCGGGCAGCGGTAGCCGAGGACGCCGTCCTCCCGCGCGTAGACCTCGCGCAGGTAGCCGAGGTCGCACACGCGGCGGCGCGCCGCACGGACGCCTTCGTCCGCGGTGGTGCCCGGGAGTTCCACGAGCTTGAACGGGTAGCCCGTCGGCGATGCCGTGAAGTCGGTCCGGACCGTCAGCGTGCCCGCGTCGTGCCGCGCGATGATCTCGCGGCGGATCTCCGGCAGCATGCCCGACTCGTCGCAGAGCGCGAACGCGCTGCCGACCTGGACGCCGTGTGCGCCGAGCGCAGTCGCGCCGCGCAGCGCGTCGGGCGTCGCCTCGGCGCCCGCCAGCCAGAACGGCACGCCCAGACCGCGGAACACCTCCAGGTCGGGCTCGTCGGCCGGCCCGAACCCGCGGGCGCCGCCCTCGCTGCGCCCCGCCCGCCGCGGCGGCGCGTTGTGACCGCCCGCGACGTGGTGCTCCACGACGAAGCCGTCGATGCCGTCGCCGGCCCGGCGCACGAGCGTCCGCGCGACCGTCGCGGACGACACGATGGCGAGGAAGCGGGGCCTCCGGCGGGGCAGCGCGTGCGGGTCGAGCGCACGCGGATCGAACACCTGGTGGACGGCCTCGCCGCCGGCCGCTCCCGCGACGTCGATCCGCAGCCGCGCCGGTTCGGCGCGCGCGAGTCGGTCGAGCACGTCCGGGATGCCCACCGGGATCCCGGCTCCCACCAGGACCGCGTCCACGTCGGCGAGCAGCGCTCCGTGGAGCGAGGGCAGCGTCGGCATCTGGATCTTCTCGAGGTAGTTGATCCCGACGGGGCCGGCGTGGCCCTCCTTCGCGAGGAAGACCTCCACGAAGTTGCCCGCCACGATGAGTTCGAGCGCGTCGCGCGTCATCTCCACCGTGGGCATCGGCGTCGGCGCGAACGCTGCGGTGGGCGGCTTGCCGCCCGGAACGAACCACCGGTCGAGGATCCGCGCGGCGGCACCCGGCAGCGGCAGCGCGGCGAGCGCGCGGCGCACGCTGCCGCAGGGATCGCCCGTCTGCAGCCGCCGCGCGAGCACCACGTCGAGGGCCGTCCCGGCGACGACGCCCAGCCCGCCGCCCTGCGACACCGCACGGGCGAGGCGCCACGAGGAGACCCCGACTCCCATCCCGCCCTGGATGATCCGGGGCAGTGGATCTGTCACCACCACACGCCTCCGTTCCGCTCCGCGAGCGGCGCGTCGGACGGCGGCTGCGTCCGCGCGGTCCGCTCCGGGTGCAGCCGCGTTCCCGCGATGCGGCGATGGCCGCCTCGCCGAAGCCCACGGAGTGTAGCCGGGACGGCTCGCGCGGACCCACGTACCCGAGCGCTCCGCGGCGCGCGCGGCGACACGCCGCCCGCGTCCGACAGCGTCGACGGCGGACGGGTGTGATCGCGGTCGCGTCCCGCCGCTAACCTCCGTCGCCCCGACCGAGGAGGAGCCCGATGCGTCGAGTCCCAGTGCGCCGTTCGACCGTGCGTCGTTCGATGAGGACCCTCGCGGGCGTCGGAGCGCTCGCCGCGCTGCTGGCGGCGCCGCCCATCGCGCGCGCCGACGAGTTCGTCGTCACGACGCAGGTGGACGGCGGCACCGGCAGCCTGCGCGACGCGCTCGCGCAGGCGAACGCCAGGGGCGGCTCGCACCGCATCACGTTCGCGCCCGAGGCGACGCTGCTCGACCTGAACACCGAGACGTTCGGGGACTACGGGCCGACGATCTTCACGATCACGGCCGACGTCACGATCGAGGGCGCCACGGAACTCGGACCCACACTGCAGGTCAACGGCAGCGTCGCGCGCGCACGCATGTTCACGATCGCGGAGGGCGCCTCGCTCACGCTGCGGCGCGTGCGGGTGACGGGCGGCCACTCCGTCGGCTCGAAGGGCGGCGGCTCGCAGTCGGGCGGCATGGGCGGCGGCTCGGCCGGACTCGGCGGCGCGATCTACAACCGCGGGACGCTCGTCGCCGAGGCGTGCACGTTCACGGACAACTACGCGACCGGCGGCGCGGGCGGGGAGAGCCTCGGTCAGGGGATCGGCGGCGGCGGCGGCGGTGCGGGCCTGATCACCGACGGCGGACCGGCGGTGGGCAGCAACGGCGGCCTCGGCGGCCTCCCGAACGGCGGCACGGCGGGTCAGGCGTTCGGTGGAGCCGGCGGCGACGGCGGCGCGGGCGGCGGCGGTGGGGGCGCGGCGACGGGCAACGCCTTCAGCCCGCCGTCGGTGCCCGGGAACGGCGGCTTCGGCGGCGGCGGCGGCGGCAGCGGCACGTATGCCGGCGCCGGCGCGTCGCTCCCCGGCGGCGGCGGAGGGTTCGGCGGAGGTGGCGGCGGCAGCGGCTACGGCCTGGGCGGCATCGGGTCCGGCGGCGTGGGCGGCTACGGCGGCGGCGCCGGCGCGAAGGGCGGCAATCAGAGCCTGTTCGCGTCGGGCGGCGGTGGCGGCGGCGGCGCCGGCATGGGCGGCGCGATCTTCAACGACGTCGGCAGCGTCACGCTGACGAACTGCACGTTCGGCCGCAACGGTGCGGTGGGCGGCGCCGGCGGGGTCGGCGTCCTCGGCGGGGGCACGGGCCAGGCGGGGAGCGGGTTCGGCGGCGCGATCTTCAGCCGCGGCGGGTCGCTCTCCGCGCGCTTCTGCACGTTCAACGAGTGCCGCGCCGACCAGGGCGGCGGGGCCGTCTACTACCTCGCCACGCAGGCCTCGGGCGTCCCCGGCCTCCTCGATCTCGGCAACTCGATCCTCGCGAACACGGCGAACGGAGCCACCGACGCGGTGCTGACCTCCGACGGATCCGGGCTCACGGGCGTCGCCGTCGTGCGCGCCCTCGTCGAGAGGAACTCCGGACTCGCCCCGCTCGACCTCGTCACCGCCGATCCGCTGCTCGGCGAACTGGCGTCGAACGGCGGCCCCGTCCCCACGTACCTGCCAGGGCCGGGCAGTCCCGCGCTCGACGCAGGAGCGAACTTCGGCGGCCTGCAGACGGACGCCCGCGGCGCGCCGCGCACGTCGAACCTCCTCGGGGTCGCGGACGCGGACGACGGCACCGACTTCGGAGCCGTGGAACTCGACGTGAACGTGCGCGTCGAGACGACATCCGACGCCCCGGGTGGCGTCGTGTGGCCCGGCGCGCCCGTCACGTTCACGGTCCGCGTGGTGAACGACGGATACGACATCGCGCGGGACGTCGAGGTGTACGAGACCCCGCCCGCGGTGCTCGGCGACGTCGTCGTCACGTCCTCGCTCGGACAGGTGATGACGGCCGGGCCCACGTACGTCCTCCGCGCGGGCGACCTGCTCCCGCAGAGCGACGTGATCCTGACGGTCTCGGGCGTCGTCGGCCCGACGTTCGCGACGACGATCGAGAACGTCGCGGGTGTCGAGCTGAGCTCCGACCAGACGAGCTTCGCCGACGACGAGTCGCGCCTCGCGACGACCGTGCAGACCAATCTCGGGACGCTCTATCTCGCGAATGCCCGGTTCGGCGTGAACTGGAAGAAGCACGACGGCGGCGCGGCGGCCGACACGCTCGCCCTCGGAGGCGTGCTCGACCAGCTCGACTTCCCCGAGACGTTCGAGGGCGCGACCCTGCACGTGCTCGTGAACGGCGCGCCGCTCCCGTTCCTCGCGACGCTCGACGCGCGCGGACGCGCCCGCAGCGCGCGCAAGGAGTCGCCGCGGTACTCGGTGAGCGTCCGGTCGGACGGCGCGTTCGACGTGTCCGTCAGCGGGCTCGACCTCCGCGGGTTCGTCGGGTTCGAGGAGTCGAACGGTCCGGACGCCGTCCGCGTCCGCGTGGAGGTCGTTCTCACTCCCGCCGTCGGCGACGCGTGCCGCTCCGCCGGCACGTTCGAGTTCGCGCACCGCGAGTCGCGCTCGCGCCGCAGCACGGGCTCGTTCTCGTTCCGGAAGGATCGCACCGTGAGCGGCGTGCTCATCCCGTTCCGCATGTCGGTCGTCCAGACCGCGGCGGGCGACACGCTGAGCTGCACCTGCGCGATGGCGCCGTTCGAGGGCGGGCCGCTCCTCATCGGCGAGACGGGCGGCGACGAGTTCTACGCCGAGTTGCGTCGCACCGAGGTGGGCGCCGCTGCGGCCGCGTTCCGGCGCAGCGGCTCCTCCGATACCAAGAGCGTGTTCCGTCTGGGATCCGGCAGCTCGTACGGACTCGCGCGCGTCACGCTCGACAATCGCGCGCGCACCGTCCAGTTCACGACGTTGCCGCTCGCTCCCGGCGAGAGCGACGTCCCGCCCGTGGGCGACGCCGCGCTGACGTACGACCTCGGGTTCGTCCTGCAGGTCCGCTCCCCGACCACGCTCGCGCAGTCCTTCGCGACGGCACTCATCCGTCGCAAGAAGGCGACGTCCGGCCGCTGGGCGCGGTAGCGCGGCGGGCGGGGTCCGAGTCCGGCGGCGACGTCAGCGCGCGAGCCACAGGCCGAGCGCGCCGAGGAGCACCGACCCGACGACCATGCCGAACGTGTGGGCGCGGTTCGGGGGCGCGCCCATCCCTACGTCATCGAGGTCCACGACGCGGAACCCGTCGTCGCCGGGGCGGCAGGCGGACTCCAGTGCCTCGGCGATCCAGCGGTGCGCGATCTCCGGCTCGACGAACTTCTTCTCGAGTGCGTGCACCGCGCCTTGGATCGACGCGCCGCGAACGGCGCCCGCGCGGACGTGAACCCACAGCGGATACGAGCCTGACGCCGACGCGTGCTTGAGGACCCAGAACCACGGACCCTTCTCGGGCGGCACGACAGAGCGTCCGTCTCGCTCGGCGGAGTTGGTGCCGACGCACAGCGCCACGACACCGGGGAAGCGCGGCAGGACGTCGCGCTCGATCACGGGGCGCGTCGTGCGCCGTGTCGTGTACGCCACGACCGTCCGACCGTCGAGCTCCTGCAGCAGTGTGGAGGTGGCGGCGGTGCGGCGGTTGCGCTCGCGGCGCGTGAGCAGCCAGGCCCCGACGCGCCACAGCGCCCACGTCGTCAGCATCGCCGCGAAGAGGAGAGCTGTGCCGGAGCGCTGCCGCGTCCGCTCCTCATGGAGTGCGAACGCGCCCCCGGCCGTCCCGTACAGCGCGCCGATCACGAGTCCACGAACGGCGATGTCGCGGACCCTCTGTGGCATCCGTTCGTCCTCGGGAACTGCGTCGAGCGGGACGTTGCGCGCAGCCCCGCGCCGCGAGCCGGCCGAACAGGGTAGCGCGCACGCCGATCCTGCGCGTGGCGCGGGCCGCACTCCGTCGCCGTCCGACGCGGAGCTCTCAGCTCACGACGCCCGCGCGCTCCATCTCCTCGCGGTCGATGCGGCGGTGGTCCACGCGGGCGCGCAGGCGGTGCAGCAGCGCGCGCGTGCCGGTGAAGCTGCGCGTCTGCCACAGGAACACCGGCATCTGACGCGTCTGGCGCCGCTCCATGATCCGCTTCTGCAGTTCCATGCCGCGTCGCAGGTAGGCGACGTCGCCGAAGTCGAACGCGCCCTCGTGGCGCGTGCTCTCGAAGTACCAGGCGGTCGTGTCGCGGAGCGCCTGCAGGTGCGTCGGATCGACGTGCGGCTCGGCGTCGAGCCGCGCGCACCGCAGCAGCAGCGCGTCGAGGTCCGCGCCGGCGCGCTCCGCGCGGCACATCGCTACGATGAGCTCCCACTCCGCGTCGGTGAAGCGCCGGTAGCAGCCGAAGTCGAGCACGCCGAGCCGCCCGTCGCGCAGGAACAGGAAGTTGCCCGGTCCCGGGTCGCCGAGGATCGTCCGCTCGCCGTAGTAGAGGCGCGAGACGGCCCGCAGCAGCGACTCGCCGGCGCGGTCGCGCTGCTCCTGCGAGGGATCGCGCGCGAGGAACGCATCGAGGTGGTCGCCGCGCAGCAGGTCGAGCGTCAGGACGTGCTCGCCCGAGAGCGCGGGGTGCACGCGCGGCACGACGACGTCGGCCAGGTCGGCCAGCGCCGCTGCGACGTCGTCCGCCGTCCGCGCCTCGACGCGGTAGTCGGTCTCGCGCACGAGTCCCGCACGCGCCTCGCGGACGACGTCCGCCTCGTAGCGCCGGTCCTTCAGGAACGGCATCGACGCGAGCAGTGCGAGCCACGCGCGCGTGTCGCTGTCGATGGCGCGCGCGATGCCCGGGTACTGCACCTTCACGGCGACGTCGTGCCCGTCGTGCGTGCGCGCCGCGTGGACCTGTCCGATCGACGCCGCGGCGAACGCATCGGTCTCGAACGACGCGAACAGGCGCTCCGGCTCCGCGCCGAGGTCGCGCCGGAACTGCTCGCGGAGCAGCGCGAAGTGCATGGGCGGCGCCTCGAAGTGGAGCGCGTCCAGCACCTCGACGTACTCGCGCGGCGTCAGCTCGCCGTACGACGCGAGCGCCTGCGCGACCTTCATCACCATGCCGCGCAGGTACGACGCGCCGTCGAGGAGCCGCATGGCCGCGACCATGTGCGTCTTCGAGCGCAGCGCGCGCTTCTCCTCCTCGGTCGCGAAGACCTCGCGGACGCGGCAGAGCGCGTACGCCGCGGCGACGCGCGCCTGCATCGAGCCGAGCGCGAACAGGCGCCGCGTGCGGCTGCGGGGCAGCGGCGTGCGGCTGCCGCCGCCCGGCGCGAGCGGCGCGGGCAGGGCGACGTCGTCGTCGACCGACGAGAGCAGTTCCATGACGTCAGCGCGCATCGCGTACCTCCATCGCGCCGGGATCCGCGGGCAGCGAACTCGCGAACAGGCGCATCGACTGGTCGAGCAGCACGAGCGTGTCCTCCTGGGCCGGCGAGTCGTCCGTCGCCCAGAACGCGAGCACGCCGAGGAAGAGGGTCCAGAACAGGTGCCCGGTGATGGGGTCGTCGGCGTCCGGCACGCCGTGCGCCGCCACCGTCGTGCGCACCGCCTCGAGCACGCGCTGCCGCAGGCGGCTCGCCGGGTCGTCGCCGCCCGACGTGTACGGCCCGAGCGCCGTCGCGAGCACCGCGCCGACGGCCCCGCGCAGCGGCTCGAGCGCGCGGATCGCGCTGAGCACGAGCGCGAAGAGGTCCTCGGCGAGCGACTCGTCGCCGCGGGCGCGCGGGCGCAGGCCCGCGAGCTCCTGCTGGACGGCCGCGTCGAGCAGCTCGGCCGCGAGCGCCTCCTTCGACGCGAAGTAGTTGAAGAGCGTCCCCGCCGCCACGCCCGACGCCGCCGCGAGCGCGCGCGTCGTCACCTCGCCATAGGGCTGCGACGCGAACAGCCGCTGCGCCTCGCGCAGGATGCGCAGCCGGTTCTCCTCGCGCGCCGCCGCCGTGATCCGCACCGTGTGACCTCCAATGCGAGCGCGCTCACTTTAGCGGGCGGGCGGGCGTGTCATGCTTTTTATGAGCGCGCTCACAAAATCGCGCCGGGGAGCGCGCGAGGCGGCGCCCCCGTAGGGTGTCCTGCGAGCGGCGAGGAGCCCGACCGTTCGGGGGAGCGGAGTTGGCGTGATGGATGACGCGCGTGTGGCGCCCGTAGTCGCGGCCGCGGCGGTTCTCGCCGCGGCGATCGCTCTCCGTTGCTGCTCCCGATCCGGCGGAGACGAGAGCGACGTCGTGCATGCGACGCGCGAGTCGGCCCCGGCCGCTTCGCGGGCACACGTACTCGACGCGCCCGGTGCGCAGCAGCCTGAGCCGTATCGCGACGATGATCGGACCCAGCATGACCTGCTGCTCCATGTGCGCGGGCCGGAGAACGCGGAGATCGCCGGCGCGGAGCTGTGGACCGAGGAGAGCGACGGCGCGGCGCATGCGTTCGACGCGCGCACCGAGCCACGACGCATCGCAACGACCGATCGGTACGGGACGGCCCGCCTCGATCGGAGTGACGTCCACGTGATCCGCGTGCGCGCACGCGGCTACGCGGATCGCGTCGTGCGACTCGCCGAGGAGCGGCCCGACGATCGCGACGGCGGCGCGGCCGCAGAGCCGATCGAGGTCACTCTCGCGCGCGCGGCCGCTCTGCGCGGCGTGGTGGAGACGCCCTGGGGTGCGCGGGTGGAGGGCGCGATCGTCGTCGGCTCGGTGCGGTCCGGGCCCACGGAGTACGACGTGACGGCGACCTCCGACCGCAGCGGGGAGTTCACGCTCGCAGGCGTCGCGACTCCGGCCGATGTCGTGGTGCGCGTCTCCGGCGACGCCTACGCCGCAGCCGGCCGCGTGGAACTATCCGTTCCTCGCGACGCCGGGGTCGTCACGCTCGTCGCGCTTCCGGTGTACGCAGCGTCGTTCGCGGCCGTAGACGACACCGACGGATCCGCGATCCCGCGACTCGGCTCCGTCGACGTCACTTGGACGACTGCGTGGCTCACCCGGCGGCAGCCGGACCGCGACGGACCGGTCGCGGGGACGGTGTCGCGACGCGTCGTCGTCGGCGTCCCGCGACCGCCGGCCCGTGGCGCCTCGCGCTGGCCGATACCGCCCGCGGACTCCGGCGAGGTGCTCGTTCACATCCGGCCGCCCGGCTATGCGCCCATGGAGTTCGCGCTGCCCCTCGTGAACGTCGCGCGACATGGCGTGCCGGCGACGACGACCGTCCGCCTGACACGGTTGGCTCCCGGGTTCGGGCGCCTCGAGCTGCGGCCCCGCGAGAGCGCCCTCGCCGACGGCACGGTGCGGCTGCGCGTGCGCGGCGAGGACTGGGAGTTCGAGACGACGGTGACCGGTCCCGCGTGGGGCATCGACGCAGTGCCCGCGGGCCCCGTCACCATCCTGGACGGTGACGCCGCCGCCGCGCGCGCGGTGCGGCTGGTGCGAGCGGACGGACCTCTCCGACTGCAGCAGCCGGTTGCCATCGAGGTTCGCGACGCAGGGACCTCGTACGTGGACGTCGATCTCGAGCGGTGTGCCCGCGACGGCGACGCTGCGCTGCTCGAGGTGGAGGTGGTCGGTCCCGATGGTCGACCCGATCCGCTCGCGGCGGTCTCGGTGTTCGCCCTGGGCGCAACGGGCGGAGGCTTCGCGCGCGCGGGCGGCGGGGGCGACCCCGCGGCGCCCTGGCAGTTCGAGGTGCAGCCCGGCCTCCTGAAGGTCGCGGCCACGCGGAGCGGGTTCGCGGGGGCGGCCGAGGAGGTGCGCCTCGACGCGGGGGAGACGCGGCGCGTACGGCTGCGGCTGCTCGACGCTTCCGGTCGGTGAGGGCTCCTGGCAGGCTGCGCGTCGGCCGCACCGGCGCGGGCAGAGCGGTGAGCCGCTCACGCGATCCGCTGCCGCGCGATACGATCCTCACGTCTGCGGCTCGAGCGTCGCCGGGGGTCGGGAGGCGCAGCGCCCGCTCGCGCGTCGTGGCTCGGGCCCTGGGGAGGTGGCCGTGGCTCGGTACGGCGGTTCGTCGGAGCCCGTGGGTGGCGAGAGCTCCCGCGGCGCGCGGTGGATCTCCGACGTGCGCTCGTGGCCACTGCTCGGTTCGGTCGCGGCGACGATCGTCCTCGCTGCCGCGGCGTGCGTCGTCTTCGCACGGCCGATCGGCTCACCGCCGCGCCTGTGGATCCGCGATGCCGACATGGAGCGGCAGATGGGCATCGGAGCGGAGCTGCGCGACTCGAGAGGACACGCCGTCGAGATCAACCCGGGCCAGGCGTGGATCGATGTCCGCTTCCTCCGTCTCCAGCCGAGTGCGGCCGAGGAACTCCTCGCGGAGGTAAGCGACCTCGAGTTCAGCGAGCGCTGTCCTCCGTCGTGGACCTACCGCAGGTCCGGCCGCACGAGCGAGCGGCCGGACGGCTCGTGGAGCGAGTGGGAGCGCGAGTGAACCTCAGCGCGTGCGGAGCGTGGCTCCTTCCCCGATCCCCTGCCGCGCGCTTCCGACCGAGTCGTCGATGCGCGGGCCCGATTCGGCGCGTCCGGCCGTCACGCGTCGACGCTTCCGGTCGGTGACGGCTCCTTGCAGGCGGCGCGTCGGCCGCACCGGCGCGGGCAGCGCTGAGAGCCGCTCAAGGCAGGAGCGGCGGGGCCGTCACGGTCACGCCGAGCTGGCGCAGGCGCTCCTCCGCGAGGCCGCGCAGACGTGCGTCCACGAGCACGAGGTGGGCGAGGACGTCGTCGACGGTCGCCTTCGTGGACGTGCCGTCCGCGGCGGCAACGTCGACCTCCTTGGCGAGGTCCTCGCGCGAGAGCGTGTCGAGGTGCTCGATCAGCGTCAGGCGGAAGCCGCCGAAGACGGGACCGAGCTCGAGCGGCGAGACGATGCGGTCGGGGGCGAGGGGGACGTGGCGCCGGGCGAGGAGCGCGCCGTGCACGAGCCGCCGCTGCTCGTCGAGCATCGCCACGAGCAGGTCGCGCACGGACGGACCGTCGGCCGGGCCCGGCGCGGTGAACTGCTCGGGCGGCAGCTTCGCGGCGGCCATCAGCAGGTCGTCGAAGGCGCGGCCCTGGCGCTCGAAGAGGTCGGCGTAGTCCATGGGCGGCGAGGGTACCTGCGGGTCCGGCGCCGCCACGCCTTGACAGCGGCCGAATCAGGTCGGACTCTGTCCCCGGCGCGGGCGTCGCCCCCTTCGACGCCACCTCGCAGCCGGTCGGCCCGGCCGGGCCGCCGCAAAGTTGCGCCGTGCCGGCGCCATCACCCCATCAGGAGGGTTCCAGTCTTGAAGAACATGTTGCTCGCACTCGGCGCCGCGGCGCTCCTCGGTGCCGCCCTGGCGCGCGCCGTCGACGCCTTCGCGGACGTCTCCCCGCAGCGGTCCACGATCGGTACGCAGGTCACGGCCGTCTTCGAGGGCGAGGTCGGGACGAAGCCCAAGATCGAGCTGCGCCCGAACTCCAACAACGAGGGGAAGGGACCGAAGGCCAAGGCGAAGCTCGTCAGCTCGGACGGGCACACGGTGGTCTTCGCCATCCAGTCGGCGAAGGGCTCGGGGTTCTTCGACGTCGGCGTGAAGGGCAGCGAGGAGGTCGCCGGCGAGCTCGAGCTCGCGCGTCCGATCATCAACGGCCTCGACGTCGGCACGGTGGCCGCGGGCGGCACGCTCACCATCAGCGGCGACTTCTTCGGCGAGCTCGAGAACAAGCGCAACGCGCCGAAGGTGTACGTCAACGGCAAGAAGGCGCGCGTCACGGCGTTCTCGGACGACGCGCTGACGGTCGTGCTCCACAAGAAGACGCCCGCGGGGGACGCCCCCGTCCGTGTCGTCAACAAGATCGGCGAGTCGGAGTACACGGGCGAGCTGACCGTCACGGAGCCGCCGCAGCCGGTGAAGGGCAAGGACTTCATCTCCGCCCGGTTCGGGTCCACGAACTTCAGGCGCACCCCGCCCCGCAACTCGCGCGACCCGCAGAGCGCGGCCGCGTCGTTCGAGCCGGGTCTCAACCGCGTGAACCTGTCGGGCGGCGGAACGAGCGGCACGCCGCCGAACGCGAAGATCGACCAGCTCCTCATCCAGGTGCTGCTCGGTCGGCCGATCGACGAGGTGCAGTTCCCGCAGACGTACTCCGGATCCCAGTTCTTCGGAGCGCTGTTCTCGGTCACCACGATCCTTCCGCCGAACACGGACAGCTACAAGGCCGACTCGTCGAACGCGTTCACGGTCACGATCGACGCGTACGACGGCTCCCGCATCGCCGGGAGCTTCTCCGGCACGATGGTCAAGGTCTCGGGCAACGGTCCCGCGACGATCCAGGTGACGGACGGCAAGTTCGTCCTGACGCTCGCGGACTGAGGCGCGCCGTTCCTCGTCCTCGACGCCCCGGCGGAACGCTCCGCCGGGGCGTCGTTCGTTGAACGCGGGCCGGCCTGGGTAGAAGAGGAGGCCACGTGGCCCGCAGCGAGCAGTTCGTCGCCGCTCTGACCTCGCGCGTCCTCGTCGGGGACGGCGCGATGGGCACGGCGCTGCTGCGCCGCGGCATCGGGGCGGACGTCTGCTTCGAGGAGCTGAACTCCTCGCGCCGCGACGTCGTGCGCGACGTGCACCGCGAGTACGTGGCCGCCGGCGCGGACGTGCTCGAGACGAACACGTTCCGCGCGAACCGCCCGCACCTCGAGCGCTTCGGGCTCGGGGAGCGGACGTTCGAGTTCAACTATCGCGGCGCGCGGCTCGCGCGCTCGGTCGCCGGGCGCGGCGTGTTCGTGGCGGGCAGTGTGGGTCCGCTCGGCATCGAGCGCGGCGAGACGCCGCCGCCGCCGGACGCCCTCGAGCGCCACTTCGCCGAGCAGCTCGGCGCGCTCGCGGCGGGCGGCGTGGACCTCTTCCTGCTCGAGACCTTCACGAGCCTCGACGAGATCCGCGCCGCGCTGCGCGCCGCGCGCGTCGCCGCGCCCGACGTCCCCGTGCTCGCGCAGATGGCGTTCTACGAGGGCCACGGCAGCCTCTCCGGCGTCTCGATCGGGCGCGCCATCGACGAGCTGCTCGCGGCGGGGGCGGCGGGCGTCGGCGTCAACTGCGGACGCGGCTTCGCCGACGCCCTCGCCACCGTGCGCCGCATGGCGTCCCTGACCGATGCGCCGCTCTCCGCGTTCCCGAACGCGGGCCTGCCGGACGTGCGCGAGGGGCGGCTCGTCTACGAACCGCACCCCGAGTACATGGCCGAGATGGCCGTGCGCATCGCCGAGGCGGGCGCCAACCTGATCGGCGGCTGCTGCGGCACCGACGCGCGCGCGATCGCGGCGATCGCGGAGCGCGTGCGCGGTCGCGCGCTCACGCCGCGCTCGCGCGCGGCCGTCACCGTGGAGCCGGAGCCCGCCGCGCCGTCGGAAGGCGCGGCCGCGACGCCGCGCTCGGGCTTCCTCGCCGCGCTCGGGCGCGAGCCGCTGTTCGTCGTCGAGCTGGAGCCGCCGCGCGGACTCGCGACCGAGAAGGTGATCGAGGGCGCCGCGCTCCTGCGCGAGGCGGGCGTGCACCTCGTCTCGTTCGCGGAGAACCCCCTCGCCTCGGTGCGGATGGGCAACGTCGGCATGGCGTACCTCGCGCGCCGCGACGCGGGGATCGAGCCGCTCGTGCACTTCACGGGGCGCGACCGCAACGCCATCGGACTGCACAGCGACCTGATGGGCGCCGCGGCCCTCGGCATCCGCCACGTGCTGTGCGTGACGGGGGACCCGCCGGGCGACCGCCGCGCCGGCGACCCCGCGGGGGTCACGTCGGTCTTCGACGTCAACTCGATCGGGCTGGTCGAGATCGTGTCGGCGCTGAACCGCGGCGAGACGCGGCACGGCGTGTCGATCGGGCGCGGCGCCGGGTTCACGGTCGGCGTCGCGTTCAACCCGAACTTCCGCACGATGGACGGGCAGCTCGAGCGGTTGCGGCGCAAGGTCGCGGCCGGAGCGCAGTTCGCGCTCACGCAGCTCTGCTACGACGTCGAGCGCATCGCCGAGATCCCCGCCGCGACCGCCGCGTGCGGCATCCCCGTGCTCCCGGGCGTGATGCCGTTCGTCTCGCACCGGAACGCGCGCTTCGTGCAGCACGAGGTGCCCGGCGTGCGCGTGCCCGACGCGGTCGTCGCACGCATGGAGCGCGCACCCGAAGGCGCCGCCGCGCGCGACGAGGGACTCGCGATCGCGCGCGAGCTGCTCGCCGCGGCGCTCGCCGCCGGGGCCCCCGGCGCGTATCTGGTGGCGCCGTTCAACCGCGCCGACCTGGTCGCCGAGCTCGTGCGCTTCGTCCGCGCGGAGTGGGCCGCGGGGCGCGCGGCGGCTGCGACGCCGTAGTCGCGAGCTACCGCGGCTCGCTCGGCGCCGTGACGTGGAACGTCACGTAGTCCGAGCGGCGCGGGCCCGCGGGGGCCGCCCACATCGGCAGGCCGGTGCGGCGCCACGCGGGATCGGCGGTGTACTCCGCGACCAGCCGGTACTCACCCGGCGGCAGCGGGTCCTCGCCCGCGACGATCACGTCGACCTTCATCTCCGCGCGCTCGCCGGCCTCGAGGCGCAGCGTGCGGTGCGGGAGGACGTCCGGCGTCTGCTCGACGACGCGGCGCACCGTCGCGCCCTCGGCGTCGAGGATCTCGAGCAGCAGCGTCGGCTGCGCCTCGCCCGGTGCGGGGACGTGGATGGGCTCGAGCGACATGTTGCGCACGGAGACGCGCGCGCGGATCGGCGCGCCCGCCGGGAACTCGGTCCAGCGCAGCCGCAGGCCGACGTCGAGGTCGCCGTCGGCGCTCGGCATGGCGCCCGCGCGCAGACGCTGCAGGCGCTCCTCGTCCTGCCGGGCCTGCTCCTCGGCCGCGGCCGCCGCAGGCGCCGCCTCCTGCACCTTGCGCTCGACGCGCGCCAGCGCCTCGACCTCGGCCAGGTCGACCGCGTTCTCGTCGAAGTTCGGGTTGTCCCACGTCACGAACTGCGGGATCGCGATCGCCGCCGCGATCAGGACCACGGCGCCGATGAGCACGGCCTGCGCACGGCTGCTCTGCAGGATCTTCGGGGTGCGGCTGCGAGAGACGGCGGACATCGACGGAACGGCCTCCGCTCCTCCTTCGGACAGCACGGGTGCCCGCCTTGAGTCCCCAGCCTCCCGGCCGCGACACGCAATGTTCCGCGCGCGGAGTCCCGCTGCGGATACTCCCTCGATGGGCTTCCTGCGCGCGCTCCGCCGGCTCGCCTCCCGCGTCCGCTTCGGCGCCGACCCCCGTCGCTGCCCCCCGGGCACGCTCGTCGTGCTGCCCACGGGCGGCGTCGTGCTGCGCTGCGGCATCGCCGCGCTCGTCGAGGTCGCGCGGGGCAGCGCCCCCGCCCCCGCGCCGGACGCCGCCGAGGGCGACGTCGCGACCGTGCTCGCGGCCGGCTTCGACGCCGTGGCGGCGCGCGGCGTGGACGCTGCCGCCCGCGCCGCGTACGCCGGGGGCGACGCGGCGCTCGCGCGGCTCACCGAGTGGGCGCGCGGGCTGAAGCGTCCCGGCACGTTCCCCGCCCTCGTCGCGGACGCGGACTGCCGCGCGCGCGTCGCGCAGCACGCCACGCGACTGCGGGGGTTCGCCGAGGCCGAGGAGCGGCGCCTCGCCGCCGCCGACCTCGCGCAGGCCGACCTCGAGTCGTTCTCGGCGCGGCTCCTGCGCGTGCTCGACGTCGCGTGGCACGTCGAGCGCGAGGCGCTCGCGCTCGTGGACGAGGTGCAGACGCTCGCGGGCGGCGCGCACGGCGGCGCGGCGGCGCTCGTCTCGCTGCGGCGCCTCGCGCTCGTCCTGCGCGCGATCGACCGCATCGAGATCCGCGGCCGCGACTCGGCGGGCGTGGCCGTTCAGGTGGCGTTCGACGACGACGCGGCGCACGCGGCGTTCCTCGCCGCGGTGCACGCCGTCGGCGGCGACGACGCGCTCGGGGCGCGGGGCGCGCAGCCCGACCTGCCCGCGCTGTCGATCGTCCACCGGCCGCCCGCTGCGGGTGGCCCGGGCGCGTCCGTGACGTTCGTCTACAAGGTCGCGGCCGAGGTCGGGCGACTCGGCGACAACGGCGCCGAGCTGCGCCGCCAGGTGCGCGGCGACGCCCTGCTCCGCGCGGCGCTCGACGTCGCCGCCACGCGCGTCGTCGTGCTCGGTCACACGCGCTGGGCGTCGTCGGGCGTCATCAGCGTGCCGAACTGCCACCCGGTCGACAACGCCGCGTACGCGTCCGACGAGGCCGCGCACGCGGGCCCCGGCGACGCGCGCCGCGGGCGCGTCTTCGTGGTGATGAACGGCGACGTGGACAACCACCTCGCGCTGCGCGCCGAGTACGAGGACGAGACCGGCCGCCGCGTCTCGCCGCGCGTCACCACCGACACGAAGGTGGTCGCGCTCGAGATCGAGCGCGGGCTCGCCGCGGGCCACGACGTGCTCGAGGCGTTCCGCCGCGCCGCCGCGCGCTTCGAGGGCTCGTGCGCGCTCGGCATGGTCACGGACCTCGCGCCCGGGCGGCTCTTCCTGTCGCTGCGCGGCAGCGGGCAGTCGCTCTACGTGGGCGTGTCGCCCGACGGCTTCGTCGCGTCGTCCGAGGTGTACGGGCTCGTCGAGGAGACGGCGCAGTACGTGAAGATCGACGGCGAGACGCAGCGCCGCGCGGGCGATCCGGGCAGCGCCGGCCAGGTGGCCGCGGTCGGCGCCGACGGGCCGTCCGGTGTCGCGGGCATCACGCGCCTCGGCATGGACGGCGAGGCGCTGCCGGTCGCCGCCGGCGACGTGCGCACCGCGGAGATCACCACGCGCGACGTGGACCGCGGCGCGTTCCAGCACTTCTTCCGCAAGGAGATCACGCAGTCCACGCGCTCCGTCGCGCGCACGCTGCTCGGGCGCGTCTCGCGCGGACCCGACGGCGAGGCGCGGCTCGCGCACGATCTCCTGCCCGCGGCCGCGCGCGAGCGGCTCGCGGAGGGGCGCGTGCGGCGCATCTACGTGGTCGGGCAGGGCACCGCGGCGATCGCCGGCGCGGGCATCTGCGAGCACGTCCGGCGCGTGCTGCGCGCCGACGGCCTGCGCATCGAGTCGCTGCCCGCGACGGAGCTCTCGGGCTTCCACCTCGCCGACGACATGAGCGACACGATCGTGGTGGCCGTCACGCAGTCGGGCAGCACGGCCGACACGAACCGCGCGCTCGACCTCGTGCGGCGCCGCGGCGCGCTCGTCATCGCCGTCGTCAACCGCCGCAACTCCGACGTCACGTACCGCGCCGACGGCGTCGTCTACACGTCCGACGGCCGCGACGTCGAGATGTCGGTCGCGTCCACGAAGGCGTTCTACGCGCAGGTCGTCGCCGGTGCGCTGCTGGCCCTCGCGATGGCGGAGGCGCGCGGAGACGCCGACGCGCGGACGGTCGCGCGCGCGCTCGAGGAGCTGCTCGCGCTGCCCGCGCTCATGCAGCGCGTGCTCGACGACGAGGAGAGCGTGCGCCGTGCCGCCGAGCGCTTCGCGCCCACGCGCGAGCACTGGGCGGTCGTCGCGAGCGGCCCCAGCCACGTGGCGGCGCGCGAGCTGCGCATCAAGCTCTCGGAGCTCTGCTACAAGTCGATCGCCGTCGACACCGTCGAGGACAAGAAGCACATCGACCTGTCGAGCGAGCCGATGACGCTCGTCCTCGCCGCCGGGCTGCCCGAGGCCGTGCTGAACGACGTCGTGAAGGACGTCGCCATCTTCCGCGCGCACAAGGGCGTGCCCGTGGTGCTGTGCTCCGCCGGGGAGACGCGCTTCGACCCGTACGCGTGCGCGGTCGTGCACCTGCCGCCGGCGCCGCCGCTCAGCTCGATGCTGCTCTCGGCGCTCGCGGGGCACCTGTTCGGCTACCACGCGGCGCGCGCGATCGACGAGGGCGCGCGGTTCCTGTCGGGCGTGCGCTCGACGCTCGTCGGGGCGCTGGAGGACAGCAGCGAGCGCGCGAGCCTCCCGCAGCGTCTCCTGCCTGCGCGCCGCGAGTACCTGGAGCTGCTGCAGCGCGGGCGCTTCACGGCGTCGCTCCACCCCGTCACCGCGGTGCGCGTCGCGCTGCTCCTCGACCGCACGACCGGCGTCGCGGTGCCCGGCCCCGACGACGCGGCGCTCTTCGACGGCGACGGCACCGACCTCGTCGCGGCGCTCGTCAACGCGCTGGGCGACGCGCTCGACCAGACGGCGCGCCCCATCGACGCCATCAAGCACCAGGCGAAGATCGTCACGGTGGGGACCTCGCGGCCCGAGGACGAGCTGCCCGAGCTGTTCGCGCGCGCGCTGCGCGACGCAGGCGCTCCGCGCGACGCGCTCGCGCCGGTCGACGTGCTCGAGCTCGCGCGCATCGCGCCCGCCGTCGCCGCGATCGAGGGCCTGTCGCTCTACGAGGTGCGCGACCTGCGCCCCGACGGCACGCCGGGGCCCGACACGCGCATCCGCATCACGTCGCGCCACGGTGTCGCGTCGCGGCTGCGCAGCCGTCTCGAGGACTGGGGCGCGCTCGCGGGCACCAAGCGCCACGTCGCCGCCGAGCGGCGGCTCTTCGTGGGCGTCGGGCGCGGCGACGGGAGCCGCATCCTGATCGTGCCGCTGCTCGCCGACGGTCCCGGCGTGCGCGGACTCGCGCTCCTGCACGTGACGTTCGCGAAGGACCTCGCGCGCGACGCGAAGGAGCGCCTGCTCGGCCCGCGTCTCGACGTGCTGCGCGACGCGCTCGCCGAGGCGAACCGCACGTTCGACGCGGCGCAGCTCGACGCGCTCGCGCCCGAGGCGCTCGTCCTCGAGTCGCCGGAGGATCTCGCCGAGCGGCTGCTCGCGGGCGGCACGCGATGAGCGGCACGCTGCCGGGGGGCTTCGACCCGGGTGCGGCCGCGTCGGGCGACGGCGTCTTCGGCCTGCCGACGTCGGTCGCCGACGCGCGCGTCGTCGTCGTGCCGGTGCCGTTCGAGGCGACGGTCTCCTACGGCGACGGCACGGCGAACGGGCCCGCGGCGATGCTCGAGGCGAGCCGGCAGGTGGACCTGTTCGACCGGCAGTTCGGGCGCCCCTACGAACGGGGCATCGCGCTGCTCGACCTTGCCGAGGCGGAGGTCGTGCGCGGCTGGAGCGACGCGGCGCGCGCGGCCGCCGCGCCGATCATCGCGGCGGGCGGCGCGGGCGACGACCCGCAGCTCGCGGAGCGTCTCGCGACGGTGAACGAGCTCTGCGGCCGCATGAACGCGTGGGTCGAGCGGCACGTCGCCGCGCAGCTCGACGCGGGGAAGACCGTGTTCACGCTCGGCGGCGACCACTCCGTGCCGTTCGGCGCGATCGCCGCGCACGCCGCGCGCCACCCGGGTCTCGGCATCCTGCACCTCGACGCGCACCACGACCTGCGCCCCGCGTACGAGGGCTTCCGCTGGTCGCACGCGTCGATCATGTTCAACGTGCTCGAGCACGTGCCGGGCGTCGCGCGCATCGTGCAGACGGGCATCCGCGACTACTCCGAGGAGGAGGCCGCGATCGCCGCCGGGTCGAAGGGCCGCGTGCACGTGGCGTACGACGCGGACGTCGCGCTGCGCCGCGCGTCCGGGGAGCCGTGGACACGCATCTGCGACGAGCTCGTCGACGAGCTGCCCGGGACGGTCTACCTGAGCTTCGACATCGACGGGCTCGAGCCGGCGCTCTGCCCGGGCACGGGCACACCCGTGCCCGGCGGCCTCACGTGGCACGACGTGCTCGTGCTGCTCGACCGCGTGGTGCGCAGCGACCGGCGCATCGTCGGCGGCGACCTCGTCGAGGTGGCGCCGCAGCCGGGCGACGGCGAGTGGAACGCGAACGTCGGCGCGCGCCTGCTCTACAAGATGATCGGCGCGGCGCTGCGCTCCACGTCGGCGAGCGCGTAGCGCGCGACGAGCACGGGCGCGCCGTCGTCGAGGTCGAACAGCGCGGCCTCGACCGGCGTGCCCGCCACGACCGAGACGACGAGGTGCGCGAGCCCCGGCCACACGGCACGGCCCTCGAACGTCGCACCCGCGATGTCGGCGTCGCTCGGCCACGCGGGCGCGTCCGGGTGCGAGTGGTAGAGCACGCGCGCGGGCGCGTTCCCGTCGAAGCTCCGCGCGAGCGCGAGCAGGTCGCGCGCCGCGAGACGGAACCCGTTCTGCGCCGTGCGCGGGAACGCGGCGGGGTCGGCGGCGTGGCACGCGTCGGCGTCGTTCGCGCAGCGCCGCAGGCCGTCGTCCGCGACGAACCCGCAGCACTCCTCCGGCCAGGTCGCCGCGGCGTGCGCGGCGATCGCGCGGAGCGCGTCGGCGTCGAGTGCGGCGCGGGCGAGCGCGCGTGCGGCGTGGTCCACGCCGAGAGCGTACGCGGTGGGGCGCCCGTCTCTCGTAGCATCGCCGCCGATGGCCGACGTGATCGTCGAGGTGCCCGAGGTGCTCGCGCGCTACTCCGAAGGACGCGGCGAGGTGCGTGTGCGCGCGGACCACGTCGCCGCCGCGCTCGAGGCGCTCTTCGGCGTGCACCCGGAGCTGCGCCCGCGTGTCCTCGACGCGCGCGGACGCGTCCATCCCTACCTCGTGCTCTTCCGCGACGGCGAGGAGCTGCCGCGCGCCGGACTCGCCGCGTTCGCGCTCCGCGACGGCAGCCGCGTGGAGCTGGTCGGCGCGGCCGAGGGCGGCTGCGCGGCGGCCGCAGGCGCCGCGGACGACGACGTGCGGATGCGCGGCTTCCGCACGCGCGTGGCGCTCGAGGACGCCGTCGCCGAGGCGCTGTCGGGGCTCGTGCCGCTCGGCGCCGAGAGCGTTCACGTGGCGGACGCCGCGGGCCGCGTGCTCGCGGCCGACGTCGCGAGCGGCGTGGACGTGCCCGCGTTCCCGCGCGCCGCGATGGACGGCTACGCCGTGCACGCCGAGGACACGTTCGGTGCGACGCCGTACGCGCCGCGTGCGCTGCGGCTCGTGGGCGAGCAGATGCCGGGCGCCGGCGGCGACACGGTCCTCGCCGCGGGCACCGCGTGCCGCATCATGACGGGCGCCGCGCTGCCCGCCGGCGCCGACGCGGTGCTCCCGGCCGAGTGCGCGCGCGAGGGCGCGGAGAGCGTCGAGGCCGTGGACGTCGTCACGCCCGGCCGCAACGTCGGCCGCGTGGGCGAGGACGTGCGCCGCGGCGACGCGCTGCTCGCGCGCGGCCGCCGCCTGCGCCCGCAGGACGTCGGACTGCTCGCGAGCGTCGGCGCGAGTCCCGTCGCGGTCGTCGCGCGGCCGCGCGTGCGGCTGCTCGTCACCGGCAACGAGCTGCTGCCGCCCGGCGCGACGCCGTCGGGCGACCGCATCGTCGACAGCAACACGCCGATGCTCGCGGCGCTCGTCGCGCGCGACGGCGGCGTCGTCGCGGAGTCGCTGCGCCTGCGCGACGACGCCGCCGCGATCCGCGCCGCGCTGGCCGCGCCCGGTGCGGACGTGATCGTCGCCGCCGGCGGGACGTCCGTCGGCCGCGAGGACTTCCTGCCGCTGCTGGTGCGCGAGCTCGGCGCGCTGCCCGTGCACGGCGTCGCCGTGCGGCCGGCGGCGCCGAGCGGGATCGGGCGCATCGGCGGCACGCCGGTGTTCCTGCTGCCCGGCAATCCCGTCGCGTGTCTCTGCGCCTACGACCTCTTCGCGGGGCCGGCGATCCGCACGCTCGCGGGTCTGCCCGCGGCGTGGCCCTACGGCTGCGCCGAGCTGCCGCTCTCCGAGCGCATCGCATCGCAGCTCGGCCGCAGCGACTACGTGCGCGTGCGGCTCGCCGCGGGCGGCGTCGTCCCCATCGCGGCGAGCGGCGCGTCCGTGCTGTCCTCGACGACGCGCGCCGACGGCTTCGTGCTCGTGCCCGCGTCGTCCGAGGGCCTGCCCGCGGGCGCGACGGTCGCCGTGCACTTCTACGACGCGTGGACGCTCGGCTCGTGAGCGCGTCGCGTCCGCGCAGCGTGCGCCCGTGAGGCAGCACCAGTTCCTCGACGTCGTGGACGAGGCGACGGCGCACGCGCGCTTCGAGGCGGCGTGCGCGCACCTCGTCCCGCGCGCCGAGCGCGTCGCGCTGGCGGCCGCCCTCGGGCGCGTGCTCGCCGCCGACGTGCGCGCGCCCGTCGACGTGCCGGGCTTCGACCGCGCGAACGTGGACGGCTGCGCCGTGCGCGCCGCCGACACGTACGGCGCCGAGGAGTACGCGCCCGTCGAGCTGACGCTCGACGCGGTCGACATCGCCGCCGGGCACCCGGCCCCCGCGGGCTACGAGCTGCGGCGCGGCCACGCGGCGCCGATCGCGACGGGCGGCGCGGTGCCGCGCGGCGCCGACGCCGTCGTCATGATCGAGCACACGCTCGCGCGCGACGCGGGGCGCGTGCTCGTGCAGCGCGCGGCGGCGCCGGGGCAGCACGTCGCGTGGGCGGGCACCGACCTCGGGCGCGGCGAGATCGTGCTGCGCGCAGGCGAACTCCTGACGTCGCGCGACACGGGCCTCCTCGCGGCGGTCGGCGTCGCCGAGGTGGACGTGGTCGCGGCGCCCCGCGTCGCCGTGCTCTCGACGGGCGACGAGCTGCGCGCGCCGGGCGAGGCGCTCTGCCCGGGCGACGTCCATGACTCGAACCAGCGCGTGGTCGCCGACGCCGTCCGCGAGTGCGGCGGTCACGCGCACGAGGCCGGGATCGCGCGCGACGACGAGGCGGAGCTGGCCGCGCGCCTGCGCGAGCTGCTCGCCGCGCACGACGTCGTGCTGCTCTCCGGCGGCACGTCGAAGGGCGCGGGCGACCTGAACCACCGCGTCGTCGAGTGCCTCGCGCGCGAGCTGCCCGACTCGCCCGGCGTGCTCGTGCACGGCGTCGCGCTGAAGCCCGGCAAGCCGATCTGTCTCGCGGTCGTCGCCGGGCGCGCGCTCGTGATCCTGCCCGGCTTCCCGACGTCCGCCGTGTTCACGTTCCACGAGTTCGTGGCGCCGCTCGTGCGCCGCCTCGCCGGGCGCGCCGCGGCGCCGGACGACGTCGTCACGGCGACACTGCCGCTGCGCCTCGAGTCGGAGACCGGCCGCACGCAGTACACCCTCGTGGACCTGGTCGAGGGCCCGGGCGGCCTGTCTGCGTACCCGCTCGGCGCCGGCAGCGGCAGCGTGAGCGCGTTCAGCCGCGCCGACGGCTTCGTGCGCGTGCCGCACGACCAGGAGTTCGTGGCCGCGGGCGCGCGCGTCGCAGTGCGCCGCATCGGCGCCGCGCGCGCGGCCGACCTCGTCGCGATCGGCAGCCACTGCGTGGGCCTCGACCGGCTGCTCGGCCTCGTCGCCGCGCGCGGCTTCCGCACGAAGTCGATCGCGGTCGGCTCCGAGGGCGGTCTCGCGGCGCTCGCGCGCGGCGAGGGCGACGTCGCGGGCGTGCACCTGCTCGACCCGGCGAGCGGCGTCTACAACGTGCCGTTCCTGCCGCGCGGCGTCGTCGTGCTCGGCGGCTACGGGCGGCGCCAGGGCGTCGTGTTCCGCCCCGGCGACGCGCGCTTCGAGGGTGCCGGCGACGCCGCCGACGCCGTGCGCCGCGCGTGCGCCGCCTCCGCGCGCATGGTCAACCGCAACGCGGGCAGCGGGACGCGCGTGCTGCTCGACGGACTGCTCGCCGGCGTGCGCCCCGACGGCTGGCACGCGCAGGCGAAGAGCCACCACGCCGTGGCCGCAGCCGTCGCGCAGGGCCGCGCCGACTGGGGCGTCACGCTCGACCTGCTCGCGACCGCGAACGGCCTCGCGTTCCTGCCGCTCCGCGACGAGCGCTACGACGTCGTGGCACGCGAGGAGCGCCTCTCCCGCCCAGCGGTGACGGCCCTCCGCGACCTGCTGCACGGAGCCGACGGCCGAGCGTCCCTCGCGGAGCTCGGGTTCGTGGTCGACGCGGGGACGTAGCCCGGCCCGCCGGTCAGAGCGCGTGCTCGACCAGCAACTGGTCGAAGCGGGCGAGGACCTTGGTGCGCAGCTCGCCGAAGAACTCGGGGGTGTTGAAGTAGGGGAGCTCGATCGCCGGGTGCTTGTCGTGGGACTCGGCCGGCATCACGTAGTCGGACTCGTCGAAGCCCTGCTCCTTCTCGATGCGGTAGCCGCGCAGATACGTGCGCACGATGACGTTGCGGAGCCCCGCCTCGTCGATGTCGAAGTCGCTGAGCGCGCGGATCGCATCGACCATCGTCTTGTCGGGCAGACCGCAGAACTTGCAGGCGCCGGTGATGTCGTCGCGCAGGATCGCGATGCCGCGGTTCGTGACGGCGTCCACCCAGTAGTCGAGTCCGGTCTCGCGCTCGTAGAGCAGCAGCAGATACGTGCGCATCGACATGTGCCCGCCCGCGAGCGCGAACGGATAGCCGGGATTGGTGTGCGGCAGATACGCCGGCAGCTCCATTCCCTTGCACTGCATGGCGTAGCCGGTCTCGCCGAGCACCTCGGCGAGACGGCGCGTGCCCTGGCCGAGCAGCGGCAGCTCGCCCGCGGCGATCTGCTCGATCACGCGGTGCGCACCCTCGAAGTCGCCGTAAGCGACGCCGCCCGCGAGCGGCGCGTCGGGGTGGCGCCGGTTCCACTCCATCGCGTACGAGACGCTGACGCCGCACGAGATCGAGTCCATGCCGAGCTCGTCCACGAGCTCGACCAGCGTGCAGGCCTGGTCGATGTCGAAGATGCCGATGTTCGACGAGAGGAGATTGAGCGGCTCGAAGTCGAGCTTCGCGCGGAACTTCCCGGCATTGCCGCCCTCGTCCTTGTCGTAGACGTTCTTGTGGCAGCGGATGCCGCAGCGGTAGCACGCCTCGTCCTTGACGACGTACGCGCCCTTCTCGACGTTCTCGCGCCAGAGCGGGAACGACTGTTCCGTGCCCGTCGGCGAGAAGTTCATCTCGGGCATCGAATGGACGGGATTGAGCGCGTCGTAGTTCGACCACGTGCCGCCGCCGCCGCCCTTGCCCTTGTCGCGCAGTCGCGCGCTGCCCTTGCCGCGCGCCACCTCGAGGTTGATGTCCTTGAGCGCCGGGTGCGCCCCCGCCGGTCGCGGCGCGGGCGCGTCGGAGACGATCGCGAAGAGGTTCTTCGAGCCCATGACGCCGCCGATCCCGCCGCGCCCGCAGAAGCGCTGCTTCGGGTCGCCCGACTTCAGCTGGTTCTCGGTCGAGAGGCCGATCGCCGCGTAGCGCACGTGGCGCCAGTTCTCGCCCGCGGGTCCGATCGCGGCGAAGTGCGCGCCCTTGTACTGGCCGTAGAGCGCCTGGATCTTGCCGTTGATGGTCTTCCCGGCGAGGTCGGTCGCGTCGAGGAACTCGAACAGCACGCCGCCGGGCGCCGACTCGGACGCCGAGAGGCGCAGCGTGCTCGGGGTCGCGAGCCGGCCGGTGAAGATCACCTCGTCCACGCCGAGCGTGCGCAGGCGGGTGCCGAAGTCTCCGCTGCCCGCGGTCCACATCGCGCCGGGCTTCCCCGCGGCGCCGACCTTGAGCGGCGAGTACGCGTGGAAGAACGTGCGGAGGCCGGTCATGAGCTGGCTGCCCGAGAGCAGGCCGAGGTTCAGGATGAACAGCGCGTCGGACGCGTAGGCGTCGGCGACGGGGTGCGCGGCGAGCAGCTTGAAGGCGCGCGCGGCGCCGCCGAGCACGTCCTCGGCGTCGGTGCAGCGCACGCGCTCGTGCCGCACGGAGCCGGAGTTGAGGTCCACGTGGAAGCGGCTGATCTCGAAGTCGCCGGCGGACTTCGACGCGGCGACGCCGGCCGGCGCCTCCGCCTGAGGGGTCGCGGCGGCGGCCTCGGCCGGCGGGGCCGGGGCCTTCGCGGCCGGCGCCGCGGCGGCCTTCCCGCCCGGCTTCGGCGGAGCCGCCGGGGACTTCGGGGACGCCGGGGGTGCCGGCGGCTTCGGGGCCGCCGCCTCCGCGCCCTCCTCGGGAGCCGCCTTCGGCGCAGACTTCTTGGCCATCGCGTCCTCCGTGACCTCGCCGTGCGGAGTCTACGCCCGCAGCGTGCCTGCGATCACGTCGGAGCGATCGTGTGCGTCTCGCGCTCGGCCAGCGCCGCCTTCAACAGGGCGGCGGAGTCGTACCCCTCCTCGAAGCGCGCGAGCTCGGCGGCGGTCGTCGCCGTGCGCGGGTGGCGCGCCACGAGCAGGCCGCAGCAGTCGGCGCCCGGCAGCACGGAGACGTCGTACGTCCCGATCCGCCGCGCGACCGCCTCGACGTCGAGCTTGTTCGAGCCTGCGAGCGGCGTGAGGACGGGCGGCGCGGCCACCGCGTAGACCGCGCCCAGGTTCGCGAGCGTCTGCGACGCGACCTGCCCCACGGCGTCGCCGACGACCGTGGCACCGGCGCGGCGCTCGCGCCGCACGGCGTCGGCGATGCGGAACATCGCGCGGCGGTAGAGCAGCATGCGCACGTCGGCCGGCGCCGCGGCGACGATCTCCTGCTGGATGCCCTCGAACGGGACGAGCTCGAGGCGCAGCGGGCCGTGGTGCGGCGCGAGCGCCGCGGCGAGCCGCAGCAGCTTCTCGCGGACCCCGTCGCCCGAGTACGAGCGGTTCCAGGCGTGCACCGCCGTGACGCGGCATCCGCGCAGCATCGCGAGGTACGCGGCGACCGGGGAGTCGATGCCGCCGGAGAGGAGCGCGACGACGCGGCCGGAGGCGCCGACCGGGAGGCCGCCCGGACCGGCGACGTGCGCGTCGCGGACGTACGCGCGGCGCACGTCCACCTCGACCGTGTAGACGGCGTCGGGCGTGTGGACGTCGACCGGGCGCCCGGTGGCGGCGGCCACGGCCGCGCCCACCTCGCGGCAGATGTCGCGGCTGTCGAAGGGCAGCGCCTTCTCGGAGCGCTTCGCGACGATCTTGAACGAGCCCGTGCGGCGCGCCGCGAGGCGCACGGCGGTCGCGCCCATCGCCTCGAGCGTCGGGGCCGTGCGCACGGCGCCCGCCGCCGAGGCGACGCCCGGCAGCAGCGCGACCGCGGCGAGGAGCTCGTCGACGCGCTCCCGCGCCGCGTCCGGGACCGCGAAGACGAGGCGTCCGGTCTCGCGGCGCACGTCCACCGTCGCGAAGCGGCCCGCCGCGGCCGCGATGTTGCGCGCGAGCGCGCGCTCGAACATCGCGCGGTTGCCCGACTTGGTGCCGATCTCGCTGTAGTGGACGACGACGTGGTCGTACATGGCCGCCGCGTGCTCCGGGGGGCGTCCGCGCGCCTCGGCGAGGCCGTGCCGCGCGCGTGCGCTGCGGCGCAATCCGTGCGCCGCGGGCGTCCGGGTGGGGATACCGTGTCCGGCGTGAGGCGTCACGTCTTCCCGTGGATCGCCGCGCTCTTCGCGGCCGCGGCCGCGCTCGCGGGGAGCGTGCGCGCGGGCGATCCGCCGCCCGCCTCGGCGGAGGCGGCGTCGGCGTCGGCCGATGCCGCGACCCCGCCGCCGGCGCCGACCCCGCCGGTGCCGCCGGCCGTGGGCGAGGCGCTGCCGGCGAGCCTGACGCTGCGCGCCCTGCCGCCTGCGGGCACCGCACCGGCGGAGGCCGCGGTCGAGGTGCCCTGGGCGGAGCTCGCGGGGGACCCCGCGATCCCGGTCGTGCTCGTCTTCTGGTCGTCGCGCTGCCCCGTCTCGGCACGCTACGGCGCGACGCTCGCGCGCCTCGCCGACGAGTTCGCGGGGCGGGCGCGCTTCGTGCTCGTCGCGAGCGGGGCCGACGAGACGCCCGACGCCGTGCGTCGCGCGGTCGAGCCCCTGCGCCTGCGCGCGCCGGTCTACCTCGACACGGAGCGCCTCGCGGCGCGCCGCCTCGGCATCCGGGTCACGCCGACCGCGTTCGTCGTCGACACCGCGCGCGCGCTGCGCTATCGGGGGCCGCTCGACGACGACCGCCGGATGCGGCCGCGCGAGGCCCGCGAGCTCGTCCGCCCGGCACTGGCGGCGCTCCTGGCGGACAAGCCGGTCGAGACGCCGGAGGTGCGCGCGTTCGGCTGCGCCCTGCGTTGAATCGCAGGTGGCCGCCCCGGGGGCTCTACCCTCGGCGGCCCCTCGGCCCGGCGGCCGCCCCCACGGAGAATCCAGACGATGTCGAAGCCGCACCTCGGCTACCTGCTGCTCTGCGACGCCCACGCGAAGGTCGGGGAGAAGGACTGCATCCTCGGCATCTTCAACCGCATCCTCGTCCGGCGCTTCCCGTCGCAGCACCCGCAGTGCTTCCTGGCGTTCGAGCTCTGGGCCGACCCGGGCAAGCACGAGATGCGCATCTACATCCGCGACACCGACGAGCAGAACCTGGTCGATCCGCTGGGTCCGGTCGAGATGCAGATCGGCGAGTCCGGGCAGGGCAGCGGCGCCGTGCAGCTCCGCGGGCTGCCCCTCGCGCGCGCGGGCATCTACTCGTTCGTGGTCGAGATCGACGGCGAGGAGATCGGCGCCCGCGACCTGTTCGTCGAGCCGCCCCCGGTCCCGCCCGCAGCCTGAGCGCGCGGCGCGCGGCCTGCGCTCCGCGTCAGGCGAGCGGCGCGCGGGCCACGAACACGCGCCCGCCCTCGACCTCGACGGCGTGGCGCGGCACCGGAGCGCACGAGGGCACGTTCACGCACGCGCCCGTCGCGGGCCGGAACACGAACCCGTGCCACGGGCACACCAGGCGGTCCTCGCGCAGCACGCCCTCCGACAGCGGGGCCCCGGCGTGCGGGCAGCGGTCGGCGAGCGCACTGAACGCTCCCGCGGCGTCCCGGCAGAGCGCCACGCGCAGCTCGCCGTCGCGGACGGGGCGCACGGCGCCGGGCTCGTGGTCGGCGCAGGGACCCGCGTCGAGCCAGGCTCGCGGGTCGCGGGCGGGGGGCACGGGCATGCAGGAAGTGTGATCTCGAGCCTGGCCGCGCGGGAGGATTCGTGGGAGCATACCCGCCCATGCGCAACCCAGCGCCCGGCGACGGCGTTCCCCGGGACGTGAAGGTGAACGCCTCGGAGAAGTCGGACCGCGCCGTGGAGGAACGGCGGCTCGCTGCCGCGTTCCGCAGCGGCGACATCGCGGCCTTCTCCGAGCTCGTCCGGCTGCACCACCGCCGCCTCTTCGTGATCGCGCTCCGGCGCTCGGGCAGCCCCGAGGTCGCCGAGGACGCGCTCCAGGAGGCGCTCGCGAAGGCGTACCGGCACCTCGCGACGCTCCCGGACGACGCCGACGTCTCCGCGTGGCTCGCCGCCGTGACCGAGAACGCGGCGATCGACCAGGTCCGCCGCGAGGTCCGGCACCGCCGCCTCGCCGACCGCGCGTGGTCCGCCGCGCCGGAGCGCGCGGACCGCCGCGGGGCGCGCCCCGCCGACACGCTCGACGTCACCGAATCCGGCCTCGAGCAGGACGAGCTCGGCACGCTGCTCGGCGAAGCCATCGCCGCGCTGCCGGACCCGTACCGCAGGCCGCTGGAACTGTTCCACCTCCGCGGGTTGCCCGTCGAGGAGGTGGCCGCCGTGCTGTCACTGAACGTGAACACGGTGAAGTCGCACCTGGCCCGGGGCCGTGGCGTACTGCGCCGCCGCCTGGGGACCCGGTTGCGCCGAGGGGGGTGGGTATGACCTGCCACGAGTACGCAGATCGGGTCGAGGAGCTGATCGACGGCCTCCTCCAGCCCGAGGAGGCGACGCGTTTCGACACGCACGCCTCGGAGTGCGAGGAGTGCGCGGCCGTGCGCGACGACGCGGAGCGTTTCCGCGCCGTGCTGGCCACGCGCGGCCACGCCGCGCTCGTGAGCTGGGAGGCGTCGCGACTCGCACTGCGCGCGGCGAGCCTCCCGGGGCTCGACGACGTGCGCCCGGCGGGCCACGTGGCGCGCCTGCTGGTCCCGGGCCGCGTCGCGGCGCTGCGGCTGGTCGCGGCGTCGCTGATCGTCGGCGCGGCCGGCTACTTCGGTGCCGGGCTGTACCGCGACGGCGGGCCCCGCGCCCTCGCCGAGGGCATCCCGACGCAGCTCGAGTCGGGCGAGATGGCCGTCGCCGGCAGCGGCGGACGCCGGATCACCGCGGAGGTCGCGTCGTACGTGCGCCTCGAGGCGGGCTCCGACGGCGCCGCGCTGGCGCTCGACTCGGGCATGGCGACGATCCGTCTCGCCCCGGGCGAGGAGATCGTCATCAACACGCCGCGCGGCTCCGTGCGGGCGGTGGGCGCATCCTTCTGCGTCGAGGTGCGCGGCGACGGCTCCGTGTCCGTCACCGTGATCTCCGGCGACGTCGAGTTCGTGAAGGGCGCGGAGCGCACGGCGCTCGCCTGCGGCGACCGGTTCGAGATCGACGAGCACGACCGGCCCTGCCTGATCAGCCGCACCGAGCTCGAGAACGCGAACGTCGAGGCCGCGGAGCGCACGCGGGAGCTCGAGCGCCTCGCGGCGCGGCTCGACGGCAAGGACGAGCAGCTCGCCTGGTTCCAGAAGCGCCTGAGCGACGCGCAGAACGAGGCCCGCGGCGTCGGCAAGAGCGTCGCGTGGGACGAGCTCGGCGGCGCCACGTGGGTGCTGATGGACGCGCGCGTCTCGCGCCGCGACGGGCGCTACGCCGACGCGAGCGCGAAGTTCGTCGACAACTCGGCCGGCCTCGCCGAGGAACTCGGCAAGGGCGGCGCGATCACGCTGCAGGAGGCGCTGCTCGAGCCGATCTTCATGCAGCGCATCGCGAGCGGGTTCGTCGACGCGCTGGCGCCCGAGGCGAATCGGGTGGCGCGCGAGTCGGTCGCGGCCGATCTGCGCCAGGCGATGGCGGTCGTCCAGCAGGCCGTCGACGACCGCGCGGTGCCCGCGCGGCTCGCCGTCGAGCGGCAGCACGCGTTCATGGACCTGCTGCGCTCCGTCGAGCGCAACCTCGGCGCCGACGCGGCGGCGCGGCTCGCGGCGAGCCTGCCGCGCTACGTCGACGTGCTCGCGCCCGCGCCCGACTCCGAGGACTCGCGGACGGTCGAGCGCGTCGTCCACGTGTGGTCCGACCGCTTCCAGCTCGACCCCGACCAGCAGAAGGACCTGCGCTCCCTCGCCGAGACGTACGTCAAGGACGTGCTCAAGGCTCAGGTCCACGTCGTCGCCTCGCTGCCGCCGGTCGAGGTCGAGGAGACGCTCTTCCCGAAGAACCTGTTCCTGCCGGGCGCGGGCGCGGGCGAGGCGGGCGAGCAGCGCGAGTCCGACCGCTCGGTCGCCGACTCCGGTGTGACGACGGGTGTCGTCTCGCCGGTCGCGGGCTCCTCCACGGAGCGCGTGGCGAGCCTGCTGCGGCGCATGGGCGCGCGCATCGCGGTCGCCGAACCGCGCATCCGCTTCGAGCAGGAGTTGCTGAAGATGCTGACGCCGCAGCAGCGTGCGCGCGGCTTCGGCATCACGCGCGTGCAGACGTTCCGAGCGGGCCGCTGACCGCCCGCCGGCGCGGCGCGGCGCCTCGCGGGGGCGCGCACGGCGAGCCGTGCGCGCCCCCGCACGTTGACGAGACTCCGTTCCCGCGCGAGGATGCGCACATGCATCGGGACGGGATGCACCGCGCGTGGTGAGGGACGATCGTTCGGGCGATTCCGACGACGACGCGCCCCGCCGTGCCAGGGACGAGCGGACTCTCGGCCCCGCAGGCGACGATGACGACACGTTCGACGGTCTGAGCGTCGACTCCGAGCCGGGCGTCGAGCCGCCGCCGGAGTCCGAGGCGCCGACCGGCGAGATCGAGCCCGAGGACCGCGAGCGCGCGACGGTGGACGGCGGCGTCGCCGGCACGATCGTCGAGCGCGCGCACGGCTCCGACGACCGCGACGACGATCGCGACACGCTCGACGCCACGCTGCGCACCGAGGTCCCCACCGCCGACGTGGACCTGCGCACGATCGCCGAGGACGCGAGGTCGGCGGCGGCCCGCGCCGTCGCCGCCCGTGAGGACGCGACCGAGACCGAGACCGTCGTCGAGGGCTCGCGTCCGGCCGACAGCAACGTCGCCCGCTCGACGCGCGCCGACGCCGTCGCCGGGACGCAGCGCCCCGGCGCCTCGGCGACGCGGCCGCAGCAGGGCGGACGCACCGGCACGGCGCGCGACCCGGCCGCCGCGGGCTACACCGAGCGCGGCGAGGGGCTCGTCCCGACGGGCGGCCTGATGCGGCTCGAGGAGGGCGAGAACCTCGCCGGCCGCTACACGCTCGTGCGCCGCCTCGGCAAGGGCGGCATGGGCGAGGTCTGGCGCGCGCGCCACAACCTGCTGCAGGGCGACCGCGCCATCAAGGTGATCAAGGCGTCCATCTCGCGCGACCGCCAGTTCCGAGAGCGCTTCCTCAAGGAAGGCCAGACCATGATGCGGGTGAAGCACCCGGGCGTCGTCGAGGTCACCGACCTCGACGAGACCCGCGTGAACCGCGAGCTCTTCATGGTCATGGAGTACCTCGAGGGCCGCACGCTGTACGAGGCGATCCGCGACCGCGAGCGGCCGCTCTCCGCCGACGTGCGCGACGCGGTGCGCATCCTGCGCGAGTTCGCGCTCGGCATGCAGCGCATCCACGTGGAGCAGATCGTCCACAAGGACATCAAGGCCGACAACGCGCTGCTCGTGCGCGGGGACGACGGCCTCGAGCACCCCAAGGTCATCGACTTCGGCCTCGCGAAGCGCCTCGACGACGAGGACCGCGACGTCGAGGAGGGCGCGAAGGGCGTGGACGGCGGCTACGACCCCGACCTGCGCACGACGCTCTCCGGGACGCTCGCGTACATGGCGCCCGAGCAGTTCCGCGGCGAGCGGAGCTCCTTCCAGAGCGACATCTATGCGTTCGGCGTGATGGCGTACGAGCTGTTCACGAACGGCGAGTACCCGCTGCCCCGCGGCGGCCTCGCGCACTACGTGCAGATCCACGCCGAGGGCGCCGTGCCGACGCGCCTCGCCGAGAAGCTGCCGCAGTTCGACCGCGAGCTCGCCGCGCTCTTCGACCGCTGCATGGCGCCGCGCCGCGCGGACCGCCCGGAGTCCTTCCAGGAGGTCGCGGACGCGCTGCAGTGGTGGCTCGACGCGCCCGAGCGCCGCCGCCGCCGCAACCGCACGCTCGCGCTGTGCGGCGCCGCGGTGCTGCTGATCGGGATCGCCGTGACGGGCTTCCTCGTCAACAAGACGACCGCGTCGGTCGGCGCCATCGCCGTCCGCTCGGGCGGCCGCGAGCTGGCGCTCGTCGGCGGGCGCACGGCGTACGTCAACGCCCGCACGCTCGCGGGCCTGGAGTTCAGCGCCGAGCTGAAGGGCGACGCCGAGGGGCCCCAGCTCCTCGTCGACGGCGAGGTCGTGCCGGTGACGCCCGAGGTGGTCGGCGGCGCGACGCTCGTCGCGAAGGCCGACCTGATCGCCCTCGCCGACGGCGACCACGTCGTCGAGCTGCGCGCGTCGCCGGGCGCGCAGCCGACGAAGCTGCAGCTCGTCGTGGATCGCAAGGCGCCGCAGTTCAGGACACTCGCCGTGGTCGGCGGCGACACGGGCTTCGTGCGCGATCCCTCCGCGGTCGTGCGCGTCGAGTTCGACGAGCCGACGATCGAGAGCGTCGTGGCACGGCTGCGGAACGGCGACCAGATCCGCGGGCAGCTCGCGGACGAGCGCAACCCCGACGGCGCGTGGGTCGTGTTCGGCACCGCCAAGTTCCCGGACGAGAACAAGCTCGACGTCGAGGTGAAGGACCTCGCCGGGAACGTGGCGAACCGCGACCTGGTGTTCGTGCTCGACACCGTGCCGCCGCAGGCGCAGGTGGCGGACCTGCGCGACGACACCGACCGTCCGCTGCTCAACGTCCGCGCCGGCCTCGGCGCGAAGCTGCGCGCTCACGTCAGCGAGCCCGTCACCGTGGCCCTGACGGCCGGGAGCGGCGCACCGGCGACGCGCGAGGTCGCCGCGCCGGGCGACGTGACGTTCGACCTGCCGCCGGTCGGCGCCGACGGCTACGCGGCGAAGCTGAAGCTGACCGACCGCGCGGGCAATGCGTGGGAGCGCTCGTTCGACGTGCGCGTGGCCGAGGACGTCGTCGCGCTGCGCGCCCTCGACGGCAGCGCGTCGGTGGCGGCGTCGGGGAGCGGCGCGCTGCGCCTGAAGCTCCAGCGCACGTACTCGCTCGCGGGCGTTCCCGAGGTCGCCGCGGTGCGCGTCCGCGACGCGTCCGGCGCGGACGTGCGCGACGTGCCCGTCGCGCTCGCGACGACCGTCGCCGCCGCGGACGCGTTCGGCGGCGAGGTGTCCATCTCGCTGGGCACGCTCGCCGAGGGGACGTGGCTGCTCTCCGCCACCGGCCAGGCCGGCGCGCGCACGGAGCCGCTGACACTCGTCGTCGACCGCACGAGCCCGCGCATCGAGGGCGTGGAGGTGCGTGACGCCGCCGGCCGCGTCGTCGCGCCCGGCGCGTGGTCGCAGTCGCGCGAGCTGCAGGTGAGCGTCGTCGCGTCGGACCAGGCGCTCCAGTCGATCACGGTCGGCTCGTTCACGCCCGACGCGGCGCCGCAGCCGGGCCGCGGCACGTACCGCTTCCGCGTGACGTGCGACGCCGACGGCGCGTCGTCGTTCTCCGTGCGGCTCGTGGACGCCGCCGGCAACGAGGCCGCCCAGCAGCTCGACGTGCTCGCCGACGCCACCGATCCCGTGCTGACGCTCAGCTCGCCGGTGAGCGGCTCCGAGTTCAACGACAAGGAGCCCGCGTACTTCCGCGGCACGTGCAGCGAGAAGACGTACCGCCTGCACGTCGAGAGCGCCGAGGGCGTGACCGGCGGCGCGTCGGTGACCGACTTCACGAAGACCGCGTTCGACGCGCCCGTGATCCTGCGCGTCGGCGAGCACGCGCTCACGGTGTTCGCGCAGGACCCCTCCGGACGCCGCTCGCCCGCGATCACCGTCGCCGTCGTCGTGCGCCGTCTCGAGACGGTGCTGCCCGCCGAGCACGCCTGGCACCATGGCGCGATCTCCGCGGTCATGCGCCAGGTGGAGCCGGGCGAGCTCGTCATCGGGCTGCGCACGTTCACGGTCCCGCGCGTGTTCGTGGACCGTGCGGAGGTCACGAACGCGCAGTACCGCACGTTCCTCGCCGCGGGCTCGAGGGGGCACGGCACCTGGTGCCACCCCGACGAGCCGAAGGGCTGGGAGCACACGCCGCCCGCGGCGACGTGGGGCGACGCGAAGTGGAACGGCGACGACCTGCCCGTGGTGAACGTGGCGTGGTGGGATGCGTACGCGTTCGCCGCGTGGTCCGGGCGGCGCCTCCCGACGGAGGCCGAGTGGGTCAAGGCCGCGGCGAAGTCGCCGTCCGAGCCCGACCTCCTGCGCTGGCCGACCGGCAACGAATGGCACGACGGACTGCTCGTGACGGCCGAGGCGATCGCGTCCGACGCGTTCCACGGGCCGCGGGCGGCCGACGCCGGTGCGGACGTCAGCCCGGTCGGCTGCCGCAACATGGGCGGCAACGTGAGCGAGTGGGTCGTGCTCGAGCGCGTCCCGCAAGGCGATGCGACGACCGCCGTGCGCGGCGGCAACTGGTGCTTCGGCGCGATCGCGGCCAACGTCCGCGACGTGCCGGCGAAGCGCTACGAACGCGGCCAGCGCGCGGCGACGATCGGCTTCCGCTGCGCGGTGGACGCCGACGCCGTGCGCGCCCAGCTCGACAATCAGGCGGAGCTGCGATGACCCGGCGCGCCCCACTCGTCCTGCTGCCGCTCGCCGCGGCGTGCGCGCTCTCCGCATGTGCGAGCGCGCCGCCGCCGATCGAGCCGCTCGCGCACCCGTACAAGGTCGTGCTGCTGCCGGTCGAGGGCGCCGAGACGGCGCTCGCCGCGCGGCCCGGCGACGCCGCCGACCCCGAAGAGGGCGAGGTGCCGTTCGCGCTGACGCCCGAGCAGCTCCGCGACACGATCCGCGACGGTGTCGTGGACGCCCACGTCTTCAGCGACATCGTGGTCGCGGCGCCGTCGGAGCTGCGCACGGACGAGTTCACCGACGTCGTCGCCGCGGCGACGACGGTCGCGCGCCGCGAGCGCGCCGACCTGATCATGCGCGTGCGCGTGAACTCCGCCCGCCTGCAGGATCTCGGCCCGAACGGCTCGAAGCTGTGGTCGTCGTTCCTGTGGTTCATGGTGCCCGCGCCGGTGTGGTTCGCCGACGACCGCTCGTACGCGACGAGCCTCGTCGTGCAGGCGGAGCTCTTCGACCCCGCCGACCCGGTGAAGCCCACGGCGTCGATCGTCGCGAGCTCGGGCGAGCAGGAGCTCGACCTGTTCGACCGCGGCGTCTCGCCGCTCGTGATCGTCGTCCCGCCGGCGTGGCTCGCAGGCAACCTCGAGACGGTCAGCAAGGAGCTGACGTCGCGCTCGGTGCGGCAGCTCATGGAGAAGCTGGTCGAGGAGCTGCGCACCCGCGAGATCCCGTCGCGCTTCGCGCTCGACGCGTCGCGCGAGGGCGCCGCGGTCGCCGTGCGCGTCGCGACGCGCAGGCGCCTGCGTTCGCTCGAGGTGTACTCCGGCGAGCGCCTCCTCCGCGGGTGGGCGGAGCGCGAGATGCAGACGCTCGTGGACGCCGCGGCGTCGCGGCCCGACGAGACCGTCTACGCGGCACGCGTGGACGTGCCGCCCGACGCCCGCGACGCGATCCGCGTCGTCGCCGAGGACGAGGCGGGCGGCCGCGAGGTGCGCACGCTGCCCTCGACCGGTGCGGGAGGCGGCCGATGAGGACCGTCGCGCGACTCGCCGTCGTCGCCGCAGCGTGCGTCGCCCTGACGGGCGGCGTGGCAGCGGGCTTCCAGCGCGGCCCCGCGGCCACGTTCGTCTATCCGCGCGACCTGACGGAGCAGCAGCTCCGGCTGCGGCTGCAGAGCTCCTCGGAGCCGACGACGATCCTCTTCCAGCCCGGCACCTACGTGTTCTCGCCGCAGCTCTACGTCTACAACCGCTCGAACCTCGCGCTCTGCGGCAACTCCTCGAACCCCGGCGACGTCGTCATCGAGTCGGCGGGCAACGGGGGCTCCGGCACGGGCGCCGCGGCGATCCTGCTCGAGCAGGCGGAGCACGTCAGCTTCCGGTCGCTCACGATCCGCGGGACCGCACCGGGCGGACAGGCGCTGCGCCTCAACGCGACGCTCTCCGACGAGTTCTCGGGGTTCGTCGACGACGTGCTGGTGGACCGCTGCCGCCTCGAGGCCCCCGTGCCCGTGATCGCCACGGCGGCGGCCCGCAACCTGACGCTCAACGCGTCGCGCATCCAGGTCGGCGCATCCGACTCGATCGGCGTGCTGTGGGGCGACGGCGAGGGGCTGCAGATCAGCGGGTCGCGCTTCACGACGGCGCCCGGCGTCTCGGCGTTCAGCGCCGTGTTCGTCCAGGGCGCGAGCGTCGCGGCGTCGCTGGGAGAGCGCACCGCACACGTGCTGCTGACCGGCAACCGCGTGCGCGGCGACTTCGTCCGCGGCTTCGACCTCGCCGACGTGCTCGACGCGCGCGTCACCTCGAACCGCATCTCGTTCACGGGCGACGTGATCCGCCCGGGGTCGAACGCGACGGGGGGCGTGGACACGGGCCGCGTCGGCGTGCTGCTCCGCCGCGGCGACGCGTCCGGCCTGCCCGAGGACTTCGAGCTGCGCCGCAACCGCGTGCGCAACGCGCTCTACGGCGTGTGGCTCTTCAACGCCGGCGGCGGTGTCGTCGATCGCAACGACTTCCAGCGCTGCGGCTCGCCGCAGCCCGACGACTTCTTCAACGAGTACGGCGGGGGCGTGCGGCTGACGCTGCAGAGCGCGAACTGCCGCATCCGGATCGAACGCAACGACTTCCGGCGGCTGCGCTCGCCCGACGCCGTCTCCGACGGGCAGGGCGGGATCGCCGACGTGCCCGCGGTCGTCGTGCTGCCGGGCGAGCAGTCGGACGCCTGCTTCGCCGACGGCGGCGCGACCAACCGGCTGTCGCGCGGGCGCGTGCTGTACGTGGGGGCACCGTAGAGATGGATCCGCGCTTCCACCACGCACTGCGCGCCGCGGCGACGGCGCTCCTCCTCGGACTCGGCGCGTGCGGCGTCGGCGGCGCGCTCGCCGCGTCGGGCGGCGGCGGGGGCGGCGGCGGCTCGTCCACGCGTCCGCCGCGCCCGCCCGAGGTGACCGTCGCGGCGCCCGCGGCCGACCCGGCGTCGAACTACGTCACGATCCCGTTCGTGCTGCGCGACCCGCAGGTCGACCGCGCCGAGGAGCGCGACGGGGGCATCATCGACCCGCGCGTGCAGGTCTTCGCCGAGTACCAGGTGGCCGGCGACCCGCGCTGGCTGCCGATGACGGACTCGCGCATCGTCGGCTCCGACGGCACGCGCACGCTCTCGCTCGGCGACCACACGTTCGTCTGGAACACGCTCGTCGACCTGCCGGCGTACACGGGCCGCGTCCGCGTCCGGATCCGCGCCGAGTACGAGCTCTCCGCGCCGTTCCGGCGCCGCTTCCGCGTGCGCGAGATCGAGTTCCGCGTCGACAACCGCCTCGTCGGGACCATCTTCGGCGGCGACGTCACGCCGACGCCGGACATCGACACGTTCCCCGTCGACGTGCGCGCCGACGGCAACGCGATCGTCATCGCGTGCGCGGGCGCGGGGATCGTCGAGCGCGTCGACGCGCTCGGCAACACGCGGCGGGTGGTCGGCGTGGGCGTGCCGGGCGACACCGGCGACGGCGGCGACCCGGGCGTCGCGCGCCTCGACAACGTGCGCGCGGTGGACGTCGATCCGATGTCGGGGCTCGTCTACACGAACCACGACTCGCGCCTGCGCGTCACGAACCCGCTGCTCACGCCGAAGCAGATCGGCTCCGGCCAGTTCGGCGGCCGCACGATCAACGGCCTGCTCTCCGGCATCTCGAACGCGCGCTCGCTGCGCGTGCACCCGAGCGGCGCGGTGCTCTTCATCGACGGCCGTGCGCGCATCCTCGCGCTCAACCCGAAGACGCCCGCCGTGGGCGGCCTGAACGACATCATGCTCGCGGGCACGCTGATCACGCCCGGCAGCGTCGCGCAGATCGCCGGCGACGGCGCGACGGACGCCGACGGCACGCCCGCGGCGCAGGTCGCGCTGACGGACGCCACGTCGCTCGCGATCGGTCCCGACGGCGAGATCTACTACGGCGAGCAGAACATCGGCCGCGTGCGCGTGATCAACGTGCGCCCGACGCCGCTGCAGCTCCCCGAGGTGCTCGTCGGCGGCAACTCCGTGGCGACGGTGGCCGGCGGCAACGGACTCGGACTCGCGGGCGACGGCGGCTCCGCGCGCGCGGCGCGGCTGAACCGCCAGGACAGCCTGGACTGCTCGGCGTCGCGCCAGCTGTTCGTCTGCGACACGTTCAACCTGCGCGTGCGCCTGGTGAACCTCGGCGTCGGCGACACGACCTTCGCGGGCACCACGGTGCGCTCGGGCGAGATCGACACCATCGCGGGCGGCGGGACGGGCGGCATCGGCAGCCTCGCGCGCGAGACCGCGCTCGGCGCGCCGAACGCCGTCGCGGTCGGCGTCTCGGGCACGATCGTCATCGCGGACCAGCGCAAGGTGATCCTGGTGAACGGCACCGACGCGACCGTCACGGCGTACGGCAAGACCGCGCAGGGCGGCCGCACGCGCGAGGTCTACGACGCGTCGCGCCGCGCGGGCCTGCCGCTCGTCGGACCGCTCGCGGTCCACGCGCGCAGCCAGGACGAGGTCTTCTTCACGGACCGCAGCACGGTGCGCGTGCTCAACCTGCGCTCGAGTCCCGAGGTGTTCGGCGGCGCCGTCGCGGGTCCGGGCGAGGTGGCCGAGATCGCGGGCGGCGCGGTCCCGGGCTTCTCCGGCGACGGCGACTCCGCGCGCGCCGCGGCGTTCGGCTTCCCCGCGGCGCTGACGACCGACGGGCCCTTCAAGCTCTACGTCGCGGACACCGCGAACGACGTCGTGCGCTTCATCAACATCGGCGACCCGGTCACCACGCCCGCGCAGACGGCGTTCGGCACGAGCGTCGCGCCCGGCAGCGTGGACCGCATCGTCGGCGGGGCGCCGGGCCCGCTGCTCGACGACGGCGACGGACTCGCGCCGCGCCAGTGCTCGCTCAGCAGCCCCTCGGGTCTCGCGGTGTTCGCCGGGCTCCTCTTCGTCGCCGACACCGGGCACCACCGCGTGCGGTGCGTGAACCCGGGGCCGGACGACGTCAGCGTCGCGGGCGTCGTCGTCGCCGCCGGCACGGTCCGCACGGTCTACGGGGACGGCACGGCCGGGGCGAGCGCGGACGGCGCGGGACCCTGGCGCACCAACGCGCCGACGGCCCTGGCGGTGGACAGCCGCGGACTGCTGTACATCTCCGAGCCCGGCAACGCGCGTGTCCGCGTGCTGAACACCGGGCTCACCGCCGCCGCGCAGGCGGGCGTCTCGCTCGCCGGCGTCGACATCGCCGCGAACGCGGCGGCGACGCTCGTGGGCACCGGCGTCCGCGGCAACTTCGGCGACGGCGGCAGCGCACCCGATGCGCAGATCGACGCGCCCGGCGCGCTGCTCGTGCAGTCGCTCGCCGACGGCACGCCCGTCGCGCTCTACCTCTCCGACACGCCGAGCCAGGTCGTCCGCATCGTGAACCTCACCGTCGCCGACATCGTCGCCGCGACGGACGAGCTCGGCCGCGCGTCGATCACCGTGCCGCCCGGCGGCATCTTCACGATCGCGGGCGGTCCGAACGCCATCGGCTCGCCGAACCCGCCCGCGTTCTCGGGCGACGGCGACCTGCCCGAGCGGATGCGGCTCTCGAGTCCGCGCGGCGTCGCGATCACGAACTTCGACGACCGCCCCGCGCACCTGATCGTCGCGGACTCGGAGAACAACCGCCTGCGGCGGTTCGGCGCACCGCCGATCGTGCTGCCGGGCAACTGACGTGATCGTCGTCGAGCGGTTCACGAAGCGCTACGACGAGCGTGTCGCCGTGGACGCGCTCGAGATGCGCGTCGCCGCAGGCGAGATCGTGGGGCTCGCCGGCCCGAACGGCGCGGGCAAGACGACGACGCTGCGCGCCATCACGGGCATCCTGCGTCCGAGCTCCGGCCGCATCACCGTGGACGGCCACGACGTCGTGACGGAGCCCGTCGCCGCGAAGCGCTGCCTCGCGTTCGTACCCGACGACCCGCCGCTCTTCCCGAGCCTCACGGTGTGGGAGCACCTCGTGCTCGCGTCGAAGCTCTACGGACTGCGCGACTGGGAGGCGCGCGGCGCGGCGCTGCTCGAGCAGTTCGACCTCGCCGACCGGCGCGACACGCTGGCCGACGAGCTCTCGCGCGGCATGCGGCAGAAGACGGCGATCTGTGCCGCGCTCGTGCACGAGCCGCGCGCGCTGCTGCTCGACGAGCCGCAGATGGGACTCGACCCGCGCGGGCAGCAGGACCTCGCGGACGCGGTGCACGCCATCGCCGCGGCCGGCGCCGCGGTGCTCGTCTCGACGCACCAGCTCGACGACCTCGAGGACCTCTGCACGCGCTTCGTGATCCTGCGCGGCGGACGGCTCGTCGCGGACGGCACGCGCGACGAGCTGCGCGCGCGCTACCCGGAGCTGCCCGCGGACGCCTCGCTGAAGGAGATCTTCTTCGCGGCGACGGAGGGCGGCGCGCGGCCCGCGGCATGAACCCGGGCCTGGTCTGGCTCCTCCGCGGCGCACCGAAGCGCTACCTGCGCGGCCTGCGGCGGAAGCTGCGCGGCGTCAAGGGCGTGCTCGTGGTGGGCGCGTCGCTCGTGCTCGTCGGCTTCCTCGTGTTCGCGCAGGTCGTGCAGATGCTGCGGGAGCATCCGGACCCGCAGGAGCTGGCCGCGCGGGCGCGGATCTTCGGTCCGCTCTGGATGCTCGTCATCACGGCCCTCTCGCTCGTCTCGCCGGCGTCGCGCCGCGGGGGGCTGTACTTCCGACCGGCCGAGATCGGCACCCTGTTCCCCGCACCCGTGTCGCGCCGCGAGCTGCTGCTCTACCACGTCGCGGGACGCGCCATGATCCAGACGGCGTCCGCCCTCTGGCTCGCCGTCTTCGTCGGGCGTCACGCGCCCACGTGGTACGGGTGCATCCTCGGTCTCGTGCTCGCGCTGTTCTTCCTGCAGCTCGTGCTGCAGGGCAGCGCGCTGCTGACGGCCGCGATCGGGCGCCGGCTCGCGCGACCGGCGCGCGTGCTGGCCCTGCTGCTCGTCGCGGCGGCCGTCGTCGCGGGCGGCATCGACGTCGGACGCCGGCTGCCGCCCGACGCCGGGGTTCTGGCGCAGGCGGAGGCACTCTCGCAGCACGTCGCCGTGCGCATCGTCTCCGCGCCGTTCGTGCCGTTCGCCCGCACGTTCGCCGGCACCGGCCCGCTCGACGTGCTCGCGTGGGCCGCCGTGTCCGCGCTCCTCGTGGGGGGCGCGCTCGCGCTGCTCGTGCGGCTCGACGCCGCCTACGAGGAGTCGGCGCTCGACATGAGCGCCGACGTGCGCCGCAAGCTCGAGCGCATCCGCGCGGGCGGGAGCGCCCTCGCGATGATGGGGCCGCGGCGCACGGGGTTCAGCGTGCCGGCGCTGCCGCACTGGGGCGGCGCAGGGCCGATCGCGTGGCGGCAGTGCGTCGAGATCGTGCGCCACGCGCGCGCCGTGCTGACCTCGCTCGCGCTGCTCCTCGTCTGGCCGGCGATCGTGCTCGGCGTGATGCACGTGACCGCGCCCGAGGACGGGGAGGGCGTGGCGGCGGCGGGCTACGTGGCGCTGCCGCTCGTGCTGGTGCTCTCGATCCTCTCGACGCAGAACATCGGCTTCGACTTCCGCCGCGACTACGACCGCATCGCGTTCCTGCGCTCGCTGCCCGTCACACCGTTCGCGATCGCGGCCGGGCAGGTCGCGCCCGTCGCCGTGCTGCTCGCTGCGATGCAGTGGCTGATCGCGTCGCTCGTGCTCCTCGTCGTCGGCACGCTCCCCGCGCCGTACCTGCCGCTCCTCTTCGTGCCCCTGCTGCCCGTGGCCTGGGCCGTGACGGCCGTCGACAACCTGCTGTGCCTGCTCCTCCCCGCGCGCTTCGAGCCCGACGACGCGGCGAACGTCGGCTTCATGGGCAAGCTGATGCTGCTGATGTTCCTGAAGTTCGCCGTGCTCGGCGTGCTGGCCGTCGTGGCGGCGCTGGCCGGCGTCGTCGTCTACTTCGTGGCGGGGCGCCATCTCGCGCCGGCCGTGCTCGCGGCGCTGCTCGTGGTGACGTGCGCCGACGTGCTCCTGACGTGGCTCGTCGCGCTGGCGTTCGTCGCGTACGACCCCGCGCGCGAGACGCCCGACTGACCCTCTGCCGGCGCGGTCCCCGCGCGAGGTGATCCATGGACTGGAAGCTCTGTGCGTCGACGTTCGGCGTCGTGTTCCTGGCGGAGCTCGGCGACAAGACGCAGCTCACGACGTTCGGCCTCGCGGCGTCGGGCCGCGGCGGGCGTCTCGCCGTGTTCGTGGGCAGCGCCGCCGCGCTGGTCGCGACGAGCGCGATCGCGGTCGCCGCCGGCGCGGCCATCGGTCAGGTGGTCTCGGCGCGCTGGCTCGAGCGGATCGGCGGCGCGGCGTTCGTCGTGCTCGGGCTCTTCATGCTCCGCCGCTCGTTCGCCTGAACCCGGGCGTGCGCGCGCGCCACGTCGCGAACGCGGCATCGCGCACGAGCGCTCCCTCGGCCACGAGCCGCGGGATGTCCCGCGACTGCACGCGGTAGCGCTCGCGGTAGTAGCGGCGGAGCCCCGGCTCGCCGCCGCTCCGCCACACGTCCCACCACTCCGACTTGAACCCGGCCACGTAGGGCGGGAGCGGGATGCCGAGCAGTGCGCGCAGGCGGTGGTACCAGAGCTTGCTGCGCAGTCCGCTGCGCTCGCGCCACGCCGTGAGTCGCCGCACCTTCATCACGAACTGGTCCTCGTCGCGAATCATGTAGTGGTGCACCGTGGGCGTCGGCGCGGTGTGGACCGGCGGCGGCAGCCGCGGGCTGCGGTGCTCGTGGTCGACGCGCTCGAGCCACGCCGCGCGGTAGAAGGTCTTCCCCTCGCGGTAGCTCGTGTGCAGCGGGCTCTCCGGCCCGCTCGTGCGGTGGAGCTGGCGCCGGTGGACGGGACCTTCCGCGGCGTCGTCCTCGGTCGGCAGGAAGAGCTTCTGGTGACAGGTGAGCGCCGGCGCGTCGGCCGGCGCCTCGGCGAGCAGCTCGGGCAGCGTGCGCCCCTCCGCCCAGTGGAACTCGTCGGTGTCGGAGACGCCGACCCACGCGAGCGCGGCGCCGTGGCGCTCGCGGACGCGCGCGAGCAGCCGCGTGCGGACCTCCTGGCGCACCGCGAAGTCGTCGAACACCTCGCTCGAGACGTGCGCCCCGAACTCGCGCAGCACGTCCTGCGTCGCGTCCTCGCTGGCGTTGTCCGCCACGGCCACGTGGTCCACGCCGTACGACAGGTGGTGCTCCAGGTTCTCGCGGAGCACGTCCGCCTCGTTCTTGGTGGTCAGCAGGAGGACGATCATCGGGGTCGCTTGGCACGGGCAGGCGCGGGGGCGAGGATACGCCGCATGCTCCTGCCCCCGATGGAGTTCGATCCGGTGTTCCTCGGCGGCGAGGGGCGCAGCGGGACGACGCTCCTGCGCGTGATGCTCGACGCGCACTCGCGCATCGCGTGCGGTCCGGAGTCGCACTTCCTGGCCGACCCGCGCTTCCGCGAGTTCCACGAGCACTTCCGCGGCACGTGGTGGCGCCGCGCGGAAGGCTTCGGCTACGCGCTCGACGACGTCGACGAGCTGTTCCGCGACTTCGTCCGCGGCTGGTTCGAGACGTACATGCGGCGCCGCGGCAAGGTGCGCTGGGCCGACAAGACGCCGCAGACGATCCACTGCCTGCCGTACCTCTGGCGGCTGTTCCCCACGGCGCGCTTCGTCCACCTGATCCGCGACGGACGCGACGTCGCGTGCTCGATCCTGCCGCAGTCGTGGGGGCCCGACACCGTCGAGGACGCGGCCGAGCGCTGGGTGGACTGCGTCTGGAAGGGCGTGCTGCACCGCGCCGACACGGAGCGTTACACCGAGGTGCGCTACGAGGACCTGGTCGCGCAGCCCGAGCGCGAGCTGCGGCGGGTGCTCGCGTGGCTCGGCGAGGAGTGGGAGCCGGCGGTCCTCGACTACCACCGCGCGGAGCACGACAGCCCGGAGCGCACCGAGTCGTCGGCGGCGCAGGTGGAGCGTCCGCTCTACACGTCGTCGATCGGGCGCTGGCGCCGCGACCTCACGCCGGCACAGGTGCGCGCGTTCGAGCGCATCGCCGGAGAGACGCTCGCGTTCCTCGGCTACGCCTGAGGAGCGCCTGCGCGCGACGCGTCAGAAGTTGATGTCGTGCGTCGCCTCGCGACGGACGAAGAACGTGAGCTTGGGCGCGGAGGCGTCGCCGGTCTTGTAGTCGCCGGGGAGCACGGAGTAGACCTCCCAGCCGCTGCGTCCGAGGTCCCACAGGAGCTCCTCGCGAGCGGTGGAGTCCGCGGCGTCGACCACGATGATGTCGTACTTCCAGAGCGAGGCCATGCCGTCTTCCTCCAGCGGCCGCCGGTGGTCGGGGCGGCCGGCGCGGCGCGACAGTCTACCTGTCGTGCGCTCCGCGGCCCGTGCTATCGTGCCCGCGGCCGGGACGGCCGCGGAGGGCACAGGATGACGCGCGGGTTCACGGTGCTCTCGGGTCTCACGCTGGCCGCGGCCGCGCTCCTCGGCGGCTGCGTGGAGCGCAAGATGGTCGTGCGCTCGGACCCCGCCGGCGCGCACGTGCTGCTCGACCTCGCCGAACAGGACGCGACCACGCCGGCGACGATCCCCTTCGAGTTCGGCGGCACGCGGCTCGTCACGCTCGTCGCCCCCGGCTACGAGGTCCTCGACGCCCACGCCGAGCTGCGCGACCCCTGGTACACGTGGTTCCCGTTCGACCTGTTCGCCGAGGTGCTCTGGCCGGGCACCATCGAGGACGTGCAGGAGTTCGAGTTCACGCTGCGTCCGTACCACCCGGGCGACGAGCGCTTCAGCGACGCGCAGCGGGCCGAGGTCGAGCGCCGCTCGGCGGAGCTGCGCGCGCGGGCCGAGGCCTACCGCCGCGGCGGCTCCGACGGCCCGGCGGCTCCGGCCGCGGCGCCCGCGGACGAGCCGCCGCCGCCCCCGGCTCCCTCCGCGCGCTGAGCGCGCGACCGCAGCCACGGGACGGAACGCAGGAGAGTGCCGCACGTGTGTCCGCGCGCGACGGTGATGGGGCTCGGTCTGTTCGACGGGGGCGTCGGCGTGACGCGCCACCTCGTCGAGCTCGGCTTCGACGTGGTCGTGACCGACCTGAAGGACGAGGCCGCGCTCGCGCGCTCCGTCGAAGCCGTCCGGGGCCCGCACGTCACGCTGCGCCTCGGCCGCCACGACGAGCGCGACTTCGTCGAGACGGACCTCGTCGTCGTCAACCCGGCCGTCCGCCCGGGCAACCCGTACGTCGCCGCGGCGCTCGCCGCGGGTGTGCGCCTCGACACGGAGATCGGACTGTTCGTGCGCGCCTGCCGCGGACGGATCGTGGGGGTCACGGGCAGCGCGGGCAAGAGCACGACGAGTGCGCTCCTGCACGCGATGCTCGCCGCCGCGGCGCCGTCCACGGGCCGGGCCGCCGTGCTCGGCGGGAACATCGGCCGCTCGCTGCTGCGCGATCTCGCCGCGCTCGGCCCCGAGCACGACGTGGTGCTCGAGCTGTCGTCGTTCCAGCTCCACTGGCTGCGCCGCGAGGGGCTGCGGCCGCACGTCGGCGTCGTCACGAACGTGACGCCGAACCACCTCGACTGGCACGGCACCTTCGACGCGTACCGCGACGACAAGCGCGGGATCGTGCCGGGCGCGGACGGCGTGCTCGTGGCGTGCGCGGACGATGCGGGCGCGCGCTCCATCGCCGAGGCGGCGCCGTGCCGCGTGGTGTGGACCGCGCGCGACGCCCGCCCCGCGGGCGACGCCGTGTTCTGGCGGGGCGGCGTGCTCGTCGCCCGCGCCGACGGGCAGGAGCGCGAACTGCTCGCCCGCGACGACGTCCCGCTGCTCGGCCCGCACGCGCTCTGGAACGTCGCGTCCGCCGCGGCCGCCGCGCTCGCGGTGGGTGCGCCCGACGCGGCGCTGCGCGAGGCGACGCGCGCCTTCACCGGCCTGCCGCACCGGCTGCGGCCCGTCGGCACGTACGGCGGGGTGCTGTGCGTGGACGACTCGAAGGCGACGACCCCCGACGCGACGGCGCTCGCGCTCGCGTCCTTCGACGCCCCCGTGCACCTGCTCGCCGGGGGCTACGACAAGGGCCTCGACCCGGCGCCGCTCGTGCGCGCGGCGGCGGCCCGCGCGGCCTCCGTGACGTGCTACGGCGCGACGCGCGCGGCCCTCGCGGACGCTCTCCGCGCCGCCGCACCGGCGCTCGCGGTCACGGTCTGCGACGACCTCCCGGGGGCCGTGCGGGAGGCGCTCCGCGCGGCGCGTCCCGGGGACGTGCTGTTGCTCTCGCCGGGGCATGCGTCGTGGGACCAGTTCGAGAACTACGAGCAGCGCGGGCGGGTCTTCGCCGCGGCCGTGCGGGGGGTAGACTCGGGCGCGTGAGCGAGAAGTGCCAGCGCTGCCAGAAGCACGCCGCGACGGTGCACCTGACCGAGATCCTCGAGAACCAGGAGCGCCGCGAGACGCACCTCTGCGAGCAGTGCGCGGCGCAGCAGGAAGGGCCCCTCGAGACGATGGGGCTCCTCTCGAGCGCCTTCACGCCCGCGACGGCCTCGGGCGACCCCGGCGGCCTGCGCTGCTCGGCGTGCGGCCTCGGCTACATGGAGTTCCGCTCGCGGGGCCGCCTCGGCTGCCCGCACTGCTACGAGGTCTTCCGGAGCTCGCTCGAGCCGCTGCTCGAGAAGATCCACGGGGGCACCCAGCACGTCGGCAAGGCGCCCGACGAGTCGTCGGCCGTGGACCGCTCGCGCGAGCGCCGGCTCGTCGAGCTGCGGCGCGAGCTCCAGACCGCGGTGCGCGAGGAGCGCTACGAGGAGGCGGCGCGGCTGCGCGACCGCCTGCAGCGCTGCGAGTCCGGCGAGGACGTCGGCGGTGCGGAGGGCGCGCGTGCGGACGGCTGAGTCGTTCGACGGCGAGGGCGTGTCGGGCGGCGAGTGGCTCTCGACGCGCGGCGCGCACGCCGACATCGTCATCTCGTCGCGCGTGCGTCTCGCGCGCAACGTGCGCAACCACCGCTTCGCCGTGAAGTGCGACGGCGCGGAGCGGGCCGAGATCGAGCAGCACGTGCGCTTCGCGCTCGGCCGCGTCGAGTTCGACGAGGAGATGGTGTACCTCGACCTCGCGCGCGCGCCGGCGCTCGACGGCGAGCTGCTCGTCGAGCGCCACCTGATCTCGCGCGAGCTGGCCCACGGCTCCGGACCGCGCGCCGCCTGCTACGCGCCCTCCGAGTCGGTCTGCATCATGGTCTGCGAGGAGGACCACCTGCGCCTGCAGGTGCTGCGCAGCGGGTTCGAACTCGACGCCGCGTGGAGCCTCGCCGACGACCTCGACGACCGGATCGCACGGCGCGTCGAGTACGCGTTCTCGAGCCGCTTCGGCTACCTCACGTGCTGCCCGACGAACGTCGGCACCGGCCTCCGCGCGAGCGTGATGCTGCACCTGCCCGCGCTCGTGTACAGCAAGCACATCGAGAAGGTGTTCCAGGCCGGCAGCAAGATGAACCTCGCGGTGCGCGGGCTCTACGGCGAGGGCACCCAGGCGCTCGGCGACTTCTACCAGATCAGCAACCAGGTCGCGCTCGGGCTGAGCGAGCAGGACGTGCTCGAGCGCCTGAACCGCGTCGTGCCGCAGTTCATCGACTACGAGCGGCGGCTGCGCGACGCGCTCGAGAAGAGCGACCGCGCGCGGCTCGAGGACCGCATCTGGCGCGCGTACGGCGTGCTGCGCGCGGCGCGCACGATCTCGACCGAGGAGACGCTCGAGCTGCTCTCGGCGATCCGTCTCGGCGTGAATCTGGGCCTCCTGCCGTCGGCGCTCACGATCGAGACCGTGAACGAGCTCTTCATCACGTCGCAGCCCGCTCATCTCCAGCGTCTGGCGCAGCACGTGATGGAGCCCCGCGAGCGCGACATCGCCCGCGCGGACCTCCTTCGCGCGAAGTTGGGCGCGCTGTAACACGATCGTGACGGTCCGCGGCTAGCCCGGACCATTCATGAACAGTCCCGGCTAGGCTCGCGCCCCGCCCACCGACGGAGGATCCCGATGGCCACGTCCTCTCGCGCCGCACTTGCGACCCTGCTCGCCGGAGCGCTGCTCGCCGGCTGCGCCTCGACCGGCGCCCCGGCGCCGGCGGCCCAGTCGGGCGAGGGTGGGTTCCAGTCGACGCGGCCGGAGGCCGGGTTCGGCGACTACGCGCTCGTCGTGCCGAAGAACCTCGTCTGGTGGCCCTGGAAGATCATCGGCGGCACCGCCAAGGGGACCGTCGACGGCATCGGCGCCGGGTTCGAGGAGGACCGGATGCCCGTGCTCGGACTCGTCTTCCTGCCGGTGAACGCCGTCGTCGGCCTGCTCACCGGCTTCGGCACGGGCGTCGTCTCGGAGCCGGGCGCCATCGGCCCGTACACCAACTTCGGCTCGACGATGGGGCTGCCCATGCAGCGGCCGACACCGATCTGGTGGCTGCCGCGCTGAGCCGCGCCGTCGGCGGCGGGATCAGATGCCGACGGGGGAGGTGCCGCCGGCCTCGAGGTACGAGTCCTCGATGAGGTCGAGGAGCTCGTCGCCCGAGACGTCGAGCGTGTCGGGCACGTCGATCCAGCGCCACTCCGGATCGGGCTTCGGCGCGTCGTCGTTCTGCACGAGATACGCGAGCTCGCTGCGGTTCGCGCCGACCTCGGTGATGCGCACGTGCAGGCGCACGACGTCCGGGTCCGGGCGCGGCGAGCGCCGGAACCACTCGGCGCCCGTCGGACGCAGCGTCACGCCGGCGAACAGCACCGGCGTCTTGCGTCCCTCCTTGCGGCGGCCGAACATGAGGTCGGGCTGCTCGCCGGCGACGCCGGCCTTCGCGCCCTGGTGGAGGACGACGCCGTCGAGGTCGAGGGCGATCCGGCAGATCCGGTCGAGCACCTCGATCTCGCGTGCGCTGCGTCCCTCGGCGATGTCACGCCGCCCCTCCGAACGCATCCACGCCCTGGCCTTCTCCAGACTCACGCTACGACTCCGATCCCTGAGGGAGCGCCGATCCCGGCGCGGCTTCGAACCCGTCCCGGCGGGCCATCATGCAGTGCCCGGGAGACGAAGTCCAGCGCACCCCGGCAGGCTCGTGGAACCGCGGCCGGCTCACGCGACGAGGCCGGGAGCCCGGTGGACGAGGCCCGGGAAGACCGTTTCCGGGTCGGCGGCGGCGAAGCGCCGCGCGAGCACCTCGAACAGGACGTCGCGGTAGTCCGTGGTCACCCGCAGGTCCCCCGGGCCCTCGCGGTCGTCGTCCCCGAGGCCCGGCCAGTCGGCGACGACCCGGCCGCCGCGGACGCCTCCGCCGAGCAGGAACGCGCAGCTCGCGCGGCCGTGGTCCGTGCCGAGGCCCGCGTTCTCGTAGGTCCGCCGCCCGAACTCCGTCATGCAGACCACGGTGACGCGCTCGCGCAGCGTCCCCAGGTCGGCGTCGAAGGCGGCCAGACCCTCGGCGAGCTGCGCGAGCTGGCTCGAGAGCAGCGGGTCCTGCGCCACGTGGGAGTCGTAGAAGCCCTGGTCGACGGCCGCCGCGCGGAGACCGACCTCGGCCCGCACGAGCCGGGCGATCTGCGACAGCGAGCGGGCGAACGCCGAGTCCGGGTACGAAACGCCCGGCTCCGCGGAGCTGCCGACGTCCCGCACGCGCTCGAGGAGCGCGAGCGCGTCGCGTCCCGCGCGGGCGAGCTCGGCACCGCCGGGGGCGCGGCGCTCCGCGTAGAGGCTGCCGAGCGCCTCCGCGAAGCGCCGCTCGCGGCCCGCGACCGTGTTCAGGCGGATGTCCGCGAGCGACTCGAGCGCGGTCACGGACGGCGCGCCGCGCAGCGACTCCGGCACGGCACGCCCGAAGGCGAGCGCCGAGAGCGCCCCGGCGTCCTCGCGCGTCCGCAGCCAGCGCGCGAGGAACCCGCCCGCGAGGGGCCGGCGGACCGACGCGCCGTGCTCGAGCTGGTCCTGCGCCTCGAAGTGCGAACGCGTGTCGTCGTCCGACCCCACGGCGTGCGCGATCGCGAGGCGGCCGTCGCGGTAGAGCGGCAGCAGCGGCTCGAGCGACGGGTGCAGGGCGAAGCGCTCGTCGAGGGGGAGCGCCTTCCCGCTCTCCGCGAGACCCGCGCGGCGGGCCGAGAGCGCGAGCGTCGGCCGCAGCGCGCGGTAGCGCTCGTCGAAGGTCGGGACGACGGTGTTCAGACCGTCCATGCCGCCCCGCAGGAAGACGAAGACCAGGGTGCGCGGCTCGTCCATCAGTGCACCTGGAAGCCGGGGGAGGCGAGGAGCAGGGCGACGGCCTCGGCGCGCGCGTCGGCCCCGGCCGGCGCGGCGCCCCCGGCTGTCGAGGCGCCCCCGGCTGGTGAGGTGCCCCCGGCTGGTGAGGTGCCAGAGCCGCCGGTGACGTAGGCGTCGACCGCAGCTCGCTCCTCGGGCGAGGCGCGGCGGCCGAGGAAGAGCGGCGCGAGCTCCGCGGGCGAGTCCGCGGACGCGTCGAGTCCCGCGCGTCGCGCCAGCGCCGGGAGGTCGGGGCGGCTCGCCCCGAGCGCGCCGGTCGCGAGCCCGAGCGCGAAGTTCCAGCGCCAGAGCAGCGTGCCCGTCCACGGCTCCGCCTCGTCCGGATAGCCGTCGGGCGTGGGGTGCGCGAACGGCACGTGGCCCATGCGCTCGAGCGCGCCCATCTCGGGGCGCCCGGCGCGCGCCTCGACGCCGAGGGCGCGGAGCGCACTCGCGACGAAGCGGAACGGCCGCTTCAGCTTGGCGCCCGCCGACGCCTCGAACTCCGCCGAGCGGAGCACGTGCCGCAGGAGCGAGGGGACGTCGCCGTCGCTCTGCGTGAACACGTCGGTCGTGGACGCGACGAGCGACTCGGGCGGCGCGTCCGCCACGAAGCGGCGGCAGAACTTCTCCGAGACGAAGCGCGCGGTCGACGGATGCGCGCAGACCGCATCGACGAGCTCGTCGAGGTCGCGCGCGCCGCCGCCGGCGGCGATGCGCCGACCGAGCACCTCCTTCGGTCCGTCGTCGTGGTGCTCCGGCCGGAACACCGGCCGGCCGGCGCGCGCGAACTCGCCGCGCAGCACGTGCGACAGCGAGTCGTGGTCGAGCGTCCAGCCGGTGAGGCAGCGCGCCGCCTCCATGACGTCCTTCTGCGAGTACCCGCCGTGCACGCCCAGCGTGTGCAGCTCGAGCAGCTCGCGCGCGTAGTTCTCGTTCGGCTGCTCGGCGGCCGTCGCCTTGCGGTTGTCCTTGCCGTCGAGGTACACGAGCATCGCCGGCGAGAGCGCCGACGCGCGGACGAGGTCGCGGAAGCGCCCGAACGCGTGGGCGCGGACCACCGCCGCGTCGTCGTGCGGCTTCGTGCGCAGGCAGCCGCGCTTGCCGACGTCGATCGAGAAGTGGTCGGTCCAGAACGCGACGACGACCTCGTGGAGCTGGCGCCGCGAGTGGACGGCGCGCAGCAGCGCGGCGCGCTCGAGTTGCGCGCGCACGTCGCGTTCGAGCACGCTCTCGAGGTCGGGCGCGTCGTCGCGGATCAGCTCGCACTCCTCGAGCCGCAGCTCGAGCCAGCCGTCGTCGATGCGCTCGGGCGCGAGCTGTTCGTCGAGCCACGCGTCGATGCCGCGTGCGCGCAGCGCGTCGACGTCGCCCGGGCGCGGACCCCACGTGGCGCGCGACAGGAAGTGGAAGTGCGGGTCGACGGCGTCCCCGTACGACGTGACGTCGAGCCGTTCGGGCAGCCCGTCGACGTAGGGCCCGAGTCGCGACCAGACCGCGTCGCAACCCGGCAGTGCGCTCAGCGCGCCCGCGACGGCGCCCGCGCGGAGCACGTCGCGGCGCGTGACGCCGCGCGTCACGCGAGCGCCTCGTCGGCGGGCGCGCGCAGCAGCAGCTCGCGCGCGGCCTCGCGGCGGCCCTCGGGCTGGAACACGGCGAGCGCCGTCGCGCCGAGCCCCATCGCGAGCGTGCCCGGCAGCAGCACGAACCAGCCGACGAACGGGATGACCCACGACAGGCCGAGCGCGGCCGTGCCGCGGACCACGCGGCGCCAGGGGCGGCCGACGTCACCCGGCGAGGGGAGCCGCGCGCCGACGCAGAGCGACGCGGCCGCCAACGCCGGGGCGAGGCTGAGGGCACCCCCGAACACCGGCACGAGGAGCAGGACCTTCACGACCGGACCGCCCTTGCCGAACGCCGTCAGCGCTGCGATGAAGAGCGCCACGCCCACCGCGCCGAGCGCGAACATCCCGATCTGCGCGAGCAGCCCGCGCCGCTCCAGGTTGCGCGCGGCCTGCCCGACGAGCCCCGGCACCGCGGCTGTCGAGACGAGCTGCACCGCTCCGAGCGCGACCAGCGCGCCCACGATCAGCATGGTGATGCCCCAGACGTATCCCGTGTACATGCGTGCGCCTCCCCGCGGCGCCACCGGCGCCGCAACCGCGGTGCAACCGGGGAGAAGCGGCGGTGGTTCGGTAGGGCTCGAGGCACGCGGCACGGATGCGGGCGGGTGGGCACGATCGCGAACTCGTGGCACGGGCGCCCCAGGGAGCCGCGTGGCGGGCGCCAGGCTTCCGTGACTCCTGCCTTCAGCCGGGAGCGACGGGCCTGGCAAGCGAAGGGTGGCGAGGTCGGATGCGGGCGTCGGTGGCGGATGCCGGGAGACGTGGGACGGCGCCGGTGACTCGAGCAGGGCTCCGGATGTCGTGGCACCGGCCGCTGCGGAGCGGCGTGGTAGAGTCCCGGCGTGTCCGGAAGCCATGCCGTGGTCCTGCGCAAGATCGCCCGCGTCTCCGCGCGCGAGCGGCTCCTGATCGCCGCACGCTCGGGGGGAGGACAGGCGATGGTCGACGGCGCGGACAAGGTCAGCGCGCTCGTGGACTGCGTTCGCGCCCTCGATGCGGCGGCCGTCCCGTACGCACTGATCGGCGGAGTTGCGGTCGGTCTGCATTCGCGAGTCCCGAGAGCCACGCTCGACACCGATCTCGCCGTGCGGACGTCGTGTCGGGGACCGGAGTTGATCGACGCGCTCGTCGTGGCGGGGTTCGAGCGCCGCGGCGAGTTCGCCCGCAGCGTGAACCTGCGTCATGCCAGCGGCGAGCCTCTCCGACTCGCGTTCGACGCCGAGCTCGACGCGATGATCGACCGTGCCGAGACGTTTCGGATCGACGGGGTGGACATCCGCGTCGTGTCGAAGTCCGACTTGATCGCGATGAAGCGGCGCGCCGCAGCAGATCCGTCGCGCCGCAGGAGCAAGGCGCTGCGCGACCAGGCCGACATCGAGCTGCTGCTCGGCGACGTCCCCGAGGCCGACGAGGGCTGGTAGCTCGACATGTCCGGAGCCACGATCGACGCGTCACGCTCCGTAGCCCTCCCACCTCCTCCCGCGACCTCCATTCCAGGACCGCAGCATGCGACGACCGGGTGCGGGCTGCGTCGGCGTGACGCCGAGCGTGGCACGTACTCTCGGCAGACCATCTTGCTCCCGCGATGCGGTGCGTCAGATGCCGCGCGTCGAGGGAGCGCGCCCGGCGCGGCAGTTCTGGGTACCACATGCCGCGAACGCTTCCTCAGGCCGCGGGGCTCAGCGTCCTCCGAGGTAGAGGACGAGGTGACACGGAGCGACTGTGCCGAAATCTGGGACGCGAGGGACGGTGCCCATGACGCGAGTCTGGATCTGGATGTTGCTGTTCGGCAGCGCGATTGCAGGTCTGCTCACGTTCTCCGCCGCTGCCGTCGCCGATGACGACGAGGCCGCTCACGAGTTCGTCTGGGAGTACCCGATACTGATTCGCCCGGGCGAGCGGATGAATGACACGACGTGGGGGGACCGGAGGTCTGTCGAGTACGGTGTGTACCTCGATAGGGGCCAGGTGTGTGCTCTCTCCTTGACGCGAGCCGGTCCTCCGGAAGCGCTCGGTGTCAGTGTCCGTTCTCCGACCGCGGTGGAGTCACTTTGTCAGACGTTCTCGGAGGCGCGATCGCATGTTCGCATCCAATACCAAGCGGAGCAGCCCGGGATCCACTTCATCACAGTCAGAGGGCTCTCGCCGGGAGTCGGTCCAGGCACCTCGCCGCTCGAGATCCGAGCGCGCCTTCGGGTGAGCAGACCGATCCAGAAGTACTCGCTGCCGTGGGTGGACGGCGCAGGGCGGATCGATCTGATGCTGATGCCCGGCGATCGAGTGCAACTCCGTCGGCTGGGTAGCGCGGGCCAGCGGGCGGCAGTGGAACCCGCCACGCCAGAATCCGTGCTGCTGGATCCGCTCGGTGATGTCGTGCGGGAGCGAGGGGGCGGGATCGGTCGCTGGCGAGTCGCGCGTGCGGGGGTGCACTCGTTGGACGTGCGGCTCTCTGGCGGCATTGCGAGCCCCTTCGATGCCGTCGTCGTCAATCGTCGGACTCGCCGTCCCAGGAGAATCCGCTCCGGTCGGGGCTGGCGGGGCGGACTTGGGGAGTTCCGTGCCGGAGCGCGTTGCACGGCGAGGTGCGCGCACCTCGAGATCGTCGGCGGGCGCCTGGCGGGTTCGGCAGTGAACGTGACCGATGCGCCTGGTGGATCGGTGGACGTGCAGATCGGTTCCGCCCCTCCCATCTCCCCGCCACCGGATTGGTTGGCCTCTCAGCGCGTCGAGTATCTGTCCGCGGCGGTCATGTATGCGGCGTACTCCCGAGATTCCGGGTACTCCGCCATTCCGGCGGAGTGCACTCTCCCAGTCGGCGGCACGTCGGTCGGAGGGTCGTATCGCCTCCTGCGCAGGGCACTGAATCCTCCGCGCCATCCGGAGTTCGACAGTCGTGCGTATGAGGTCTTGGAAGATCATGCTGTTCGCCTGGACACCGACGGTGGCGACGTCGAAGCGCAACTCGTGCAGGTGTTGCCGCTCGAGGAGGGGGGGGCCGGCTTCACGATCGATGGACCTGCCACGGCGTTCGGTGTCTCCATCGCCGCAGACGGGACGGTGGTGGTCGTAGGATGTCCAGCGCGCGGTGGCGGTGAGCCGGCAAGCGGCGTCGCGATGGTGTTCGCTGGGAGCGACGACACCATCGGTGTGGTTCTTCAGGCGCCTGTGCCCGACGCCCCGGAATTCGGTGCGGCGGTTGCAGTCGCGAACGATGGCGGCGCCGTTGCGATCGCGGACACCGGGAACCAGATGGTTTCCGTGTTTGAGCGCCGTGCAACCGGCTGGGAGCGGAGTGCGGTGTTCCACGCGCCGGACGCCGGCTCGCCCGATGGGTTCGGCGCGGCAATCGCCATGACGACGGACATGATCGTGATCGGGAGTCCTCGCTGGCGCCGTGTGCGTGCTGGAGTCGGGCGGACCGGCGGTGACGAGTTCGGGAACGCGTATGTCGCTCGACGCGGTGCAGAAGGAGCGTGGTCGGAACTCGTGACCGTACTCCCGGCGGCCACGCAACTCCCGTCGCTCCAGAGTGGCTTCGGCTCGTCCGTTGCACTCGATGGCGATCGCATGTTCGTGGGTGCGCCGCGCGATCTCGTCTCCAGTGCGCGCGCCGGCGAGCCGGACCAGGGACTGGACTTGCGCGCAGACGGCAGCGTGTACGTGTTCGATGTCAGCGGCACAGCGGTGTTCGGAGCGGGAAGGGTGACGTCGAATCTGCGGGTGGTCGAGCCGCTCGAGATCGTGGGCGCATCCGGACCGTTGGGCTTCGGCTCGGCACTCGCGGTCGAGCGGGGGAGCTTGCTTGTCGGTGTGCCTGGACAGTACGAGGGAGCCGGCGGCGTCGATGTATACGTGTTCGAGCGATATCAACCGCTGCTCGCGCAGCGGTTCGGTCCGGAGTTCGCCGAGGCGGGGAGCGCTCTCGGCGCAGCGCTCGCTTCGGGCGATGGACGGGTGGCCGTCGGGCTGCCGGGGGCCACGCAGGACGGCGTCCCGGGTGCCGGCGCGGTACTGCTGCTGGAGACAATACCAGGTGGGGGGTGGAGCTGGACCCGCGAGCTTCGAGAGGCGACCCCGCAGTCGTGGCGGGGCTTCGGTGGCGGGATGGGCCTCGCGCATGGACGAGTGTACGTAGGCCCTTCGCGTGCGCAGGGCGTTCGCGGCTATGTCGATGTCTTCGAGGTCCGTTGATGTCCAGCGCCAGGCTGGACACATCACGCTGCGTGACCTCCGCCGCCTCCGCGTGCGACGTGCGGTCCAACCCGCAGCGTTCATGAGCTCCCACGCCTGGCGCGTTGCCAGAGTCGTGATCTCTGCGGCGGCGCTCCTCGAACGGGGTGTTCGACCCCGACTTCGTCGCGCCTTCTCCCCTCGCGCTCGACTGCGTCGAGCGCTCGCGTGCTCGCCGATCGCAGCCTCCACCGGCGGCTGCCCTCCGCTCCGGCCTTCGGCCTCCGCTCCGCGTTCGCTCGTCTCGAAGGCTCCGCAGGAGCCTTCTCGTGCGGCTGCGCCGCGCCCTCGCTCACCCCGCCGCAAGCCGCGGAGGGTCGCACTCTCGCGCCTGCGGACCGGCTGGGTCGGGCGCTCGCGGGGCGGGCGTGCAGTCGCCACGACCGCGGCCCTCGGGACGACCGGGTCACCGCCGCGCTCGCCGGGAGAACTCGCGAACGCTGGGGGCTCTCACCCGACCCGCCTCAGAGCATCGTGCGGAAGAACGCCGTCACGAGGTCGAGGAAGCGCTCGAGGTGGGGCGTCGTGCCGGCCCACGGGTGGCGGCAGTCGAGGACGTGGTCGGCGCCGTCGAAGGGCTCGAAGCGGCCCGCCGGCGCGGCGCGCGCGATGCGGCGGCCCTCGTCGGCCGGGACGCTCGTGTCGCCCGTGCCGTGGCAGACCAGGAGCGGCGTCGTGATGCGCGCCGCGTGGTGCGTCGCGATGTCGTGCAGGTCGGTGCGCGCGTCGAGTTCGGCGAGTGCGTCGCGGCCGAAGCGCTGCACCTCGCCCGTGCGCGTGTTGACGATGGGGAGGAAGCCGTCGCGGCGGCCCCGGTCGAGCAGCTCGGGCGGGAAGCGCAGGGTGGTGCAGATGGGCGCCAGCGCGACGGTCGCGCGGACCGCGGGGTCGGCCGCCGCGCGGATCACGGCCAGCCCCCCGCCGCGGCTGTGCCCGAGGAGACCGAGCCGGGCGGCGTCGATGGAGCCGCCCGCGCCGCCGCACCCGCTCCGCACCCAGGCGAGCAGCGCCGTCAGGTCCTCCTCCTCGCGCGCGAGCGTGTTCAGCTCGAACAGCTCCGGCTCGTCGAACTCGAGCCCGCCCGGTCCGACGCCGTTGTGCGACGCGTCGAAGCGCACGCAGGCGACGCCGCCCTCGGCGAGCCCGGCTGCCACGTGGGGCCAGAAGCCCCAGTTGCGGAAGCCCTTGAAGCCGTGGATGCCGACCACGACGGGGTGCGGACCGGAGCCGGCCGGGACGTGCAGGTCGCCGCGGACCGTCAGCCCGCCGCTGCCCGCGATCTCGAAGGGGTGCACCGTCATCCGGTCACGGTACACGACCCCGGGGTCGGTGGCTCCGGGGGCGTGCGTGTCAGGTGGCCGCCCGGAACTCGCGGTGCGTGGCGTGGATCGCGGCGTAGGCGGCGGCGAGGGCGATGGCCGCGATCGACGTCGTCGCGCGCGCGCCGAGCTGCGCGGCGATCTGCCCGGCCAGGAACCCGCCGAGCGGGAACGACGCCAACACGGCGAGCGTGAAGAGCGACGCGACACGCCCACGCAGCTCGTCGGGGACGTGCGTCTGCAGGATGCTGCTGCACGACGAGTGCGTCTGGATCATCAGGAACCCGGCCGCGCCGAGGAGCGCCAGGCCCGCGCCGTACCAGGGGATCAGCGAGAACGCGAGCAGCACCGGCGGAACGAGGATCGCGCGCCGCGCCACGAGCTTCCCGCGCCGCAGCGCGGGGCCGCGCGACGCGAGCACGAGCCCGCCGAGCAGGGCGCCGATCGCGACCGCGACGCGCATGTTCGCGAACTGCTCGGCGTCCTTCTCCTCGACGGCGCGTGCGAGCGCCGCACCCGCGGACGAGGCGGCCGCGGCAGGCGCCGGAGACGCGTCCGCGGACGGCGCCGGCGCGGGGCTCCCCGCGGCGGCGCGGACGAGCGCGGCGGTGTCGTCGGTCCAGACCTTCTTCGCGTAGACCGGCAGGAGCTGGTTGACCTGGTAGCCGAGGAGCGACGTGCAGACGGCCGTCAGGAGCGCGGCCCGCAGCACCGGCGCGCGCCACGCGAGGCGCAGGCCGTCGAGCGGGTTCGGCGCGACGCGTCCGCCCGCGAGATCGACGGGGCGCTCCCGGATCGCGAACAGGCTGACGATGATCGCCGCGAACGACGCCGCGTTCAGCGCGATGCACCCGCCCTCGCCGAGCGGCGTGTGCGCGAAGAGCCAGCCGAAGAGGGCGCTGCCGCCGACCTGCGCCGCCTGGAACGCGACCGCCGAGAGCGCCACCGCGTTCGTGATGCGCAGCGGGCCGACGACCCGCGCGACGAACGCCTGCCGCGCCGGCGCGTCGATGGCGAACACGCCCGACGAGTACGCCGCGTAGGCGACGATGCCCCACGGCGTCACGTGCCCCGTCAGCACCAGCGTGGCGAAGACGGCCGCGCCGACGCACGCGAGCGTCTGCGTCAGGAGCAGCACGCGCCGCACGCGCACGCGGTCGATCACGATCCCCGCGGGCAGCGAGACCAGCAGCGCCGGGATCAGCGGCACGCCGACCACGAGCCCGAGCCAGACCTCGGAGTTGCCCGTCAGGCGGTAGACGAGCCACTGCAGCGCGGCCCGCTCCATCCACGTGCCGACGAGCGACACGACGAGCCCGGCGTAGAACAGCCGGAAGTCGCGCTCTTCGAGGGCGGCGAACGTGGCGTGGAGTCGCACGGGTGGAGCGGCCAGGCGCGGCCGCCCGGGAGCCGCGAGGCTACGCCGCGCGCCGGACGACGCCGCGGAAGCGCGGGCCGTCGTACCCCGGCCTGCTCAGGAGGCTCGCGCACGTCGTGACGACCGCTGCGGCGCAGTCGAGCCTCGGCCCTCCATGCGGCGAACACGGAGCACGCACCGGGCAGTTGCGTGAGTCGTCGTGAGCAGGTCGCGGTAGGGCCTGCTTCGGATTCGGCGCGTACCCTCGCGGGCGGCAGCGAAACTCGGGGCGCCCGGCGCGCGTTCCAGGGCTGCCGACCACTCCGGCCGCGGCGCGCCGCGACCGTCCTCGCAGGAGACTCCCATGCCCTCTCGCACGTTCCGCCTCGTCGCCGCCCCCGCCCTCCTCTGCCTGACGGCGCTCGTCGCCGCGGGCTGCGACGGGAGCTCCGACGCCGCCTCCGGGAAGGACGTCGCGGACCTGCGCTCGGAGCTCCGCGAGGCGCAGCGCCAGAGCAAGCTCATGGGCGAGCGCCTCGAGCGCATGGAGAAGCGCATGGAGGGCTACGCGCAGGACGTGGACGCGCTCCGGCGCGACCACATGGCCGGCATGCGCACCCGCGCCGACGTCGCCCCGGCCGCGGCCCCGAGCGAGGCCGCCGCCGCCGCGCCGGACGACGCGCCCGCGGCCGCCTCGCCGACCACCGACGCGATCTCGCGCTACCTCGAGACCGAGAGCGGACAGGCCGCGGTGTCGAGGGCGCTCGAGGCCGTGCAGGAGCGCCAGAACGCGGACCGGCGCGAGCGCATGGTCGACATGCTGCTCGACCGCTTCGCGCAGGAGGCGGACCTGACCTCCACGCAGCGCGACGACATGCGCAAGATCCTCTCGCGCAGCTTCGAGCAGTCCGCCGCGATCTGGCAGTCCATGCGCGACGGCGGCGCCGACATGACGCCCGAGGAGCGCGCCGCGCAGCGCGACGCGAACGTCGCGAAGATGCAGGAGATCCGGACCGCGACCGACGACGAGGTGAAGGCGGTGCTCAACTCCGAGCAGTACGGGCTCTACGAGCAGCAGTCGCAGCGCCTGCGCGGCGCGTTCGGCGGCGACCGCGGCGCGGGCGGCGCGCCGGGCGGCTTCGGCGGCCGCGGCGGACGCTGAGCGCCGGCGCGACCGTGGCGGGGGCGTCCCGGGCGGGGCGCCCCCGCTCCGATTCCCGGGCTGCCCGCCCCGGCCCGGCGCTTGCGGACGCGCTCCGCAGGACCTCTCGCGGGGCGCTCGCGCGCTCCGGGATGCGGCGCGCGGTGGACGCGTGTCGATCCCGCGCGACGCCGCGGCGGGTCCGGGAGGTGCCCGTGACCGCCGCGTTCGCGTCCCCCGTCTGCGAGGCCGAAGAGGCCGACGTCGTCTTCGCGGTGCTCCTGCGCCGCCTGATCTCGCGCGGCTGGAGCGTCGAGGCGCCCGTCGTGCGCGCCTTCGACGGAGCGCGTCGCGCGGTCGTCGTGCGCGAGCCCGAGCCGGAGGAGCGGGGGCACCTCGTCCACCTGCGCGACGCGTCGAGCGCCGTCCACGCCGAGGACGTCCAGCGCCTCGTCGCCGACGCGCGTCGCTCCGCCTGCGGCGCCGCGCTGATGTGCCTCGCGCCGGGCACCGAGTTCTCCGCCAGTGCGCGCGCCACCGCCGCGCGTCTCGGGGTGCGCGTCATCCGTCTCGGCCGCTGACGCCGTCGGCTCCGAGCGCCGCGCCGGACCGCAGCCGCAGTCCCCCCTGCGGCCCCTCGTCGCCGCTGCTATCCTGTCCGCGATGTACGCCCCCCGGTTCGGCAGCGCGACGAGCGTCGGCGGAGACCTCCACGACGCGGTCGCGCGCGCGGTGGACGAAGTGGGCGCGGCGCTCGACGGGGCCGTCCCGGACGTCGCGTTCCTGTTCGTGACGCCGCAGTACGCGGGCGGCGTGGCCGAGGCCGGCGAGCAGCTCTGCCGGCGCCTCGGGCCGCGGCACGTGCTCGGGTGCACCGCGCTCGGCGTGCTCCACGACACGGGGGAGCACGAGCGCGGGCCGGCGCTGTCGCTGCTCGCGGGCACGCTCCCGGGCGCGCGCATCTCGGCGTTCGACCTGCGCCACGACCAGCTGCTGACGATGTCCGAGCCCGACCCCCTGCGTGCGGTCGTGGGCATGCCCTCCGCCGCGCGTCCGCTGTTCGTTCTGCTGGCCGACCCGTTCACCCTCGAGGGCGACCTGCTGCTCGCGCGACTCGAGGACGCCTACGAGGGCGCGCCCGCCGTCGGCGGGCTCGCGAGCGGCGGCACGCGGCCCGGCTCGCACCAGCTCTTCCTCGACGGCGAGGTGACGCACTTCGGCGCGGCCGGCCTCGCCATCTCGGGCGTGCCGGTGCGCACCGTCGTGTCGCAGGGCTGCCGGCCCGTCGGGCGGCGCTTCGTGGTGACGCGCGCCGAGAGCAACAAGGTGTTCGCCCTCTCGGGCCGCCCCGCGCTCCCGGCGATCCAGGACGCGGTCGCGGAGCTCTCGGAGGACGACCGCGAGCTCGCGCGCACGAGCCTCCTGATCGGGCGCGTCGCCCACGAGGCGCGCGACGACTTCGGCCGCGGCGACTTCGTCATCCGCAACCTCATGGGCGTGCTGCCCGAGGAGGACGCGATCGTCGTCGGCGACCGCGTGCGCGTCGGGCAGACGCTGCAACTCCAGCTCCGCGACGGCGAGACGGCGTCCGAGGACCTCGACATCGTGCTGCGCGAGGCGGCGCACGGCAGCCGCGCGAACGGCGTGCTCCTGTTCAGCTGCGCCGGGCGCGGCGAGCCGCTCTTCGGCGAGCGCGACCACGACGTCCACGCGGTGCGCCGCCACCTGGGCGACGCGCCGCTCGCCGGCTTCTTCTGCAACGGCGAGATCGGCTGCGTCGGCTCGCGGAACTTCGTCCACGGCTTCACCGCGAGCATGGCCATCTTCTGACGCGGGTTCGCTGCGTCGCGGCGGGCGCGCCGTCGATACTCGGTCGTCCCATGTTCGAGACGCACGTCCTGCCGCCGCTCCTGCTGCTCGTCGGCGGCGTCCTGCTCTGGTGGGGCGGGGACCGGCTGGTGCAGCACGCCGCGCACCTCGCGGCGTCGTTCCGCGTGCCGAAGCACGTCGTCGGCGCCGTGGTGCTCGGCTTCGGGACGTCGATCCCGGAGCTGCTCGTGTGTCTCGCCGCCGCGTTCACGGACGAGCCCGGCATCGCCGTCGGGAACGTCGTCGGGTCGAACGCCGCCAACGTCGGGCTGATCCTCGGTCTCGGCGCCGTGATGGCGCCCACGGCCGTCGAGCCGCGCCTCGCGCGACTCGACCTGCCGCTCGTGCTGGTCGCGGGCGGCGTGCTGTCGGTGCTGCTGCTGCCCGACGGCGGCGAGCTCGGAGCCGTGGCGGGCGGCGTCCTGCTCGCCGTGTTCGCGGGCTACCTGGCGCTGTCGCTGCGCCTCGCCGCGGAGCACCGCCGCCGCACGCGCGACGAGCCCCTGCCGCCGCGCCGCACCGGGCGCGACGTCGCGTGGATCGCCGCCGGGCTCGTGGTCCTGGCCGTCGGCGCGCACTGGTTCGTGCAGGGCGCCGTCGGCGTCGCGGCGCTCCTGCGCGTGCCGAGCGAGATCGTGGGGCTCTCGCTCGTCGCGGTCGGCACGTCGCTGCCGGAGCTCGTGACGACCGTGCAGGCCGCGCGGCAGGGGCACCCGGAGCTCGCCGTCGGGAACGTCGCCGGCTCCAACGTCTTCAACCTGTTCCTCGTGCTCGGCGCGACGACGACGCTGCGCGCGACGCCCGTCTCGCACGACATGGCGCTCGCGACCGCGGCCATGACGGTGTTCGCATTCCTCGCGCTGCCGCTCTGGGGGCGCGGCGAGTCGCGCATCCCGCGCGCGCACGGCGTCGTGCTGCTCGTCGCCTACGCGGGCTACGTCGGCTGGCTCTTCCTCGCCGGACACGGGACGAGCTGATGCGCGAGCTGCCCGCCGCAGGGCCCGCGCCGCGCGAGACGCCTCCCGCCGCGCCGCCGGCAGCGGGAGCGGACGCGCGCGTGGCGACGCGCGTGTTCGACGTCGTCGGCATGCGCTGCGCGGGCTGCGTGGACGGACTCTCGCGCGCGCTGCGCGGCGTGCCGGGCGTGCGCTCCGCGCAGGTCAACCTCGCGACCAACGAGGCGCGCGTCGAGGTCGACGACGCCGCGTTCGACCCTGCGGCGGCCGAGAGCGCTGCACGTCGCGCGGGCGACTGGGAGCTCTACCTGCGCGCCGACGCGGACGCGGCGCCGGCCGTCGACCACGGCGCGTCCGACCGCGCGGCGCTCGGACGCGAGGCGCTCGCGGCGCTGCTCATCGCGCCGCTCGTGTGGGCGCTCGAGCTCGGCGCACTGCTGCCGGCAGAGGGTGCCGCGGCGCGCTACACCGCGCTCGCCCTCGGCTCCGTCGCGCAGCTCGTGTGCGCCCGGCGCTTCACGCGCGGCGCGCTCGCGGCGCTCCGCGGCGGGCGCGCCGACATGAACACGCTCGTCGCCCTCGGCACGTGGACCGCGTACGCGTGGTCGGTGGCGCTGACGTTCTCGGGCGGCGGCGGCGCGCACGCGCACACCTGGTTCCACGCGTCCGCGATGATCACGGCGTTCGTGCTGGCGGGGCGCTGGCTCGAGGCGCGGGCGCGCGGCCGGGCGGGAGACGCGCTCGGCGAGCTGCTGCGCCTCGCGCCCGACGTCGCACACGTCGAGCGCGCCGACGGCGTCGTCGAGGTGGCGGTGCTCGAGGTGCGGCGCGGCGACGTGTGCGTGGTGCGTCCGGGCGATCGCGTGCCCGTGGACGGCGTCGTCCTCGACGGCGAGACGTCGGTGGACGAGTCGCTGCTGACGGGCGAGAGCCTGGCCGTCGCGAAGGGGCCCGGCGACCGCCTGACCGGCGGCACCGTGAACGGCTCCGGCTCGGTGCGGCTGCGCGCCGAGCGCGTCGGACGCGACACCGCCTTCGCGCGGATCGTGCGCGCGGTGCGCGACGCGCAGTCGAGCCGCGCGCCGGTGCAGGAGCTCGTCGATCGCGTCGCCGCCGTGTTCGTGCCGGCCGTGCTGGTGGTCGCGCTCGCGACGTTCGGCGCCTGGTGGGCGGTCGGCGGCGACGGCGCGTTCGCGCGCGGGCTGAGCCACGCGGTCGCGGTGCTCGTCATCTCGTGCCCGTGTGCGCTCGGTCTCGCCACGCCCACGGCCGTCGTGGTCGCCGTCGGCGCCGCCGCGCGCCGCGGCGTGCTCTTCCGCGACGCGTCCGCGCTGCAGGCGCTCGCCGCGCTCGACACCGTCGCGTTCGACAAGACGGGCACGCTGACGCACGGACGCCCGGCGGTGCGCGAGATCGTGCTCGCGCCCGGTTTCGAGGGCGACGCCGACGCGCTGCTGGCCCTCGCGGCGGCGGTCGAGGCGCGCAGCGAGCACCCGCTGGCGGCGTCGGTCGTCCGCGCGGCGCGCGAACGCGGCATCACGCCGCGCGGTGTGTCCGCGTTCGAGTCGCTGCCGGGCCGCGGCGTGCGCGCCCGCGTCGCCGGCGCCGATGTGCTCGTCGGCAGCGAGCGGCTGTGCGTGGACCGCGGCATCGACGTCGGGCCACTCGCCGCGGCGGCCGCCGCCGCGGACGCGCGCGGCGCAGGCGTGCTCGTCGTCGCGCGCGACGGAGCCGTGTGCGGACTCGTCACCGTGGAGGACGCGGCACGCCCGGAGAGCGCGCAGGTCGTGGCCGATCTGCACGCCCTGGGCCTCTCGACACTCGTGCTGAGCGGCGACCGCGACGCGCCCGCGCGGCACGTCGCGCAGCAGGCCGGCGTCGACGAGGTCCGCGCGGGGCTGCTGCCCGAGGAGAAGGTCGCCGCGCTCACGGAGCTGCGCGCGTCCGGGCGGCGCGTGGCGATGGTCGGCGACGGCGTCAACGACGCGCCCGCGCTCGCGACCGCCGACGTCGGCGTCGCGCTCGGCACCGGCGCCGGCGTGGCGCTCGAGGCGGCGGGCGCCACCCTCGCGAGCGGCGACCTCGCAGCACTCGTCCACGCCGTCCGGATCGCGCGGCGTGCGCTGACGACGATCCGCGTGAACCTGTTCTTCGCGTTCGCCTACAACGTCGCGGCGATCCCGCTCGCGACGGGCGCGCTCGAGAGCTCGTTCGGGCTCCGCGTGTCGCCCGGCATCGCCGCCGCGGCGATGGCGTGCTCCTCGATCACCGTCGTCACGAACAGCCTGCGGCTGCGCGGGAGCTGATCAGCGCGGCCACGAGCTCGCGCAGCGCGAGGCGCACGCGGCGGAACTCCTCGATGTCGTGGCCGTGCTCGTCCTCGAGCCACGTCGGGTCGCCGATCTCCGCGTGCCGCAGCTCCGGCGCGCCGACGAACGGCGGCAGCGCGCCCGCCGCCTCGCCGCAGAGCGTCACGACGACGTCGAAGCGCTCGTGCCGGACGGCGTCGAAGCCCTTGCCGCGCTGCGCCGCGATGTCGACGCCGACCTCCTGCATCGCGCGCGTCGCGAGCGGGTGCAGGTGCCGCGGCCGCACGCCTGCGCTGCGCACGAGGAACGCGTCGCCGCCGAGGGCGCGCAGCCAGCCCTCGGCCATCTGGCTCTGGCACGCGTTCTCCGCGCACACGAAGAGCACGCGGTGGGGGCGCGCGCTCACGGCTCGTCGCGCGCCGCGTCGTCGGGGGCCGCGTCGCCGGGGGTCGCGTCGTCGGGGGCGGCGGCGAGGCGCTCGGGCCGCGTGACGATCAGCTCGAGCCCGCCCTCCTCGGCGTCGACGAGCGCGAGTCCCGCCGCGCGCGCCACGCAGAGGCCCTCCTCGTCCACACACGCGGGGTCGAGCGCGCGGAGCGCCGCGCGCGCCTCGTCGGCGCTGCCGCCGAGCACGCGCACACCGCCCACCGCGGCCGTCGCGGGAGCGTAGAGCGCGATCTCGATGCACGCGCCGTCGGCGTCGTAGAGCGCCGAGACGCCGTCGTCCGGCCACCAGTCCTGCGACTCGGCCGGGTCGTCGAACACGAGCGTGTCGTCGGGTTCGCCGAGGCGCTCGCGCACCTCGTCGCGGTGCATCCCGAGACGCAGAGATCCGGCACCGACGCACGGCACGACCACGTAGCGCATGTCGGCGCGACGTTAGCCCGCATCGTTCACCAGCTCTCGCGAAGAGTGCGGCGGGGAAGCGTTCACGTCGCGGCCTCCGTTCGTGGCGGCTGCGCGCGCGGCACGCGACGCGCCGGGCGCGGGGGCCGGTGAACGATGCGGGCCGGCACGGCGCCGGTTCCCGAGGTGAGCCCTCGCGCGGCGCGCGTCAGCGGCCGACGAGCTTGCCGAAGAGCCGGCGCAGGAGCGACGGCCGCGCGGGGCCCGGGGGGAGCACGCTCTCGTCGTCCGTCGCGGGGAGCGCCGCGTGCGACGTCACCTGCTCGCGCCGCGCCGCCTGCTGCGCGAGGTGCTCCGAGACCTGGCGCGCGACGATCTGCATCGGATCGCCCTCGGTCGCGGCGCCGCGCGGCGCGGCGTGCCGGGTGTCCTCCGCGGGCGCGCCGGACTCGGCGCCGTCGTCCGTGTCCGCGTGCACGTCGTCCTGCGCGTCGAGCGGCTCGTCCTCCTGCTCCGTCGCCCGCGGGTCGTTGCCGCCCGGGACACGGCGCTTGGCCGACGAGTACAGGTGCCGCAGCGCGACGCGCACGTCGCTGCACTCCCCGCTGCAGAGTCCCGCGACCACCTCGGCGACCGGCTGCGAGACGTTGCTCCCGGGCAGCAGCGAGAGGTCCACGGGTTCGCCGGGACGCGGCACGCTGCCCGTCGCCACCTCGTAGAGCGTGCGTCCGGCCATCACCGCCTGCGCGGCGTCCGACGGCACGATGCGCTCGCTCGCGCGGGCCGCGCGGAACATCTCCGGCGGCAGGTAGGCGGGCACGTGCGGGAAGCGTCCGCTGCGGTCGTGGACCGAGACGAGGCTGCCCGCGTCGAGCATGCGGACGCGGCGGCTCGGGCGGCCCATCATGCGCATGTTCCCGGGCCGCAGGTCGGCGTAGTAGACGCCGCGGCGGCGCAGGTCCGTGAGCGCCTGCAGCAGCACGACCGCGACGCGGTCGAGCGTGCGCCGCATCGTCGGCGTCTCGATGCCGGAGCGGTGCATGCGCGCGAGCCAGCGGTCGAGGTCGCGGCCGGGGAGCTTCTCCATCACCAGGATCGGCTCGGGCTCCGCGAACGCGTCGCCGCGGGCGTCGTCGAGGAGCGGGTTCGCGAGCTCGAACAGCCCGATCCCGCGCGGCATGAACGGGCTGCTGTTGCCGAGCAGGTACTGGCTCTCGACGCGCAGCGCGTAGCGCCGCCTGCGGATGTCGTCCGGGTCGAGCTCGAACGGGCGGTGCACCGGCAGGAGCGCGACCTTCGCGACGAGCGGCTCGCCCGCCGGGTCGAGCTCGTCCGCGACGTCGAACACCGCACCCTCGGCGCCGACCGCGTAGAGCTGCTCCAGGCGGTAGCGCCCGCCCGCGTGCTTGCCCTTCAGGCGCAGGAGCGCCTCGGCGAGACCGTCGTCGCCGCGCGCCGCCAGCCGGCGCGCGACGCGTCGCTCGTGGCAGGTGGGCTCGACGAGCCCGCGCGTGGAACTGCGCATCAGAGCTGCGCGCTCGCGACCGAGCCGCCGACGACGCTCTGCGTGTGCGACTGCAGCGCCGCGCGGTCACCTTCCGAGAGGGACTGCAGCGTGCCCGTCGTCTCCAGCTCCTCGATCGCGCGATCGATGAGCTCGATGATGTACGGGTCGCGGCGCTCCTCGATGTAGAGACGGCGCCGCGCGCGCAGCGCCCGCAGGTTCGAGGCGGGGTCGCTCGCGCCGACGGCCTCCACCACGTCGCGGGCCTCGACGACGATCGGATCGGGCGCGAACGACTCGCTGCCGGCGTGGCGGTCCAGGGAGAGCAGCGACTCGAACGTCACGGGCCCGCCCTCGCCGGGCACGCGCAGCGTCACGCGGCCGATCTCGGTCGCCGTCGCCTCGGTGGGGGGCAGGCGGAGCTGGAAGAGGAGCGAGTAGCGTCGCCCCTTCTCGAGCGTGCCGAGGTCCGTCGTGAACAGGCGCCCCTCGCGGAACGCCTGCTTGCCGTAGGCGTAGCGGCCCGGGCGGAAGCGGTACGCGGCACCGCCGACGACGCCGCGCGCGAGCTCGATCTCGAGCAGCGCACGCTTCGCGACGACGTTGCGCGCGACCTCGGCGATGCGCTCGAACGCGTACGAGAGCGTCTCGGAGCGCACGTGCTTCACCGTGCCGCCGCGGCCGCCTGCGATCAGCGACTGGAGGCAGCCCACGTCCGCGTCGTTGCCGAACGCGAGCCCGTGGACGTCCACCGGGAGCTTCTGGATGAGCGACATGCGGTAGCGCGCGTCGTCCATGTCCTGCGGCTGACCGTCGGTCAGCACGTAGATGCGCACCGGGACGCGCGGCTGCGCGCGGTGCGCGTCGAGCGCGATGCGCCCGGCCCGCGAGAGCGCCCCCGCCATGTCGGTGTAGCGGCCGAAGCGCAGCTTCGAGCCGTCGATGAGACGGAGCACGTCGCGCGCCGAGAGCATCGACGCGGGCGCGTCGCGCAGCAGGATCTCCGCGCCGTACGCGAACACGACGAGGCTGATGAGCACCTCGCCGTCGTTCACGTTCGAGAGGTCCTCGAGCATGTTCTCGATGGCGCGGGTGAGCACCGGGTACTTGTCGGGGTGGTTCATGCTCGCCGAGAGGTCGAGCGCCAGGATCACGTGGGCGAGCGGTCCCTGGTGCGCCGCGGCGAGCGGCTGCCCCGTCGGGTCGATGTCGAGGAGCGCGTGCACGACGGGCGACGCGCCGGCCGGGGCCGAGTGCGTCTCGAAGCGCGTCGTCAGGCGGACGCGCACCTCGCCGTCGTCGTGGACCGGCACGATCACCGGCATCTCGTCGCTCGCCATGCACGGCTCGATGACCGGGAGCACGGCGGAGTCGTCGATGCCCGTGCTGTCCATGTCGAGCGGCCCCGAGATCGGCTCGGCGGCGACGGCGCCCGAGAGGATCACGGGCGTCATCGCGGCGACCGCGGCGGTGATCGGCTCGACGCGCGGCAGCGGCGGCAGCGCCGGCGCCTCGTCCTGCGCGTCGCCCTCGCCGAACGGGGCGATGTCGTCCTCGAACGCGCCCGTGACGGGCTCGTCCTCGATCGTGTGCGGCACGCGGGCGGCGACCGGCTGCGGCTCGGGAAGCGGCGTCGGCTCGGCGACCGGCATCGCGACCGCCGCAGGCGCGACGGGCGCGACGGGCGCCTCGGGAGCGGGCGGCGCAGCGGGCGCGATCGGCTCCGTCTTCGGGCGCGGCATCGGCCGCACGAGGCGCGGCTCGGAGCGCTCCGGCGCACGCGCGGCCGGGCGCGGCGGGGTCGGCTCGGCCGCGTTCCCGCGGAACACCGGCGACTTGTCGAGATAGCTCGACCAGCGACCGGTGCGCGGCGCGGGCGTCGTGTCCGCCGCGTCGTCCTCGTCCTCGTCCACCGCCAGGAACTCGTCGTCGTTCTCGGCGGCGGGCGCGCGCAGGGCGGGCATCTCGCCTGTCGCCGCGAGCGCGGCGACGATCTGGTCACATTCCGAGCAGCCGCGTCCGGCCATAGGCCGCACGGCGCCGCATCTGCCGCATCGCTTCATGTCCTCTCTCCCGTGCAGCGGGCGGGAAGCGAAGCACCCGGGGCCCCCCCGCTGCGGCACGTATCGGGAGAGCGACGCGCGAAGCTGAAGCGCGAGCCTGCGCGGGACGACGGGACGCACGCGGGACGCCGGCCGTCCCGGAGGAGTCTCGGCTGCTCCCGGCCGCTACAGGAGCCCGCGCTCGAGCATCGCACGGACCTTCGGCAGCATGTCCGCGGTCATCGCCTCGAGGTCGTACTCGTGGCGCCAGTCCCACTCGGCGCGGGCGCACGAGTCGTCGAGGGCGCGCGGCCACGAGTCGAGGATCGCCTGGCGCAGCGGGTCGCTCCGGAACGTCAGCTCGACGCCCGGGAGCGCGCGCCGCACGCTGTCCGCGATCTCGCCCGCGGTGGGGCTCATCGCCGCGATGTTGTAGATCGAGCGCTTCAGCCGCTCGCGCGGGGCGTCGGCGAGGTCCACGAGCGCGCGGATCGCATCGGGCATGTACATGAGCGGGATGCGCGTGTCGGCGTGGCAGAACGCCTCGTAGCGTCCGTGCTTCATGCCGGACGTGTACATGTGCAGCGAGTAGTCGCTGGTGCCGCCGCCCGGCACGCCCGCGTTGATGAGACCGGGGAAGCGCACGCCGCGGAAGTCGAGCCCCCACTTGTGGCGGTAGTACTCGCCGAGCAGCTCGCCCGCGACCTTCGTGATGCCGTACATCGTCGTCGGGCGCATCGAGACCTCGTTCGGGACCGGATCGGGCAGACCCGGGCCGAACGCGGCGATGGTGCTCGTGAAGATGAACTTCCGCACGCCGAGCTCGCGGCAGGCCTCGAGCGCGTGGTACGTGCCGGTCTGGTTCACGGCGTACGCGACGTGCGGGATCGACTCGCCGCGCGCCGAGAGGATCGCGGCGAGGTGGATGACGACGTCGGGCCGCGCGCGCTCGAACACGTCGTGCACGTTGCGCGCGTCCGTGACGTCGAGCGGCTCCCACGGGACGTCGTCCGCGCACGCCTTCGGCCGCGGGGCGACGTCGCTGGCGACGACCTCCGCGCCGCGCGCGCGCAGATAGGGGATGAGTTCGAGCCCGACCTGGCCGCCAGCACCCGTGATCAGCACCCTCATGCCGTCGTCTCCGTGGCCTCCGTTGCAGGAGGCGGTCCGAGGAGCGGGGCGACCGAACGCCGGTCGCGCTCCTCGCGCAGGAGCCGCAGCAGTTCGCCGAGCTCCAGCGCGCCGCAGTCCGCGCCGTCGCGCCGCCGCACGGCGACCGTGCCGGCCTCCGCCTCGCGGTCGCCGACCACGAGCAGGTACGGCACCTTCGAGAGCGTCGCCTCGCGGATCTTCTTCCCGAGCTTGTTGTTCGACCAGTCCACGTGCGCCCGGAAGCCCGCCTGGCGCAGCTCCGTCAGCACGTTCGACGCCGCGTCGGCGTGGCGGTCCTCGGAGACCGGCAGCACGCGGCACTGCTCGGGCGCGAGCCACAGCGGGAACGCGCCGGCGTAGTGCTCGATCAGCACGCCGATGAAGCGCTCGAGCGACCCGAGGATCGCGCGGTGCACGACCACCGGCCGCTTGCGCGTGCCGTCGTCGGCCACGTACTCGAGGTCGAACTTCTGCGCCATCGCGAAGTCCACCTGGATGGTGCAGAGCTGGTGGCGGCGGCCGATGGCGTCCTCGACCTTGAAGTCGATCTTCGGGCCGTAGAACGCGCCGTCGCCCGGGTTCACGGAGTACGGCACGCCGGCCTTCGCGAGCGCCTCGCGCAGCTCGCCCTCGGCGTGGTCCCACATCTCGTCGGTCCCGGCGCGGTCCGCGGGGCGCGTCGCCAGGAACAGCTCGGGCCTGCCGAACCCGACCTCGCGGTAGACCTCGTCGCAGAGCGCGATGAGCGCATGGATCTCGGACTGGAGCTGCTCGGGCGCGCAGTAGATGTGCGAGTCGTCCTGCACGAAGGAGCGCACGCGGGTCAGCCCGTGCAGCGTGCCGCTGCGCTCGAAGCGGTGGCAGAGCCCGAACTCCGCGAGCCGCAGCGGCAGCTCGCGGTAGCTGCGCAGCCCCTGCTTGAAGGTCAGCGCGGCGCCCGGGCAGTTCATGGGCTTCACGGCGAACGAGCGCTCCTCGATCTCCGTGAAGTACATGTTCTCCTTGAAATGGTCCATGTGGCCCGAGCGGCGCCACAGGTCGTCGATCATGATGTGCGGCGTGCGGATCTCGACGTAGCCGCGCGCGGCGAGCTTGCCGCGCATGTACGCGACCAGCTCGTTGAAGACCACGGTGCCGTTCGGCAGCCACAGCGGGAAGCCCGGCGCCTCCGGGATGATGCGGAACAGGTCGAGCTGCTGCCCGAGCTTGCGGTGGTCGCGCTTCTCCGCCTCGGCGCGCCGGTGCAGGAAGGTCGCGAGCTCCTTCTTGTCGAAGAACGCCGTCGCGTAGATGCGCTGGAGCTGCGGCCGCCGCTCGTCGCCGCGCCAGTAGGCGCCGGCGACCGAGAGCAGCTTGAAGTGTCCGAGGCGTCCCGTGCTCGGCAGGTGCGGGCCGCGGCACAGGTCCATGAACTCGCCCTGCCGGTAGAACGAGACCGTCTCGCCCTCCGGGAAGCCCGAGATCAGCTCCTGCTTGAAGGTGCTCTTCGCGCGGTCCTGCCGGATGGTCTCGAGCGCCGCCGCCCGGTCGCGCGCCTCGTGGCGCACGATCTCGAGGTCCTCGCGCTTGATCTCCTCCATGAGCTTCTCGAGCGCGGGCAGGTCCGCGTCGGTCAGCGCGCGGGGCAGGTCGAAGTCGTAGTAGAAGCCGTCCTCGATCACCGGCCCGATGGCGAACTCGACGTGCTCCATGCCGAAGAAGCGCGCGACCGCCTGCGCCATCACGTGCGCCGTGGTGTGCCGCAGCACCTCGAGACCCTGCGGCGTCCGGGGCAGCACGGGGGCGACCGCCGCGTCCGCCGAGAGCGGGCGCGACAGGTCGAGCACGTCGCCATCGACGAGCGCCGCGACCGCCGTCTCCGCCGACGGCAGCTCCGCGAGCGCCTCGCGCGGCGTCGTCCCCGCGGGCTTCTCGAGCACGCGGCCGTCGGGAAGGGTCAGGCGGATCATGGGTTCACCTCGCGGACCCCGGAGCATACGCCGCGGTGTGCGCCGCCCGGAGAACAGGCCAGCCGCGCCGCGGGGGGCGCCCGGAGCGGCCGCGCGGACCGGCCGCTACTTGTCCTTGAGCACCCACACGCCGTCCCAGTCGGCGGGCGGCGGCGTCTCCAGGAGCTTGCGGCAGCGCTCGACGTAGACGCGCGACGCGGCGTCGCCCGGGTGCGCAGCGAGCGCCTCCTCGAACGACGTGATCGCGCGCCCGAACTCGCGCTCGCGATAGAGCGAGAGCCCGTCGCGGAAGCGCGCGAGCACCTCGACCATCTCCGGGAAGCTCTGCTCGGTGTGGAAGTCGAGCACCTCGTGGACGGCCACCGGCTCGGTCTTGCCCTTCACGACGACCAGGTCCACCTCGCGCGTGCGGTAGGTGCCTCTCAGGCTGCGGAAGGTGAGGTCGCTCACCAGGATCGCCGCGCCGTACTGCTTGCACGCGCCCTCGAGGCGCGACGCCAGGTTCACGCCGTCGCCGATCACCGTGTAGTCCATGCGCCGCGGCGAGCCGATGTTGCCCGAGACGATCGTGTCGGTGTTGATCCCGACGCCCATCCGGATCGGCTTGCGCCCCTGCTCCATGCGCTGGCGGTTGTAGGTCTCGAGGGCGCGCAGCATCGCGATCGCGGCGCGCACGGCGCGGTCCTCGTGGTCGTCGCGCGGCAGCGGCAGGCCGAAGATGGCCATGATCGCGTCGCCGATGAACTTGTCGAGCATGCCCTCCTCGCCGGAGATGCACTCGACCATCAGCGTGAAGTACTCGTTCAGCAGGCTGACGGTCGCCTGCGCGCCGAGCTCCTCCGTCAGCGTCGTGAAGCTGCGGATGTCCGAGAAGAGCACCGTCGCCACGTGGCTCTGGCCGCCGAGGATCTCCGCGCCGCTCTCGAGGAGCTGGTCCGCGAGCGCCGGGTCCATGTAGCGCGCCATCGTCGCCTTCACGCGCTTCTCGGTGCTGATGTCCTCGATCAGCAGCATCGTCCCGATCTGCGCACCCTCGCCGCTCTTGAGCGGCAGCGCCGTCAGGTTGACGGAGTGGCGCTCCCCGCCGAACTGCAGCTCGGCGTCCATCGTCACGTCCACGGCCTGCGTCTCGGTCACGCGGCGCAGACGGTCGAGCACCCACGCGTTCGACCCGCGGAACGTGTCGCCTGCGGAGCGTCCGGCGACGTGCGCCGCGTCCACGTCCATCATGCGCGCGGCGGCGGCGTTGCACGTGACCGTGCGCTGCTGGCCGTCGAACGTCAGCACGCCGTTGGTCATGCTCTCGAGCATGTTCTGCGTGTAGTTCCTCATCTGCTGGACGTCGTCGAACAGCTTCGCGTTCTCGAGTCCGATCGAGATCTGCGCGTTGAACGCGCGCAGCCGCGCGACGTCGTCGTCGGTGAACGCGCCGCCGCGCTTGTTCAGCGCCTGCGTGACGCCGATCGTGCGCCCGTCCTTGTTGAGCACGGGCACGGCGAGGATCGAGCGCGTGAAGAACCCCGTGCGCCGGTCGAACTCCGGGCTGAAGCGCAGGTCGGCGTACGCGTGCGGGATGTTCACGCTCTTCCCGCTCGTGAAGACCGCGCCTGCGATGCCCGCCGAGTTCGGCAGCCGGATGCGCTGCGCGCCGAGGCCCTGGCCGATCTCGGTGTAGAGCTCGCCCGAGCGCTCGTCGGAGAGGAAGAGCGTCGAGCGCTCGGCGTCGAGCATCTTCGTGACGGCGTCCATGATCTTCTGCAGCAGCGGCCCGAGCTGGATCTCCGACGACACCTCCGAGACGACGTTCAGGAAGTCGGCCTCCTGCTCGCGCAGCTTCTCGGCCCGCAGCACGAACAGCGTGCTCTGGAGCACCACCGACGCCTGCAGCGTGAGCGCCTCGAGCACCGCGAGGTCGCGGTCGGTGAAGCGGCCGTGCTGCTTGTTGAGGCACTGCGCGACGCCCATCACCGCGCCGCGCGCCGTGCGGATCGGCACGGAGAGGATGTTCGACGTGACGAGTCCGGAGATGCCGTCGACCTCGCGGTTGAAGCGCGTGTCGGTGTAGGGCTCGTGGACGATCACGCCGCGCCCCGTCGTGAAGACGTGCCCCGCGATGCCCACGCTGTTGAGCATCCGGATCTCGCGCTGGTACTCGCCGACGGTGACGCGCGAGTACAGCTCGCCCGTCGCCTCGTCGTTCAGGAACAGCGTGCCGCGCTCGGCGCCCGTCGCGCGCACGGTCGCCGCGATCAGCTCCTCGAGCTGCTCGTCGAGCGTCTCGAGCGCCGCGAGGCGGTTCGCGACGGAGAGCAGGAGCTCGGCGTCGGCCGGCCGCCGCTTCGCCCGCCGCCGCGTGGGACGTGCCGCTTCGCCTGACTCGCTCATGCCCGCTCCTCCAGCCGCTCGCGCAGCGCCGCGATCGTCGCCCGGAGCTCGTCGCGCTCGCGCTCGTGCTCCCGCTCCTCGTCCGCCATCTGGTCCTCGTGCCGCAGGTGGAGCTGCTCGAGCTCCGTGCGCAGCGCGTGCACCGTCTCGCGCAGGAGTTCCGCCTCCGCCGCCGCCGCGGAGGCCGCACGCGCGGCCGCCGCCTCGCGCTCCGCGTGCGCCTGTTCCAGGAGCTCGCGCAGCTCCCGCACGGTGGACTGCACCTGCGCCAGCTCGGCGTCGGCGATCGCCGCGGCACGGCGGGCGTCCTCGCCGGCCCGCTCGCGCACGGCCTCGGACTCGTTGCGCAGCGCGCGCACCGTCGCCTGCAGGTGATGGACCTCGGCCTCGTGCTCGGCGCGCGACTCGGCGACCGCCTCGGCGGCGTCGGCGCGCGCGCGCTCGAGCGCCTCGCGCATCGCGGCGACGGTCGCCTGCAGCGCGCGCAGCTCGGCCTCGGATCTGTCAGCCGTGGCGAACTGTTCCACGCCGTCCTCCCGTCGATGCGAGGGGCGATCGTAGCCGCGCGCCGGGTCGGCACCTTGCGCTTCCTCGTCGCGGCGTCGGAGCGATCGAACGCCCGGACGCGACCGCTCGTAGCATCCGCGCGTGACCTGGACCGAGGCCGTCGTGCTCGGGCTCGTGCAGGGCGTCACCGAGTTCCTCCCGGTGAGCTCGAGCGGCCACCTCGTGCTCGTGGAGCACGGGCTCGGCGTCCGCTCGAACGGGCAGGCGCTCGAGATCGCGGTCCACCTGGGCACGCTGCTGGCCGTCCTCCTGCACTACCGCCGCGACCTCGTGGACATCGTCCGCGACGTGCTCCGCCGCAGCCCCGGCGCGCGCCTCGGCTGGATGGTGGTCGTCGGGACGCTGCCCGCCGTCGTCGTGGGCCTCGCGTTCAAGCACCAGATCGACGCGGCGTTCGGCAGCCCGCGCGCCGCGGCGTGGGGACTCGTCGCCACGGGCGTGGTGCTCCTGCTGACGCCGCTCGCGCGCCGCCGCGAGAGCGCTCCCGGCATGCTCTACGCGTTCGTCGTCGGCTGCGCCCAGGCGGTCGCGATCCTGCCCGGCGTCTCGCGCTCGGGGAGCACGATCGGGACCGCGCTCTTCCTCGGCGACGACGCCGTGCGCGCGGCCCGGTTCAGCTTCCTGCTGTCGATCCCGGCCATCGGCGGGGCGGCCGTGCTGCTCTTCGCCGACGGTGCGCTGCGGCAGGTGGACGCGCCCGGCCCGCTGCTGCTCGCGGCCTGCGTCGCGTTCGTCAGCGGCTGGGCGGCGATCGCGTTCCTGATCCGCCTGCTCGGCCGCGGGCGGCTCTGGTGCTTCGGCCCCTACTGCCTCGCGCTCGGCGCGTGGGTGCTGCACCACCTCGCGACGACGCCGCAGCCCGCCTGAGCGCTCCGTCCCGCGTCCCGGAGGGTGTCCGCGCATGCCCGTCGTCGTGAAGACCGTCTGCCTGCTCGCGCTCTCGAACGTCTTCATGACGTTCGCCTGGTACGGCCACCTGCGCTTCCTGAACGGCCGGCCGTGGATCGTCGCCGCGCTCGTGAGCTGGGGCATCGCGCTCTTCGAGTACCTGATCCAGGTGCCGGCGAACCGCATCGGGCACACGACCCTGACCGTCGGGCAGCTCAAGGTGCTGCAGGAGGTCGTGACGCTCTCGGTGTTCGTGCCGTTCGCGTGGCTGGTGATGAAGGAGCCGCCGAAGCTCGACTACCTGTGGGCGGCGCTGTGCCTCTGCGGCGCCGTCTACTTCGCGTTCCGGTCGCTGCCATAGCGCCGCGCGGCCTCCTGGCGCCTGCGCTCGCGCGCCTGCGCCTCGCGGCTCTCGCGGTAGAGGCGCGCCCGCGCGTCGCCGAGCGCGAGCCGCACGTCGGCCGGCAGCAGCCCCGCGCTGCGGCCGAGCGACTCGAGCAGCGCGGACTCGCCCGGCTCGAGGCGTCCGTCGGCGAGCGCGATCACGGCCACCTCGCGCAGCCAGAGCCGTGCCTCCTCGACGTCGATCGGCGCCGGCGCGTCGAGCGTCCCCTCGCGCGCCGCCGCGACGATCTTGTCGACGTCGCGGGCTGCGACGCCCGAGCGCGCGGCCATGCCGCGGAGCCGTTCGGACTCGCGCTCGTCGAGCGCGCCGTCGGCCATGCTCCCGAGCGCGAGCCATGCGATCAGCGCACGTGCGCCCGGCTGCTCCGTCGCCGCGGTCGGCACGGCGCGCTCGCCGAGCGGCGCTGCGCGCGTGGGGCTGCGCAGCGAGTCGAGCAGCGCGCGGCCTGCGTCGGTGTTGCGGGGCACGACGTCGGCGAGCACCCACGTGCGCCGTCCGTCGTTCATCACCTCGCCGCAGTACTCGCACGCGTCGCCCGTGCCGCCCGTCTCCGGCGCGCCGCAGTTCGTGCAGTGCGCCGACGCGACCGTCGTGCCCGGATCGCTCCGCGCCGCGGCGTCGCGGTCCACGACGAGGAGCGTCGAGATCACGCTGCTCTGCCGCTGGCGCGTGCGTCGCCCCTGCGCATCCACCGAGAAGAGCGTGCCCGTCCAGCGGACGTCCACCAGCGCGCGGTCGCGGTCGGGCCCCGTCACGAACCCGAGGACGGCGACCGAGCCGACGCCGCGCTCGCCGAAGTAGTGCCGCGTGCCGTCCGGGCGCCGGCCCTCGTCGATGTGGACCTGCCAGCGCGCGCAGAGGTCGTCGGTCGCCATCTTGCGCATCGGCCGCGTGTCGCCGAGGCGCTCCGACATGGCCGTACGCCAGTACATCACCGACACGCGGTCCTCGAGGTGCTGCACGCTGAGTTCCGGGTCGCGTGCGCGCAGCGCCGCGAGACCCGGCAGGACCTCCGCCGCGTGCGGCCGCCACTCGCCCTCCTGCGTGATCTCGACGAGCACCCAGTCGTGCTCGCCGCTGCGCAGCATGGCGCCGCAGTGCTCGCACTTGGACCACTGGTTCAGCGCGACCGGCGCGCCGCAGTTCGCGCAGTGGCCCTCGAGCAGGCCGAGCGCGTCGGCCGCGCGGCTGCGCGCGCCGAGCCGGCGCAGGAAGCTCCAGTACTCCGAGAAGCGCTGCGGCGCGCCCGAGCCCTGCAGCACGCGGCCGCCCTCGAGCGCGACCCGGCGGTCCACGGCGCTCGCGACGATCCGCAGCGTCACGATCTGCGCGCCGCCCTCCTCGAACACGTCCGCGAACTCGACGCTCGCCACGTCGAGCTGGTCCATCTCGTCGCGGTAGCCGAGGTCCTGCTGTTCCTGGATCTGCAGCGCGAAGCGCTCGTGGATGCCGTCCGAGACGAACGGGCGGATCTCGGTGAGGTCCTGCGCGCACCACGCCTTCTGCGCCCGGCGGAACGCGAGCACCACGCGCGAGAAGAACGCCGACCGGTCGAACGCCGGATCGCTCTGGCGCAGGCGCGACGTCGCGGCGACGTCGTCGAACTGCGAGCGCAGCGGGCGTGCCGCGCGGATGACGCGCGTCTGCTGATACACGCGGCCCTGGCGCGCGCTGATGACGAAGAGCACCGCGAGCACGATCACGAGCGGCACGCCGATCGCCGGGTAGCGCCACAGCAGGATCAGCAGGTGGACGAGCGCCTCTCCGCCGTCGCCGCCGCCTCCCCCGAAGTCTCCGCCCCCGAAGCCGCCACCGCCTCCGCCGCCTCCACCGAAGTTGCCGCCGCCGCCCGCGCGCGCGAGCGCCTCTGCGGCGAAGAGGGCGAGGAGCACACCTGCGAGGCCGCGCCGCAGAGCGGGGGCGACGCGCGGGCGGTCGGTTGCGGGTCGTGCGGTCATGCGGGTCCGGCCGCCGGAACACGGCCCACCGGGGCGTGGTTCGCGAGCCACGTCCGGACGACGCCGGGGTCGCGCTCGCGCAGGAGGGCGGGGAGGTCGGGCGCGACGACCGCGTCGAAGCCGCCCGCGCGGAGCGCGCGCAGCAGTTGCTTCATGCGGGCGAGGGGCGCGGCCGCGCCGCCCGGCGGGCACAGCGCATCGAAGTAGCGCTGCGCGAACGCGTGCGCCTCGGCGTAGCTCGCGGGCGGACCGCCCGCGGCGACGCGGAAGATCCACGGGTCCGCGAACGCCCCGCGGCCGATCATCACGGCGTCGCAGCCGGTCGCCCTGCGCATGCGCTCCACATCGGCAGCGGTGTCCACGCCGCCGTTGCCGATCAGCGCGACGCCACGCGGACGCAGCCGCTCGACCGCACGCGCGATCCACTCCCAGCGCGCAGGGACGGAGTACGCGTCGCGCCGCAGCCGTGCGTGCAGGATGACGCCCGCCGCGCCGGCGTCGGCGCACGCGTCGAGGACGTCGTCGAGCAGCGCGTCGTCGTCCACGCCCGCGCGGATCTTCGCCGTGACGGGCAGCCCGGTCGCCGCGACCGTCTCGGCCACGATCGCCCCGAGCAGCGTCGGCGTCGCGAGCAGGGCGGAGCCCGCGCACTTCGAGAACACGCGCTTCACGGGGCAGCCGAAGTTCAGGTCGATCCACGGCGCGCCGCACGCCTCGGCGTTCTGCACGGTGCGCGCGACGTGCTCGACGCCGGGGGCCATGATCTGCACGCCCACCGGCGGCTGCCGCGTGGGCGACAGCTCCTCGCGCCGGAACACCTTCCGCGGCAGCGGTGCCACGCTCACGCGGCGGAACTCGGTGCAGGCGCCCCCGGCGTGACCGAGCGCGAGCACCATGTCGCGGAAGCAGCGGTCGGTGATGCCCTCCATCGGCGCGAGCAGCATCCCGTTCGGGAAGGTCACGGCGCGGGCGGGGTCGCGGCCGCGGAGCGTCAGGGGCGGCGGGGCGCGCACGGCCCGATCGTGCCCCGGTCCTGCGCGTCCGCGAACGAAGCCCCGGGCTGTCGGGGCGCGCGGGCGGCGAAGCCCGCCCGTCTCGCGCGGGGTCGGTCCGTGACCGGACGCACGCACGCAGCGCGCCGTCCGCGCGACGCACGCAAAGATGTATGCCCGGCGCGGGCCGCCGTGTAACTGAGACGGAGTTTCAACAAGGACCCCGTGTGACCCTCGATCAGCTCCCCGTCGGCGGTCTCGCGCTCGTCGTGGCACTCCACGGCGAGCCGCAGCTCCGCGAGCGCCTCGCCGAGCTCGGTTTCACGCGCGGCACGCGCGTCCGGCTCGTCCGCCGTGCGCCGCTCGGCGACCCGCTCCACGTGCGCGTCCGCAGCGGCGCGTTCGCGGTCCGGGTAGACGAGGCGCGCTGCATCGAGATCGGCGCGCTCCAAGAGCCGGAGGCGCGCGCGTGAGCGCAACGGCGCAGTCGGTCGTCGGCCTCGGGTCACTGACGCGGATCCCGCGCCGCGTGGCGCTCTGCGGGAACCCGAACGTCGGGAAGACGTCGCTCTTCAACGCGCTGACCGGGATGCGCCAGAAGGTCGGCAACTACCCGGGCATCACCGTCGAGCGGGTCGTCGGGCGCGTGCCGGTCGCCGGCGGCGCGCTCGAGGTCGTGGACCTGCCGGGCTGCTACAGCCTCGCCCCGCGCTCGCCGGACGAGCGCGTCGCGCGCGACGAGATCGTCGGCGCGGGCCCGGACGCGTCGCCGCCGGACGTGGTCGTGGTCGTGGCCGACGCCACGAACCTCGAGCGCAGCCTGCTGCTCGTCACGCAGGTCATCGAGACGGGGCGCCGCGTCGTCGTCGCGCTGAACCAGTTCGACATGGCCGTCGCGGCCGGCACGCGCATCGACGTCGAGCGGCTCGCCGAGCGCCTCGGCGTGCCGGTCGTTCCGACGTGCGCGCGCACGCGCCAGGGCCGCGAGGAGCTGATCCAGGCCGTCCTCGCGGGCGGCGGGGCGGGGCGCCGTCTCGAGCTCGACCTGCCGGCCGCCGTGCGCGACGCCGCGCGCGCGCTCGCCCCGCGCGTCGCCGACCGGCCGATCGCCCCGGGCACCGGCGAGCGCCGCGCCGCACTGCTGCTCTCCTCGGCGACGCTCGCCACCGAGGCGCTCGCCGCGCTCCGCGCGGAGGACACGCCCGAGGCGACCGCGCTCGCCGACGAGATCGCCGCCGCGCGCGCACGCGTCGAGGCCTCCGGCGTCGACGTGGCGACGTGCTCGACCGAAGCGCGCTACGCCGCGATCGAGCGGCTCGTCGCGGACGTCATCGTCCGCGTGCAGGACCAGACCCCGTGGCAGGCGCGCCTCGACCGCGTCCTCACGCACCCGCTCACCGGCTCGCTCGTGCTCGTCTCCGTGTTCCTGCTGGTCTTCCTCGCGATCTTCTCGGGCGCCGCGCCGGCGATGGATCTCGTCGAGGGCCTCGTCAAGGCCGTCGGCTCGTGGCTGCACGCGCACCTCGGCGGCGGCACGCTCGCGGACTTCGTGAAGGACGGCGTCGTCGCCGGATTCGGCGCGTTCCTCGTGTTCGTGCCGCAGATCGCGGTGCTCTTCCTGCTCCTCGAGGCCCTCGAGGACACGGGCTACCTGGCACGGGCCGCGTTCCTGCTCGACCGGCTGATGGGCGCGTTCGGGCTCCCCGGGCGCGCGTTCCTGCCGCTGCTCTCGGGCTTCGCGTGCGCGATCCCGGCCATCCTCGCGACGCGCACGATCGAGAACCGGCGCGACCGCATGCTCACGATGGCGCTCGTGCCGCTGATGTCCTGCCAGGCGCGGCTCCCCGTGTACCTGGTGGTCGTCGGCGCCGTGTTCGCGGCGACCGCCGACTGGGTGCAGGCGATGGTGGTGCTCGCGATGTACCTGGTCGGCGTCGTCGTGGCGGCGCTCGCCGCGAAGGTGCTGCAGCGCACGCTCCTCAGCGGCGCACGCAGCCCGCTGCTGCTCGAGCTGCCGCCGTACCGCCGGCCGTCGCTGCGCAGCATCACCTACAACACGGCGCGCCGGACGTGGTCGTTCGTCGCCGGTGCGGGGCCCGTGATCCTCGTGCTGATGATGCTCCTGTGGGGCGCGCTCGAGTTCCCGCGCGACGTCCCGCTCTCGCGCGACTACGCGCAGGAGACGGCGAGCGTCGAGCGCGCGCTCGCGTCGATCCCGGAGGACGACGCCGCGCGCGAGCCGCTCGCAGTGCGGCTCGAGGAGCTGCGGTTCGAGGAGTCGTCGGAGCGCCTGCGCGGCAGCTACATCGGACGCACGGGCCGCCTCATCGAGCCCCTGATCGAGCCGCTCGGCTTCGACTGGAAGATCGGCGTCGCGATCCTCGGCTCGTTCGCGGCCCGCGAGGTCTTCGTGCCGACGCTCGGCGTCATCTACGCCGTCGGCGACGACGCCGACGAGGAGAGCACGCCCCTGCGCGAGAGCATGGCCGCCGACCGCTGGCCCGACGGGCGCCACGTGTTCACCCCGCTCTCGGGCATCTCGCTGATGGTCTTCTACGTGATCGCGCTCCAGTGCATGTCCACCCTCGCCGTCCTGCGGCGCGAGACGGGGTCGTGGCGCTGGCCGGTCGCGCTGTTCGTCGCGTACACGGCGCTCGCGTACGTCGCGAGCCTCGCCGTCTACCAGCTCGGCTCGGCCTTCCTCGCGTGACCCGCGCCGCGCCCCCGCGCGGCTGGTACAGTTCGCCCGTGGGGTTCGCGCGGACGCCGACGGGCGGGCTTCGGGAGGTGCGCGTGACGCCGGCCGCGGGTGCGCGGACGGCTGCGGCGGGCGCGTCGGAGCTGCGCGCGTGAGCGGCACGCGACCGGCCGGCGAAGGCGGCCCGCTCTGCGAGACCTGCGGACGCCGCGTCGCGTCGGGCGCGCGCGTGTGCCCGTCGTGCGGCGCCGAGCGCGGCGGCGCGCTGCCGTCGCCGGCCGCAGCCGACGAGCCGACGACCTCCGACGTCAGCATCCGCATCGACAAGCTCTCGGTCGAGCCGGCGGACGTCTCGGGCGACGCGATCCTCGCGCGCGCCGAGCTCGTGCGCTTCCGCGGACGCGAGCACCCGGCCATCGGGCGCATGGTGCTGCTCGCGCGGCTCGGCCGCGGCGGCATGGGCGTCGTCTACTTCGGCGTGCACCCGCGGCTCGGCATCGAGGTCGCGGTGAAGATCCTCGCCGTGCAGGGCGCGACGCGCGACGAGGCGCAGCACGTGCAGCGCTTCCTGCGCGAGGCGCGGCTCGCGGCGCAGTTGCGCTCCGACCACCTCGTCAGCGTGCTCGACGTGGACCGCGACGAGGCGACCGGGCTGCACTACATCGTGATGGAGTACGTGCGCGGCACGTCCGCGTACGCGTGGCTCGACGCGCACCGCCGCACGGGGCAGCGCGTCTCCGAGCGCGAGGCGCTCGACGTCTGCATCGCGGCGACGCGCGGGCTCGCGGTCGCGCACGAGGCGGGCATCGTCCACCGCGACGTGAAGCCCGACAACGTGCTCCTGCCGACGGGCGCGGACGGCGCGCCGCTGCTCGCGGCGGCGAAGCTCGCGGACCTCGGACTCGCACGCAACGAGACGAGCACGGGCAGCGTGACCGCGGTGCCCGGCACCATGGGCTCGCCCGGCTTCATGGCGCCGGAGCAGGCCGACGGCCGCGCGCCCGCGTCGCGCGCATCGGACGTGTTCGGCATGGGCGCGACGCTGCACGCGCTGCTCGCGGGCGAGTCGCCGTTCAGCGGTCCGACGCCGATGGCCGCGATCCTGAAGACGGTGAACGGCGAGTACAAGCCGATCCGCGAGCTGCGGGCGGGCGTGAGCGAGGCGACCGCGGAGGTCATCCGGCGCTGCCTCGAGCCCGAGCCCACCGCGCGCTTCCCGAACGCGGGCGCGCTGCTGGCACAGCTCGAGGCGTGCCGCGCCGCGCTCCCCGCGCACGAGGCGCAGCTCGACGCGCTCGACGAGGACGCGACGCGCGACATCCGCGCGCAGCCTGCCTCCCGCGCCGCGTCGTCGAGCGTTGCGCCGCCGCGCGGCCGCGGCGACACGCACGCGGCGCCGGAGAACCGTCCGCCGACGGCGTCTCCGCGCGAACCGACAGCGCAGCCGGCGCCGACGCAGCACTTCGACCGGCGCCCCGAGGCGACGGCCGTGGCGCCCGCGCCGCCGCCGTCGCGCGCGGGGCTGTTCATCGCGATCGCGGCGGTGGTCGTCGTGGCGGCCGCGGCCGTCGTCGCGGTGCTCGTGCTGCGCAACCGCTCGACACCGGATCGCACGTCCGGAGAGCACACGACCACCGAGCCGGGACCCGGACCGGCCGCGCCGGATCCCGGTCCGCAGCGGCCGACGCCGACACTGCCGCCGACGTCGGGCAGCGCACCGGCGCCGGAGCCGCCGATCCCGACGCCGGAACCCGAGGACCCGGGGGCAGTGCAGGATCCCGGCGCGGCTGCGCGCGTCGAGGCGGCGCGCCTCGCCGAGGAGGCGCGGCAGCGTGCGGAGGCCGAGGCCGCCGTGCGCCGTGAGCGCGTGGACGCGACCCTCACCCGCGCGCGCGGCCTCGTCGCCGAGGGACGTCCCGTCGAGGCGCTCGCCGAGTTCGTCGCGGCGCGGCGCGACGCCGAGGGCTTCGACGACACGCAGCGCAGCGCCGCGCGCGACGGCGTGCGCGAGGCGGTGCGCGCCGCGCTCGACACGGCGCAGACGCAGCGCCAGGACGGCCGCCTGGACGACGCCGCCGCGCTGCTCGAGTCGCTGCGGAGCGCCGCCGCCGCGGCCGCGCTCGGCGTCGACGACGGCTACGACGCGACGCTCGTGACGACGCGCGTCGACGCGCTGCGCCGCGCGCGCGAGGAGCGCAGCGCGGGGCGCGCGGCGCTCGACCAGGCCGACGCGCTCGTCGCGTCGGGCGACTTCGAGGGCGCGCTGCGCGCGTACCGCTCCGCGCAGCGCAACGCCACGGCGCGCGACGAGGCGACGCGCGGCATCGAGGACACGCTGCGGCGCACCGCGCGGCGCGGACACGATCGCGACACGTCCGGCGAGCACGCTGGCGCGCGCGACGACCTCGACCTCGTCCTGCGCGAGAAGGCCGCGCTCCCGGCCGACGGCTCCGTGGACCTCGTCGGCGTCGTCCTCGACCTCGCCGAGGCGTGCCTCTCGCTCGGCGAGACGCGGCGCGCCGAGGCGGCGCTCGCCCAACTCGCGGCCGACGACGCCGCGGCGCCGCGCGCGGTCGCCGTCGCGGCGAAGCTCGGCCTCGCGAAGAACGGCGGCGACGAGTGGCCGCCCGAGCACATCCAGCGCCTGACCGCGCTGCCTTCCGAGGCGCGCGGCCGCGTCGCCGACGCGGCGCTCGCGCGTGCCGAGGGCGCGCTCGAGCGCAAGGGCTACGACGCCGCGACGCTCGACGCGCGCGTGGCGCTGCTGCTGATCCCGCGCTCGACGCGCGCGAAGTTCGTGCTGGGCGCGTCCGCCGCCGCGCGCATCGGCGCGGGGCGCCGCCGCGGGAGCGATCTCGAGACGGCGCGCAACCAGCTCACGACCGTCGTCAACGACGCGAAGCGCGACGCGTCGCCCGAGAACCAGGCGCTCGCCACGAAGGCGCAGGCGCTGCTCGCGCGGCTGCCCGCGAACTGAGCGCGGAGGGTTACCCGGCCTTCAGGCCCATCGCCTCGAGACCGGCCTTCGCCTCGGCGTTCGACGGATCCACCTCGAGCGCGCGGCGGAAGCTCGCCTCGGCGTTCGCGCGGTCGTCGGTGTCGAGGTACGCGTAGCCCATGTTGACGTAGGGCTCCGGCTGCTCGGGCGCGGCCTGCGTCGCGGCCTGGTAGTGCTCGATCGCCTGCGCCGGCTGCCCGGACTCCTGCGCCTGCTTGCCCTGGTTGAACTCCTGCTCCGCGCGCTGGAACTCCGGCCGCGCGCGCTGCTCGGGCGTCGCCTTGCTGCCGAACGACGACGCGAGCGCATAGCCGATGCCCGCGCCGACCGCGGCGCCGATGAGCGCACCGCCCGTGCGGTTCTTCTTCCCGCCGATCGCGGCGCCGGCCGCCGCTCCGGCGAGCGCGCCGCCGATCGTGCCCCAGGTCTTGCGCTCGCCGTCGGACATCGTGGAGCAGGCGGGAGCGAGCGACGTGACGAGGACCAGCAGGGCGCAGGCGGCGGCGATCGGGCGACGGGACGGCATCGGCAACTCCTCCTCGGGACGGTGACGGACGAGGCTACCACGCGCGCCGGCGCCGGCGGGTGTGCCGGAGAGCGAGACGGGTGCCAGTGGACGCCGCCGCGACCGTGTCGGCACAATGGCGGCGTGTCCGCCGAGGAGACGCTGCGTGCGCTCCGCTCGGCTCGGGAGGGAGACATCGCCGCGCGCGAGGCGCTGCTCGCGCGCATCCGCCCGCGCGTCGTGCTCTGGTGCGCCGCGCGGATGTCCGTCTCGCTGCGAGCCCGCGTGGAACCCGAGGACCTCGCGCAGGACATCCTGCTCGGGGTGCACGGCCGCTTGGACGCCTTCGACGGCGACACCCCGGCGGCCTTCTACGGCTGGGTGTTCCGGATCGCCGAGAACCGCATCCGCGACGCCGTGGACCACTTCGGCGCGGCGCGGCGGCGGCCGGTCGAGCTGCCGTCGCCCGCGCACGCGACGACGCCCTCCGAGGCTGCGGGACGCAGCGAGATCGTGACCCGCGTGCGCAACGCCGTGATGCTCCTGCCCGACGACCACCGCGACGTCGTCCGCATGCGGCTCCTCGAGGCGCGCGAGGTGGCGGACGTCGCCCGGGAGATGGGGCGCTCCGCCAACGCGGTCCGCGTGCTCTACTGCCGTGCCTTGCGCGAACTGCGCGGCCACGTGCCGGAGTTCGCGTGAGACGCTGAAACGACCTGCGGCGGATTCCGCTCTTGTGGGCGGAGGAGGCGCAGCATGCGCGACGAGCTGATCCGCGACGAGGTCCTGGCCGCGTGCCTGGAGGATCACCACCACCGGCGTGCGCGAGGCGAGCCGATCGCGCTCGACACGTACGCGGAGCGCCTGAACGCCGAGGAGCAGGCGGAGTTCCAGCGCCTGCTCGCGACCGAGGACGCCCTGGACGCGCTGCTCGAGCCGCGCGAGGCCGCGCTCCTGCCGCGGCCGTTCGGGCCCTACACACTGCTCCGTGAGCTGGGCCGCGGGGCGATGGGGGTCGTCTACGAGGCCGTCCACCGCGACCTCGGGCGCAACGTCGCGCTGAAGGTGCTGCGGGCCGGCATCGACCTCGACGCCGACGCGCGTCTGCGCTTCCGCCGCGAGGCGCGCGCCTGCGCGCAGGTGCGGCACGCGCACATCGTCGAGATCTACGAGGCCGGCGAGTTCGAGGGGCAGCCCTACTACGCCATGGAGCTCGTGCCGGGCCGCACCCTCGCCGACGCCGCCCGCGACGGCGCGTTCCGCGACTCCCGCACGCTGTTCCGCAGCATGGCCGGCGTCGCCGACGCGCTCGCCGCGCTGCACGCGGCGGGCATCGTGCACCGCGACGTGAAGCCGTCGAACGTGATCGTCGCGGACGACGGGCGCATGCTGCTCGCCGACTTCGGCCTCGCGCGGAGCATCACCGCGGAGCGGCTGACCGTGACCGGCCAGGCGCTCGGCACCCCGCTCTACATGAGCCCCGAGCAGGTGATGGGGCAGGCGAGCGAGATCGACGGGCGCACCGACGTGTACGCGCTCGGCGCGTCGCTCTACGAGGTGCTCGCGGGGCGCGGTCCGTTCCTGGCGGACGAGCCGATGGCGCTTCTGCGCATGATCCTCCGCGAGCGGCCCGACCCGCTCGCGGACGTCGCGCCCGGCGTGCCGGCCGAGGCCTGCGGCATCGTGATGAAGGCGCTCGAGAAGCGTTCGGGGGACCGCTATCAGAGCGCTGCCGAGTTGCGCGACGACCTGCTCGCGCACGCGGAGGGACGCCGAGTGGAGGGGCGCCCCGTCTCCGAGGTGCGGCACGTCGCGCGGCGCGTGCGTCCGTTCGTCCCCGCCGCCGCGGCGGCGCTCGTGCTGGCCGCGTTCGGCGTCCACGCCCTCGCGACACGTCCCGCGCGGCTGACCGTGCGCAGCGTGCCGCCGGCGGAGCTGCGCATCGACGGCGCCTCGCACGGCACCACGCCGCTCGCGGACGTCGAGGTCGCCCGCGGCGAGCACCGCCTGGAGCTCGTCAAGGACGGCTGGCGCATGGATCCCCTGCCGTTCACCGCGGACGCCGGGGGCGCGCCGACCTTCCAGCTCGTGATGGTGCCGGAGAATCCGGACGACCTCGCCGCGCTCCGCCTGCTCGGCGAGCAGGTCGGGCTGACCGTGGCGGCCCTCGACTCGCCGCGCACGCGCGGCGAGTCCCACGACGTCGTGCTGCCGCTCTTCCCGCGCGGCAAGGTCCGCCGCAGCGACCTGGACCAGGTGCGCGTCGACGTGACCGACGAGTACGAGCCGGGCGGCCGGATCGTGTTCCGCCGTGGCGCGCAGGAACTCGCCTCGCTGCCGTTCGAGCCCGAGCGGCCGGTGAACGAACTCGCGCTCCCCGCGGCCGTGCGCGACGCGCTGTCGGCCGGCGACAGCGTGGCGTGGGGCTACGAGGCGCCGAGCGGCGCGCGCTTCGACGCCACCTTCGAAGTGGTCGCGGACGATGCCGCCGCGGAGCAGCTCGACGCCGTGGCACGCTTCTGCGGCGACCGCATGCCGCGCGCGCGCTGCCACCTCGAGACCCAGGCACTGCTCGACGCCGGGCTCGACTACGCCGCGTACCGCGTCGCGTCGGCCGCAGTGCACCGCGACCCGTCGAGCGCGCGCGCGTGGGCCGTCATGGAGACCGCCCTCACCGCGCTCGGCCTCGCGGACTCGGAACCGTGGCTCGAGGCGGCGCGGGGCGCCGAAGCAGCCGCGCAGGCCGCGGCGCACGACCGCGCCGTCAAGGAGTCGGACTGATGCGCCGCGCCGTGTCCGCGGCCGCGCTGCTGCTCGCGCTCGCGGGTGGCGTGCGGCCGGGCGCGGCGCGGGCGCAGGAGGAACCGCACGAGCAGCCCGCGGGCGCGTCGGCATCCGCAGCCGATGCTCCGCCCCTCGACGCGCGACAGCTCGTCTCCGAGGCGCAGGCGGCGTTCGCGCGCGGCGACGCGGAACCGTTCGCGGCACTCGTCGCGGCGATCGCGGCGGACCCGGTGCTCGACCCGTGGATCTTCGCGGACGCATGGCTCGCATGCGGCGCGGCGGATGTCGCGAAGGCGTTCGCCGCAGCAGGCTCCGGCCCGCGGTGGGACGGGCTCCCGGCGTACCTCGCTACGGAACCGGCACGCGCTCCGCGGCGCGCCGAGTACGACGCGCGGCTGGCGTTCTTCACCGTCGCCGGCGACGACGAGCGCGTGATCGCGCTGACCGACGAGCCGGCTGCTGCCCCGCTACCCCACACCTGTCTCGCCCTTGAACTCCTGAGGTCGCGCGGGGCGGCGCTCGCCGCCGTGGGACGCGGCGAGGAGGCGGCAGCTCTCGCGCGCCGAGTGGCCGAGCGCTGCCTGGAACTCGGCTGGACGGCCGGCGCGCTCGAAGCGTCGATGGTGGAGGGGCAGGCACTCCAGGATCCTCTCGACGTGGACGCGCTGCGGAGCGCGTACGCACGGGCTGCCGATCTGGCGCACCGGCTTCAGAGCTGGGAGGCAGAGGGACAGGCCCTCACGAACGTGGCCGTTGCCCACTACATGGAGGGACAGTACTCGGACGCGGCAGCGCTGCTCGAGCGAGCGAGCGCGGCGTTCGACCGTGCGCCGCGCTCGTCGGCGTTACAGGTGCGGCGACTGGACCTCCTGATGAACCGTGGCGAGTTGAGTCTTCGACTCGGAGAGGCGGCGGAGGCTCGCGCCGCGCTTGATCGCGCGCACGAGTTGTTGCTTGCAGCGTCGACGCCCCTGGAGCCGCATGACCGCGAGGCGCGCATACGAAGGCTTCTAGCGGCTCAGTCCAGCGCCTGCCTGCTTACCGGTGACGTCGACGGGGCGTCGGCGGCGCAGAGGGAACTGGCCTCGCGCGCGGCGGAAGACCGCGATCCGCTCGCGTCCGGTCGCGCGGCGGGCGCTCTCGGAGCGATCCGTGGCGCGGACGGCGACTGGCATGGCGCGCGCGAGGCGTACAGCGCCGCAGCCGACCACTTTGCCGCGGTCCCCGACGAGACGCTCCGCCTTCGTGCGGGCCTCTTGGCTGCGTACTGCCTCGTCGAACTCGGCCGCTCCGACGCGGCCCTCGCGGCATTGCGCGAGGGGATCGACGCGGCGACGGCGCTGCCGGATCGCGAAGTGATACCGCATGCCCAGCGGGAGCTCGGTCGCGCTCTGTTGGACAGCGGGGATGTCGCGGGCGCGCTCCCGGTCCTGCGGAGCGCACGGGATGCCGCGGACGCGCTCGGTCAGCGGAGCGACCTCGTCAGCGCGCGCTGCGAACTGGCGCGCGCGCTGCTGGCATCCCACGACCCCGCCGGCGCCCTCGCGGAGGCGCGGCTCGCAGTCGATGCGCTCCCGCCGCTGGTCCGCGACGTCGCGCTCAGCGAGGCTGCCTCCACGCGGCAGCGTTGGGCGCGCTGCTACGACGTCGGCCTCCGAGCCGCGCTCGCGCTGCGGGATGCCGACGCTGCGCTGTACTTCGTGGAGGCGGGCCGTGCGGGGGCGCTTCTCGATGGGCTACGCGGGCGCACGGCGTTCGCACGCGCGTCGCTGCCGCCGGAGCTGCTGGCCAGGACCGACCTCCTGCGGCGTGACCGCGCGTCCGCGGAACTGGCTCTTCGCGAAGCCGTCTGCGCGGACTCTCCTCTCGCGCTGCGCGCGGAGCGTCGGATCGCGCTGGCGAGCGCCGTGCGCGCCGAGCGCGAAGCAACGGAGCGGCTTGGTCGAGAGGGGCGCATCGCGGCGCGCCTCGTCTATCCGTCTCCCGCCGCCGCGTCCGCGATCCGCGCGGCGCTGCGCGAACACGAGGCGCTCGTGCTGTATCGGGTCCTCCCGGATCTCACCATCGCACTGGTGCTGACCGGCTCAGGGCTGCGGCTCGCGGAACTGCCAAGCGCAGACGTCTGGCGCGACGACGTGCGGTTGCTCCGTCCGTCCGGCGGCGCCGGAACCGCGGCGCGCGCCGCGGCACTGGATCGACTCCGCGCGGCGCTGGTCGTCCCGCTGGCGTTGGATGTGGCCGTGAAGCGAGTCCTCGTCGCTCCGGATGGCGGTCTCACGAGCGCGCCACTCGGCGAACTCTTCGGCGAGCGCGCGTGTGCGTTCGTTCCTTCGGGGTCGCTGCTGTGCGACCTCCGCGCGCTGCCGGCGTGCACGAACCGTGACGCGCTCGCGCTCGGCGATCCGGTCTACACCCCGGCGGATCGCCTGGTGCCGCTGCCGGGGACGCGCGCGGAAGTGGCGGACATTGCGGAGCCGAAGACGGAACTGCTGGGAACCGACGCGACGCCGGCGGCCCTGTTCGCAGCGCTCGCGCGACCCGAGCCGTGGCGTGTCGTCCACATCGCATCTCACGGTGTCGTGGACCGCGGCGATCCTTGGGAGTCGGCGCTCGCGCTGAGTTCGTCCGCAGATGCTCCCGGCCGCGCATCGGCGCTCGATCTCGCCGCGCAGCGGATCAGCGCCGACCTCGTGACTCTCTCGGCGTGCGATCTGGGGGGGGCGCGCGTGGTCGAGGGTGAGGGCGCAGTGGGGGTGCCGCAGGCTCTGCTCGTGGCGGGTGCCCGCTGCGTGCTTGCCAACCTGTGGCGCGCAGACGACGCAGCCGCGGCACGACTCATGCACGAGTTCTACGCTGCGTGGCGCGACGGGGACCTGGGCGCCGCAGAGGCACTGCGCCGCGCACAGAAGGTCGTCGCCGCCGATCCGCGCTGGCACGACGAACGGTTCTGGGCCGGATGGGTGCTCTGGGGGGCGCCGGACTGAGCAGGCAGCGGGAGGACGCGACCAGAACGCTCTCGCACCGACGCCGCAACCTGCGAGATCGCCGCCGACCTCAGTCCGGCGCTCGAACGGACGACCAAAGCCCGCGCAGTCCCACGCGACGGCGGACGACCCGAACTGCGTGCGGCAGGGGCCATCCAGCGTCGCGGTGGCGCCGGTGAACGCCACGACGACGTCGAGACTTACGCAGTCGGGGCTTATCTCGGAGGAGTTCGTCGAGGTGGACGTCGCCGTCTTCGCGCTCGACTCCGCCACACCGCCGCGCAGCTACCAGCTCGCCACGAGCAGCGTCTCGACACCGAACCCGATCCCGCCCAACCCGCGCGCGGTCGCGAGCACGGCGAACTGCAGTCTGGGACCGTTCTCCGCTCCGACCGCGCCGGACTCCGCGTTCCGCCTCTTCGACGCCGCGGGACCGCAGGAGGCGCTGCAGAGCGCCGTCATCGCGCAGAACCCCACGTAGCCGGCCGCGGGCCCGCAGTGCTCCGGCGCCGACGCGTCGGCGGCGGAGCAATGCGCAGGTCAGGCCCGTCGCGTGGCGCAGGACCCGTTTGCCGCTCGCGAACACCCGCGCACCCGGCGCGTCGGCCGGATCCGCGGCCACGCGCACCTCGACGGCCGACGCGCACGCGCCGTCGGGATCGTCCACGCGCACGCGCAGCGTCCGCGCCGCGCCGTCCGGGCCGACGGAGATCTGGAAACGGTACACGTCGAACCAGCGCGGCGGCCGCGCGGCGTGCGTCGCACCCGCAGCGACCTGCGCCGCGTGCACGCCGAGCAGCGCACCGCGGCCGTCGAACGCCGCCACCGCCATCGGGGTGGCCGCGCCGCTGTCGTTGACGACGCGTAGCTCCTCGAACATCACAGGCGCCCGCCGGATGTCGGCAAGCACTACTCTCCACGGGACCTCGACACGAGCCCGTGCCGCGGTCGGAGTCAGGGCCGCTGCGTCGGTAGCTCCGGATGCTCTCCCGGCAGGTGCGGCACGCACTCCGTCGGCAGCGGGCGGTCGGCGAGCCCGTCGAGGCGACCGCAGAGCGGCGCCGTCGGCTGCGCAGGGATCGCAATGGTGGCGTGGGACGCCACCGCGCCGTCGGGGTCGTCCACCCGCAGCGTCAGTCCGCGCGGACATGGGCCGCCCGGCTCCGTCGCCGTCACCACGACCTCGAGCCGGTACGTGTCGAGCCACCGGACGGGTGTCGCAACGTGTGACGTGCCCGCCGGGACGTGCCGGCGCACGCTTCCGAGGAAGCGCCGCACGCCGTCGAACGCCATCACCTCCACGTCCGCCGCGCCCGCGTCGTTCCGGATGGTCAGACTGCGGAACATCACGCGCGGTCGGATGCGCGCATCCGTGGGGTGCAGGCAGACGAACCCGAACGTCGCTGCGCGGCTGTCGATGCGGTCGTAGGGGATCGTGCCGTAGCCGCCGGCGCCCCACTCGGGACCGAGCGAGTTGCGGAACCGGAAGCGCTGCGCCGCGTCGTCGTAGCCGACCACGAGTACGGCGTGCGACGGCGGCTCGTCGTCCGAGATGGGCGACATCGGCGCGAGGTCGCCTGCCTTCGAGATGCTCAGATCGCGCGGGATCACGTAGCCGACCACGACGGGACGGCCCGCGGCGAGCGTCGCGCGCAGCACGCCGTGGCGGGAGTCCGCCTGCGGCGCGTGCAACCGCACCTCCCCGTCGTTCGGGTCCACCATGGGCGGCGGGAAGAGCTGCTGGAACACGAAGCGGCGCGCGCACGCCGCGTCGAAGCGCTCGTACGAAGGCGCCTCTGTGAACTGGAAGCGCAGCCGCTCGTAGGGCGTGTCGTGCGGCAGGAACGGCACGCCGAAGACGCTCGCGACGCGCGCCGCCGCGCGGATGTTGAACGCTCCGAGCGGCTCCGGGTGCCCACCCCGGTCGTGGCGCCGCATGAAGCGCACCACGCCGTCGGTGACGAAGGCCTCGTTGTTGTAGAGGAACGGGAAGTCCGGGATGCCGGGGTCCGCGCCGTCGCGCCGCAGCGTGAGCCAGTAGGCGGCGGCGCCCACCGCGAACGCCGTGCACGCCTGCCCGCCGCCGCCGACGTTCTGATGCCAGGGCGCCTGCCCGTGGCCGTCGGGCCACAGGTCGATCCGCGGGGGCGGCGAGGACGGACAGTCCGATGGCGGGGGCGCGCTCGACATGGCTCTTGTCTCGACGGCGTGCGACGTTGCGCGACCGCGCCGCGAAGCTACCGCGGGGGCCCGACGCGCAGCCACGGCATGGCGCGGCCCGCGAGGTCTCCACCGTTCCCACGGCCACGTCCGTCCGGGGCGCCGCGCGCACGGGAGCACCGCGAACGGACGGGCGGCGGGCGGCGCGTCGGAATTGGCCGCGCCGACCGCTGCCGCAGCCGTGTTCTACTGCGGCACGCGGCGTCCGTCGCGGGCGCGCGCCGGGGATCCGCGCCTGGATCGAAATGCCGCGGCGCGGGCTCCGCTCGACAGGGCGAAGGAGGCGCGAGATGGCCGAACGTCCGGTGCGCGTCGGGCTCCCGGTGGCCGGGAGGTGGAGACGTGCCGGCGCAGACCGCATCGACTCGCCTCACGGAGACGTTCCGCACGGAGTGGCGCGACGGAGGAGGCGGTGCCCGTGGGGCGCCGCGCCGCGCGTGGGGGAGGGTGGCCGGCGACCGTGCCGGCCGGACGCGCGCCGCAGGTCCGGGCGGGGGGCCGGAGCGCGCCTGAAGGCGCCGGGGTGAGCCCGGCGCGGGAGCGCAGAACGATGACGCAAGGACATCGGAAACCGGGCGGTACGCCGCTGACTGGGGTGACGTTCTCGAACGGACGGCCGAAGCCCGTGCAGTTCACGGTGACGGCGACGAACACGAGCGGCGTGAACCTCGGAACTTCGGCGATGCAGCCGTGCCCGGGACAGGCCAACGGTGTGAACGGCACGAGCACCTTCACCCCGCCCGCGAACTGGGAGGACGTGTGCACCGTGGGCGTTCGGGTCTACGCGCCGAGCGCTTCGGACCCGACGGTGCTCGGCGGCGTCGGCGCCAGCACTCCATCGCTTCCCCCCAATCCGCAGACCGTGGCCAGCACCGCGACGTGCACGCTCGGGCCATTCACGAACTCCTCGACGAACGACTGTTCGCTGCAGCTCTACGACGACTCGACGCCGGCCCGTGTGCTGGCCTCCGGCGTTAGCGTCGTGAACCAGAACCCGTCGTAGCGACGAGGGGCCATCGACAGCGCTCCCGCAGCCGGTCCGGCCGCGGGAGCGCGAGACCTCAACCGCCCGGCGGCGGAGGCGCTGCGACCTCGTCACCTCCGCAGCGCGCGTGTGCGTGACCGCGCCGTCCGGCTGCCGCGGCGCTCGCGGCCGGCGCGACGGCGGCATCTCGAGCGACCGGACGGTCGACCGCGCACGGTCGCGCCTGGGCCGGCGCCTAGGCCACGCGGGATTTCGCTGTCCCGCCCGACACGCGCGGCGTGCTGAAATGACACCACGGCGCTGGCGCGCGGGCCGCGCGCCGTGGCGAGGGGCGCCGAAACGTACGGGCGCGGACCCCGCTCTACCGGGCGGAGGAGGCGCAGCATGGCCGCCGGACGGATGCTCCGAGATGCGTCGGCGATCGCGCGCCGATGCGCCGACGTCGCGCCGACCCGGTCTGCCGACCGGACGTGCAGCGGAGGCCCGGCGCAGCGACGCGAGCGGTCGTGCATGCAGTTGCGCGACGGTCGGAGCGACGCCGGAGCGGCGCTGCGCCGTCCGCAGGGGGAAGGATCCGGCGGGCGACGCCGGGGCGCCGCGTGCGCGGGTCGGGTGGGGACCCGCACGCGCGGCGTACGCGAGCCGGGTACGGCCCGGCGGAGGAGGGTAGAACGATGACGCAGGGACATCGGAAACCGGGCGGTACGCCGCTGACTGGGGTGACGTTCTCGAACGGACGGCCGTATCCGGTTCAGTTCACGGTGCAGGCGACGAACACCGGGGGAGTGAATCTCGGCACCTGCGCGATGCGGTCGTGCCCGGCGAAGGCCAACGGCACGAACGGAAGCGACACCTACTCCCCTCCGAGCGACTGGGAGGACGTCTGCTCCCTGGTCGTGACGGTGTACCCGCCGCCGCAGAATCCGAACAAGGGCTCCCTCGGTGCCGTGCCGGCCGTGACGACGGCTGCGGCGCCGCCCAATCCACGCCCCGTGGCGAGCACCGCGACGTGCACGCTCGCTCCGTATGTGAACTCCACGACGAACGACTGCGCGGTGCAGCTCTTCGATGCGTCCACGCCGCCCAGGGTGATCGCCACCGGGACCGGCGTGATCAACCAGAATCCGTAGCCGTCCGGCGCGGACCTGGTTCGCGCTGGCGCCTCGGTCCCCGTGCCCGTGGCCTGTCCAGGCTGCGGGCGCGGGGCGCACACCGCCGCGATCGTTCATTACGATGACTCGCTCACCTGAGCGGCCCAGCGCGCGGCGCGTTCTCGTCACGCTGCAGGCGAGCGTCGTGACAGGGCCGCGTCACCCACCCGGCTGCGCCGGTTCGAGCTGGAGCATCGGCATGCCCGGCGTCACCACCGTGCGCAGCGCGCGGTTCCGGTGGCCGCTCAGGCGCCCGCGCAGCGGCGCGTTCGCGTCGGCCGGGATCGTGATTCGTGCGTGGGACGCGACCGCGCCGTCCGGGTCGTCGACGTGGAGTTGCACCCCGCGCGCCGGGCCACTGCGCGCAGCCCGCGGCGTGACGACGACATCGAGCCGGTAGGTGTCGAGCCAGCGCACGGGCGTCGTGTGCACCGTCGCCTGCGCACCGACCTTGATCGTCGCGCTGCCGAGGAAGTTCCGCAGACCGTCGTACGCGTCGATCACGACCGACACGTGTGCGCTGCCGAGGTTCTCGACGCGCAGGCCGCGGAACATCACGCGCGGGCGCACGGTCGCGTCGGGCGGCAGCAGCATGAAGAAGCCGAACGTCGCGTCGGGGCTGTCCACCCGGTCGTAGGGCAGGGTCCCGTAGCCGTTCGTGCCCCACGTGGGACCGTAGGAGTTGCGGAAGCGGAAGCGCTGCGCGGCGTCGTCGTAGCCGACCACGAGCACGGCGTGCGACGCCGGATCGCGGTCGCGCGTGGGCGCGAGCGGGGGCACGTCGCCGGCGCGCGAGATCACCATGTCCGACGGGATCGTGAAGCCGACGACGACCGGGCGCCCGCTCGCGAGAGCCTGGCGCAGCACGACGTGCCGCGGCGCAGTCGTCGGCTGCTGCAGCGACACCGTGCCCGCGTTCGGGTCCACGATGGGCGGCGGGAAGAGTTGCGAGAAGAGGAAGCGGTTGCGGTGGGCCTCCACGAACGCCGCGAACGGCGGCGGCGGCGTGAAGTCGAAGGTCAGGTCCTCGACCGACTCGCCGGCGGGCAGGAAGCGCACGCCGAACACGCTGGCCACGCGCGCGGCCGCGCGGATGCGGAACGTGCCGAGCTGGTTCGGGTGCTCGCCCAGCGTGTACTGGCGCATGTAGCGCACGACCGCCGCCGTCAGGAACGCCTCGTTGTTGTAGAGGAACGCGAAGTCGGGGGTCCCCGGCTTCTTCTTGGGCGACGCGCGCAGACGCGCCCAGTACGCGGCGGCGCCGACCGCGAACGCCGTGCACGCCTCGCCGCCGCCGCAGCCCTTGCCCTCGTTCTGGACCCACGGTGGCTGCCCGACATGGTCGGGCCAGAGGTCCACGTGCGGCGGGAGAGCGGGGCCGTTCGTCGCCGCCGCGGCCGCGCGCACCTTCTTGGCTGCTCCGCCGCGGGCGCGCGGTGCGCGTGACCGGCCCGTGCCCGTCGTCCCGGACGCCTTCGCCATGCGCCACCTCCGCGGGCGCAGCGTACACCGCGGCGCCGAACCGACGCGAACGCCGATCCGTGCGCCGCGCGCCGTTCCCGCCGGATTCGGGCGCTCCCGCGGCGCGTGCGGCGAAGATGCGACGTCATGAGCGACCCGACCCGCCGCACCCTCGACCAGATCACCGTGGACGTCACCAACCTGCACCGCGAGGACGTCTACACCGACCTCGGCGTCGCGACGCTGCGCAAGATGACGCCCGTCCGCGAGGACGGCAGCGACGACCCGTCGCGGCCCGCGTTCTTCGTCGTCGAGACGCAGATCGTCACGCAGGTGGGGCTCCTGCCCGTCAGCGCGCACGTCGAGGCCGCGACGCTCGCGGACGCGATCGCGAAGTTCCCGGAGGCGATCCGCGGCGCGGTCGAGCAGATGATGGAGGAGGCGCGCGAGATGCAGCGCCGCGAGGCGACGCGCATCGTCACGGCCGGTCCCGGCGCGATCCCGCCCGCGGGCGGACTCGGCGGCGCCGGCGGCGGCAAGCTGCACCTGCGCTGAGGGCCGCGATCCTGGGCGGCGGCCCGCGCACGGAGGCTGCATGAGCGACGCGAGCACGCACTGGGCGCCCGACGAAGGCGTCGCGATCCTCGGCGGCGGCGGCTTCGCGCGCGAGGCGTACTGGTACCTGCGCGACGCGGGCCTCGTGCACATCGCGTTCGTGGACGACACCACCGAGCGCACGTCGCTCCGCATGGCCGGCTGCGACGTCCCGGTCGTGCGCGACTGGGACTTCGCCGCGCTGCCGTTCCCCGTGCGGCGCTACGTGGTCGGGGTCGGTGCGCCCCACGTGAAGCGCGTGCTGATCGAGCGCGCCGCCGCCGCCGGCCTCGCGCCGGGTCCGACGGTCTGCGCGCGCGGCGGCCAGGCCTTCGGGCGCGACAACGTCGTCGGACCCGGCGGCGTGATCTGCCCGGGCACGTACGTGACGACCCACGTGACGCTCGGCGCACACGTGATCCTGAACCTGGGCGTGACCGTGGGGCACGACGCCGTCATCGGCGACCGCTGCACGCTCAACCCGGGCGCACACGTCTCCGGCAACGTGCGGCTCGGTGCCGACGTGCTCGTCGGCACCGGCGCCGCGTTCCGCGAGGGCGTCACGGTGGCGGACGGCGTCGTGATCGGCGCCCAGGCGTGCATCGTCAAGGACGTGCTCGAGCCGGGCATCGTCGTCGGCGGCGTGCCCGCGCGCCCGCTCCCGCCGCGCCCCTGAGCGGCGCGCGCTCATGCTCGGGCGTCCGTCGGCCGACGAATCCGGGGGCAGCCTGCTTGTCGCGGCGCTCCGCCGCGCCGCGAAGGTGAGGTCATGGGCTCAGTCACCGTAACGAAGCCGTCGCTCCCTCCGCTCGACGAGTACGTCGAGCTCCTGCGCGAGATCTGGGACAGCCGCTGGCTGACCAACAAGGGGCAGTTCCACGACCGCCTCGAGGCGGAGCTCGCCGAGGTCCTCGGCGTGCCGCACGTCGCGCTCTTCTGCAACGGCACGATCGCGCTGCAGGTCGGGCTCCAGGCGCTCAAGATCACCGGCGAGGTCATCACGACGCCGTACTCGTTCGTCGCGACCACGCACGCGATCTACTGGAACCACTGCACGCCGGTCTTCTGCGACGTGGACCCCGTCACGGGCAACCTCGACCCGGCGAAGGTCGAGTCGCTCATCACGCCGCGCACGACCGCCATCATGCCCGTGCACGTGTACGGCACGCCGTGCGATCTCGCGGCGCTCCAGCGGGTCGCCGACACCTACGGCCTGCGGCTCCTCTACGACGCGGCGCACGCGTTCGGCGTCACGGCGGGCGGGCGCACGGTGCTCGACGCGGGCGACGTCACGATGCTGAGCTTCCACGGCACGAAGGTGTTCACCACCGCCGAGGGCGGCGCGCTCGTGACGGCGGACGCGAAGCTGAAGAAGCGCATCGACTTCCTGAAGAACTTCGGCTTCGCCGACGAGGTGACCGTCGTCGCGCCCGGCACGAACGGGAAGATGAGCGAGCTTTCCGCCGCGCTCGGTCTCGTCCAGCTCCGCCACTTCGACGCCGAGGTCGAGAAGCGCGCGCGCGTGGACGCGCTCTACCGCCGGCGCCTCGCGGGCGTGGCGGGGCTGCGGCTCCTGCCCATCGCGCCCGGCGTCCGGAGCAACTACTCGTACTTCCCCGTGTTCGTGGACGAGAGCGCGTACCCCGTCTCGCGCGACACGCTCTACGACGAGCTCAAGGCCGCCGGCTACTACGGCCGCCGCTACTTCTACCCGCTCATCAGCGAGTTCCCGTCGTACCGCGGCCTGCCCTCCGCCGACCACGTGCCGGTCGCGCAGCGGCTCTCGCGCGAGGTGCTCTGCCTGCCGATCTACGCGGGGCTGCCGGAGGCGGACGTCGAGGCGATCTGCGACATCGTCGCGCGCGCGCCCCGGGCGGCCGCGGTGCGTGCCGGCGCCTGAGCCGCCGTCCGCAGAGGCCGCACCGCGTCGCGCGGGAGACTCGTCGCAGCCGCGCGAGCGCCCCGGGCACCCGGTCTCGCGCACACGCGCGTTCCTGTGGACCGCCGTCGAGCAGGGCGGGCGGCAGGCGATGCAGTTCGCGCTGTCGCTGCTGCTGACGCGCCTGCTCACGCCCGTCGAGTACGGGCAGATGGGCATGATCCTGCTCTTCCTGCTGGTCGGGCAGACGTTCGCCGACTCGGGGCTCGCGGCCGGGCTCGTGCAGCGCGACGAGATCTCGGACGACGACGAGACGACCGTCTTCTACGCGAACCTCGTGCTCGGCCTCGTCGTCGCCGGCCTGCTCTGCGCCGCGTCGCCGCTCGTCGCGAGCTTCTTCGGTCAGCCCGTGCTGCTGCCGCTGCTCTGCGTGTGCTCGATCGGCGTGTTCATCACGTCGCTCGGCATCGTGCAGCAGGCGCTGCTCACGCGCGCCGTCGAGTTCCGCACGCAGGCCAAGGTCGCGCTGCTCGGCGCGCTCGGCGGCGGGCTCGTGGGCGTGACGATGGCGTGGAACGGGTGCGGCGTGTGGAGTCTCGCGGGGCAGAGCGTCGCCGGCGCCGCCGTGAACCTCACGGCGCTGTGGGCGTTCAGCCCGTGGCGTCCGCGCGGCCGCTTCCGCCGCGAGAGTCTGCGCCGCCTCTGGCCGTTCAGCTCGAAGCTGCTCGCGTCGGGGCTGCTGCACACGACGTTCGAGAACGTCCACCCGCTCGTGATCGCACGTTTCTACGCCGCGGACCAGGTCGGCTTCTACACGCGCGCGAGCACGCTCGCCGCGCTGCCGGCCACGTCGGCTGCGGGCATGGCGCACCGCGTCATGTTCCCGGTCTTCGCGCGCGTGCAGCGCGACGCCGACGCGCTGCGCGACGAGCTGCGGCGCGTCGTGCGCACCACGGTCGTGCCCTACTTCCCGGTGCTCGTCGGCCTCGCGGCCGTCTCGGAACCGCTGGTCCGCACGCTCCTCACCGAGCGCTGGATACCGTGCGTGCCGTACCTGCGCATCCTCTGTGCGACGTGTCTGCTGTACCCGATCCACGCGCTGCACATGAGCGCGCTGATGGCGCAGGGACGGAGCGGCCGCTTCCTGCGCCTCGAGGTCGTGAAGAAGGTGCTCGCGCTCGCCGCGCTCGCCGTCACGATCCCGTTCGGTGTGCGCGCGATGGTGTACGGCATGCTGGCGCACTCGCTCGTGTGCCTCGTGCTGAACGGGGCGTGCAGCCGCGAGCTGCTGCGCTATCGCTTCCGCGAACAGTTCGCCGACGTCGGGGGAGCGCTGCTCGCCTCGGCGCTGATGGGCGGCGCAGTCGTCGCGCTCGACGTGTGGAGCGGGCTCGCGGGCGCGTGGCTGCTCGCCGCGGAGGTCGGTGCCGGCGCGCTGCTCTACGCCGTGCTGGTCGTGCTCGCGCGTTCCGGCTGGGCCGCGGACTTCTGGCGGATCACGTCGCGCGCCGCGCGCGCGCGGGCCGGCGCCCGTGGCTGACGCGCGCGACACCGAGTTCTGCGACGTGCAGCGTCTCGTGCGCGAGCCGCTGCTCAGCGTGTACGTCGTCACGTACCGCCACGCGCCGTTCGTCGCACGGGCCCTCGACAGCATCCTCGCGCAGCGCGTGGCCTTCCCGTTCGAGCTGTGCGTCGGCGAGGACGGCTCGGACGACGGCACCCGCGAGATCTGCCTCGACTACGCGCGGCGCCACCCGGAGCACGTGCGCGTGCTGCTGCGCGACAGGGCGGATCCGAGGCGCGCGGCGTACGCGGCGCCGTTCCTCCACAACTCCGCGGAGACCTGGCGCGCCTGCCGCGGACGCTACGTCGCGCTGCTCGAGGGCGACGACTGGTGGACCGACGACACGAAGCTGGCGCGTCAGGTCGCGCTGCTCGAGTCGCGGCCGGACCTGGCCGTGTCCGCGCACCTCACGGAGCTGCGCGCCGACGAGGCGGCCGCGCCGAGCGGCGTGTTCCCGCCGCGTGCCGACCGGGGCGCCTTCACCGCCGCGGACGTGCTGCGCGGCACGTTCCACGTGCATACGTCGTCGATGGTGCTGCGCCGCACCGAGATCCCATGGGAGGCGTACGCGAGCGCGCCGTACGGCGACCTGCCGATCCTCGTGACGCACCTGCTGCGCGGCGGGGGGCACTTCGACCCGGACGTGCGCAGCGTCTACCGCGTGCACGCGGGCGGGGTGCACACGAGTCTCGCCCGCGCCGAGCAGGCGCGGCGCGACGTGCGGATGCGCGACCTGTTCGCGCAGGTGGTCCCCGCGTCGGCGCGCGACGCGGCGTGCGAGGGCGCCGTGCGCGCGCGGCTCGCGCTCCTCGAGGCGCTGCGCGACGCGCCCGCCGACGAGCGCGCCGCGTGCCGCCGCGAGACGCTGGACGCGATCGGCGCGCTGCGCGGTGTCGGTGCGCTCGCGCGTGCACGCCTGATGCTGCGCGCGCGCCTCGCGTGAGCCGCGGCGCTCAGCCGCGCCCAGCCGCCAGCGCCGCGTCGTACACGGCCTCCGTGCGACGGGCGAGCGTCGCGGCGTCGTAGCGGCCGCGCACGTGCGCGGTGCCGGCCGCGGCGAGACGTGTGCGCAGCGCGGCGTCCGCGAGCAGCTCGCGCAGCGCCGCCGCGAGGGCGTCCACGTCGCCGGGGGGCACGAGCAGCCCCGTCTCGCCGTGACGCACGACCTCGCCCGTGCCGTCGACGTCGCTCGCGACGACGGCGGCCCCGGCGCGCATGGCCTCGAGCACCGTGAGCGGCAGTCCCTCCCAGAGCGACGGCAGCACGAACACGTCGCACGCCGCGAGCACCGCGGGCACGTCGGAGCGCGGCCCGATCGGGACGACGCGCGGTCCCATCGTCGCGACACGGCGCGCGACGTCGTCCGCGAGCGGTCCGGAGCCGCCGACGAGGAACGTCGCGTCGCAGCCGTCGCCGAGCAGCCGCGCCGCGGCGTCGAGGAACACGTCGGGCCGCTTCTGCTGCGAGAGGCTCGCGAGGAAGAGCACGACGAGCGCGTCGTCCGCGACGCCGAGAGCGCGCCGTGTCGTCGCGCGCGGCGGCACGTCGGCGAACGCGGCCTCGTTGTACGCGCTCGGGACCACGTGGATCGTCGGCAGCGGCTCGCCGCGCGCGGCGAGCGCGCGGCGCCCCGCCTCGGCCACGGCGATGCGCACGTGCGTCAGCCCCGCGGCGCGACGGCGCGCGAGCCGCTGCAGCAGCCAGCGCGGCCAGCGCAGGGGCGCGCCCGCGTCGAAGTCCTCGGGCGGATAGCGCGGGAGCTGTTCGGTGCGCGCGCGCACGGCGATGCCCGCGCGCGCCGCACCGGCCAGGAACGGCACGCCGACGGCGGGGACGTGCTGGTGCAGCGCCGCGATGTCGAACGGCCCCGCCTCGCGCAGCTCGCGCGCCCACGCGTCCGCGCCGCGGAACTGCGCGAGCGGCCGCGACGGCAGCACGCCGCGCCGCACGTCGGCGCCCGCGGCCTCGAGGCGGCGCACGGCGGAGCCGACGTCGCGCGCGTCCGCGGCGAGCCACACGGTGGACGCGAAGCGCGTGCGGTCGTGGTGCTCCACGAGATCGACGAGGTAGTTGAGCGCGCCGCCGCCGTGCGACGACGACGCGCAGTACGCGATGCGGATCACGTCGCGCGCTCCGCCGCGGGCGCGCGCCGCAGCACCGCGGCGACGTCGAGGTGCGCGTGCCCTGGGAACGCGCGCGGCGCGAGCGCCGTCGCGGCGGACGCGGCGAGGTTCGCCGCGCCGCAGGCGACGCGCTGCGCGAGGCGCAGCGGCACGCGCAGCAGCATCCAGCGCGGACGCGCCACCGCCTCCCACACGCCGCCCCACACGGTCGCGAGCACGTGCGCCTCGTTCCCGAGCGCCGCGAGCTCCTCGACGCGCAGCCCCGCGCGCTCGGCCCAGCGCCGCACGCCGTGTGGCGTCACGCGGCGGTGGTCGTGCGGCTCCTCGTGCAGGCGGTAGAGGAACGGCACGGTCACGACGACGACGCCGCCCGGGCGCACGAGGCGCGCGAGCTCGTCGAATGCCGCGTCGCCGTCGGGAACGTGCTCGAGCACCTCGGTGCACAGCACCACGTCGTACGCTGCGTCGGGCAGCGGCACGTCCTCCGCCGACGCGACGACGTCCACCGAACCAGCGGCGTTCTGCGTCACGTCCACGCCGGTGTAGCGTCCGCCGCGCGCCTCGATGCCCGCACGCAGCGGCTGCTCGCCGCAGCCGACGTCGAGCACGGCCGATCCGGCGCGCACGTGCGCGTCGAGCGCGCGCTCCACGAAGGCGCCGACGAGCCGCACGATGTGGTGGTCGGAGCTGCCGAGCCGCGGGCGGTACGAGCCCCTGCGCGCGGGCAGGGCGTCACCCACGGGACGCCGCCCCGCGGCCCGCCCGGCCACGAGCGGTGGTGTGCCGACGGACGAACCGCAGCAAGGCGTCGTGGGGGGCACGCATCCGGCCGGAGCCTAGCACCGGTCCCCGGGGGAGGCCACCTCGGCCGCGTCAGCCGCGGCGCGGCGCGGGCCTCCGCTCGGGCGCGGCGGCGAGCGGGTCCTCCGGCCACGCGTGGCGCGGATAGCGCCGCCGCAACTCGGCGCGCACGACGGGGTACGTGTTGCGCCAGAACGACGGCAGGTCGTCGGTGACCTGCTGCGGGCGCTGGTTCGGCGCGAGCAGGTGCAGCAGCACGGGCACGCGACCGGCGCCGACCCGCGGCGTCTCGCGCAGACCGAACAGCTCCTGGATGCGCACCGCGAGCACGGGCGGCCGTCCGATCTCGTACGCGAGGCGCACGTGGCTCCCGCTCGGCACCTCGATGCGCTCGGGCGCCTCGCGGTCGAGTGCCGCGAGCTGCTGCCACGTCAGGCGTCCGCGCAGATGGTCGAGGAGCGGCGCGCGGCGCAGGTCGTCGAACGAGCGGCAGCCGCGCACGAGCTCGGGCAGGAGCGCGCGGAGCGCGTCGTCGTCGAGCGCCGGCAGCTCCAGCTCCGGGCGCCACGCGCGCAGACAGCCGACGCGCGCACGGAACGCCGCCACCGCGGCGTCGGCGAGCGGCAGCGCGCGCGGTAGATCGCGGGCGGCGGCGTCCGCGAGCAGCGCCTCTGCGCGGCCGTCCGCCGGCACGGGGACCTGCGTCTCGTCGAGCACGAGACCGTCGCACGACGTCCGGCGCACCGCGCCGACGCGGCCCGTCGGCGCGTCGAATGCGACGTCGACGCGCGTCGTGATGCGCTCTGCCGGCAGCCACTCGCGGCGCACCTCGGACGCCGCGCGCACGAGTGCATCCGGGCCCGTGCCCGCGTCCACGTCCACGCACACGAACAGCTCGGCGTCGAGCACCGCGCTCTCGCGGGCGAGCCGCACGCCGCCGCCGCCCGCGAGCACCGCGCGCGCGTCGCCGGGCGCACGACGGCGCGCGAGACGGTCCGCGTACGCGACGTGGAGGGCGCGCAGCACGGCGTCGTCGCTCTCGGCGGCGTGCGGCGCCCGGCCGAGCGCGTCCTCCGTCGCCTCTTCGAGCCGGCGCGCGACCTGCGCGACGAACCCACGGTCGCGCGCGCTCGCGTCCATGCGGTCGAGCACGTCCGACGCGCTCGCGTGGCGCGTGGCGCCGCGTCGCCCGGCGCGTCCGGCGTCGCGCTCGGAGAGCAGCGCCGCGGCGAGCGCCGTGCGCCGCGGCGCGCCGCGCCGGTGCCCTTCGACGAGCAGCCGCGCGAGCCGCGGGTGCACCGGCAGGCGCGCCATCGCGCGGCCGACGTCGGTCACGCGCCCGTCGTGCAGCGCGCCGAGCCGCTCGAGCAGCTCGCACGCGGCGGCGAGACGCTCCCGCTCCGGCGGTTCGAACCACGGGAACGCGGCGAGGTCGCTCTCGCCCCAGGCGAGCAGAGTGAGCGCGGCGGCGGCGACGTCCACGCGGCGCACCTCCGGCTCGAGGCGCTCCGGGAAGTCGCGCTCCTCGTTCTGCGTCCACGTGCGATACGCGACGCCCGGCGCGGTGCGCCCCGCGCGGCCCGTGCGCTGCACGAGCGAGCTGCGCGCGATGCGCACGAGCTCGAGGCGGTCGAGCCCCGTCGCCGGGTCGTGGCGCAGCACGCGCGCGCGCCCCGAGTCGACGACGGCCGTCACGCCCTCGACGGTCACCGACGTCTCCGCGACGTTGGTCGCGAGGACGACGCGCCGCCGCGGGCCCGCGGTGAGCGCCGCGTCCTGCCGCTCGGCGGGCAGGTCGCCGTAGAGCTCGTGCACGTCCGCGTCGCGCGCGGCGTCCGCGAGCAGCGCGCCCACCGCGCGGATCTCGCCGACGCCCGGCAGGAAGGTGAGCACGTCGCCGCGCGTCTCCGCGAGCGCGCGCCGCACGGCCGAGGCGACGACCTCCGGCAGCGGGCGCGCGTCCGGGCGTTCGAGGTGCCGCACCTCGACGGGATGCAGACGTCCCGCGCTCGTCACGACGCCCGCGCCGAGGAACGCTGCGAGCGGTGCCGCGTCGGCCGTGGCCGACATCGCGACGACGTTGAGGTCGGGCCGGACGCTCTCGCGCACGCGCCGCACCAGGGCGAGCGCGAGGTCCTGCGCGAGCGAGCGCTCGTGGACCTCGTCGAGCACCACGCACCCGACGCCGTCGAGCAGCGGGTCGTCCTCGAGAAGACGCAGGAAGATGCCGTCGGTGACGACGAGCACGCGCGTGGCCGGTCCCGCACGCCGGTCGAAGCGCACGTGGTGTCCGACGAGATCGCCGACGCGCACGCCGCGCTCCGCCGCGATGCGCCGCGCGGCGGCGCGGGCCGCGACGCGCCGCGGCTCGAGCACCACCACGCTGCCGCTCCCCGCGAGCCCCGCGTCGAGCAGCGCGGGCGGCACGCGCGTCGTCTTGCCCGCGCCCGCGGGCGCCTCGAGCACCGCGGCGCCGCGCGCACGCACCGCGGCGACGAGCTCCGCGAGCACGTCGTCGACGGGCAGCGGCTCGTTCACGCGGGCCCCGCGACCGCGCCGTCGTCCGGCCGGCGCAGGAACGGCATCGGGCGCCAGTACGTCGCGCTGCGCCAGAGCCACTCGAGCGGACCGCTGCGGAAGCGCCGCAGCCAGAGCACGGAGAGCGCGAGCTGTGCGCCCCACACGCAGCAGACGAGCGCCGCGAGCTCGCCGCGCGAGACCTGGTCGTAGAGGCCCCGCCCGTGCGCGTAGAAGAGCGACGACATGACGAGCGACTGCCCGATGTAGTTCGTGAAGGCGAGACGCCCGACCGCTGCGAACGGCGTCTGCCAGAGCGCGCGGCGCGTGCAGAGCAGCGCGACGCCGGCGAGGAGCCCGGCCGAGAGGCACGCGCTCGCCGAGTAGTGCACCATCTCCGCGACGACGCGCTGCGCCGACGTCGCCCCGTCCTCGAAGCGCAGCCACGATCCGAGCAGCTCGCCCGCGAGTCCCACCGGGAGTCCGATCGCGGCGATCAGGCGGAAGCGCGCGCGCCCCGGCACGCCGCCCGGGTCGCGGAACCAGCGCGAACGTCCGAGCGCGATGCCGAGGAGCATCAGTCCCGCGAGCCGCGGCCAGAAGTAGAACGCCGCGGACGTGGCGCCCTGCACCCACGTGACGGTGCGCAGCACCACTTCCTGCTCGTACGTGCCGTGTCCGTAGACCGCGATCTCGAAGTCGGGGTCGAGGTCGTCGCAGCGCGAGACGAACTCCCGCCACCCGGTGTCGATCCGGCCGCCCTGCCCGTCGGGGAACTCCGACGCCAACCAGTCCGCGGCGGGGTTGTCGGGCGTGAAGCTGAGGACGAGTCCCACGCAGAGCAGGCCCAGGGGCAGCACGCCGGCGCAGGTGCCGAGGACCGCGAGCGGCCGCGGTGCCACGTACGCGAACCAGCAGACGACGAGGGCGATGAGCGCGTACTCGAACACGATGTCCCCGAACCAGAGGCACGTCGCGTGGAGCGCGCCGAACACGAGCAGCGCGCCGAGGCGGCGCAGCACGATCGGCGCGTAGCGGTCGTTCCCCGCGGTCGCGTGGCGCGTGTGCAGGATGCCGAGCCCGACACCGAACAGCAGCGCGAACAGCGTGATGAACTTGTATTCGAAGAACGTGCGCACGACCGCGACCGAGAGCGAGCTCCAGCGGTCGTCGAGCGGGTAGTCCGGGTCGTCGCCGACGCGCACCGGGTACGCGAAGAACGGCGCGTTCACGGGCAGGATCCCGAGGATCGCGATGCCGCGCACCACGTCGAGGAAGCGGACGCGCGCCCCTTCGCTCAGGGTGCGACCGCCCGCGCGAGCAGCATGCCGGCGAGGCCCGCGCCGATGCACGCGAGGAGCGTGACGCCCACGTTCGCGGCCGCGGCGCCGAGCCGGCCGCCCTGCGCGAGCGCAAGCGTCTCGAAGTTGAACGTGCTGTACGTCGTGAAGCCGCCGAGCACGCCGGTGCCGACGGCGAAGCGCAGGTCCTCGGGCACGCCCCCCGACGCCGCGCGCGCCGTCAGCAGGAACCCGAGCAGGAACGAGCCGAGCACGTTCACCGCGAGCGTGCCCCAAGGGAACGCGCTGCCGTGCACGCGCAGCGCCCACTGGGTGACGGCGTGCGTCGCCGCGTAGCGCAGCCCCGAGCCGACGGCGCCTCCGATGCACACGAGCGCGAGCGTCTTCACGTGCGAGAGGAGACCACGCCCGCGCGCGGGCGGCGAGCGCGATTCGCGTCGTGGCGCGCGCTCACGCGCAGCGATCCGGGGCGGCGGCGGCGAGTTCGCCCGCGGCCCACGCGATCTCGGCCGCGATGCCCGCGGCGAGGTCGTCGTCCGCCCCGGGGACCGCGGCCCACGTGTACGTCTCGAGTTCGAGGAGGGGCGGCGCGGGGAGCGCCGCGACGTGCCGCAGGAAGCGCGCCACCTGCGGCTGCGTCGTCGCGACGCCGGCGACCGACGCGAGGTGCAGCGGCACGTGGAAGTGGACGCGCCAGGGCGCCGCCGCCGCGAGCGCAGGGTCGGCGAGCGCGACGTCGAGATCGCGCACGATGCGCCCCGGCACGCCGACCTGGTGCAGCCAGCGCGGCTCGGCGAACCGCGTCGCGAGCGCCGCGCGCGCGGCGGCGTCGGCGGGGTCGGCGACGTCGAGCGCCGCCGACACCTGCACCTTCGCGACGAGCACGTCGGCCGCCGCGTACGCACCGAGCGTCGCGACCGCGTCCTCGTGCGCGACCGCGGCGTGGCACAGGTCGAGGCACACGCCGACGTGGCGGCGCGTCGCGGCGTCGCGCGGCAGTTCGTCGGCGAAGAAGCGCAGGGCGTCGTCGGCGCGCTCGAGCGCACAGCACGGCTCCGGCTCGAGGGCGACGACCACCCGCACGCCGCTCCGCTCCTCGAGGGCGGCGAGCTCGGCGGCGGTCGCGGCGAGCGCGCGGCCCGCGGCGCGGCGTCGCGCGCGCTCCCAGCGCGGGTAGCCGAGGGGCAGCGTCGAGACCGGGACGAGCGCGCCGCGCGGGGCGAGCGCCGCGGCGATCTCGGCCGCGGCGCGCGTGTACGCGGCGCGGGCGGGGTCGGTCCAGTCCGGCAGGTAGACCGCCTCCTTGACGACGGGGGCGTGGAAGGCGTCGGCGGGGAAGGCGTTGCACGTGACCGCGTCGAGCGCGTGGGCCGCGAGGGCGTCGCGCAGCGCCGACAGCTCGGCGGGGCTGCCGGCGAGGGCGGCGGCGACGTCGCGCGGGAACCAGAGACCGAGCGCCAGGCGGGGGAGCGCCGCGAGCTCGCGCACCCGCGCCCACGTGCCGGGGAGCGTCGCGACGAGCGCCTCCGGCGTGGGCGCGGGGACCACGTTCGTGCAGTAGGCGAGGCGCGGGGAGGCGGCGGCGGGCACGCCCCGAAGCTCGCTCAAGGCGCCGCCCGGCGCGACATTCCCGGAGGGACGCGTGCGCTCGGTCCGTGTGCTTCGCTACACTTCCCGCGCACGGGCGTGCACGGGCCCCGCGGAGCCTCCGGCTCGCGCGTGGAACGTGTTGGAAGGTAACGACTTACGAGGTGGGAGCGCCGGCGCTCGGGTGGGCGTCGGCGGCGGGTGCGGGGAGCCGCCCCCGCCGCGGCGATTTGTTTGGCGGCGCCCCCTCGCGACGGCTCTAAGGTTGGCGGTTCCATCCGCCCTCGGCGGCGTGAAGTCATGCAGCAGGACTTCCTGACGATCCTGATGTTCCTCGTGTTCGGGGCCTCGTTCGTGGTCCTGAACATGGTCGTCATCGGTCGCCTCCTGCGCTCGAAGACCGACTACACGGTCCAGAAGTCGACCTCGTACGAGTGCGGCGAGCCCACGTTCGGCTCCGCGTTCGTGCGCTTCGACATCCGCTTCTACGTGCTCGCCCTCGTCTTCGTGATCTTCGACGTCGAGGTGCTCTTCCTGTTCCCGTGGGCGGCCTCGCTCAAGGAGCTGGGGGGCTTCGCGTTCGTCGAGGCGCTGGTGTTCGTGCTCGTGCTGGCGGTGGGCCTCGCCTACGTCTGGCGCAAGGGCGACATCGACTGGATCCCGCTCCACGGCCACCAGAAGCCGGGCGCCCGGCTGGCGGCTGCGGACGAAGCGGCGTCGCTCGAGGGTGCGGGGCCGCGTTTCGCGCCGCACGCCGGCGACCCGGGCACGGACGCCTGAACCGATGACCACCGAGATCTACCGTCCGAGCGACTGGAACCTGCTCCGCCCCGGTCCGGGAGGCGCGCCCGACGAGGACGCCGCGTTCCTGACGACCGTCGCGGGTGTGCGCGACCTCATCGCCTGGGGCCGCGGCAACGCGGTCTGGCCGATGACGTTCGGCCTCGCGTGCTGCGCCATCGAGATGATGGCGTTCGCCTCGACGCGCTACGACGTCGACCGCATGGGCTGCGGCGCGTTCCGCGCGACGCCGCGCCAGGCCGACCTGATGATCACGGCGGGCACCGTGACCTACAAGATGGCGCACCGCGTGCGCCGGCTCTGGGAGCAGATGCCGGAGCCCAAGTGGGTCATCGCGATGGGCGCCTGCACGGTCGGCGGCGGGCCGTACTCGAAGTGGGGCTACCACGTGGTCCAGGGCGTGGACCTGGTGGTGCCGGTCGACGTGCACGTCCCCGGCTGCCCGCCGCGCCCCGAGGCGCTCATCGACGGCCTCATGAAGCTGCAGCGCATCATCATGACGCGCGGCTCGATCGAGCAGCAGGCGGCGATCGCGGACGCGGTGCGCCAGGGTCAGGCGGACCTCATGAAGGGCATCGTGCCCGGCACGCGGCCGCAGCCGGGGGCCGCCACGGGGCCCGCGAAGCCGCAGCTCGCGACGCCCAAGATGGCGGTCCAGGCTCCGGCGGGCGGCGCGCCGAAGGCGCCGCCTCTCCCCGGAGGGGCACCGAAGGCGCCTCCGCTGCCGGGCGGCGCGGCGCCGAAGGCACCGCCGCTCCCGGGCGGAGCCCCGAAGCCGCCCGGCGCACCCGCGGCGGCGCAGCCGGCGGGGGGCGCCCCGCCGCTCCCGGCCGGCTTCAAGCTGCCGAAGCCGCCGGCCGGCGGCTAGCGGGCGCAGGCGAGCGGTTGACGGGACGACGAGAGCAGGGCAGCGAGGGGCACGGCAGGGCATGACGGCGACCGAGATCGGCGGACTTCTGCGCGAACGCCTCGGGGACAAGGTCCTCGAGGTGCACGACGACGCGCTGTCCGGCTGGGTCAAGGTCGAGCGCGCCGCGTTCGTGGACGCCTGCCGCCTCCTGCGCGACGACCCGCGCACGCAGATGGAGGTCCTGCACAGCCTCACGGCGGTGGACCGCATCGCGCGCTTCGAGGTCGTCGTGCACCTGTGCTCGATCGCGAAGAAGCACGCCGTCGCGCTGAAGGCCGACACGGCCTCGCGCGACGACGTCGCGTTCCCGTCCGTGACGTCGGTCTGGCCGGCAGCCGACTGGCACGAGCGCGAGACCTACGACATGTTCGGCGTGGTCTTCGAGGGGCACCCGCACCTGCGCCGCATCCTCCTGCCCTCCGACTGGGAGGGCTGGCCGCTGCGCAAGGACGAGGGCAACCCGCTCGAGTACCACGGCATCCCGGGCATCGCGACGATCCGCGGCCTCGAGGAGGCGCACCGCGCGCAGCAGGCCGTGGAGCGCGCCGAGAAGTACGGCGGCGCCGCCCCGGCGAAGGCCGCCGCGAAGCCCGCGGGCGGCTCGCCGCCGGCCCCGGGCGGAGCGCCCGCGGCGCCCGGCGGCGCGCCGAAGGCGCCCCCGATGCCCGGCGGCGCGCCGAAGGCTCCGCCGCTCCCGGGTGGTGCGCCGAAGGCGCCTCCGCTGCCGGGCGGCGCGGCGCCGAAGCCCCCGGGCGCGCCCACGCCTCCGAAGCCGCCGTCGGGCGGCGGCGCCCCGCCGCTCCCGCCCGGCTTCAAGTCGCCTCCGCCGAAGGGGGACGCGAGCTGATGAGCGCCACCGACGTCACCGACCGCGTGATCGGCGAGGACGGCTCGCTCGCCGAGTACTGGGTGCCCGCCCGCGACGCCCGCTCCGAGGAGATGGTCGTCAACATGGGCCCGCAGCACCCGGCCACGCACGGCGTGCTGCGCGTCGCCGTGAAGACCGACGGCGAGGTCGTGCTCGACTGCGAGCCGATGATCGGCAACCTCCACCGCTGCAAGGAGAAGATCGCCGAGAACCTCCAGTACTGGCAGTTCATGCCGTACACGGACCGCCTCGACTACCTCGCGGCGATCAACAACGAGGAGGTCTACGCGCGGGCGGTCGAGAAGCTCTGCGGCATCGAGATCCCGGAGCGCATCCAGTACATCCGCACGATCGTCGCGGAGCTCGGACGCGTCTCGTCGCACGTGTTCTCGGTCGGCGTCTACGGCCTCGACATCGGCGCGTTCACGCCGTTCCTCTACTGCTACCGCGAGCGCGAGCGCGCCAACTCGCTGTTCGAGAAGCTGACCGGCGGCCGCATGCTCTACCACTACTACCGGGTGGGCGGCGTGGCGCGCGACCTCTCCGACGAGTGGATCCAGGAGTGCCTCGAGTTCCTCGACATCGTCGAGGAGAAGATGGAGGAGTACAACGCCCTCACGACGTGGAACAAGGTGTTCCGCGAGCGCACGATGGGCGTGGGCGTGCTCTCCCGCGAGAAGGCGCTCGCGTACGGCATCACGGGCCCCGCGCTGCGCGCGAGCGGCGTCGACTGGGACGTGCGCCGCGACGAGCCCTACGGGCTCTACGACAGGTTCGAGTGGCGCGTGCCCGTCGCGGACGGCCGCCACGGCACGATCGGCGACTGCTGGAACCGCCACTGGATCCGCGCGCAGGAGCTGGCCGAGTCGATCAAGATCGTGCGGCAGGCGATCGACAAGCTCCCGCCGCGCGACCCGAAGCTGACGCCGAGCTCGATGTACCAGCCGTACGTCAACCCGAACGTGCCGCGCATCCTGCGCGGACCGAAGGACGCCGAGGTCTACGTGCGCGGCGAGAACCCGCGCGGCGAGCTCGCCTTCTACCTCGTCAGCGACGCGAAGAACGCCCCGTACCGCTGCAAGATCCGCGGCCCGGCGTTCAGCAACATCGCGGTCCTGCCGGAGATCTCCCGCGGCTACCTGATCGCCGACCTGGTCGCGATCATCGGCTCGATCGACATCGTGCTCGGCGAGGTGGACCGGTGAACCTCTCGGAGCTCTTCGGCGCGATCCCGGGCTGGGGCTACGTGCCGGCGTTCGTGCAGATGATGGTCGTGGGGCTCGTGCCCGCGGTCCTCGTCGTGCTCGCGGTCGTCACGCCCGTCGGCCTGCTCGGCACCTATGCCGAGCGCCGCTGGTCGGCGTTCATGCAGGACCGCCTCGGACCGAACCGCGTGGGCCTGCCGATCTGGTTCGACGGCTGGCAGCGCGACTACACGAACAAGCCCTGGTACATCAAGCTGTGGGGCCTCGTGCAGCCGCTCGCCGACGGCATCAAGCTGCTCGGCAAGGAGGACTTCGTCCCGCCCGGCGGCGACAAGCTCCTGTTCCTCGCGGCGCCGCTCATCGTGTTCGCCGGCGCGCTCGGCATGTTCGTGGCGCTGCCGCTCTCGTACGGGCTGACGGCCGCCGACCTGAACGTCGGCATCTTCTATCTGCTCGCGGTCGGCGCGGTCGAGGTCATCGGCGTGCTGATGGCCGGCTGGGCCAGCAACAACAAGTGGTCGCTGCTCGGCTCGATGCGCGAGGTCGCGCAGGTCGTCGCATACGAGATCCCGATGGCGCTGACCGCGCTCTGCCCGGTGCTGCTCGCGGGATCGCTGCGCATGGGCGCGATCATCGAGCACCAGCAGACGGCGTACGACCTCTGGGGTCTGACGATCGGGGGCGAGGGCCTCGCGCAGTGGGGCCTCGGCTGGAACCTGTTCCGCGCGTTCCCCGTGAACGTCGTCGCGATCGTGATCTTCTACACGTGTGCGCTCGCCAACCTGAAGCGCGCGCCCTTCGACCTGCCGGAGTCCGAGTCCGAGCTCGTGTCGGGCTTCCTCACCGAGTACTCCGGCATGCGCTGGGGCCTCTTCTTCCTCGGCGAGTACGCGGCGATGTTCGCGCTCTCCGGGATCACCGCGACGCTGTTCCTCGGCGGCTGGGGCAGCGGACCCGCCTACGGCGCGCTGATGCTCGTCCCGGTGAAGGAGATCCCGCTCGGCGTCGCGACGCTCGACTGGCGCACGGTCGCGGGCGTCGTCGAGTTCTCGTGGAAGACCTGCGCGCTCTTCCTGCTCATGATGAACCTGCGCTGGACGCTGCCGCGCCTGCGCCTCGACCAGGTCATGAGCCTGTGCTTCAAGTACTTCGTGCCGTTCTCGATGGCGTGCCTGCTGCTGAGCGGGCTGGCCGCGCTGGCGGGGGCCTGATGGGCTACTTCGGCAACATCCTCGACGGCATCCGGACGACCGCGCAGGGCCTGCGCATCACCGGCTCCTACCTCGCGCGCAACCTCGCGACGCGGGGCGAGACGACGTTCGCGCTGAACTACCCCGACGAGAAGCTGCCGATCGACAAGGTCACGCACCGCGGCCTGCACGAGTACGACGTGGACCGCTGCATCTCGTGCGAGCTGTGCGCGAAGGCGTGCCCCGTCGACTGCATCTACATCGAGTCCGTCGGCAAGGGCAAGGCCGCGATCATGACGCGCTTCGAGATCGACTACTCGAAGTGCCTCTTCTGCTCGCTGTGCGTGCCGCCCTGCCCCTCGGAGTGCATCGTCCTCGGCGAGCGCTACAGCCTGCCGGGTCACACGCGCGACGACGTCGTCGTGAAGTTCCACGAGGGCGGCTACCCGGTGCAGGTCAGGAGCGAGCACGCGCTCGGCATGGTGAAGGAGTTCCAGGAGCAGGGGCTCTACGAGAAGAAGAAGGCGGAGCGGGAGAAGCACGGCGTGCCCACGCGCGTCGAGCAGGACCCGGCGCACACGAAGGGTGCGAGGTAGCGGCCCCGCGGCCGCGCAGCAGGGAGTCATCACGCAGGTGGGCACCGGAGACGGGATCGGAATCCAACTCGCGTTCTTCGCGTTCTCGGCGCTGGCCGTCGGGTCGGCGCTGCTCGCGGCGACCGCGCGGAAGATCGTGCACTCCGCGTTCTCGCTCCTCGCCACGTTCTTCGGCGTGGCGGGCATCTACGGCGTGCTCGGCAGCGACTTCATGGCGGTCACGCAGGTGGTCGTCTACGTCGGCGGCATCCTGGTGCTGCTCGTCTTCGGCGTGCTCCTGACCGACCGCATCCCCGACGAGTTCCGCGTCGCGAAGCCGCGCAACTACCTGCCGGCCGTCGTCGCGTCGGGCCTCACGTTCCTCGGTCTCGCGTGGGCCATCACCGGCACCTCGTGGGCGCGCCTGCCGCACGTGCTGCGCACGCCCGCCGAGGCCGGGCCGACCACCGAGCGCATCGCGCGCTCGCTGCTGACCGACTACCTGCTGCCGTTCGAGTTCTCGTCGATCCTCCTGCTCGTCGTGCTGGTCGGCGCGGCGCGCGTCGCCCGCGGAGGGACACGCTGATGGGCGCGCTCACGCTCACGCACTTCCTGGTGCTCGGCGCGCTGCTCTTCGCGACGGGCGTCCTCGCCGTCACGCTGCGGCGCAACGCGATCGGCGTGCTGATCGGCATCGAGCTGATGCTGAACGCCTGCAACGTGAACCTCGTCGCGTTCAGCCGCTACACGGACCGCATCGACGGCGTCGTCTACGCGATCTTCGTCGTGATGCTCGCGGCCGCCGAGGCCGCAGTCGCGCTCGCCGTCGTGCTGCACGTGTTCCACCACGCGGCCAGCATCAGCACCGACGACTACACCGAGATGAAGGGATAGGCGCGTGGACACCGGAATCGTCCTGGCGCTCGTGATCCTGGCGATGCCGATGCTCTCGGCGCTGCTCATCGCGGCGTGGAAGCGCGTGCTGCCGGGCGGCGGCGACGTCGTCGGCATCGGCGCGATGGGCGTCGCGCTCGCGTGCGCGGTCACGCTCGCGGTCGGCTTCGGCACCTTCGGCGGGCAGCACTGGGACTTCGAGTGGCTGCGCATCGGCGACATCTCGTGGCGCCTCGGCATCCAGCTCGACGGCCTCACGGTCGCGCTGCTCGTGGTCGTCACCACGGTCTCGTTCCTCGTGCACCTCTTCTCGAAGGGCTACATGCACGGGGACGACCGCTACAGCGACTTCTACCGCTGGCTCGGTCTCTTCACGTTCTCCATGCTCGGCCTCGTCATCTCCGACAACCTCCTGACGCTGTTCGTCTTCTGGGAGGTGATGGGCCTCGCGTCCTACAAGCTGATCGGCCACTACTTCTTCAAGCGCTCGGCCTACCTCGCCTGCAAGAAGGCGTTCATGACCACGCGCGTCGGCGACGTGGGCATGTTCCTCGCGCTGCTCGCGCTGTACCTCTACACGGGCTCGCTGCAGTTCAGCGAGGTGTTCGCCAAGTCCGCGCTGATCCCGGGCGGCGCGACCACCTGGATCGCGCTCGGCCTCTTCATGGGCGCCGCGGGCAAGTCGGCGCAGTTCCCGCTCCACATCTGGCTGCCGGACGCCATGGAGGGCCCGACGCCCGTGTCGGCGCTCATCCACGCCGCGACGATGGTGGCGGCGGGCGTCTACCTCGTCGGCCGCATGTACGCGCTGATCGCGCTGTCGCCGGTCGCGATGCTCATCATCTCGATCATCGGCTGCTTCACGGCGCTCTTCGCCGCGTCGATCGCGTTCACGCGCACCGACATCAAGCAGGTGCTCGCGTACTCGACGGTCTCGCAGCTCGGCTTCATGTTCACGGCGCTCGGCACCGGCTCGAACATCGGCTGGGTCGCCGGCCTGTTCCACCTGGTCACGCACGCGTTCTTCAAGGCGGGCCTGTTCCTCGGGTCCGGCTCCGTGATCCACGGCTGCCACCACCTGCAGGACATGACGCAGATGGGCGGCCTGCGGAAGAAGATGCCCGTGACGGCCGCGACGTTCCTCGTCTGCTGCCTGTCGATCGCGGGCTTCCCGCTCACCGCCGGCTTCTTCAGCAAGGACATGATCCTGAAGAGCCTGTGGATGGGGAACGGCGAGTACGACGCGGCCTACAAGGTGATCTTCGTCGTGCTCGCGTTCGCGGCGTTCATGACCGCCTGCTACATGTTCCGCTGCTACCTGCTGACGTTCGAGGGCAAGCCCCGCGACCACCACGTGCACGACCACGCGCACGAGTCGCCGCTCTCGATGACGTTCGGCCTGTGCGTCCTCGCGACCCTCGGCATCGCCGCGGGCTACGGCTGGACGCACAACCTGCTGCCGAGCGAGCACGCGAACGTCCCGGCCACGCACCCGCTCGTCGCGCAGGTCGCGTCGGCGGGCGGCGGCCACGGCGAGCACGGGAGCGGTGGCGAGCACGCGGGCGGCGAGCATGCCGGAGGCGAGGAGGGCGGCCACGACGCCGCCGGGCCCGCCGCCGCCGAGGTCCACGAGGCCGGCCCGGGCGCGCCCATGGTCGCGTTCGTGCGCCTCTTCCGCGAGTCCGACGAGCACGACGCGCACATCGAGCACCAGGGCCACGTCGCGGCGCTCGTCGCGTCGTCGATCGTGATGTCGCTCGGCATCGCGCTCGCGTGCTTCTGGTACCTGACGGCCGTCGGCGCGCGCTTCCGCAAGGCGTCGCGCGCGGCGATCGAGCGCATCTACCAGGCGGCCTACCGCAAGTACTTCGTCGACGAGCTCGTCGAGATCTCCGTGATCAAGACCACCGGGCTCGTCGCCGCGCTCTCGTCGTGGTTCGACGCGAGCGTGCTCGACGGCCTCGTCGACGGCACCGGCTCCGTGACGCGCAAGACCTCCGACGCCTCGGGCGCGGCGGACGACGGCGTCGTGGACGGGGCCGTGCAGGCGGCGGCGGGCGTGGCGTGGGGCGGCGGCGGGATCCTCTCCCGCTTCCAGTCCGGGCGCGTGCGCAACTACCTGTTCGGCGCGGTGGCGTCGGTCGCGCTCTTCGCGCTGATCATGCTCTACGTGGCCGGGAACTGAGCATCGGAGCGACTGGCATGTTCCTACCGATCCTGACCTTCCTGCCGCTGGCGGCGATCCCGCTGCTGCTGCTGTCGAAGGACGCCAAGGCGCAGCGCGCGATCGCGCTCGTCACGACGGCGATCGTCGCCGCGCTGTCGATCTGGCTGTGGATCGACTTCGACCCGGCGCACGTCGCGCTCGGCACCAGCAAGTACGCCGTCGACAGCACGTGGATCGCGGTGGGGCAGAGCTTCCAGATCCACTTCGCGATGGACGTGGACGGGCTCTCGGTCCTGCTGATCCTGCTGACCGGCGTGCTCGGGTTCCTGGCCGCGATCAGCGCGCTGGGGATCCAGAAGAACGTCGGCGGCTTCTACGCCATGTACATGCTGCTGCTCACGGGCATGCTCGGCACGTTCGTGGCGATGGACCTGTTCCTCTTCTACGTGTTCTGGGAGCTCATGCTGCTCCCGATGTACTTCCTGATCGGCATCTGGGGCGGACCGAAGCGCGAGTTCGCGGCCATCAAGTTCTTCCTCTACACGATGGTCGGCTCGGTGCTGATGCTCGGCGCCTTCCTGGCGATCTACTTCAAGCTCGGCACGTTCTCGATCCCCGCGATCATCGAGCGCCACGCCGAGATCTTCCCGGAGAGTCCGACGCTGCGGATGGTGCTGTTCGCGGCGCTCTTCATCGGCTTTGCGATCAAGGTGCCGGTCTTCCCGTTCCACACGTGGCTGCCGCTCGCGCACGTGGAGGCGCCGACGCCCATCTCGGTCATCCTGGCCGGCGTGCTGCTGAAGCTCGGCGGCTACGGCCTGATGCGCATGGCGTACCCGTGGTTCCCCGACGAGGTCGTGCGCGCGTGGCCCTGGCTCGCGACGCTCGCGATCGTCTCGATCGTGTACGGCGCGCTCGTGGCGCTGGCGCAGACCGACTGGAAGAAGCTCGTGGCCTACTCGTCGGTGAGCCACATGGGCTACGTCATCCTCGGACTCTCGGCGCTGACGGCCGAGGGCGTCAACGGGGCCGTGCTCCAGATGTTCAGCCACGGTCTCTTGAGCGGAATGATGTTCCTCTGCGTCGGCGTCATGTACGACCAGGCGCACCACCGCGACCTCAACCGCTTCGGCGGTCTGCTGAAGACGCTCCCCAAGTACACGTTCGTCGCGATGATCGCGTTCTTCGGCTCGCTCGGCCTGCCGGGCATGTCGGGCTTCGTCGCCGAGATGATGGTCTTCTTCGGCGCGTTCAAGTCGCAGCTCGCCGACGCGAAGATGTTCACGATCGTCGGCACGCTGGGCGTCGTGCTCGGCGCCGTCTACATCCTGGTGATGATCCAGAAGGTGTTCCTCGGCACGCCGCGCGAGAAGCCGGAGCACGAGTACCACGACCTCAGCCTGCGCGAGGCGCTCGCGCTCGTGCCGCTGGCCGTGATGACGCTCTTCCTCGGCATCTACCCGCGGCCCGCGATCGACACCATCGAGCCGAGCGTGCAGACCTTCGTGAAGCGCTTCGACGAGTCGATCCGCTCGGGCGGCGGCCGCGACGTCGGCATGGCGCCGCACGCGCCCGACGACGCGCACGGGACGGAGAAGAGGTAGCCCGTGCACGCGCTCCTTCCGCTGCTCGCGCAGGATGGCGGCCGCCTGTCGGCCGACCAGCTGCAGCACGTCGGCGCGCTCCTGCCCGAGATGGTGCTGTGCCTCGCCGCGGTGCTCGTGCTGGTCGTCGACCTCGTGCGCGGCAAGGGCCCGAGCAGCCTGTTCGCGTGGCTGACGCTCGGCGCGATCGTGCTGACCGGTGCGCTCGTGCTGACGGGCGGCAACGCCTCCGGCATCGGCTACGGCGGCTTCGGGGCCGCGGACGTCGACGGGCTCGGCCGCCTGTTCAAGCTCGTGTTCCTGGGCACCGCCGCGCTGACGGTGCTCTTCGTCGGGCGCAGCGGCGAGCGCTACGGCCGCGAGGGCGAGTTCCACGTGCTCGTGCTCGGGGCGCTGGCGGGCATGTGCTACCTCGCGAGCGCGACGGAGCTGATCGGCTTCTACGTCGCGTTCGAGATGGTCTCGTACACCGGCTACCTGATGGCCGGCTACCGCCTCGAGAGCACGAAGGGCGCCGAGGCGGCGGGCAAGTACGTGATCTTCGGCTCCGTCTCGTCGGCGGTGATGCTCTTCGGCATCACGCTGCTGCTCGGCTTCACCGGCTCGACGCAGTTCGCCGAGATCGCGCGCCAGCTCCTCGACGCGCCGGCGGACCAGCCCGCGCTGTGGGTCGGCGCCGCGTTCACGTTCGCGGGCTTCGCGTTCAAGGCCGCGGCGTTCCCCTTCCAGTTCTGGTGCCCGGACGTCTACGAGGGCGCGCCCACGCCCGTCGCCGGCTTCCTCGCGGTCGCGTCGAAGGCCGCGGCCTTCGCCGTGGGACTGCGCGTGCTGTCGTACGCGGGCGACGTCGGGGCGCACCCGCAGCTCGCCGAGCTCTTCGCGCCGCGCGCGGCGTTCCTCGAGAAGCTGCTGATCGTCGCCTCGGTCGGCACGATGACGTGGGGCAACCTCGCCGCGCTGCGGCAGACCAACCTGCAGCGCATGCTCGCGTACTCGTCGATCGCACACGCGGGCTACCTGCTCATGGCGTCCGTGATGGTGCTGCACGGCGGCGTGCGCGGCGACGCGCTGACGGCGATCGCCTTCTACTTCCTCATCTACCTGTGCATGAACCTCGGCGCGTTCTGGATCGTGACGCTGATGCGCCGCGACCTCGGCACCACCGACGTGAGCGCGCTCTCGGGCCTCGGCTGGCGGCAGCCGCTCCTCGCGAGCTGCTTCGTCGTCATCCTGATCTCGCTGACGGGTCTGCCGCCGACGGCCGGCTTCGTCGGCAAGTTCCAGCTCTTCGCCCCGGTCGTCCGCGAGGGCTTCTACGTCTTCGCCGCGATCGGACTCGTGAACGGCGCGATCTCGCTCTTCTATTACGCGAAGCCGCTGCGCGAGATGTTCCTGAAGCAGCCGACCGACGCCACGCGCACGCTGCGTCTCGCGGGCCCCGACCTCGCGCTCGTCGTGCTGCTCACCGTGCCGCTGCTCGTCCTCGGACTCGGCGGCTGGGACGTCGTGACCGACGCCGCGCGCCAGGCCCTGGCGCTCGCGAGGTAGGCGGAGCATGGGCGCGCGCACCGCGGAAGGAGTGGGCACGGCGATGAAGCGGACCGAGATCATCGACCTGCTGAACGGGGCGCTCTCGGCCGAGTACAACTCGTTCATCGGGCACGCGCTCGCGTCGAACCCGTACGTCGCGCCCGAGTGGGAGTCCGACCTGAAGCTCCTCGAGGAGCTGCGCGGCGACGAGAACGACCTCGCGCGCGCGCTCATCGTGCAGCTCGCGAACTACCGCGCCGGCCCCACGATCGAGGCCTTCCGCCACTGGAAGGAGGACCTCAACTTCCTCTCCCTCGAGTGGCTCGTGATCCGCGCCTCCGAGGAGGCCGTCAAGGAGGTCGCGCGCGTCGAGGCGACCATCGCGCGCCTGCCCGACGACGCGCAGTTGCGCGCGACGTTCGCGACGGTCCTCGCCACGAAGAAGCGCCACGCCGAGCGGCTGGCGCCCGTCGCCGCGAAGCGCCGCACCGAGCGCGCAGCGCGCCGCGCCGTGCAGCACGCCGTCACGGCCGTGAAGGTCGCAGGGATCGCCGCGCCGGGCGCGGCGCCGGCCGCCGCGGCCGGGGGCGGCGCCGCGCCCGCGAAGTCGGGCGGACCCACCCCGAAGCTGCCCGCCGGGTTCAAGCTGCCGGCCGGCGCTCCCAAGGCGCCGACGCCGCCGGGCGGAGCTCCGAAGGCTCCGCCGCTCCCCCCCGGCGCCGCCGCCCCGGCAGCGCCGACGGCGCCCGCCGCGCCGCCGCAGCCCGCGGGCGGCGCCGCCCCGCCTCTTCCTCCCGGCTTCAAACTGCCGAAGAAGTAGGCGCTCGGGACCGCTCCGGCGCGCGCGCCGTGCGGGTCCGCCGGGCCGCGCCGCGCGCCGCGGCGTGCGAAGCTGTGCCCGGAGCCCCATGCCGCGCGTCTGGACCGCCCGCGATCCCGCCGAGGCGCACCTCGTGCGCGAGGCGCTGCGCCTGAACGGCGTCGCGGCGGACGTTCGGATCGACGTGGCCGACGAAGGCGGCGGTCCGCCGCTGCCCCAGGGCTTCCAGCACAGCGTCTGGGTCGCCGACGACGACGCGGAGCGCGCGCGCGCGCTCGTCCACCGCCTGGACCGCCGCCGCCTCGCGCAGCGCACGCCGCACTGCGAGGGCTGCGGCGACCACCGCTGAGACCCGCGGGGCGCACGCGGCAGATGGCCACGCGTCGCAGCATCGCGTACGTTCTCGTGCGTGACCCAGGGGAGCGACGACGGCGCACCGCACGCTCGGGATGCCTCGGCTCCTGCTGCGCGACCGCGCCGTCGGCGGCGCCTCGTCCGCGCCGCCGCGGTCGGAGTCGTCGCCTGCATCGTCGCGAACGTGCTGTGCGGCTACGCGCTCGAGCGGACGTGCGCCGCTGCGCGGCACGACGCGGCTCTGCCGCTGCCGCCGTGGCTCCCCGACGTGCTCGCCGACTCGACCGCGCTTCCCGAGTCGTTCGGCATGCTCGCCGCGTACGCCGCCGTCGACGCCGACGAGCGACGCGCGCTGGCTCCGCTCGCGCAGTCGCTGCTCGACGACGGGTTCTGGCCGGCCCCCCGCGATGCGGGGGATGCGCCGCCGCGGGAACTCCGCCCCGTCGCCGGGGAGATCGGAGCGCGGGTGTCCGTCGCGGTCGACGGCGCGCGCGAGTTCGGCTTCGCGCCGTCGCCCGCGCACGAACTCGGTGCGGCGTGCGAGCGCGCGTTCTGGGGCGTACGGCTGCTCGCCGAGACCGATCGCGTCGCGGGAGACGACGCCGTGGATGCCGGTCTCCGCGTCCTCGACCGTCACGCGGTGCGTGCGCACTCCGACGCGCTGCGCCGCCTGCAGCTCGAGCTCGCCTCGGCGCTCTCCGCAGCCCGCGGGTTCGTCGCGGGCCGCGTCTCCGCCGACGCGCTCCGGCGCGCGCTCGACCACGCCGAGGCGGCCGCATCCGAGCAGGCGCTCCGGGACGCGCTGGCGGAGGAGCGGAGCGCGCGCCTGCGCGACGTCGCTGCGTGGCGCACGAGCGGGGTGAGGCAGCCCGTGGTGGGGAGCTCCCCGGCGTGGCTCGTGCGGGCGATGTCGTGGTCGCTCCTGCGCGACGTCCGCCGCAGCCGCGCGGTGTTCGAGGAGGCGACGGCCGTCTGCTCCGAGCCCGGAGGTGTGTTCCGGCTGGCGGCGCGCCCCGCACCTTCGACCCCGGGATGGACCCTGCCGTGGCCGCTCCCGCCGCTCCCGCGCTTCGCGGAGGACGCCGCGCGCAACGTGGCAGGCTCGGCGGCGCAGGTGCGCACCGAGGTCGCGTTGCTCCGGGCGGCCCTGCTCGACGGCCCTCCCGACGACGGACGCGAGCTGCGGATCGCGCTCAGCGACCGCGATGCCGTCTGCGCGACGCTGCGCGTGCCGCACCCGGGGCACGTGCGCATCGAGCTCCAGGCCGTCGACGGCGGCGCCCGCGCGATGCGCGCCATCGAGCTCTGCGGCACGCGCGACTGGGGCGACTGACGGCGGCCCCGCGGGGCGGGACCGTCCGATGTCGTCCCCGCGCGCGATCCCGGTCACGCGCGATGCCCCGCGTCCGGGCGTCCCGCAGGCTCGCGACGCCCGGATCCTGGCGTGCGCGGATACGATCTGCCCCGGCGCCCAGGCCGCCCGCGCTGCGCGGGGGAGGGGTGCCGCGAGGAGACCGCATGTCCACGAGCGAGACCGAGGCCGTCGTCGTCCTGACCGAGGTGGCCGTCACGAAGGTGCGCGAGGTGCTCGCGCAGCAGAACCTGCAGCCGCACGAGTCGAAGCTGCGCGTCTACGTCGCCGGCGGCGGCTGCTGCGGTCCGTCGTTCGGGCTCGCGTTCGACGAGGCGAAGGCCGACGACGTCGCGTTCGACGCGGGCGGCCTCGAGGTCGTCGTCGACCCGCTCAGCCTTCCGCACGTGCGCGGCGCGACGATCGACTTCGTCGACTCGCCCGAGGTCACCGGCTTCCGCGTCTCGGTCCCGCGCTCCGAGGACTCGTGCTCGTCCGGCGGCTGCGGCGGCGGGAGCTGCGGCAGCGGCGGGGGCGGCGGACACGGGCACGGCCACGGCGGCGGTGGCTGCGGCAGCGGCGGCTGCTGCTGACAGTCCCGCGCTGCTCGCAGTCCCGCGTCAGTCGCGGGGCGCGAACGACTGACCGCACTCGCAGCGCTCCGCGCGCGCGGGCAGGTCGATGATCACGAGGTCGCGGGCCGGGGCGGCTCCCTGCGTCGGCTCGCGCAGCCCGTTCTCGAGGAACGGGCCGACGTCCACGGCCGCCCCCTCGAGGTAGCCGGCCGACACGGGATCGACGAGCACGCGCACGGTGCCGGTGTCGCGCGAGAGGTCGCCCGGCCGCGGCGTCTCGTCGCCGATCGTCAGGTCCCACGTCAGGCCCATGCAGCCTCCGCCGAGCACGCGCACGCGCACGACGGCGGGGCAGCCGCGCGCCTTCGCGATGCGGGCGACGAGGGCGGCGGCGGGATCGGTGATGCGGAGCACGTCGCTAGAGTATCGGCTGCATGAGCGCGGGCGCGGATCCCTCCACCGACCTCCGGCTCGTCGTGGTCGCCGACGACGGGGGCGTGGACGTGCCCCGCAACGCGGGGATCGTCGCCGCCGTGCGCGACGGGCCCGTCGGGGTCGTCTCCGTCCTCGCCTGCGGCGGCGCGCTCGCCGACCTCGTGCGGCGCCTCGGAGAACTGTCCGCATCCGAGCGCCCGGACGTCGGCCTGCACTTCTCGCTCACGCACGGCACCGCGTGCGCCGGACCGCTCCCCGGGCTCACCGACGCGCTCGGCCGCTTCGTGCTCGACAAGCACGCGCTCTGGGAGCGCGCGTTCGAGGGGCGCATCGACCCCGACGCCGTGCGACGCGAGGCGCTCGCGCAGTTCGGCGTCCTCGAGGCCGCGGGGCTGCGCTGCGTCCGCGTCGACGGCCACCAGCACGTGCACCTGCTCCCGGGCGTGCGCGAGGGTCTCGCGGCGGCGCTCGCACTGCACCCGGCGGTCCGCTGGGTGCGGCTCGGGCGGCCGTCGTGCGCCGACGGCCCGGAGCGTGCGGCCTTCCCGCGCCTGCCCGCCGAGCGCGTCGCGCCCGCGTGGCGCGCCTCGCTCGCCGCCGGCCGCGTGGCCCAGGCCGCGCTCGGCACGCTGCACGACGCGTGCGACGCCCTGCGCGGCGGGCGCCTGCGCAGCGCCGACGTGTTCGCCGGCGCCGACCTCGTCGCCGCCTGCACCGAGGAGGCGTTCCTCGCCGAGGTGCACGCCGCCGTCCGCGCACTCCGCGAGCTGCCGCAGGCGCGCGGGATCATCGAGCTGATGTGCCATCCCGGCGAACCGGCGCGGGGCTCCGTGCCGTTCTCGGCGTCGCCGCACCGCGCGGGCGAGCGCGCCGCGCTCTGCGGCACGGCACTGCGCGACGCGCTCGACGCGCTCGGCGTGCGCGTCGTGCGCCTGCGCGACGTCGGCGAGGACGCGCCGCGATGAACGCGCCGGAGCGCGTCGTGCTCGTCGCCGCCAATCCGCAGGGCGCGCGCACGGGCAACGAGATCGCACTGCTGCGCACGGGCGAGGTGCTGCGCCGCGCGGGCGCCGACGTCGTCGTCGCGCGTCCCGGCGACACGGCCGACGAGGTCGCCGCGCGCGTCGCCACCGGGCCGCGCCCGGCGCTCGTGCACGGCTTCCACGCCCGCCGCTCCGGCCCGCGCGCGCTCGAGCTGGCGCAGCGTCTGCACGTGCCGCTCGTGCTCTCGGTGACGGGCACCGACCTCGCGATCGACGTGCACCGCGCCGACCGCGCACCCGTCGTCACCGCCGCGCTGCGCGCCGCGGCGGGCGTCGTGTGCGGTCACGCCGACGAGGTCGACGCCGTGCGCGCGGCCGCGCCCGGCGTGCGCGTGTGCCGCGTGATCCCGAAGTCCGTGCACCTGCCCGCGTCGCTGCCCGCGCCGACGCTCCCGCGCACCGCCGACGAGGTGCTCGTGCTCGTCGTCGCGCACGTGCGGCGCGTGAAGAACGTCGCGACGGCGGTGCGCGCGGTGCGCGCCGCGGGCCCGCCGCTGCGGCTCGTCGTGCTCGGCGACGTGCTCGAGCCGGAAGCCGTTCCGGAGCTCGTGCGGGACGCGGGCGGCGCCGACGCCTGGGCGCGCACGCTGGTCCCGGCGGTGCCGCACGCGGAGGTGGGCGGCTGCCTGGTGTCCGCCGACCTCGTCCTCAACACGAGCGACTCCGAGGGCGGGAGCAACGCGATCCTCGAGGCGTTCGCGCACGGCCGACCCGTCGTCGCCTCCGACGTGCCCGGCAACGCGGCGTTCGTCGGCACGGACGGCTCCCGCGGCGTGCTCTATCCCGTCCGCCGCGGCGCCGACGGCGGCCTCGTCCACGACGAGCGCGAGCTCGCGCACATCCTGCGCGAGCTCGCGCGCGACGCTCCGCGGCGGGCGCGCATGGGAGCCGCCGCGCGCGCGTGGGTGGGCGCGCAGCACTCCGAGGAGGCCGAGCGCGAGGCGCTCCTCGCGCTCTACGCCGCCGCGCTCAACCGCGACTCTTCCGGGACCCGATGAGAAGCTGAAGTCTCGACGATGAGCACGTCCGGCCCCGACACCGCCTCGCGCCGTCGCGCATCCGACGTGCTGCTCGACGGACTGGCCCGGCTCGAGGGCCACGCGTCGCTCTCCGCGATGCTCGACGCGGTGTGCGCGACGGTCGTGGCGGTCGGCGACTTCCGCGCCGCCATGTTGACGTTCTACATGGGCGACGTCGTCGGCCACGGGATCGCCGGCGACTTCCCGGAGGGCACGCGCGAGCGCTTCAGCGCGATGCACCGCCGGGGCACGCCCGAGCGCCGGCGTCGCCGCCGCGGTGAGCTGTGGGCGCACCGCGCGCCGGACACGAACATCGTGTTCATCCCCGAGGGCTCAGGCCCCCCGGTGTCGCAGGCGTTCGTCCCGTCCGAGGACACGGGCGGCACGTGGCGGCCCGGCGACCGGCTGATGATCATGTTCCCGGGGCGCAGCGCCGCGCTGCTGCACGACGACCTCTTCGCCGTGCTCAGTCTCGACAAGCCCGTCACGGCCAACCGGCCCGACGACGAGGTCATGCGCCGCCTGCGGCTCGTCGAGCGCTTCGTCGAGGTCGTCACGCTGCACGTCGAGAACCGCCTCATGCGCGAGCGCGTGCTCGCGTCCGAGCAGCAGCACCGCCGCGTGCTCGAGGCGCTGCCTTCGACGGTGCTGCTCGTGGCGCGCGACGGCCGCGTCCTCGGCGGCAGCTCCGGGTGCGGCCGCGGGGCGCTCCCGGCGCTCGCGGCGAGCGCGTCGCTCGGCGACGTCGCGTGGTCCGAGGAGCTGGCGCACGCGCTGCGGCGCCTGCTCGAGCACGGCGAGGCTCTGCCCGCCACCGAGTCGCGCGTCACCGTGGCGGGCCGCCCCGTCGACGTGCTGCTGCGCGGCACGCCGCTGCCCGTCGTCGGCGACGACGCCGAGTCGCCGCAGCCGGTCGCCGTCCTCGCCGTGGAGGACGTGACGACGCTGCGCGACATGCAGCGGCGCGCGCGTGACGGCGAGAAGATGCACGCGATCGGCCGCCTCGCGAACGGCGTCGCGCACGAGTTCAACAACATGCTGACGAGCGTGATCGGCGCGCTCTCCCTCGCGCTCAGCACCCCGGCCGTGCGCGACGACGAGGGCGTCGCCGGACTGCTCGAGAACGCCCGCGCCGCCGCCGAGCGCGGCGCGTCGCTCACGCGCCAGCTCCAGGCGTTCGCGCGTCCGCCGTCGACCATGGCCGTGGATGCCGTCGATCTGCCGGCCGTGTGCGAGCGCGTGCTCGCCCTCGTCGAGCGCACGGTCGATCCGCGCATCCACGTGGAGCTCGACCCCGCGGGTCCGATCCCGCCCGTCGCCGGCGACGCGGCGCTGCTCGAACACCTGCTGCTGCACGTCGTCTCGAACTCCTGCGACGCACTCGCGGTCCGGCTCCGCACGCGCACGTCGAGCGACGCGTTCGAGGCGTCGGTGCGCGTGCGCGTCGCCCCGCGCGAGTACGCGGTGTCGGGCGGCGCGGGACGCTCGGTGGAGCTCGTCGTCAGCGACAACGGCTGCGGCATGGACGCGGAGACGCTGCGGCGCGCGTTCGAGCCGTTCTTCTCGGGCGATCCCGCCGGCCGGCACCCCGGCATCGGGCTGACGCTCGCAGAGGGCATCGCGCGCCAGCACGGCGGCGCGCTCGAGCTGCGCTCCCGCCTGGGCGAGGGCACGACCTTCCGCGTCGTCCTGCCCTGCTGGGAAGGCGCCGTCGACGAGGGCGTCGCGCCGCTCTCCGTGCAGCGCGGCTGCGTGCTGATCGTGGACGACGACCTGCTCATCCTCGAGGTCGTGGAGCAGATGCTCGCGACCGCCGGCTTCACGTCGGTGAGCGTGTCCTCCGGCGCCGCCGCGATCGAGCGCCTGAGCGCCGAGCCCGAGCGCTACCAGGCGGTCGTCCTCGACTACTCGATGCCCGGGCTCTCCGGCGAGGAGACGCTGCGGCGCCTGCGCGACGACGGCGTGCGCGTGCCCCCGGTGATCCTCTCGAGCGGCGACCCCTCGCGCTTCGAGGACTCGGACCTCGGTGCGCTGGGCGTCGTCGGCTGCGTGCCGAAGCCCTACCGCCCCGACGCGCTCGTGGACGCGCTCGACCGCGCGAACCGCTGACGCGGCGCGCGTCCGCGCACGCCGCGGCGCCGCCGCGTCGCGTACGATCCCGCGATGGCCCACATCCGACTCGTCCAGGACGACGAGGCCTCCGGACTCCTGCGGCGTCTCTTCGACGAGGCGCTCGCGCGTGCCGGCAAGGTCTTCGGCATCGTCCGCCTCATGTCGCCGAACCCGCCCGTGCTGCAGGCGTCGATGGCGCACTACCGCGCCATCATGTTCGGCCCGTCGCCGCTGACGCGCCGTCAGCGCGAGATGCTCGGCACCGTCGTCTCGCGCACGAACGACTGCTTCTACTGAACCCGCGCCCACGGGGAGGACTTCCGCGCCGCGTGCGTCGCGGAGGGCGTCCCCGCGGACGAGGCCGTGCGCCTCGCAGCCACCCTCATGCACGACTGGCGCGCCCTCCCCCTCGCGCCCGCCGACGCCGCCCTCTGCACCTACGCCGAGAAGGCCACGCGCACCCCCTCCGCCATGGGCGAAGCCGACGTCGCCGCCCTGCGCGCCCTCGGCCTCTCCGACACCGCCATCCACGACGCGACCCAGGTGATCGGCTACTTCAACTACATCAACCGGATCGCCGACTGCCTGGGGGTGGATCTGGAGCCGGAGATGGGGGAGTGCCCCGCGGACCGGTAGCGGTGGCCTTGACAGCGCAGGTCGCATTAGACAAAATGTCTAAGTGCGGGTCATCAGCCTGAAGCGACTCCGAGAGTTCTGGGAGCGTCACCCGGACGCGGAGGAGCCGTTGCGGCTGTGGTACCGGACGGCGCTGCACGCAGAGTGGCGCAGTCTCTCCGAGGTGCGCCGGACGTACCCCCACGCGGACGGCGTCCGCGTCCCAGATGGCGGAACGCTCACGGTGTTCAACGTCGGGGGCAACAAGTACCGACTCATCGCGCGTGTGCGTTACGACTACCGACTGATCAACGTGCGCTGCGTCATGACGCACGCCGCGTACGACCGCGGCGACTGGAAGGAGTAGGAGATGCCGACGACCGGGAAGACCGAGCGGGTCCCGCTCCCGAAGCGCTTCGACGCGCTCGTCGCGCTGATGGCACCGCGTGCCATCGCCGACGACGTCGCGTACGAGAACACGATCGAAATGGTGGACCGACTCATGGCGTCCGGACGCCTCTCGCGAGACCAGGCGGCCTACCTGGAGACGCTCGTCCAACTCGTGGAGGCCTACGAGGCGCGCGAGCACGCGATCGACGTCGAGGGCATGGGCTCGATGGACACGCTGCGGCTGCTGATGAGCGAGTCCGGAATGAGCGGATCGGATCTGGCGCGGCTTCTGGGCCTGCACCCCAGCATGGGCTCGAAGATCCTGAAGGGCGACCGCGCGCTCACCATCGACCACGTGAAGCGGCTGGCCACTCACTTCGGCGTCCGGCCGGGCATCTTCGTGGGATAGCCGTGCGCCCTGCGACGTGCCCGACCGGCACGGGTGTCCGGCACACGGCAGCTCACCTGCCGCGTCCGCCCGAGAGCGCGGTCAGTCGGAGAGTCGCACCGGGTGCGTCGCTTCGGGCGCCGCGGTGCCGACCGAGCGAGGTTGTCGGCCGCCCTCGCCGGCGACGGGCGCGCGCGGCGTCAACGACGCATCGTCTCGGCGGACGCTTCGAGCGCGCGCCTCTGCGCGGCGTTCAGCGCGGCGCGAGGTCGCGCGCTCTGGATCTGGTCCTCAGCGACCGAGGCGTCCTGGTCGAGACCGCGCGCCACCAGGAGTGTGGCGACGAACGTCGCGCTCCGTCCGTGGCCCATCGCGCAGTGAACGTAGACGGACTCACCCTCGTCGGGCGTCTGCAGCCACGCGATGCCGCGCTCGAGCTCGTCGGCGGACGGAGCCGTCGATCTGCACGGGGTGGGGGGAGAAGTTCGAGAAGCACCCGAACGGCTCGTCGGTCCTGCAGAACAGGATCCGGCGCGGTGGGTGGGACTCCGGAGCGCACGGCGTAGACATCGACGCCGAGAGCATATATGCTTTACGCATAGAACACCAGCCATGTCCGCGAAGCGCACTCCCCGACCCGTGAGCGACGACGAGCGCGCGTTCCTCGCTGCGTACGACGCGTCCGCGTTCCCGCACCCGTCGGTCGCCGTCGATGTCGCCACGCTCACGGTCGCGGACCGCGCGCTGCGCGTGCTGCTCGTGCGTCGTGGCGAACATCCGGCGAAGGGGCGCTGGGCGCTGCCGGGCGGGTTCGTCGGCATGCACGAGTCGCTCGACGACGCGGCGGCGCGCGTGCTGCGGACGAAGGCGGGGCTCGCGGGGATTTTCCTCGAGCAGCTCTACACGTTCGGGCGCGTGGACCGCGACCCGCGCACCCGTGTGCTCAGCGTGGCGTACTACGCGCTGGTCGACGCCGCGCGGCTCGCGCGCGCGCTGCCCGACACGGGCGAGACCTCGCTCGCGCGGCTCGAGGTGCCGTGGAAGGGCGACGCCGGGGGGCCGGTGCGCGCGAAGGACGACACGGGCGCCGCCCTGCCGCTCGCCTTCGATCACGCAGAGATCCTCGGGGTCGTCGTGAGGCGGCTGCGCGGCAAGGTCGACTACGCGCCGCTCGGGTTCCAACTCCTGCCGCAGCGCTTCACTCTGCGGCAACTCCAGGAGACGCACGAGGCGATCCTCGGCAGGCGGCTGAACAAGGACTCGTTCCGCCGGAGCGTCGTCGCGCGCGGGCTCGTCGCCCCGACGGGAGAGACCGAGAAGGACATGCCGTACCGGCCGGCGGAACTGTACCGCTACGCGAGGCCGGAGGGTGGGTAGCGCCCGCACGAGCGACCGCCGGGACCGCATCGCCGGATCGCTGCTCGGCACCGCCGTGGGCGACGCGCTCGGCCTGCCGCGCGAGGGGCTGTCGCCGGTGCGGGCACGGCGCTTCTTCGGGGACGACCTGCAGCACCGCCTCGTGCTGGGGCGCGGGATGGTGAGCGACGACACGGAGCACTCCTGCTTCGTCGGGCAGGCGCTGCTCTCGGCGGACGGCGACACCGATCGTTTCGCGCGCGCTCTCGCGTGGAAGCTGCGCTGGTGGATGCTCGGGCTTCCCGCCGGCGTCGGGCTCGGGACGGCGCGCGCGATCGCGAAGCTCTGGCTCGGGTTCGGCCCGTCGCGCAGCGGCGTCCGGTCCGCCGGGAACGGTCCCGCGATGCGCGCCGCGGTCCTCGGCGTCTGCGCCGCCGCCGAGCCCGAGTTGATCGACGCGTGGGTGGGTGTCGCGTCGCGCGTCACGCACGTGGACGAGCGCGCCGTGCGTGCGGCGCGGCTGGTGGCGGTCGCCGCCCGGCATGCAGCCACGCGCGATCCTTCGGAGGTGAGCCATCGCGAGTTCCTCGACATTGCGGAACGCGCGCTCGCAGACGCCGACGACGAACTCGTGGGCGTGCTCCGCACGCTACGGGCGCATCTCGACCGAGGTGCAGCGGTCGCCGAGTTCGCGGGTGCCATCGGGCAGGGGAACGGCGTCGGCGGCTACGCCTATCACTCCGTTCCCGTCGCCGTCTACGGGTGGCTTGCGCATCCCGGCGATTTCCGCGCTGCCGTCACGGAGGTCGTGCGGCTCGGCGGTGATGCCGACACGACGGGCGCCATCGTCGGCGGTATCGCCGGCGCGGGCGTCGGCCGGGAGCGCATCCCCGCGGAGTGGATCGACGGACTCTGGGAGTGGCCGCGCACAGTCGCGTGGATCACGGAACTCGCGGACCGGCTCGCGCGGCGATTTCCCGTCGAAGGCGCTCCGGACATGCACGTCGACGAGTTGCGCGTCGCCTGGCCGCTGATCCTCCCGCGCAACCTGCTCTTCCTGTGCGTCGTGCTCGCACACGGCTTCCGCCGGCTGGTGCCTCCGTACGGTGGGGGCGGGGGAGCCACGGACGCGTCGCCGAACGGAGCACGGACGCCGTGACGGTCCGCGGCCTCACGCTGGGGAAGTACGCGCCGCTGCATCGCGGGCACCAGCACGTGATCGAGACGGCGCTCGCCGAGGTGGACGAGCTCGTCGTCCTCGTCTACGACGCGCCGAGCGTCACGTCGGTGCCGCTGCCGGTGCGTGCGGGATGGGTTCGGAGCCTCTACCCGGACGTGCGCGTGATCGAGGTGTGGGACGGACCCGAGGAGGTCGGGGACGACCCGGAACTGATGCGGCGACACGAGGCGTGCGTTCTGAGCGCCCTCGCCGGCACGGGCGTCGACCGCTTCTACTCGAGCGAGTTCTACGGCGCCCACGTGAGCGCGGCGCTGGGCGCGGAGGACCGTCGTGTCGACCCCGGCCGCGAGCGGGTGCCGGTCTCGGCGACGGCGGTCCGCGCCGACGCGTTCGCCCATCGGCACCTCGTGCCGCCCGACGCGTATCGCGACCTCGTCGTCCGCGTGGCGTTGCTGGGTGCGCCGTGCACGGGCAAGACGACGCTCGCCGAGAAGCTCGCCGCCGAACTCGGCACGCAGTGGATGCCGGAGTACGGGCGCGAGTTCTGGGAGAGGGAGCAGGTGGATCGCCGTCTCACGCCGGAACAGCTCGTCCGGATCGCGGAAGGGCACGTCGCGCGTGAGGATGCGCTGCTGCTGGAGTCCGACCGCGTGCTCGTCTGCGACACGAACGCGATCACGACGCACGTGTTCGCGCGGGCGTACCACGGGTTCGCGCTCCCCGGCCTGGAGCGGCGCGCCGCGGCGTGCGCCGCCCGCTACGACCTGACGTTCGTGTGCGCGGACGACATCCCCTACGACGCCACGTGGGATCGCTCGGGCGAAGGGGATCGCGACGTGATGCAGCGCCGCACGCTCGCCGAACTCGCGCGCCGCCGCATCCCGCACGCGGTACTGCGAGGCGGCGTCCACGAGCGGGTCGGCGCCGTACGGCGCGCGCTGGACGGGTTCACGCGATACGGCGACGTGGTCGCCGCCTTGTCGAGGGCCGCGCATTCGTGAAGTACCTCGACGTCAACACGATCGCGTTCACCGTGCTCGACTACCCGATGAGCTGGATCGAGCTCGTCGGCACGATCCTCTACCTCTGGTCCGTCGTTCTGATCGCGCGGCGCAAGATGCTGACGTGGCCGGTGGGGATCGCGGCGGTCCTCCTCTACGCCGCCCTGTTCTGGCAGATCCGGCTCTACTCCGACGCCGTCGAGCAGACCTACTACCTGGGCGCCAGCGTCTACGGCTGGTGGAACTGGAGCCGGTCGCGCACGGTAGAGGAGGCGCCGGTGCCGGTGGGGTACGCGTCCCGCCGCAGCATCGTCGTGACGGTCGCGGTCACGGCAGTCCTCTCCGTCGCGGCCGGCGCCGCGATGAGTCGCGTCCACCTGTGGCTGCCGGCCATGTTCCCGGCGCCCGCCGACTACCCTTGGATCGACGCCGCGACGACGGTCGCGAGCTTCGTCGCCATGTGGCTGATGGCCCGACGCCGCGTGGAGAGCTGGATCTACTGGATCGCGGTGGACGTCGTCGGTGTCTGGCTGTACGCCGTCAAGAACGTGAAGTTCGTGTCGCTGCTCTACGTCGTGCTGCTCGCCCTGGCCATGTGGGGCTACGTGGGCTGGCACCGCGAGCGGAACGCGGGGACGGCCGAGGCCGGTCGGGAGGGCGCATGATCCTCTGGCGCCCGACCGGACTGGAGGAACTGCAACTGATCGCCGACGCGGACATGCGCGCGTTCCCGCCCCGGCTGCCCGGGCAGCCGATCTTCTACCCGGTGCTCAACGAGGAGTACGCGCGCCAGATCGCACAGCGCTGGAACACGAAGGACAGCTCCCACCTCGGCTTCGTCACGCGGTTCGAGGTCGATGACCAGTACGTCGCCCGGTTCGGGCGAGAGGTGGTCGGCAGCCGCGTCCACGAGGAACTCTGGGTGCCGGCCGAGGATCTCGAGGAGTTCAACCGGCACATCGTCGGGCGCATCGAGGTCGTGGCGGTGTTCCTCGGCGACGGCTGGCGGGACCGCGTAGCAGGTGGATCTCGAGCATCCTCGCTGATGTCGAGCCTCGCGGAGCGTGCCGAGGCTCGCGATGACGCCGCACTCGCGCTGGTGATGCGCCGAGTAGCAGCAGAGCTCTGATCGTCACGGCCGCCTCACGTCCGAGAGCGTCACGGGCGACGTCGGCGCGAAGCCGACTCCGGTCGCTCAACGCGATGTCCGGACCGACTCTCTCCGCGCGAACCACTCCTCGACCGCTCTCCAGTCGCGGACGTGATCTGCCCAGGATGGGACATTGCCGACCTCTTCGCCGAACGCGAGCAGGTGGGGCACGAGGCCGCGCATGTGGGCGAGCACGTCGAGGCGGTCGTCGATGAAGTGGGTGAGCCCCAGCGTGCGCGCGTGCTCGGCCTTCTCGCGGCGCTCGCGGCAGAACCGCACGTGGCTCCGTGAGACTCGGGCGCTCTCGTGCAAGCCCCAGTGGTTCAGCCAGTGCAGTGTCTTGCGCTCCACGCTCGGACCGCACTTCGAGACGAGCCAGACTCGGCCGTCGAAGCGGTGGACGAGTCGTCCGATCACGGCGAACGCCTCCGGTGCGGGTCGCGTTCGGAGCGCCTCCTGCGCGGTCGTTCCGATGAACGACGTGTCCTCCACGCCGTCGATGGTCGGCCCGATGATCACGCGGCCGATGTCGATTCCCAGTGCATCCATGGCTTGATCCTCCTTCTGTGTTGCGCAGAGGATCGGCTGGCCGGAAACTCGTCGGAACGAGTAAAAGCGAGTTGTCTATAGCCGTGGGTTATAGTCCTGCGATGCGCCTGGACTGGCTCGAGTCGTTCGTCGCGTTCGCGGAGACGCGCAACTTCACGCACGCTGCGGCGCGGCTCCACGTCTCGCAGCCCGCGCTGCATGTCCAGATCCGGAAGCTCGGCGACGACCTCGGCGTGACGCTCTACACGCGGAACGGTCGAGCCCTCGAGCTCACGGACGAGGGTCGGCGCGTCGAGGCCTTCGCGCGCTCGATGACCGGGCAGGTCGACGAGTTCCGACGGATGCTCGCCGGGGAGGCGGAGCGGGCCCCCGTGATCGTGAGCGCCGGACGAGCCACGCACCTCTACCTGCTCGCGGAGCCGCTGCGCTCCTGGGTGCTGGACGGCTCGCGTCGCATTCAGCTGCGAGCGGAGACGCGGGAAGAGACCGTCGATGCCCTTCTGGCGGGGCGCGCACACGTCGGCGTTGCGCCGCTCGACACTGTCCCCCTGTCGATCGAGTCCCGTCCGATCGGCACGTTTGGGACTCTGTGTGTCCTTCCCCCCGACCATCCACTGGCCAAGCGTCGACGGCTGCGCGTGGCGGATCTCGACGGCTGTCGGCTCGTCCTGCCACCGTCCGATCGCCCGCACCATGCGACCGTCGTCGCCGCCCTACGGGAGGCAGGTGCGCGCGCTGACGTCGTGATCGAGGCTGGAGGGTGGGAGCTGATGACCCACTACGCGAGCCTTGGGCTGGGAGTCGCCGTCGTGAACGCGATCGTTCCCGTTCCTTCCGGCGTGCGTGCGGTGCCGCTCCAGGGCTTGCCGCGGATCACGTATCACGCGCTCCTCGCGCGGGGACGCCTGGCATCGACCGACGCTCGCGCGCTGTTCGAGCACCTGGTCGCGTCGAGGCGACACCGTGACTGACCCGTCGCCAGTCCGGACGAGCAAGTGCCTCGCGCTGCTGCTGCGCCACGACCCGGGACAGTTCGGGGTCGTGCTCGACTCGGAAGGCTGGGCGGATGTCGATGCTGTGATCTCGGGACTCGTTGGTGCCGGCTTCCGTGTGGATGCCGCGGTGCTGGCGAGGATCGTCGAGGAGGACGAGAAGGGCCGCTATGCGTTCTCTCCGGACGGGTCGCGGATCCGCGCGAGCCAGGGGCACTCGATCGGCGTCGACCTCGGTCTGCGACCTCGGGAGCCGCCTGCGACTCTCTACCACGGCACGGTCGGACGCTTCCTGGCCGCGATCCGCCGAGAGGGGCTTCTTCCGCGAGCGCGGCATCACGTGCATCTCTCTGCGACGCAGTCGGCTGCGGAGGAAGTAGGGCGTCGCCGCGGGCGGCCGGTCGTGCTCGAGATCGACGCCGCGCGGATGCACCACGACGGACACACGTTCTTCCTCTCGGAGAACGGTGTCTGGCTCGTCGCGTGCGTGTCGTCGGAGTATCTCCGCGTACTCGACATGCGGTGATCTGCACGCCCCTCAGCTCCCGTGCGGGGCCGGGGGGGCTGGTAGCATGTCAGCGAAGGCTCAGGGCGGGCTTCCTTCTATCGCCAACCAGCTCGTCCGCTTTCCTTCACCGCCATGGGCGGGCGGTCCTCGTGATCGCCCGCCCGGCGTTTCGGCGGGGGCACGATGAGCGAGAGCGTCGAACGACCGAAGACCCGCCGAGCCCTCCTCGCACGCCGCGGCATCGTCGTCGTCCCCGAGGGCTCCGCGCGGCACGACGACGCGACCTTGCAGGCTCTTGAGCTGGAGCTCGCGGCGCTGGGGTACGTGCCCTCCGGCTCGCTGCGCGAGCGCCTTCGCACTGTACCCACGCATGCGCTCAGCGAGGTGCTCGCATGGCTCCTGCGTGAACTGGCGGCGATCCGTGGCAGCGATCAGCAGCACGTACCGCTGTTCCGGAGGTTCCCCGACGGCGTTCCCGTCAACACGTTCGAGCTCTGGGTCGATCGCGTGCTCGTCCACTTCTTCCAGGCACCGGACACCGTGTGCCTCCACTGCGATCGCAGTGGGACGACACACGTCCTGCACCCGTGCCTGCACGTGGTCTGTGATCACTGCTTCGACGGTGCGAGTTACTCGGCGTGTCCCATCTGCGGCGCGAAGGTCGACCCTGAGACACCGTTCCTGCTGCCGGCGGAGCCCAGGCAGGCGGGAGCGGAGGACGTGCGCTACGAAGTGCTCCGCCTCCGCGGCGACGTGGATGAGGAAGCGCAGGCGCTGTTCCGGTCGCTGTGCCTGAGGACGCAGGCGCTGTCACCACCGGACAGGGCGGCTCTCGTCTCGATCCTCGAGGAGTGCGGAGAGCGTTGCGTCGACTGGCTCCCGGCGTCCATCCCGCTCCGAGAGAACATCGCGCAGATCTTCGGCACCCTCTTCGATCGCTGCGACGCCGCTCGCCTCATGGACGCCGCCGCGCACCACATGTCCACGGCCACGGACGTCCTGCGTTTCGTGGCGGCCTACTCCGGGGCAGACCCGTCGCTGCAGCCGGTGGACAAGCTGACCGAGGTGAGCGTCGACGTGGCGCCGCATTGGTGGGTCGAGAAGCTGGTCAGGGCGTTCGGGGGCCGCGTGCCGCCGCACCGGCAGACGATCTGGGTGCCGCGCAAGATCCGGCGCTTCCCGGTGGCGAAGCTGCGGCGCCCGCTCCGACGCGCGCTTCTCGAGCTCCTCGAGCGACTGCCCGAGGAGCGCCTCTGCGAGGACATGTTGCGGCACCGTTCGTACTGGGTGTGGGTCGGGGAGTTCCTCCATCCCCACGAGTACGTGCGTCGGTATCCGAAGACCGCTCGTGCGTTCCAGCTCGTGCGGCGAAAGGCCCCAGACGGAACGAGCGCTCCGAAGTTCCGGACCTTCCACTCCCGCGTCGAGGCCGCGGCCGACGCGCGTGACCCGGAGGCCATGGCGACGGTCCTGAGCGAGCGGCCGGGGGAGTTCGCTCGCCGGCTCGATCACGTGCTTCGACTCGCAGTCGCGGACGGCAGCGTCGACGAGATCCTCGCGATCGTCGAGCAGCTCGCGCCACGGTTCCCGACCCCGCTGCTGATGACCCTGCTCGCGCACTTCCGCACGCGAATGTCGAAGGCGCCCGTCCGCATCTACTTCCCGAAGGGTGGCACGGCCACGGGGATCTCCGAGCCCGACCGGCGTGACCTGCTTCCGCGAGTGACGGTGGACGCGCTCTGCGGGGAGTTCGAGCGAGTGCTCCTCGAGCGATTCGGACGCGGTGCCTCGCCCGGGGCCTGGATCGTCGACGAGCGGTTGGCGGACGTCACCGTCCCGTTCAACGAACGCACGTCGAGTTCGTCGACGGTCGCGCTGACACGCGGGTCACGCATCGACGTCCCGCCCGGGAAGCTCGTGCGGCTGTTCCTGCACTGGTGCGAGCCGTCGGGCGGGCACCGCACCGACCTCGACCTGTCCGTGGCGTTCTACGACGCGGAGTGGACGTACAAGGGCGTCTGCTCGTACTACCAGCTGAAGTTCGAAGACGTCGCGTCGAGCTCCGGCGACTTCACCAGCGCGCCGGCTCCGCTCGGAGCCACCGAGTTCGTCGACGTGCGCCGCGCGGAGGCGCGCGCGCTCGGCGTGCGCTACGCAGTGATGGTCGTGAACGCCTACTCGGGGCTGCCTTTCTCGCAGCTCGATCGAGCGTTCGCCGGGCTCATGCTGAGGGACGACGATCACGGGCTCCACTTCGACCCGCGCACGGTCGAGCTCAAGTTCCAGCTGTCGGGAGCGCACGGCGTGTTCCTGCCGTTCGTGCTCGACCTCGAGTCGGAGCGGCTGCACTGGCTGGACACGTACAGCAAGGGCGAGTTCGTGTTCAACAACGTGGAGACGTCGAACCGCGCCGTGGTCCGGCTGTGCCCGGAGGCGATCGCGTACTACGAGCACGGCTGCCGCGCGACGATGCTCGACCTCGGTCTGCTACACGCGGCGTCCCGGGGCCGCCGCGTCGTCCTGCGCGGAGAGGGCGGATGCCGGTCGTTCGATCGGGCGGACGACGAGTCTCCCGAGGCGTTCCTCGCTCGTCTCCGGTCGGGCGAGGGCGGCGAGCCCTGTGCGCCGCCCTCGGCCGACGAGGCGGTCTCCGCGCTGCTCTTCCGCGGCGACCGGGACGTCGCGCCGGGAAGCGAGGTCTACGCGCTGTTCCGCGAGCGGCTGTCGCCGACGTGGGCGGCGAGCGACCTGCTCGCGTGAGTGCGTTCGGCGCCGGTTCGCAGGCCGCCATCCCTGTGCCCTACTTGTGCGCGACGGAATCCCACTTCGGGTGGGTCCGGGTGGGGTCCAGGCTCGATCACGTGCGCTCGCCTTGGAGCGGATTGCCCTCGAAGCGGACCAACTACATCAACCCCATCGCGGACTGCCTGGGCGTGGATCTCGAGCCGGAGATGACGCAGCGACCCTGACTCCGGACGCCTCGAGTGCGACCGCTCCGAACCGACGCGCGGGACGCGCGGCCCCATCGTCCGGACGCGCGACCGCCCGCTGCGCCGCGTCGGGGGAGTTGACCGACGCGGTGGGCGCGGTCCAGGGCTAGCCTCGCGCTCCGCCATGATCGGAACGTCTCTCGGCCCCTACCGCCTCGACCGCGAACTCGGCGCGGGCGGGATGGGGAAGGTCTGGGCGGCGCGCGTCGAGGGGCGTGTGCCGGGGCTCGACGTCGGCGCGACGGTGGCGCTGAAGCTGGTGCACCCGCACCTGCTGGAGTCGCCGGACTTCTTCAAGCGCTTCCTGCGCGAGGCGGAGATCGGGCGGGCGGTCGTCCACGAGAACGTCGTGCGGACCTTCGGCGCGGACGCGGTCCAGGTCGGCGGCGTGCACCACCACTTCCTGGTGATGGAGTACGTCGAGGGCCAGACGCTGCGCGGGCTGCTCGCGGAGCTCGAGCGCGTGCCCGAGGAGCTGTGCCGCCACATCGGCCGCGAGGTGGCGAAGGGGCTTGCCGCGATCCACGCGGCAGGCGCGATCCACCGGGACATGAAGCCGGACAACGTGCTCATCACGCGCGAGCACGTCGTGAAGGTGATGGACCTCGGCGTCGCGCGGCTCGTCGACGACGCGGCGCGGCTCTCGCAGACCGGCGCGTTCGTGGGGTCGATCCACTACGCGGCGCCGGAGGCCTTCCGCGAGGGCGGCAAGCAGGTCGACGCCCGCGCGGACCTGCACGCGCTGGGACTCGTGCTCTACGAGCTCTCGAGCGGCGTCAACCCGTACCTCGCCGACGACATCCCGCAGATCCTGCGCAGGGTGCTGCACGAGGAGCCGCGGCGTCTCGGCGACCGGAACCCGCAGCTCTCGCCCTTCTTCGAGGAGGTCGTGCACAACCTGCTCGCGAAGGAGCCCGCGGCGCGCTTCGCCGAAGCGCGCGCGCTCCTCGGCGTGCTCGAGGAGGGCGAGCGGTCCGCATGGTGGCGCGCGCGGTCGCACGCGATCCGCGTCGAGACCCACCGCCCGCTGCGGCGCATCCGCATCCCGCGCGAGACGGCCGTCTACGGGCGCGACACCGAACTCGCGAAGCTGCACGCGCTGTTCGCGCAGGTGAGGTCCGGCGACGGCCAGGTGCTGCTGCTCGAGGGCGAGGCGGGCATCGGCAAGAGCCGTCTCGTGGACGAGTTCGTCGGCCGGCTGCGGCAGGAGGGCGAGGACCTGAACTTCCTCTTCGGCGGCTACCCGCCGGGTGGTGCGGCGAGCGGGGCGGGGGCGTTCAGCGCGGCGTTCCACGAGCACCTCGGCACGGAGGGCGCCGCGCCCTATCTGGGGCAGACGCCGCTCTTGGTGCCGGCGTTCGACGCGCTCCTGCGCGGCGACGTGCCGCCGCCCGGCGTGCAGCCGCTCTCGAAGGACGCCGTCGGCACCTGCTTCGTGCACGCCACGCGCGGTCTCGCGGCCGAGCGTCCCACCGTGCTCCTCGTCGACGACCTCCACTTCGCGCCCGACGAGGCGCGCGCGCTCTTCTCCTTGCTCGCACTCTCGGTGCCCGGCCATCGCGTGCTCCTGATCGGCACGACGCGTCCGGCGGACTCCGACGAGTGGCGCGCCGGGCTGACGCGGCTGCCGCACGTCACGACGCTGGAGCTCCCGCGTCTCGGCGCGAAGGAACTCGTGCGCCTGCTCGCCGACTCGCTCGGGTCGAAGCACCTCGCGGAGGATCTCGCGGGACGGATCGCAGCGAAGTCCGACGGCAACCCGTTCTTCACGTTCGAGATCCTGCGCGGGCTGCGCGACGGCAGCTTCATCTCGCGCGCCGCGGACGGGACGTGGACGTCGACGCGCGTCATCGACGAGATCGAGATCCCGTCGTCGGTCCTCGACCTCGTCAACGCGCGCGTCTCGGGACTCACGGAGGACGAGCGCGCGCTGCTCGACGTGGCGGCGTGCTGCGGCTTCGAGTTCGACCCGTCGCTCGTTGGCGAGGTGCTCGGCCTCGCGCGCATCCCGGCGCTGCGCGCGTTCGGGCAGATCGAGCGCAGGCACCGGCTCGTGCGGTCCTCCGCGCGCCGCTACGTGTTCGATCACCACCAGGTGCAGGAGGCGCTCTACGCGTCGCTGAACGAGCAATTGCGCGAGGAGTACCACGCCGCGTTCGCCGAGACGCTCGAGGCGCGCACGGGTGCGCGGGAGAAGGAGCCGTCGTCGCTCGACGGAGCGCTGTGCGTGGAGCTGTGCGAGCAGTTCCTCCACGGTGCGCGCGGGGACGCGGCGCGGCGCTACCTGCGGGCCGCCGTCCAGCATCTGCGCGACCGTCACCTGCCCGTCAAGGCGCTCGCGCTGACGCAGCGCGCCCTGGACGTGCCCGGCCTGCTGGTCGGCGACGAGCGTGCCGAGACCCTGATGCAGCTCGCGCAGGCGCTCGAGGCCGTGGGTCGACGCGACGCGCAGCGCGCGGCGGTCGTGGAGGCGGTGGCGCTCGCGGACGCCGGCGGCAGCCTGGCCGTGCGGGCGCGCGCCCACTGGCGTCTCGGACACGTCCTCGAGCGCGAGTACGAGAACGATGCGGCGCTCGCCGAACTCGCGCGTGCGCAGGAGATGGCGCGCGAGGCAGAGGATGCCGAAGTCGAGGCCGGCGCGCTCGGTTGCACGAGCCTGGTGCTCAAGAACGCGGGGCGCTACGCCGAGGCGGAGCAGGGGCTCCGCCGGCTCGTCGAGATCCACCAGGCCGCCGGACGGCGTCAGGAGGAGGGCCTGGCGTGGACCAACCTCGGCGGCGTCCTCGAGCGCCAGGGCCGCCTGGCCGAGATGCAGGCGTGCTACGAGCGCCACCTGCAGATCTGCCGCGAGGGCGGTGACCGCGTCCGTGAGATGGGAGCGGCGCTCAACCTGGGGACCGCGCTCGCCATGGGAGGCCGGCTCGACGAGGCGCTCGAGCTCTTCGAGTTCGGGCTGGAGAGGGCGCGCGAGCACGGCGACCGCTCCCACGAGATCGTCGCGATCGGCAACCTCGGCGCGCTGCACTCGGCGCAGCGCCGTTTCGACGAGGCCGTCGTCTGGACCGAGCGCAACCTCGCGCTGACGCGCGAGACCGGCTCGCGCGACGGCGAGGCGATGGCCGAGCGCAACCTCGGCCAGATCGCGTGGATGCAGGGACGGCTCGTCGCGGCGCGGGAGCACTTCGCGCGCCAGGTGGAGCTCGCGCGCGCGCTGCGCCAGCGGTGGCGGGAGGCCGAAGGGTTGTCGTTCGGCAGCGTCGTGGACATCGCGCTCGGCCGCGGCGACGCCGCTCGCGAGGGCTGCGTGCTCGCCGTCGCGATCTGGCAAGAGGACGGCAACCCGCGCGGCGAGGCGGAAGCGCGCGTGCGACTCGCGCGTGCGCTGCGCGCCGTCGGCGACGCGGACGGGTGCGAGTCCGCCCTGCGCGCGAGCCTCGCCGTGTTCGAGGAGATCGGCGCCGCGCCGGAGCGCATGAGCACATTGCTGATGCTCGCCGAGGTCGCCGACGACCGCGGCGACGTGGACGCCGCGCGAGCGCTGCTCGCGGAGGTGCGAGAGCTCGCCGCGCAGGTGGGGAGCGCCGAGGGCCCGGCGTCGGCGCGCTTTCAGCTCGGCCTGCTGCCCGGCGGCTCCGTCGCCGATGCAGCGAGCGCGCTTTCGGAGTTCGAGGCGTCGCAGGCCCTCACCGACCGCGTCGCGTCGCACGCCCGCCTCTGGCAGGCGAGCCGTGACGCAGCGCACCTGCGCCGCGGCCGCGAGCTGTTCGACGAGCTGCTCGCGCGGAACTCCGTCGAACTCCACGAGGGCATCTGCCGCGCGCTGCGCCTGCACCCCGAGTTCGTCGCGGCGTGCCGGGAAGACGGCTCGTGACGCCGAACCGCGCGCTTCCGTCCGCGGCGCCTCAGCGGTAGGTGCGGACGCACAGGAGCTCGCAGAGCGACGGCAGCGGCGTGTCCGGGTCGCGCAGCCCGGGCAGGATCGGGTGCACGTTGCGGAAGCGGTCGCCCGCCCGGAGCGGCGACGTGCGCATCTGCTCGAGTCGCTCGCCGTTCGAGCCCCGGCAGCGCACGCGTCGCGCTTCTCCGCTCCGTCCCGCCGGTTCGGCTCCGCGTGGCCGGAGCGTCACGCCGTCGCGACGTCGATCACGGCGCGGAAGCGCACCGTGCCCGCGAGCATCGCGTCGAACGCGCGGCGCGCGTCGGTCAGCGGGAAGCGTTCGATCAGCGGACGCACGCCGTGCCGCACCGCGAACGCCATCGCGTCCTCCGAGTCGGACGCCGTCCCCGACGCCCAGCCCTGCACGCGCATGTTCTTGCCGATCAGGTCGAACGCGCTGATGGCGATGGGCTCGTGCGGCGCCGCGACGACGAGCAGGCAGCCGTCGACGGAGAGGCCGGGCACGGTCGCCGCGATCGAGCTCGCGTGGGGCGCGGTCGCGAGCACCACACGCGCGCCGCCGAGCCGCGTCAGCTCCGCTCCGACGTCGGTCCGCGACGTGTCCACGTAGTGGTGCGCGCCCAGCTCGCGCGCGAACTCCTCCTTGTCGCCGCCGCGCGAGATCGCCGCGACCTCGAAGCCCATCGCGCGCGCGTACTGCACACCCAGGTGGCCGAGTCCGCCGAGACCCTGCACCGCGACGAGATCGCCCGAGCGCGCGCCCGCGTTCCGCAGCGCGTTGAACGTCGTGATGCCCGCGCAGAGGAGCGGAGCGGCCTCCGCGAAGTCGAGCGCGTCCGGGATGCGCGCGAGTGCGACCTCCGGCGCGACGAGGTACTCGCCGTAGCCGCCGTCGAACGAGATGCCCGTGATGCGCCCGTTGCGGCAGTGGATGAAGTTCCCGTCGAGGCACACGTCGCACGTGCCGTCGTGCCCGCCGTGCCACCCGAGACCCGCGCGGTCGCCGACGCGGAAGCGGGTGACGCCCTCGCCGACCGCGTCCACCACGCCCGCGACCTCGTGACCCGGGATGCGCGGCAGCGCAAGCCCGGGCCACATCGCGTCGACCACGAGCCGGTCGCTGTGGCACACCCCGCACGCGTGGACCTTCACGCGCACGGCTCCGCGCCCCGGCTCCGGCCGCGGCACCTGCTCGAGCGTCAACGACTGCGGCTCCCGGACGATCGCTGCCTTCATCGCTGCCCTCCTCTTGATCGTGCGACGAACCCGTGGAACGCGCGTGCCGCTCCGCGACGTCCCGTGTGTGGGGGATGTCGCGCGTCACGCCGGCGACGCGCCGCGCGCGGGCGCCGTCGGCCGGGGTCTGCGCATGCTGTGAGCGGAAGCGCGACGCCGCGTGTAGCCTGCCGCGCGATTCCGGTGCCATGAGTTCGCGCCGTCGGGCGGAGGAGGAGTTCCATGCGACGTCTCCTGCGGTCGATCGTCTTCGTCGTTGCGGCAGTCTGCGTGCTCGGTGCGCCGAGACGCGCAAACTCGAGCCCCTTCACGGACCACTTCGAAGACGTTCGCGCGAAGCTCGTCGCGCTGCGCGACGGCTACGTAGAGCCGCTGGGCAGCGCCGACGCGAAGCGCAAGGCCGCGCTGGAGAAGCTCCTCGGGGCGATCGACGCGGTCTCCACGTCCTTCCGTACCGACCTCGCGACCGCGAAGCGGATCGCCGCCACCGCCGCGAAGCCGTTGCTCGACGATCCGGAGCTCCCGGGCGTGGTCGCCGACCTCCTGCGCGCGCTCGCCGGCGACGTGGATGCGCGCGTCGGCGCACTCGACGCCGCGCTGGAGTCGGCTGCGCCGAGCTCGGCGCGCACGCGCGCGGAGTTGCTGCTGGCGAAGGCGCGCACGGCGCTCGCGACGGCCTCGGGCGCCGCGTCCCAGGCGGACCTCCGGTCCGCGGCGCGCGCGCTCGTGCGCGCCGAGAAGACGGCGCTTGCGCTCGCGAGTGCAGTGCAGAGCGCACAACTCGCGTCGGTGGCCGCGTGCAGCGACCTGCCGCAGGACGGGGCACAGGTGTTCGCGACGACGGGCAGCGGCACGGTGCTCGACTCCGTCGCGTCGGTCGACGCGATCACTCCGCGCGTGTCCGGGCCGCCCTACTTCGTCGTCCGCGTCGGCAGCGGGATCGGCGAGACCTCGTTCCAGATCGAGATCCCCGGGACCGCGGCGGACCTGCACGTGGGGACGGTCACGGTTCAGGGGCAGTCGTTCGTCTCCGTGCACGGCTCCGACGCCGTGACGTGGGACACGCGCGTGGGCATGCCGACGACGGCGCGCGTCGTCGCGGAGTCGGCCGATCGCGTCACGCTCTGCATCGACGCGAAGCTCCGTCTGCGGCAGGGCTCCGAGTCACCGACCGCGAAGATCCGCGTGCGCGGATACGTCGTCGTCGCTCGCTAACACTGCCGCTTCACGAGACTCGCGCACGTCGTGACGAGGGTCGCGGCGCGATCCACGTACCGCGTGGATGCGGCGCGCCCCAGGCGCGGTGCGGGTAGGGTCGCGCGCCAGGTCGCGGCGAGACCGTACGCGAACGCTCCTGCGCAGCCTTCGCGCCGAGCGAGCGCGAAGCGCAGGCCGGCGCGGACGGGATGCTGCGCGGCGTGCGGCGCCTTCGCGATCGCGGTCGTCGCCGTGCGTGCGCTGCGGCCATCCGCTGCGCCGCCGCAGGTCAAGCTGCCGTTGCGGACCCCTGTCGTGCCGACGACGGTTCCGTCGGCGCCCACGCCGGACCGCCCGACGCTGCGCGTGCGCGTCGGGTCGCCCGGCAGTGGGCGCGCCATCTGGATCGACGGCACCGAAGTCCCGGGCGAACGGCCTGCGCAGCTCGCCGCCGTGGCGAGCGCCGTCAAGACGTTCCTGAAGGAGCACGATGCCGCGTCATCGCCCACCGTCGTGGTGGATGTCAGCGTGACGGCGACGGACGAGACGACGACGCACGTGGTCGACGCCGCACTCGCCGCCGGCGCGACCGACATCTCGCTCGTCGGGACTCCGCGGATCCGCCTGCCCAGCGTGCGCGTCCCACGTCCGTCCGAGAGCGACCGCTGAGAGCCGACGCGCGCGGGCGCGCTCGGCCGGAACGCAGCGCGGCGCGTCAGCGGTGCGCGATCGAGAACTCGACGTAGACGGACGCCGTCTCGACGTCATCGTGGGCGCGCACCAGGTCGACCATGGAGAGCAATCTCTCGCGCGCCTCCGCGGGGAACGCCGTTGCCGTCGTGCCGAACCTGGACCGCGCCACGACCGTGTCGTGGCCGACCTGCGCGAAGGTGCCCGTCGCCCACGCGGTGTCGCGCCCGCGCGCTGCCACACTCGCCCCGTGCGCTCCATCCGGCACGGCGGCGCGCCGGCCGCTACTCCGGCAGCACGAGTGTGACGTCGGCGGCGCCGCCGGGGGCGACGGCGAGGTCTGCGACGACGCGTCCGTGGTCCTCGACGAACACGCGCGACGGCGCGTCCGCCGGCACGCCCTGGAGCACGAAGCGGCCGCGCTCGTCGGTGGACGTGTTCAGTCGGAACCAGTCGTGGGCCACCGGCGCCTCGCACGCGCCCACCAGTGCGGCGACGCAAGGTGTGCCGTCCGCGCGGAGCACGCGACCGGAGATGCGCGCGCCGCGCGCGACCGTCAGCGTCACGTCGTCGGACGTGACGTCGACGGAACGAAACTCGGTGGGCGCGCCCTGCACCGTCGGCCCCGGAAGCGGGTGGACCGAGAGCAGGACGTCGTCGTCGCCGCGTTCGATGCCGCGGAAGCGGAAGCGTCCCGCCGTGTCGGTGACGGTCGCCGCTTCCGCCAAGAGCACGGCCGTGCCGGCGACGGGCGTCCCGTCGTCGAACACGACACGGCCGGCGACGTCGCGGAGATGCACGAGCTCCACGTCGCCGATTTGCGCGGACGGCGCGGGCACCGACCGCGCCCGGAACCCGGGTGCCCAGACGACGAGTGCGTCGCGGCCGCGCGGCGCGCCGACCTCGAACGCGCCGTCCGGCCCCGTCCGCGCGCTGCCCGAGCCGCTCGCGACGAGCGCCCCGACCACGGGCACCCCGCTCTCGTCGAGCACGCGCCCCGCGACACGTCCGAGGGGCGCGAGCACGACGTCGCCGAGATCGACGAGCGCGCCCTCCGCCGCGTCGAACTCGGTCGCGAACCGCGTGCTCCCGTCGTGCTCGACGACGATGGAGCCTTTGCCCGGCCGAAGGTCGGCGACGACGCGTCCGTCGCTCCCGACGGGCACGCGGCGCCCCTGCACCACGGCGACGTCGGCGCTCACGGGAGCGCCCGCGGTGTCGAGCAGCCGGCACGTGACCTGCGCCGGATCGGCGAGCGTCAGCACCGCGCCGTCGGGCGTGTCGCGCCACGCGCTGCGCGTCACGAGATGGAGCGACGCCTGCCCGCCGCGCGGCCGCAACGTGATCTCGGAGGCGCCGCCGCGCTCGGTTTCGGGCTCGACGATGCGCAGCGCGAAGCGCCCGTCTGCGTCGGTCGCGGCGGGGGCCGACGGCGCGCCGTGGACGACCGCTCCCACGACGGGCGCCCCGCGCGCGTCCACCACGCGCCCGCGAACATCGACGAGCGGACGCGGCGAGCCGACGGTGACGACGACCGTCTCGCGTCCGCGCGTGGGAACGCGCACGGTCGCCGGTGCGACGCGCTCGCCGTCGGCGCCCGGGGCGCGCAGGCGCACGTTGCCGGCGGCGAAGCCTTCGAGTGCGACGTGGCCGGTCGCGTCCGACTCGAGCCACTGCCACTCGTCGCCGGCCGCGGCTTCGAGCGCGGCGGAGAGCGGGCGGCCGTACGCGTCCACGACGACGAGGTCGATCGCACCTGTCGCCGCGAGCACCAGGTCCGCGCGCCACGTCCCACCGGCCGCAAGGGGCGGGAGCAGCGGCGTCCGCGCGCCCGATCGGTACCCCGCGGCGCGTGCCTCGATCGGCTCGTGGGCGAGGTCGGGACACGACGCGCACGGCAGGACGTAGTGCCCGTCTGCGTCGGTACGTGCGCGCGCGATGAACTCCGGCGTGCCCGATGTCACGGCGAGCGTCCATCCGACGGCGGCGTCCGCGATCGGCGCGCCGGTCTCGTGGTCGCGGACGATCCCCGCGATCACCAAGGAGACCGGGACGACGAGCGTCACCTCCTCGTCGAGCGGGAGATACGCGGAGCACGTCTCGTCGGGCGAGGGCACCGACCAGATCGACACGCTCCCCGCCGACAGCCCGTCGATGCGGCACCGGCCGTCGGCTCCCGAGACGCCCTCGCGCTCGGGCACGTCGTCCCACGACTCCGCGAGCACACGCACCCCCGCGACCGGCGCGCCGGTGCGGTCGACGACGCGCACGCGCAGTGGGTGCGCGCGCGCGAGCACCAGCGTCTCGTCCACCGTGCACCCGGCGGCCACTTGGAGCGCACGCGCCGGCGCGTCGGCGCGTCCCGGCGCGCTCGCGCGCAGCGCGCCGAGTCCCGGCGGCAGTCCGCGGTGGCGCGCGATCCCGTCGGCGTCGGTCGTTGCCGAGTGCGAGGTGCCGAGTCCGTCGAACGTGACGGTGACGCCCGCGATCGCGGCGCCGTGCTCCTCGAGCACGCGCACGTCGAGCGACGCCGTCTGCGGCGCGTCCGCTCGCGCCGACGCGTCGTCCGAGGGCTTCTGCTGAGCCGAAGCACGCTCGACGTTGCGCCCCGGAGCGAGCATCAGCACGAGCGCGGCGACGCTCGCGACGACGGCCAGGAGGAGGACGCGGCGCACGCGCGCAGGGTAGCGCGTCTCCGCGGGCGTTCCTGCCCGTCTGCGTCAGAATGGCGTCGTGATCGGGGTCCGGGCCGGGGCGTTCCTTGCGGCGCTCGCTCTTGCGGGCGTGCTCGTGCTCGCACGGGCTGCGCGCGCGCAGGACGCGGAGCTTCGCGACGGCGAGGTCGCGACCGACAGCGCGAGCGTCTGGCCCGGTGCCGAGCCGGAGGGCTGGGAAGACGGCTGGTGGGTGCGGCTCGTCGACGCGCTCGACGGCGAGCCGATGTCCGGCGCGCGCGTGTCCGTTCCGTGGCACCCGACCGGCGCCGTCCTGCCCGAGACGCGCTACTCCATGTTCGCGACGCACGCGGGGCCGTGGGCATGGCTGCCGAGCGCGGTGTGCGCCGGCTGGCGTGACTACATCATCGGGGACGCCCCAGGCTACGCACCAACGGAGCACTGCATCTCGGGGAGAGTCGAGTTGATCCGCGGCACCGACGTGCCCGTGGTCGTGCTCGACCAGCTCGGGCGGACGGTCCCGGGCGCACGGGTCGTGCTGAACCTCGGGTGCGGACACATTCCAGATCAGCGCACGGCCCAGGCGGACCCTTCCGGGCGCGCGGTGCTCCGCGCGATCCTCCCGGAGCGTCGCGAGGAGGACGTCTGGGTGGACGCGCCGGGTGTGGACACCGCCTACGTGCGGCTCGCCGACACGTGGCGCCCCGGCGCGCCGCCCGTCGAGGTCCACGTGCGGCCCGCGACGCACGCCGAGGGTCGGATCGTGTGGGCCGACGGCACGCCGTGCGCGTTCCACGAGGTGGGCGTTCCGGATGCGTGGCGCCCGCGGACGTACACCGATCGCGACGGCCGGTTCCGGCTCGAGGGCTTGCCCGCATGGTCGCGCATCGAGCTGCGACTCGCCGGGCGCGACGACGTCTGGTTCTTCGCCGCCCCAGCCGGCACGGAGCGCACGTTCCGGATCGGCGAGGAGCCGGGCGGTCGAGCGTTCATGGTGCTCGTCACGGCCGACGACGGCGCAGCGGCGCCGGACGTACGCGTCGCACTCGTGCGCGACGGCGACGGTGCGACGTGCGTCGCGACGACGGACGAGTTCGGCCGGGCGCAGGTGGACGTGCCCGACGGCGCGTACCGCGTGCTGGCCGACGGCGAGCTGCGCGAGTTCGGCACCGCCGAGGCGCGCGTCACCGTCGGCGCCGACGCGCCCGCGGAGCTGCGCGTCACCGTGCCGCGTCTGCCGCGGCTGCGCATCGACGCGACGCAGCTCGAAGGACTCGACGTCGAGGTCGGGGTGGCGACCGCGACGGCCTACCGCGTCGTGCGTGCCGGGGAGCTCGCGTCCGGGAGCATCGCCGTTCCGCGGGAGCGCCCGGCGCGCATCCGGATCGAGGGGGAAGAGACCGGTCTCCGGAGCGTCGTGACGTTCGTCGACCTGCCGGAGGACCCCGACGCGGCGCCGCCTCTGGTGCTCGCCTGGGCCGCGCCCGCGCACATCGTCGCGCACGGCACCGGACCCGACGGCGCGTCGGTGCCCGCGACTCTCCGGCTCGAGAGAGATCCCTACTGGACCGGACTGCAGGCGCGGCCCGCCGAGGAGGAGTGCGCGCGCGAGCCGTCCGCCGCGACGCGCCTGCTCGGTCCGCTGACGTGGATGCTCGTCCCGGCGGATGCCGCACTTGCGCCCGCGTGGGGCACGGTCGACGTCAGAGGGCACGGCGCGCGCATCGATCTCGGCGAGGTGCGCCTCGCTGCAGCGGATGACGTCCGGCTGCGCATCGTGCTGCCCGAGGACGTCGGTGCCGAAGACGTGTCCGTGGCGCTGCGCGACCCGGACGGACGGGAGATCGGCACGTGGGGCGTGCGTCCGGACGGCGCGCTCGACGACGACGGCGCCGCACCGCTCCTGCCGGGCGGGTTCGTGCAGGTGCACGTCGATCGGGACGGCTTCCTGGACTGGCGCGCGCCGCTCCCGGACGGTCCGCTGCCGCACGTGCTGCGGTACCCGGACGGCGTCCTGCGGCTGCGCGTGCGCTCGTCGCCCCGCGGCGTCGACGAGGACGCGGGACCGCTCGCGGAGGCCGTCGTCTTCGTGGACACGGAGCCGGTCGAGCCGGACGCGCTACCCGACGGGACGCTCGTGATCGCCGGCGTCGAGCGGGGCCGGCATCGCGTGGTCGTCGCCGAGAGCGCGCACCTGACGAAGGTGCTCGACCTGCGCTGCGACGACGGCGACGACCGGACGCTCGAGGTGCGACTGACGCCGCGCTGAGTGCGACGTGAGTCGCGATTCACGCGGTTGATACGAATGAGACTGCGAATTGCGTCGACTCGCTCGCTGGAAGCCGTAACGTCTGCAGCGTGGAGACCGCGCGAGATGTGGATCGCGGGCGGGCGCGCACGCAGTTCGCGTGCGGTGCCGCCGTGTTCGTCGTGACGCTGGCGGCGTCGCGTCTGCCGCTTGCCGCGTGGAACGTCCCGTTCTGGGTGGCCGCGCCCGTGCTGCTCGGCGGACTCGACGCCGCCGCGTGGCTGACCGCGGGGCTGCGTGCGCTCGAGTGCGCCGTGCTCTCGTTCGTGGCGGCGGCTGTCCTCGGCGGCGTGATCGTCGCGTTCGGGCAGTTCGCCGATGCGTCGCCGCTGCAGGTGACGCAGGAGTTCGTCTTCTGGGCGGGTGTCCTGCTCGCGCTCTCCTGGGTCGTCTGCCTCGCCGTCATGTTCGGACGCGACGCGCTCGACGACCTCCGGCGCCGCCGCTCGCCTCCGGACGCAGGCTGAGCGCGCGGCCGTCGCCGTACCGCCGCGCCGCCGGCGCCGCGGTCGTCCTCGTGCGGTGGTGGGTACGATGAGGGCCCGCCGCCCCGGAGGAACGCGATGTCGCTACGTCCGCTCGTCACCGCGCTCGCAGTCTGCAGCGCCGCCGCACCCGCCCTCGCCGCGACCCTGCGCGTGCCGCAGGACCACGCCACGATCGGCGCCGCGGTGGCCGCCGCGCAGCCCGGCGACACCGTCCTCGTCTCCGCCGGCACGTACACCGAGGCCGTGACGATCGACGGGATCGACGACCTGACCCTGCGCGGGAAGGGCGACGTGACCATCGACGCCACCGGCAGCGCGATCGGCATCCGCATCCAGAACTGCGCGCGGACGCGGCTCAGCGGACTGCGCCTCGTGGGGCCGACGACGGGGGTGTTCCTCGACCAGGTGGAGGCGACCCGGATCGAGCGCTGCGAGGTGGCGTCGACGTCGAGCGCCGGAATCCTGATCGTGGCGGCGGCGGACGTCTCGATCTCGCGCTCGGCCGTGCACGACACCGGCGGCGACGGCATCTCGATCGTCGGGGGCACGTCGAGCCTGCGCACGCAGCTCAGCCGCGTCGACGTCCGCGACGTCGGCGGCAACGCGATCTACTCGCTCGGCCAAGGGGACGTCGTGTCGCGCTGCGTGCTCGAGGACTGCGGTGTCTCGGGCGCGGCGCTCCAGGGCGACGACGCGACGCTGGACCGCGTCCGCGTGGCGCGTACGTTCCGCCCCGGGATCCAGCTCTTCGCCGCGCGCGGCGTCGCATCACGCTGCGTGGTCGAGGACCCGCGCGAGTCCGGCATCCAGACCTTCGGGGCCGACTCGCCGATCGTGAGGTGCCGCGTACTCCGTGCGGGGTCCGTCGGCATCCGGACGTACGGCGTGGGCAGTCCGGTGCAGCGGTGCCGGGTCGAGGGCTCGGCCGCGACCGGCATCCAGGTGTTCGAGGACGACTCGCCGATCGAGCGCTGCAGCGTCTCCGCGGCGGGACAGGCAGGCATCCAGAGCTTCGGTGACCGCGCGGACGTCCTGAACTGTCGCGTGGACGGCGCGGCGGACCACGGGATCGACCTCTACTCCGACGCGAGCGCCGCGGAGGGTTGCCGCGTTCAGGACGCCCAGACGATCGGCATCCTCGCCGACGGCGATGCGAACGCGGTGACGCGCAACGTGGTGCTGCGGCCCGGGGCGGACGGGATCGTGCTCACCGGCACGAATGCGCGCGTGGAAAGCAACAAGGTGAAGGACGCGGGCGGGAGCGGCATCGTCGCGACGACCGGCTCGCACACGCTGGACCGCAACACCGCGCGCGGCAGCGCCGGGCTCGACGCCGACGACCAGGTGCCCGGCGAGAACACGTGGACGAGGAACCGCTTCGGGACCGACAACATCCCGTGATCCGGCACGTCGCGCGCATTCCCGCCGCGGCGTCTGTCCGGTCCTGACGCGCGACGGCAATCCCCGGGCGGAACCACGCCCGGAGGTGCGCCGTGCCCCTGCCCCGACTCCTGCTCCTCGCCGCGGGCGCTGCCGTGCTCGCATGCGCCGCCGCCCTCGACGCGCGCGCCGACGAGGCGTTCGACGCGGACGCCGAGACCTGCGCGCTCGCCGTCGCCGGGCACGACGCGCCCGACGACACCGAGGGGCAGCACCTCGTCGCCGCGTCGATCCGCGGGCGCTGCCTCCACGAGCAGGCGCTGCTCGCGGAGGCAGAGGTGCGCTCCGACCTGCTCGTCACGCTCGACAGCGCCACGCGCCGCGCCCTCAAGCGGCGGCGCAAGGCCTTCGCCCCGCTCCTGCTCGCGACGGCGCGGCTCGAGGCGTTCGCGTCGCTCGACGGCCTGACCGACGTCCCGCCCGGCTTCGGGACGGAGCGCGAGGAGTCGCTGCGCACGTACCTCGTACAGACCACCGATCTGCGCTACCTCGGGCTCGCGTCGTTCCGCGGCGCGTGGCAGCACGTGCTCTCGGCCGCGGAGCGGCGCCGTGACCGCGTGCTCGCGTTCCTCGACGACGAGCTCCGGTCGTTCGCGGTGACAGAGGGCGCGGACGAGACCCCGTCCGGCGCCAAGGTCGCCAAGCTCGCGAAGCTGGCCGGCGTGCTCGTCGCCGAGATGGACACGCGGCGCGCCGCGCTCGCGATCAGCGTGGACGCACTGCCCGAGTTCGCCGCCGAGGAGGACGCCGCGGCCGCGCGACGGCGCAAGCGCTTCAAGGGCCTCGGCGCCGAGTACGGCGACCTGCTGATCGCGCTCGCGCGCGTCGCGACACGCGTCCGCGTGCGCGCCGCGGCAGCGCGCGAGGAACTGCTCGCGGACCGCTGCACGCCCGCGCCCGGCGAGCACTTCGGCGCGATCGGCGGCGGCTGGCTGCGCTACGTGCGCGACGGCGGCGCCGAGCGCATCGAGGGCGGCGAGACGACGGTCTCGTTCGAGGAGGGCCAGCACGCGCTGTTCCTGGGCTCCCGCAGCGTGCTCAGCGAGGTCGCCGCGTACGTGCGCCTGGATCTCGAGGGCGTCGCGTTCGCACGGACCGGGACCCACGCCGTCACCGGGTATCCGCAGCGCGGGCCGGACGGCAACCTGCACGACTTCGTGGCGGGGGAGTTCTACGAGGTCCGCACGACGGGGCTCGACGTCCGCCACGTCGTCGTCGGCGGCAGCGTCACGATCGACGTGCTGCGCCTGGACGTGCCGCGCAAGCGGCGCCTGATCGAGGGCTCGTTCGACGTGAAGGTCCGGCGCGTCGGGAGTTCGACCGAGACGCACCTCACCGGCAGCTTCCATCTCTGCCGGTTCCAGATCGAGGGCGACGAGGGCCTCTACTGAAGCTCCGCGCTCGAGGCGTCCGCGAACGCTGCGAGCTCCGAATCGGACGCGAGGTCCGCGCCGCGGAACGCGGCGGCCTCGTGGTCCGGCTCGACCTACTCGACGATCCGGCACGGGCCGTCCGGCACACCGGCGGTCGGGCGCACCTCGCACTCCGGCGCGCCGTCCGTGCGCGTTCGCTCGATGAACGCCGCGGCGTTGTCGCGCGGCACCTCGCGGACGCACCCGAGGCCGATCGCCGCGGGCCGTGTCTCGGGGAGCCGCAGTCAGCGGCAGAACGACCGCCACTCGCCGCGCTCGACCGACACGCTCGCCGCGAAGAGCGCCCGCACGCTCTCGAGCGGGCGGAGTGCGGCGTCGAACTGGTCCTCGACGCGGTGCAGCGTGACGTGCACCGCCGTGTCGAACTCGCCCTGCGCCGCCTCCTCAGCGCTGCCGCGGGCGACGAGCAGCGCCGCGGCGGTGCCGAGCACGCAGAGCAGCGCCACGACCGTCACGATCGACCGCCCCGCCTGCTCCGGCGCGGGGGCGTCGAGCATGGGGCGGGCGGCTCGGTGCGTCATGCGACGGGAGCGCCGACGCCGCGCCGCGCGGTCCACCGCGCGGACGCAGCGCCCGCGTTCGTCCCCGATCGGCTCGCCGGTCAGCCCCGCCCGAGCGTGGCGCCGACGCCGCGGAGCGCGAGGAAGGCGGCCCAGTCGGCGGGGTGTGGGTGCTGCGCGCGCACGCTGCGCGCCGCGGCGGCCACGGCGTCCTCCGGCGCACCGCCGCGCCACGCGGCGTAGAAGCGGCGCATGAACAGGTGCGCGACGTCGTCGGCGACCTCCCAGCGGCTCGCGACGACGGCGCCCGCACCCGCCGCGAGGAGCGCGCGCGGGAAGCCGGCGAGGCCCTCGCCGTCGTGCCGCAGCCCGAGGTCGCCGGTGCGGCAGGCGCTGAGCACCACCGTCGCCCGGTCGAGCCCGCGGGTGAGGTCGGCGGCGGCGAGCCAGCCGTCCCCGACGCGGAGCGCGGAGAGCGGCGGTGCGTCGTCGCGCGCGCGCGCGTGGCCCGCGACGTGGACGACGCGGCGCCCGCGCAGCGCGGCGAGCACGGCGCTGCGGCGCGCGTCGGCTCCGGCCAGCACGTCGGCTCCGCCCAGCGCCGTCGCCACGTCGCGGACCTCGTCGAGGACGTCGGGCAGCTCGTCGCCGCCGAGGCCGACGACGAGCGCCGACCCGCGCGTGCGCGGTCGCGCCGGCGGCAGGCAGGCGCACGCCGCGTGGACGACCGTGGTCCGCTCGACGAGCGGCGCGTCGCGCCACGGGAGCGCCTCGAGGGGCAGGATGCCGAACTCGGGCGGCAGCACCGCGACGAGGCGCTCGGGGAACTCGGGCGGCCCGCCGGCGAGCAGCAGCGCGGAGAGCCGCGCGAGCACACGCTCCGCGGGGCGCACGTCCTCGGCGCCCGACAGCCGCCGTGTCACCTGGAAGCGCAGCGCGGCGAGCTCGTGCGCGACGTCGCCGAGCGCACCCGCACGCCACGCGCGCACCTCGCCCGCGTCGGCGAAGAGTCCGACCACGTCGGCGCCGAGGACGGCGAACGCGAGCGTCGGATCCTTCGGGAGCGCCGCGTCCGCGGCGCGCGCGGGCGCGGTCGCCACCGCGCGTGCGGCGTCCAGCAGCTCGCGCTCGCAGCGCGTGACCTCGTCGAGGGCGACCGCCCCCGATACGCGCACGTCGCCGAGACCGCCCTCGTCGTGCTCCATGCCGCGCCACACCTGCTCGAGCCGCTCGCGCAGCGCGCGCACCTCGGGCCGGTCGAACGCGGCGGCGCCGCCGACCTCGTCGCGCAGGAGCCGCGCGCGGACGGCGTCGAGGACGACGAACGCCTCCACGCGATCGCGCGCGCCGCCGCGGCGCAGGAGCGCCGCCGCGAGGTCCGCGTACGCGCCGAGCCGCGACCCCAGCGCCGCGCCGCGCAGGCGCACCGTGGGCGCGCGCCCGCGCAGCTCCTCGACGGCGCGGCACGCGCGGCGCAGGTGGGCGAGCGCGTGCGCGGGCTCGCCTGCCGCGCGGAGACGCCACACGTCGGGCGCGAGCCAGCGGCGCAGCGCCGCCGGGTACGCCGCACCGCGGCGGCGCAAGAGCCGCGCCGCGTCGCCCGGCGCCCGGGACCGCGCGTCGGCGAGGAGCGCCTCCCACGCGGCGATCCACGCGCCGCCGCGGCGCAGCGTGCGTTCGGCGTGCGCCAGGTCCCGGCCCAGCAGCACGTCGGCCTGCGCGACGCCGAGGCGCTCGCGCGCGGAGACGAACGTCGCGCGCGCGCGCCGGGCGGCCGCACGCGCCCCCGCCGTGTCGCCGAGCACCTCGCACGCGCGGGCCACCACGAGCAGGGCGCGCGCCGCGTCGCAGCGCTGGCCGCGCGCGGCGAGCTCGCGTGCGGCGCCGCGTGCACCGTCGCGTGCGCCCTCGGCGTCGCCGCTCCACGCCGCGATCTGCGCGCGGTCGAGTCGCGCGTGCGCCGCGCGCACCGGGTCGCCGCGCGCCGCGAGCGCCGCCTCGGCCGCCGCGAGCGCGTCGAGCGCGCCCGCGGTGTCGCCCTGGACGCCGAGCGCCCAGCCGCGCGTCAGGCGGACCGCCTCGGCCTCGGCGTCGAGTCCGTGTGCACGAAACGTCCGCTCGGCGGCGTCGAGACCGCGGAGCGCGTCGCGGAACGCGCCGCGCCGCGCGTGGCAGGTCGCGAGGTGCAGCAGCGCACGCGCACGGAGCGGCGCCGCAGCGCGGCTGCGTCCCGCGCGCTCGACCGCAGCCGCCGAGGCGTGCTCCGCGCCTCGCAGGTCGCCGAGGTGCAGCAGCGCCGTGCCGATGGAGAGCTCCGCCGCCGCGCCGTGGGGCGTGGACTCCGCAGCGCGGCGGATGCGCGCGGCGGTGCGGAGCACGTCCGCGCGGTCGCCGAGCTGCGCCGCGACGACGATCGCGCCGAGGTCGGCCGCGAGCGCGTGGCGCTGCGCACCGAGGCGCGCGAAGCGCGCGCGTGCGGCGGCGTAGTCCGCCCGCGCACGCCGCGGGTCCGCGCGCACGTGACGGAGCTGCGCGCGCTCGAACGTCGCCATCGCCCGCTCGAGCGCTCCGCCCTCGCGCACGGCGGCGCGCTCGTACTCGCGCACGAGGCGCGCCGCCTCGGCGACGTCGGTCCGCAGCGCGCGCTGGATGCGCGCGTGCAGCGCCGCGAAGTCGACGCCCCGGCTCACAGCTCGACGCGGGCCGTCGCGACGCTCCCGATGCGCAGCTCGTACGCGCCCGCGCGGACGCCGCGGAACGAGAACCCGCCGAGGTCGTCGATCGGCGCGCGCAGCTCGCCGTCGTCTCCGACGAGCAGCGCCTCGCCGCCGGCGTCGGTCGCGGGCAGCGCGCAGCCGTGCAGCGAGAACGTGCGCGCGCCCGGCTCGTGCGCGATCTGCAGCTCGAGCGTCAGGCGACCCTCGAAGCGCAGGAAGCGCGTCGTGGCCGCCGTCGCGCCGTCGCGCAGCGCCGGCGTGGGACCCGCGAGCAGGAGATCGGTCACGAGGCGCAGCGACGTCTCGAGCCACGTCGTCCGCGTACGCCGGAAGATGCGCACGGCCGCGTTCACGTGCCTCCGCTCGAGCACGGGCGCGGCCGCGAGGCGGCGCCCGGCGGCGACGATCTCGCGCGCCCCGTCGAGGCGCCGCGCACACGGTGCGCAGCGCGCGACGTGGCGCTGCGCGCCCGGAGGCGCCTCGTCCACCGCGAGGTCGAGCAGTCCGAGGATGTTCGGGTGCGTGTCAGGCATCGGGGACCTCCGGCGCGCCTTCCGGGCGCGAGCCGAGCAGCTCGGCGAGCGGCTCGACGTGGGTGCGCAGCTTCTCGAGGCAGCGGCTGCGCGTCGGCCCGAGCGAGCCGCGCGGCGTGCCCGTCGTCCGCGCGAGCTCGTCGTACGACGGCGTGTGCGGCTCGAAGTAGAGGGCTTGCAGGAGCTTCCGGCAGCGCTCGGGCAGGCGTCCGAGCGCCTCGCGCACCAGCCGCTCCGCCTCGAGCTGGGCCACGAGATCGGCCGGCTCCGGCACGGCGGCCTCGTGCTCCACCACCAGCTCGTGCCCGCGCCGCCGCCGCGCGTGCCACGCGCAGCGCGTGGCCGTGCGCACGATCCAGCCCGGCAGCCGCTCGGGGTCGCGGATCGTGCGCAGCGAGCTGACCAGCGCGGTGAAGACGTCGGAGAAGACATCGTCGGCGTGCGGGCCGCGCAGGCCGCAGCGGTGGGCGACGGAGAGCGCGAGGCCGCCGTAGCGCTCGACCAGCGTGCGCCACGCCCGCTCGTCGCCCGTGCGGCAGGCGGCGAGCAGGTCGGCGTCGGACGGCGGCGCGGCGACGGGCATCAACGGTCAGAGAACCGGAGGGGGACCCCGGATACACGAAAATCGACGATTGCGTGTATCTGCCGGCGCGGCTCGTGGCCCGTGGCACTCAGGGGAGTACCGGGAGGGAGTCCGCCATGCCGCGCACCGCTTCGCGCCTCGTCGTCGTCGCCGCCTCGCTCGCACTCGCCGCGCTGCTGCCCCCCGCACCAGCCGCGTGGGCGCGCGGAGGCTCCGGCGGAGGCGGCGGCGGGAACGGCGGCGGCGGCGCGCTGGCGACGACCGGCGCGATCGTCCCCGACGAGCTCCTCGTCGCGCTCACCGACCCCGAGTCCGATGCCGACGCCGCCGCGCTCGTCGCGCTGGTCGGCGGCGTCGGCACCGAACGCGTCGGCGAGACCGAGTACCGCCTCGTACGGCTCGCGCCCGGCAGTTCGCTCACCGCTGCGTTCGACCTGCTCGAGCGCGATCCGCGCGCGGACCGTGTCGCGCTGCACCACGTCGGCGACGCGCCCGAGGGCGACCCGGCGACGTCCACCGTGCTCGGCGGCGACATCCTGCTCGCCGTCGCCGCGCAGCCGGCGCTCGCCGGACTCGACCTGCCGGGCGCCCACGCGCTCGCGACCGGCAGCGGTGTGACGGTCGCCGTGCTCGACTCCGGCGTGGACGCGGCGCATCCGCTCCTCGCCGGGCGCCTCGCCCCCGGCCGCGACTTCGTCGATGGCGACAGCGACCCGACCGACGAGCGCACGCACGCCGACACCGACGGCGACGGGCTCGTGGACGAGCAGTTCGGCCACGGGACGTTCGTCGCGTCGCTCGTGCTGACCGTGGCGCCCGACGCGCGCGTGCTGCCCGTGCGGGTGCTCGACGCGAACGGACGCGGCACCGCGGCGCGCGTCGCGGCGGGCATCCAGTGGGCGGTGGACCACGGCGCGCACGTCGTCAACCTGTCGCTCGAGATCTCGACCGACGCCGCGCTCGTGCGGGCCGCGGTCGAGTACGCGGGCGCACGCGACGTCGTCGTCGTCGCCGGTGCAGGCAACACGGGCAGCGGGAGCGTGGCCTTCCCGGCCGATCTCGGCGAGGCGCTGAGCGTCGGCGCGACCGACGCCGACGGCGTCCTGGCCGGGTTCTCGTCGTACGGCAAGCGGCTCGGGCTGGTCGCGCCCGGCGTGGACCTGGTCGGCGCGTATCCGCTCTCCGCGACGCCCGCCGGGACCGCGCGCTGGAGCGGCACCAGCTTCGCCGCGCCGCTCGTCGCGGGAACGGTCGCGCTCGTGCGCTCGCGCTATCCGGCGCTCTCGGCCGGCGCGGCGGAGGACCGGGTGACGCGCAGCGCGGCGTCGGTCGTGGCCGTCAACGACCCGCTGCTCCGCGATCAGTTCGGAGCAGGTCTCGTGCGTCCGGCCGCGGCGCTGCGCTGAGCGCGCACTCGGCGCTCCGCCCGTAGAGGAACTCCTCGCACCGCGCGACGAGTCCGCCGCGCGCGACGGCGTCCGCGAACGAGTGTCCGACGCCCGGCAGGATCACGCGCCGCACGTCGGCGCGCACCTCGGCTGCGGCGGCGGCGCGCAGCAGCGCTGCGCGGAACCGCTCCGCGCGCACGACGCGGTTCGCGCCCTGGACCGCTTCGGTGTGCGCGTCGGTGCGCAGCGCGGCGTCGCGCCCGGTGTCGAGCGCGCCCACGACGAGCAGCAGCGGGAGGGCGAGGAACGCGGCGAGGTCCGGGACGAGCTCCGCGTGGCGCCGGCTCGCACGCAGCCCGTGCGGGAACCGTCGCCGGGGATCCGGGAACGTGTACCAGCCGGCCGACACCGCCACGACCCGCGCGACCCGTTCCGGCCGCACCAGCGCGAAGCGGTGCGCGAACTGCGCACCGCCGGAGAAGCCGATCAGGTCCGCGCGCGGCGCGCCGAGCGTGTCGAGCATCTCGACGAGGTCGCGATCGGCGCACGTCGCACCGTCGCGGCTGCGCAGGACCTGGTAGCCGCGGCGGTCCGCGTCGAAGTGCGGGACGACGAGCGTCGCCCCTGCGCGCTCCGCGGCCCCGGCGAACGCGTCGAGGTGCTCGTCCGCGTTGCGCGAGATCCCGTGGACGGCCACGAGCGGCGGCGCGCCCGCGCGCCCACGCGCCGGCCGCCGGATGACGTACGTGCACCCGGAGCGCGTGCGCGCCGTCTCGGTGCGGGAACTCGTGGCCGTCACGCCGTGGCTCCGTCGCGGTCGCGGCGGCGTGTGCGCTCCGCGCGCCCGCCGCTCGGGAGCCGCCAGACCACGTCCGCGCGCCGGGCGTCGGCGCGGTCGGTGACCGCGTGCACGAGAGTGCCGTCGTACGCGGCGAGCGCGCGCAGCACGACGTCGCGCGTCGCGGCGTCGAGACCCGCGCAGACGTCGTCCACGAGCAGCACGTCGGGCCGTCCGACGAGCGCGCGCAGCAGCTCGACGCGGCGCCGCTCGCCGAGCGACAGCTCGCGCGCCTCGTGGCCGAGCTCCGTGTCGAGCCCTTCCGGCAGCCGCGCGACGAGCGCCTCGAGATCGAGCGCGCGCACCAGCGCGGCGAGTTCCTCGTCCGACGCGCGGCGGTTGCGGTAGCGCAGGTTGCGTCCGAGCGAGCCGCGCAGGAGCGGCGCCGCCGGACCGACGTACGCGACGCGCCGCCGCGCCCGCGACGAGCGGTCGGGACGCGCGTCGTCGATGCGCACGTGCCCCGCGTCGGGCGCGAGGACGCCCGCGATCGCGAGCAGGAGCGCCGTGCGGCCGGAGCCGTTCGGACCGACGAGCGCCACGTGTGCGCCCGCGGGCGCCGTGAACGTCACGTCGGCGAGCCGACCCGCGACGTGCAGCCCGCGCACGCGCAGGCGCGCCGGTCCGTGCGACAGCGGTCCTTCGGGCTGCGGCGGCGGGAGCGTCGCGCGCGCCAGGAACGACTCGAGCCGCGCGCGCGTCTGCCGGGCGCGCGTGCGGTGGTCGTGGAACTGCACGAGGCGGCGCAGCGGCGATCCGAGCTGCCGCGTGACGAGCACCGCGGCGATCATCACGCCGTGGGTCGTGCGTCCGGCGGCGACCTCGTACGCGCCGGCGGCGGCGACCGCGGCGGCGGAGAGTCCCGCGAGCGCCTCGGCGACGCCGCGGCTGCGCGCTCGCCCGGACGCGGCCGAGATCGCGGCCTGCGTCAGCTCGAGTCCGGCGCGGCGGACGCGGGCGATCTCGCCGCGCGCGCGGCCGAACAGGCGGATCACGCCGGCGTGCGCGAGATGGTCGGCGACGCGCGTCGTCATGCGCGAGCGCAGCCGGCGCACGTGTGCGGCGCGCGGGCCGACGTCGCGTGCGAGGCGGGGCGTCGCGAGCGCCGCGAGGAGCCCGACGACCGCGAGCGTCGCCGCGATCCACACGTCGAGGAACGCGAGCGTCGTCAGTGCGGCCGCGACGAGCACGAGCGCCGCGAGCCCCTGCGCCGCGCCGTACGCGGCCCAGTTGCGGAGCGGGCCGAGCTCGCCGGTGAAGCGCAGGAGCGCCGCGCCGTGGGCGCTGCCGGCCAATTCGGGGAGCGGCGTGCTGTGCAGGCGCTCGTAGGCGAGCGTGCGCCACGCGTCCGCGTACTCGATGCCGATGCGGTCCGACAGCGCCCACTCGCGGCTGCGCAGGAAGCCCGCGAGGAGCGCGATGACGAGGAGCGCGGCGATCGACCAGCCCACGCGCACGAGATCGGCGTGCGCGTGCTCGAGTCCGCGGACCGCGTCGAAGACGTCGCGCAGCACGAGGATGCGCGCGACGGTGACGAGCGCCGAGCCGGCGGCGACGCCCGCCACCAGGGCGAGCCGCCGCCGCGGCAGCCGCGGCGTGGCGACGGGGCCGGGCACGTCGCTCATCCGGCGGCGACGCGGCGCCCGGAGTCGGCGGACGACAGCACGAAGAGCGCGCCGTCCGGCGCCACGAGGTCGGACGTGCCGAGGATGGGCACGCCGGCGCGCTCGCGGGCCTCGCGCATCGCGAGGGGGGACTGCGTGATGCGCCCGCCGAGGGCGACGAGCGGCAGCCCGTGCTCGCGCATCCACCGCACGCCCGCGTCGGCCGCGAGTGCGTCGCCGCACGCGAACAGGAAGCCGTCGACGAGCCGCGCGAACTCCGGCGCCCCGAGGAGTTCCGCCGTCTCGCGCTGGAACACGCCGTCGGCCACCTCGACCACGACCACGTCGCACGCGGCGAGCGCGCCGACGAGGCCCGTCGCCGTGCGCACGACCTCCGCGGTGTCGAGCAGGTACGTGCTGGCGTGGCCGGCGTCCGTGAAGTCGAGCACGCGCTCGGCGCCGCTGTCCTGGAGGCGCCACACGTCGCAGCCCGAGCCCGTCCCCGTCACCTTCGTCGCGCCGACGCGCAGCCCGGCGCGCGCGAGCCCGTGGACGAGGCTGCCCGCCATCGTGGTCTTGCCCGCGTTCATCGCGGCGCCGACGACGGCGATCACGGTCGGCGTGACCGTGTGCGCGGGGCGCAGCTCGAGCGCGCCGCGGCGCACGTTCACGCGCTGCGCGGTCGCGTCGCCGATCAGGCCGAGCGGCTCGATCTCCGTCGCCGCGCGCACGTCGTCGTGCTTCTCGCGGACGCGCGACGCGATGCCGCCCGACGCCACGAGGTGCGCGGGCCCGAGGTTCCCGGGCACGAGCGCCTCGAACTGGTCGGGCGCGTAGCGATTGCCGTACGCGACGACGATCTCGTCGCCCGGGAACATCAGCGCGCGGCGCCCGTGGACCGTCTCGAGCTTCTGGTGCTGACGCAGCCGCACGACGCGCGCGAGGACGAGGTCGCCCGGTTCCGGCGCGAGGTCGCCCCGGAGCAGCGTGCACATCTCGCCCGCGTCGAGGCGGCGCGTGACGAACGAACGCTTCGCCCGGGCGAGGCGCGCGCGGTCCAGGGTCGTGACTTCGAGCGAGCGGTCCGTGATCAACTTCATCGGGGCCTCCTCCGGGGCCCGTCGGCCGGGCCCGAACGAGGGGAAGAGGCGCGCACCGCCCGCACGGATACATGCGGTGCGCGAGAAAGTGCTCCGAGTCGCACGCGCGCTCCGGGCCGGCGCGCGCGGGAGCGTGGCTCCCGCACGCGACGACGGGGGGACGCGGCCGCTGCGCCGCCCCGGACGCGGCTCAGAACGAGCCGGTCGTGAAGACGTTGTCCTCGAGCAGCAGGTACGTGCCGCTGCCGCGGACGTCGTCATGGCTGCCGCCCTCGAAGACGGAGCGCACCACGGTCGTCTCGCTGCCGTCGATGATCCAGATGCCCGCACGTCCGGCGCGCAGCACCTGCGTGTCCTCGATATCGAGTTGGACCGACTCGAACGCCACGATCCCGTCGCCACCGGCGTCCGGGAACGCGCACGCGAGGATGCGCGTGCCGACGCCGCGATCGTCCACCAGCCCTTCCCCGCCGACCGCCTCGGCCGTGCAGCGCTCGAACACGGTGTCGCGCGCCTCGTGCACGACGTAGCCGTCGCTCGCGAGGCGCGAGATCCCGCTGTCGGTCACGCGGCAGTCCGCGAGGTGCGCGCGGTCTCCGGTCACGCGGAATCCGTCGTCGCGGGGGGTGAGCGCGCTCACGGACGCAAGCGTCGCGTCCTCGCCCACCACATGGACGCCAATCAGGCACGATGTCGCGGCGGAGTCCTCGAGCTGCGCGCGCGCGCCGTGGAGATGGACGCCATGGACCTCGCAGTCGTGCACGTCGGCTCCGCTCACCCGCACGTCGTCCGCGAGCACGTCGATGCCCGTGTCGCAGTCGTACGACTCGTGTCCTGCCACCGTCGCAGGCTGCGGACCAGTCAGACGCAGGCCGTTGCCGAAGCCGGACGCGACGTTCGCGCTGAGGCGGGTCGGACCGTTCGTCACCAGGATGCCGTTGGACGTCGCGATCGGCTCGCGACCGCTCGTCACCGTGTTGCCGTCGAGCCGGCAGCCGACGGAGCCGATGCGGATCCCGGCCTCGCCCGACCACTCGATCGTGTTCATTGCGACGATCGCCGCGGCGCCCGACACGTCCAGTGCGGCGTCGTGCACGCGCGACTCCGCGGTGCGCAGGTGGTTGCCGTAGACGACCACGTCGCCGCCCGAGATCTGGAGCGCCGCCGCGCGCGAGGTCTCCGCCGTCGCCGCCCGCGCGGGCAGCCCGTCGGCCGCGGCGTCGACCACGACCGTGTTGGCGTCGGCCCGCGCGGCCCGCGCCGCGATCTGGATGCCGACCCCGCCCGCCACCGCGACGTCGTTCTCGCGGCACGACGTGCCGAGCCCCGGGGGCTGGACCTGGATCGCGATCCCGTCCACCACGCGCACGCGGTTGCCGCGCAGCTCCGTCCACGGACCGGCCGCGACGATCCCGAACGCACCGTCCACGACGTCGCAGTCGCGCACGACGGCGCTGCCGGCCTCGAGGCGGATGCCGGTCGAGTTCCCGCGGTGGGGCTCCGCCACCACGCGGCAGCTCTCGATCGTGGCGAAGTTGCGGCGCACGTACACGGCCCACGGCCGCGGCGAGCTCGTCTGTTCCGAGGCGTCCACCGTCACGCGCGTGAGCGTCACGTCCTCGGCGTTCACCACGACGTGCGACGTCGGCGAGTCACCGGTCACGGTGACGTCCTCGAGGCGCACGCCCTCGCCGCGCAGGTCGAGGTGCACGCGCTCGAAGGTCAGGCCCTCGAGCACGGTCCGCTCGCCGCGCACCACGAGACGCCGCGGCCGGCGGCCGGTCCAGCGCAGGGTCGCGCCGGGGCCGGAGATGGTCAGCCCTTCGCGCCGCGAGAGCGCGACGCGCTCGTCGTAGACGCCCGGAGCGAGCACGATGCGGTCGCCCGGTCGCGCGTGGCGCAGCGCCTTGCGGAGCGTCGGGTACTGCGGCGAGGGCACCGCGAGATCGAACGCCTGGGCCTGCCGTGCGCAGAGTGCTGCGAGCACGCACGCCGCGAGCGTCGTGACCCCGCCGAACGGACCACGCCGGTTCCTGATGGTCGTCGCATCGCTGGTCGTCACATCGCCTCCTCGTCGTCCCCGCGCCTCCGCGCCGTCCCCGGACCTTACGCGCTGCCGCCCGTGCGTCCACCCGGACCGGCTCCTCAGGATCGGGAATCTCGTGAGTTCGCGCGCCGCCCGCGCTCGGATGCGCCCCCGCGGAAGGGATGCTCTTCAACTCGTCGCTGTTCGTGCTCTTCGCGGCCGTCGTCTTCCCGGCGGCGTGGCTCCTGCGCGGACGCGCGCGCAAGCTGCTGCTGCTCGTCGCGAGCTACGCGTTCTACGGCGCCTGGGACTGGCGCTTCCTCGGCCTGCTCGCGGGCTCGACGGTCGTCGACTACCTGGTGGCGGAGGGCCTGCGGAAGAGCGACGACGTGCGCCGCCGCCGGCTGCTGCTGCTCGTGAGCTGCGTCGCGAACCTGGGCGCGCTCGGCTTCTTCAAGTACGCCGACTTCTTCGTCGCGTCGGCCGACGCGCTGCTCCAGTCGCTCGGACTCGGGGCGCTCACGGGGCGGCTCGGCGTCGTGCTGCCCGTCGGCATCTCGTTCTACACGTTCCAGACGATGAGCTACACGATCGACGTCTACCGCCGGCGCCTCGAGCCGTGCCGCGACGTCGTCGACTTCGCGCTCTACGTCTCGTTCTTCCCGCAGCTCGTCGCGGGGCCGATCGAGCGCGCGACGCATCTGCTGCCGCAGATCGAGCGCCCGCGCGGCGTCACACGCGACGACCTCGCGATCGGCGCGTGGCTCATCACGCTCGGCTACTTCAAGAAGTGCGTCGTCGCCGACAACCTCGCCGTGCTCGTGGACCAGGCGTTCAACGCGGAGAGCACGCCCTCGGGACTCGTCTGCCTTCTCGCGCTCTACGGCTTCGCCTTCCAGATCTACTGCGACTTCGGCGGCTACTCGGACATCGCCCGCGGACTCGCGCGCCTGCTCGGCTTCGATCTCTCCGTGAACTTCCGCTTCCCCTACGTCGCCACGAACCCGCAGGAGTTCTGGCACCGCTGGCACGTGAGCCTCTCGACGTGGCTGCGCGACTACCTCTACATCCCGCTCGGCGGCAGCCGCGGCGGCACCCTCGCGACGTATCGCAACCTGCTGCTGACGATGGTGCTCGGGGGCCTGTGGCACGGCGCGTCGTGGCTGTTCGTGCTGTGGGGTCTCTACCACGGACTCCTGCTGTGCGCGCACCGCGCGGTCGTCGGCCGCGTCGCCGGCCGGACGCACGGTTCGGTGCTGCCGCTCGGCGTCCGCTGGTTCGGGATGTTCCACCTGACGTGCCTCGGGTGGCTGCTGTTCCGCGCGCGCAGCGTCGGCCAGGTCGGCTCGTTCCTCGGCCACATCGCGACGTTCGCGCCCGGCGAGGGCAACGCGGCGGCGCTCGTCGCGCAGCTCCTGCTCTTCGTCGGCATGCTCACGGCCGTCGAGCTCTGGGCGCGCAACCGCGACGACGTCCGCGAGGCGCCGCTCTGGCGCTGGGGCGTCGGCCCCGCGGTCGTCGTCGCGCTGTGGACCGCGTTCCTGCTGCTGCGCTCGACCGAGAGCGCCCAGTTCATCTACTTCCAGTTCTGAGGCGCAGCCCCGAGACCACATGGACCCGACGCCCACCCGCAGAGACCCGCCGCGCTGGCTGAACCCGCTCGCGTGGGTGCTCCTGCCGCTCTTCGTCCTCGCGACGCTCGAGACGGCGCTCGGCCGCACGGGGCTCGTCTACAACCGCTACTCGCGCGTCGAGGCGGTCGCGCGCGAGCGGCACATCGACTACCTCTTCCTCGGCACGTCGCGCACCTGGGCGGCCCTCGACACCGTCGCGTTCGCCGACGAGGTCCGCGCGCACACCGGGCGCGACGTCTTCGCCGAGAAGGCCGGCATCGGCAACTCGACCAACGCACAGCACCTCCGCGGGCTGCGCAACGTGCTCCGCGCCGCCCCCGACGCGCTGCGCGGGAGCGTCGTGTTCCTCGAGGCGCGCGCGGGCGTGCCCGGGGCCGAGCGCGGGCGCGACCTGCGCAACGAGCTCGGCGCCGGTGCGCTCGAAGACGTCTTCCGGCTCGAGGACCTGCCGGCGCTGCTCGCGGCGGACCTGCCGGAGGAGGGCGCGCAGGAGCTCGAGGACAAGGCCTCGGTGCTCCTCGCGTGGGCCGCGCCGCCGCTCCGCACCGTGCAGTTCCGTGGTCGCATCCGCCGCAAGCTGCTCGAGCGCGCCGAGCGCGCGCTGCGCGCCACGCACCTCTTCGGTGCGCCGCCGCGGAAGCGCCGCGTCAATCTGGCCGACGGCGGCGGGCTGCGCGACGACCCCGAGGGGCTCGAGGCCGTCCGCCGCCAGGTGAGCGAGCGGCTCGACGCGCTCATCGCGCGGCAGGAGCCCATCGACTGGGAGCACTCCGACCTGCTCGAGATCGTGGACCTCGTGCAGCGCGCCGGCGCGCGCGTCGCGGTGCTCGAGCTGCCGCTCTGCAGCCCCGACCGGCGGCGCTGGACCAGCGAGCTCCGGCGCGCGGACGCGGCGCGCATCGCGGGCCTGCTCGCGGCGCGCGACGTCGCGCACGTCGACGCCGGCATCGAGGTCCCGGACACCGACTTCCCCGACAACCTGCACGTGAACCTCGAGCAGGCGGAGCGTTTCTCCCGCGCGGCGGCGCGCGCGTGGCTGGCGGTCGAGGCCGGCGACGGACCGCGCTGACGGGGAGGAGGCGGCGATGACGTGCGAGCTGCACCCGGAGATCGACGACGGCCTCCGCCGCTGCGACGGCTGCGGCGGCGCGTTCTGCGTCGCGTGCATCGCGGCGGCGGATGGACGCGCGCTCTGTCCGGCGTGCCGCGAGTCGGCGCTTGCGCCGGAGCACGAGCGTGCCGTCGAGGAGGTGGCCCCGCCGCTCCCGGCGGGCGGCGATCCGGAGCTGCCGCACTGGGAGCGACGCTCGCAGCTCGGCGTGGTGCGGGCGTTCCTCGCGACGTGCCGCGAGGTGTGCCTCGAGACGCCGCGCTTCACGCGCCGCCTCGACGTGCCCTCGCGCTGGTCGGACGCCGTCGTCTTCGGACTCCTGCTGGCGCTCCTGGCCGGCGTCGCGGAGTTCGTCTGGTCGATGCTCTGGAACACCGTCGTCCTCGGCGTGATGTCGGGTGCCCGCGGCAACGGCCCGCCGCCGGCCCGGATGCTGGGATTCCAGGCGGCGGCCAGCGCGCTGGGAGTCGCCGTGGTGCCGCTCGTCTACGCGGTGGGGGCCCTCGTCATGCCGGCTCTCACGCACCTCGGGCTCGGCGTGCTCAAGGTGCGCGCGGCGCCGTTCTCCCAGACCGTGCGCCTCTACTGCTACACGCGCGCGCCTCTCGTGCTCGTGGTCGTGCCGTTCCTCGGCGGAATGGTCGCAGGCGTCTGGTCGTTCGTCGCGTACGTGATCGGCGTGCGGCACCTCCACCGCACGACCGGTTGGAAGGCGTTCCTCGCCGCGGCGTGGTGGATCCTGTTGCTGATCGCGCTCGCGATCGCCGTCGCGATCGTGATCTTCGTCGCGTTCATCGTCCGGCAGCGCTGACGCCACGCCGTCGGCACGAGCCTCGGTTCAGGAGCCGAACGTGCACGAACTGACCACCGACGGAGAGCTCGACGCCGCCCTCGCCGCGCCGCGCTTCCTGCTCTTCAAGCACTCGCGGATCTGCCCGCGCAGCGCGCGCGCGTTCGACGCGTACGAGCGCTTCGTCGCCGCGCACCCGGACGCCGCGACGGCGTGGGTCGACGTGATCGCGTCGCGCCCCCTCTCGCAGCGCGCGGCGGCCGCGACCGGCGTGCGGCACGAGTCGCCGCAGGTGCTCGCGCTCCGCGCCGGTGCCGTGTGCGCGCACGCGTCGCACGAGACCATCACCGAGGTGTTCCTCGCGGACGCCTGGGACGGCACGGGCGCGGCGTAGACCGGGAAGCAGCGCGGCGGGCCGCGCGTTCCGCTCGCGCCGCACGTCTCGTCGCGGCGGGAGGGAACCATGTCGTCGCCCCGCATCCTCGCCTTCGCCGGCAGCTCGCGCCGCGGCTCGCTGAACGTCCGTCTGCTCGAGGTCGCCGCCGCGCGCGCCCGCGAGCTGGGCGCCGAGGTCACCGTCGCCGACCTGCGCAGCCTCGACCTGCCGCTCTACGACGGCGACGCCGAGGCCGAGGGCGGGCTGCCCGACGGCGCACGGCGCTGGAAGGAGCTGCTCGGCGCGCACGACGGGCTCCTCCTGGCGTGCCCGGAGTACAACGGCTCGTTGACGCCGCTGCTCAAGAACGCCATCGACTGGGCCTCGCGGCCGCTCCCCGGCGAGGCGCCGCTCGCGGCGTTCCGCGGCAAGGTCGCGGCGCTCGTCGCCGCGTCCCCCGGGGCGCTCGGCGGCCTGCGCGGGCTCGTCGTCGTGCGTGCGCTCCTCGGCAACATCGGCGTGCACGTGGTGCCCGAGCAGTTCGCCCTCGGCACGGCCCACCAGGCGTTCGACGAGGCCGGGAAGCTCACGGCGGCGCGCGCTCCCGAGCGCGTGGACGCGGTCGTGCGCCAGCTCGTCGAGACGACGCGGCGCCTGCACGCCTGAGAACCCCCGCAGGAGCCGGGTGACCGCCGCCCGGGGCTCCGGTAGCCTCGGCGCCCGATGCGTCCGCACGTCGTGTTCGTCGGGCCCGATCTCTTCTCGGCGTACACCGACATGGTGCGCGGCCTGAAGGAGGCGGGCGCGCTGGTCTCCGGCGTCGGCCACACGCCGCGCGAGCGGCTCTCGCCGGCGCTCCGGCACCACCTCGACGCGTACGTGCGCGTCACGAACCTCGCCGACCCGCAGGCGCTGGCCGAGGCCGCGCTCGACGCCGACCGCGTGCGGCGCGTCGACCGCATCGAGACCGGCGACGAGAACCTCGTCGTGCCCGTCGCCGTCGCCCGCGAGGCGCTCTCGCTGCCGGGTCTCTCGGTGCGCTCGGCGACCCTCTGCCGCGACAAGCCGGCGATGAAGGACGCGCTGCGCGCCGCGGGCGTGCCGTGTGCCGCGTCCGCGGCCGTCGACTCGCTCGCCGCGCTGCGCGCGTTCGCCGAGGAGCACGGCTTCCCGCTCGTCCTGAAGCCCCGCGCCGCACTCGGCGGGCTCGGGACCTTCCGCGTCGAGACCGTCGCCGAGCTGCTCGCGGCCGCGGAGCGCCTCGGCGTGACGGGCGGCGCGTCGGCGGCCGTCGAGGAGTTCGTCGAGGGCCACGAGGGCTTCTACGACACGCTCAGCGTCGACGGCGAGCCGGTGCAGGAGTTCGTCTCGCACTACTACCCGAACGTGCTCGCGGCGCTCGACGACCGCCGCGTCGCGCCGCAGATCGTCGCGACGAACCGTGTCGCGGCGTCGGGCTACGACGAGCTGCGCGCGATGGGGCGCAAGGTCATCCGCGCGCTCGGCATCGGGACCTCCGCGACACACATGGAGTGGTTCTTCGGTCCGAAGGGCCTGAAGTTCTCGGAGATCGGCGCGCGTCCGCCGGGCGAGCGCATCTGGGACCTCTACTCCGCCGGCAACGACCTCGACACGTGGTTCGAGTGGGCGACCGTCGTCGTGCACGGGCGCCCCGCGGGGACGCCGAGCAGACGCCTGGCCACGGGCTCCGTGCAGGTGCGTCCGCCGCGCGACGGCGTCGTCGTCGGCTACCACGGGCTCGAGCAGGTGCTCGCGCGCATCCGGCCCTTCGTCTTCGCGCACGCGCTGCCCGAGCCCGGTGCGCCGACGGACCCCATCCACAAGGGCTACCTGAACAACGTCTGGTTCCGCCTGCGCCACCCCGACTACGACGCGCTGCGCGCGCTGCTCGACGACGTCGGCGCGCGGCTCCAGGTGCTCGTGCGCTGACGGCGCACGCCGCCCGCATGCCGTACCTCATCCTCGACCCGACCGACGAGTACGCCGCGCACGAGAAGCGCTTCCTCGACCGTCTCGGTCTCGAGGCGGTCGTGCTGCTCTCCTCGGCGCGCGCGCGCGGCGCGTGGGAGTCGCGCTGGCGCGGGGAGCTCGGCGCACACGTCGTCGCCGAGTACGACGTGCCGCACGACGAGCTCGACGCGTTCGCCGCCGAGCTGCGCGCAGCGTTCCCGGACGGCTTCTTCGGCATCGTGCCGTGGGACGAGCGCCACGTGCTCCTCGCCGCCGAGCTCTCGGATGCGCTCGACCTCGGCTGGAACTCGCGCGCGGTGATCGAGCGCTTCCGCGACAAGTCCGTGCTGAAGGCGTGGCTGCGCGCGCACGGCACCGCGCGCGTGAACCGCGCGCGCGTGGTGAGCGACGCCGCCGACGCGCTCGCGTTCCAGGAGGAGGTCGGCGCCTGGCCGATCGTGGTCAAGCCGAGCGGCGGCGCGGGCTCCATGAGCGTCTTCTTCGCGCGGGACGCCGGGACGCTCCTCGACGGCTGCCAGCGCGTGCTCGAGTCGGGACTCGGCGAGGTGCTGCTCGAGGAGTACGTCGGCGGCACCGAGTACGCCGTCAACGGCATCGTCGCGCACGACGGCGGCGTGCTCGTCACCGACATCTGGCGCTACGACAAGCGCGACCGCGGCGAGCGCCGGAACCTCTACTACGAGACGCTCAAGCTCGGCAGCCGCGAGGAGCCGTTCGAGGCGCTCGGCGACTACGCCGCGGCGATCCTCGACACGCTCGGCCTCCGCCGGTCACCCTTCCACATGGAGGTGAAGGTGGACGACGCGGGGCCCTGCGTCATCGAGTGCGGTGCGCGCTTCGCGGGCGGCAACCAGACGTACCTGGCGTCGCGGCTGCACCACCACAGCCTCTTCGAGCTGGCGGTCTGCCACTACCTCGACGACCTCGACGTCGGCCCCGCCGACGTGGACTACGCGTACTACGACGCGCACGGCGCGCGCATCCTGAGCGGCATCCAGGACGTCGAGATCGAGAGCATCTCCGCGGTGCACGGCGTCGACGAGGTGCGCGCGCTGCCGTCGTTCGCGGGTCTCGGCATGCTGCGCCGCGTCGGGATGCGCGCGCCGCTGAGCCGCGACGTCAACACGAAGGCGTGGGAGGTCTACCTGTTCCACGCGGACCCGGAGCAGGTCGCGGAGGACGCGCGGGCCGCGCGGCGCCTCCTGCGCTACGAGTGACCATGGCGTACGTCATCCTCGATCCGGTCGGGCGTTATCCGAGCGAGCTGCTCACCTTCCTCGGCGGCATCGGCAAGGCGGCGATCGCCGTGTTCACGAGCGACGCGCGGCACGCGCTCTGGCGCGGCAAGTGGTCGCGCACGCTCGGCGCGCACGTCGTCGAGACGTACGTCGCGAGCGAGTGGCCCACCGTCGCCGCGCTGGCGGCCGAGATCCGTCTGCACCGTCCGTTCCTCGAGGGCGTGATCCCGTGGGACGAGGAGACGGTGCTCTACGGCGCGCGCCTCGGCGAGCTGCTCGGACTGTCGTGGAACTCGCTCGAGGTGATGCGCCGCTGCCGCGACAAGGCGCTCATGAAGGCGTGGCTGCGGAGCCGCGGCAACGTGCGCGTCAACGCCTCGCAGGTGGTGACCGACGGCGTCGCGGCGCTCGCCTTCCAGCGTGCGGTCGGGACGTGGCCGGTGGTCGTGAAGCCCACCGCCGGCTCCGGTTCGGAGGACGTCTACTTCCCGACCTCCGACGCGGAGCTGCTGCGCGACTGCGCCCGCGTGAAGACCGGCGGCGGCGACGTGCTGCTCGAGGAGTACATCGGTGGCGACGAGATCGTCGTCAACGGCATCGTGGACGGGCGCGGCGACCTGCTCGTCACGGACGTGTGGCACTACGACCGCCGCACGAGCCACGGCATCCCGAACCTCTTCTACCAGACGTGGCGCGTGCCCACGCACGCACCGGTGTTCGTGCAGGTCGCGCGCTACGCGGCCGACGTCGTCGAGGCGCTCGAGCTGCGCCGCGTGCCGATCCACATGGAGGTCAAGGTCGACGCGCGCGGCCCGTGCCTGATCGAGGTCGGCGCACGCTTCGGCGGCGGCAACCTCGCCATCCTCGGCTCGAAGCTGCACGGCCGCTCGCTCCTCGAGCTCGCCGCGTGCCAGTACCTCGCGCACATCCCGCTGCGCGCGGCCGACCTCGACATCGCGCGCTACGACCGCCTCGAGGCGCGCGTGGTGCACGGCATCCAGACGTACGAGATCCCGCGCATCTCGCAGGTGCACGGCGTGGCCGAGGTGCAGGCGCTGCCGAGCTTCGACGAGTTCGGCACCGTGCGCAGCGTCGGCATGCGCGCACCGGTGACGCGCGACCTCGACACGGCCGCGTGGGAGCTCTACCTCATCCACGACGACCCAAGACAGATCGCCTCCGACGCCAGCGCAGCGCATGAGGCGCTGCGCTATTCCTAGTGGTCCGATCTGCTGACGCAGATCGGACGTGGCGCTCGCGCGCCGATGGCGCGGCTCGCTTCCACCCGAGGGTTGGGTCAGCGGATCGAAGGGTGAGAGGAGTGCCCTCGTTGGCACTGCGTCAGACGCGCGCCGTCGATGACGTCGACCCGTCCGTGGGTCGATTGCGCACGGAACGTGGCGTGCGCGTGTCATCGCGCGCCGGCGTGTGCTCTCGCTCGCCGCCGTCCACCTGACGCCCTTCCGTCGAGGGCGCTGTCGCAGTGGCCTCATCTGCTGACGCAGATGAGGCGTGGCGCTCGCGCGCCGTCGGCGCGGCTCGCTTCCACCCGAGGGTTGGGTCAGCGGATCGAAGGGTGAGAGGAGCGCCCTCGACGGAAGGGCTTCAGGTGGACGGTGTCGAGCGCGAGCACGTGCGAGCGCGCAACGACGGGCGTAGGCCACCGTCCGAACCCAACCGACTGACCGACGGGTCGACGTCATCGACCGCGCGCGCCTGACGCAGTGCCAACGAGGGCGCTCCTCTCACCCTTCGACGGGTGGACCCAACCCTCGGGTGGAAGCATCCGCGGGCGCAGCCCGCGGATGCGCAACGTCCGATCCGCGTGAGCGGATCGGACCACTAGGAAGCTAGTCCCATCCGCTCCGCGGATGGGACTAGCGTGCGATCGTGCCGCGCACCGGGAGGAAGCGTCCGCCGCCGGTGTCCTGGAGGTCGGAGAGGTAGCCGAGCACCGCGGCCGAGCTGCCGTCGCGGCGGGCGACGAAGGCGAGCACCGCGACGAGGACCTCGTCGGTCGTGTCGGGTGCGCCGCCGCGCAGCGCCATCAGGCCGACGCCCTCCGCGAACGGCACGAGGCGTCCGCTGCGGATCGTCACCTCGTGCTGCACGTCCGTCAGCGCCGAGAGCGTGCCGCCGGTGACGTTCCCCGACGCGTCCACGTCGAGGACGCTCACGGCCGATGGTGCCAGCTCGGCGGAGTCGAGGGGCGCGACGCCCGTCAGGTCGAGCACGGCGCGGCCCTTGAACTTCCTCGCGAGCTTCGCCGACTTCGGGCCGCCGGCTCCGAGCGACTGGGCCGTCACGTGGGTCGCCGTGTCGCCGCCGGCGCCGTGGAACGTGAACCCGCTCGCGCTCACGGCGATGGGGTACTCGCGGGTCTTCAGCACCACGATCCCGCTGCCGTTCGCGTCGAGCTCGGGCACGGCGTTGAACGTCTCGAGCGGCAGCGAGGGCAGCGGCGCGCCCGCCTTCACCGGCTCCTGCTCGATGTATGGCAGCACGAACTGTTCGAGCTGCGTGCCGGAGGCGGTCTCCGGGCCCGTCGCGAACATGCCGAACTCGATCGTCGGCGTCGCTCCGGTCGTCACCCGCGCCACGCCGAGTCCGAGGTAGTGACCGTCCGAGTGCACCTCGTCGAGCTCGACGAGGTACGTCCCCGAGAGCTTCGGCGCCGCGCGCTTCGCCGCCGTCGCCGCGGGCGCGTCGGCCGTCGCGAGAACGGCGCAGCCGAGCGCCACGATGCTCACCAACGCACGTCGCATGACCGACCTCCTGCTGCTTCCGTTTCAGTGGCCTCATCTGCGTCAGTGGCCTCATCTGCTGACGCAGATGAGGCGTGGCGCTCGCGCGCCTGCGGCGCCGCTCGCTTCCACCCGAACGTCGGGTCGGCCCGTCGAAGGGTGAGAGGAGCGCCGTCGTCGGCACCGCTCCAAGCGGGCGCATTCTAGGACGTCGACCGCGTCCGTCGATCGGTCGGTTGGTCGATCTGTCGGTTGCGTGCGGACGGTGGCGTACGCACGACGTGGCGCGGTCGCGCGTGCTCTCGCTCGCCGGCGTCCACCTGACGCTCTTCCGTCGATGGCGCTCCTCTCACCCTTCGATGAGTGGACCCAACCCTCGGGTGGGAGCGAGCCGCGCCAACGGCGCGCGAGCGCAACGTCCGATCCGCGTCAGCGGATCGGACCACTGGAAAAGCGCGCCACGCCGCACCACGCGTCGACGCCGTCGGCCGCCGGCAGCGGGCCGCGATGGCGTGCTCGCACCAGTCGCGTGTCGATCCAGGTGGCGAGGGCCACCGCAGCGCGCTCGGAGCGCGCGTCGCCCGCCGCGGACGCGGCCGCCCAGGCCGCGAGGTCGTGGCTCGTCTCGGGGACGAGCCGCGTGCCGCCGTAGCAGACGTCGAGGCCCGCAGGCGCCGCGTGCGTCGGGCGCGCCGCGAGCGCGTCGTCGAGCGGCCGCAGGCGCTCGGGCAGTTCGGCGGCCGCGGCGGCGTCCACGAGGGTGAGCGTGGCGAAGTGACGGTCGGCGGCGGCGATCGTCTCCGCGATCGCGGCGCCGTCGGCGTCGGGGTGCGACGCCAGCCAGGCGAGGAGCGCGCGGTAGTACGTGTTCGGCGCGCCCATGCGCATCTGCGAGGCGAGGACGTAGGGCGCGGTGTTGCGGAACGCGAACAGGTCGGCCGTGTTCGCGCGCCCGCACTGCTGCAGGAAGACGAGGGGCACGTCGCGCGGCGCCGTGCCGCCCGCACGGAAGCGGCGCAGCTCGTCGCCCGCCGCGCCCGCGGAGAGCCACCCGGGGCCGCGCGTGTCGTCCGGGTGCCAGTCCTGGCAGATCTGGTCCGGCCCGCCGCCGTGGTCGAGGAAGACGACCGCGTAGCGCCGCGCCGGAAGCTCCGCGGCGGCCCAGTCGAGGAACGCACGCAGCGCGGCGGGGGAGGTCGCGTCGTCGGTCGCGGCGGGCACCTCGCGGCGCCCGTCCCGCGTCAGAGCGATTTGGCGCATGCCCGCCGCGTCGCGGTCGTCGACGAGCACGGCGACGGCGTTCGCGGTGTCGGCGACGCCGCGCTCGAGCTCCTCGAGGATGGGGGCCGCGTGCCGGGCGAGGTCGTTGTCGTAGGCCATCACGTAGACGAGGGTCCACGGACGCGCGGGTGCCGGCTCGGCCCCTTCTCCCGGGGTGAGCGGCGCGATCAGGGACGCCGCCAGCGCGGCCACGAGCGGGACCAGCGGCAGCAGGTGGCGGGGCGCGGTCACGACGCTGGAATGCAAGCGGGGTGCCCGCACGTTCCCGGCTCGGCCGGGAACACCGGCGTGGCGGTGGGGTGACGATGCGTCACCGACCCCTCGCGCCGTCCGGCCGAGCTTCCGAAAACTCCACTGTTCCGCTTCGATTGCCGCCGGAGGACCCCATGCGACCCGTTCCGACAGCGTTCGTGCTCGTGATCAGCACCCTCGCGCTCGCCGCCTGCTCGGCGAGCAGCTCGCCGACACCGTCCGCGCCCCCGACGACGCCCGCCCCGGCCGCGACCGGTGCGGAGACTCCGGCGCCTGCGCCGACGGCGTCCGAGGCCGCCGAGGGTGTCCAGCCGGGCGACCGGCTGCCGTCGTTCACGGTGAGCGGAGTCGAGGCCGGCAAGGAGGTGTCGTTCGACGCCGCCACGGCCGAGGGCGTCTCCGTCTACTGCGTCACGAGCGTGACCTGCCCGACGACGAAGGTCTACGCGGAGCGCCTGCGCGAGATCGAGGGCGAGTACGCGCCGAAGGGCGCGCGCTTCGTCTGGGTCTACTCGAACCGCACGGAGAGCGACGAGGACAAGGCAGAGAACCTCGCCGAGCGCGGTCTCTCGGGCACGCTCTCGTACGACCACGGCGCGGCGATCGCGAAGGTGCTCGAGGCGCAGCACACGCCCGAGATGGTGGTCGTCCGCGACGGCCTCGTCGTCTACCGCGGCGCGATCGACGACGGCAAGGGCTCGCCGAAGAAGGCGAAGAACCAGACGCTCGCCGCCGCGATCGGCGCCGCCCTCGAGGGCAGGGCGCCCGACGTCAGCCACGTCGAGCCGGTGGGTTGAGCGGTGAAGTTCTGACCGTCCGTCGGACGGTCCCCAGCACTTCGAGTCCCTGACGACTGCGCACGCGCGCGCCGCGCGGCACGTGGAGTAGCATCCGCCGCCGCGGAGGTGCGCGCGTGAAGCACGTCGTCCTGATCGCTCCGTTCCTCGGGCCGAACATGGTGCGCTGCATGCGCGCGTTCGCCGCGCTCGAGGACGTGCAGCTCGGCATCGTCGGGCTCGAGCCCGCCGAGCGTCTGCCCCCCGACGTGCGCAGCGCCATCGCCGCGCACCGGCAGGTCCGCGACGTCGCCGACGCCGCGCAGCTCGTCGAGGCCTGCCGCGCCATCGCGCGCGAGTGGGGCGGGCGCCTCGACCGCGTCGAGGGCTACCTGGAGCAGCTCCAGGTGCCGCTCGCCGACGCGCGCGACGCCCTGCGCGTGGACGGACTCGGCGGCGAGGCGGCGCGCAACTTCCGCGACAAGAACCGCATGAAGCGCGTGCTGGCGTCGGCGGGTCTGCCCGTCGCGCGGCAGGCGCTCGTCCACGGCGCCGACGACGCGCGTCGCTTCGTGGGCGCCGTCGGCTACCCGATCGTGCTGAAGCCGCTCGCTGGGCTCGGCGCGCGCAACACGCTGCGCGTGACCGACGACGACCAGCTCTTCTCGGCGCTGAACCAGCTCCTCCCGAGCGACGCGCAGCCGGTGCAGGCCGAGGAGTTCGTGCAGGGCGAGGAGCACACGTTCGAGACCGTGATGATCGACGGCGCTCCGGTGTGGTCGTCGTCGACCTTCTACCTGCCGGGTCCGCTGCAGGTGCTCGAGAACGCGTGGATGCAGTACTGCCTGCTGCTGCCGCGCGAGGCGTCGATGCCGCACGTCGAGGCGTTCCGCGGCACGAACGCCGCGGCGCTGCGCGCGCTCGGCATGCGCACGGGTCTGTCGCACATGGAGTGGTTCCTGCGGCGCGACGGCTCGAGCGTCGTCTCCGAGGTCGGCGCGCGTCCGCCCGGCGCGAACATCATGCCCCTGATCGAGGCGGCGCACGACGCGGACCCGTGGGCGGCATGGGCGCGGCTGATGGTGCACCGCACGTGGTCGATGCCCGAGCGCCGGTACGCCGTCGGGTGCGCGTTCGTGCGCAGCATGGGGCGCGGCAACTCCGTCACGTCGGTGTCGGGCGTGGACGAGCTGCAGGAGCGCATCGGCTCGCTGGTCGTCGCGGCGAAGCTGCCGCAGCCGGGCCAGCCGCGCTCGACGCACTACGAGGGCGACGGCTGGGTGATCGTCCGGCACCCCGAGACGCGCGCGGTCGTGGACGCGCTCCGCGCGGTCGTGACGACGCTGCGCATCGAGTAGCGCCGCGTCCCCGTCTCGGAACTCGCGCGACGCGGCCGCGTCCAAGCGCGGATGACCTCGCCCCGACAGGTGCGGCGCCGCGTCGTCGCCGTGCTCCTCGCGCTCGTGCTGCTGCTCGCGGTCGGGTCGCTCCTCGCGACGCTCCGCGGGCGCGCAGGGCCGGGGCGCGCGACCGAGACACCCGCGGCGTCGGCGGACGCCGTCGTCCCGCCGCCCGCCGCGCCGCCTCCGCGGCGTCACCTCCCTGTCGGGCCCGACACGCCCGCCGCGCCGGACACGCCCGACACGCCCGACACGCCGCCGCCGGTGGAGGACGCCGCGCCGGCCGACGCGCCGTCGCGCGACCCGGCGGCGCGGTCGATCGTGGTGCTCGTCACCTGCCCCTGCCACGGGAGCACGCCCGACGCGGGCGCCGTGGGCGGCTGGCGCGACGCGGTCCCCGCCCGCGCCACCCGCGCGGGAGAGGTCCGGCTGGACGACGCTCCGGCGGGGCGGCCGACCGTCCGCGCGTTCGCGCCCGGTCACGTGCGCTCGCGCTGGGCGCTGGCGGAGACGCGCGACGAGGCCGTCGCGACGGTCTCGATCGCCCTCGACGCGGGCGGCGCGCTCGAGGGACGGGTCGTCGAGCCCGACGGGACGCCCGTCGCGGCCGCCACGCTGGACCTGCGCGCGGGGCGCGGCTCCGGCATCTGGGGCGATCCGCCGCTCGCCACGGCGACCTCGGGGCCCGACGGGGCGTTCGCCCTCGACGGAGTGCCGCGGGAAGGCAGCGCGACGCTGGTCGCGAGGGCGTTCGCGCACGCGGACGAGTGGGTGCCGCTCGACTTCTCGGCGGACGGCGCGCGGCCGGTCGACGTGGTCCTCGCCCCGGCCTGCGAGGTCACCGGGCGGGTCCTCGACGCCGCGGGCGCTCCCGTCGCCGGGGCACGGGTGCGCGCGGCGAGCTCCGCGGAGCCCGTGGTCGCGGCGTCGGCCCTCGCGGAGGGCGACGTCGTCGGCGGCGAGCCGTCGTGGGTCGAGACGCGCACGGCGGACGACGGCACGTTCCGGCTGCGCTGTCTCACGCTCGGGGTGACCTGGCTCGTGCACGCGCACACGCGCCGGACGGGCCGCTCGCCGGTGACGACGCTCGACCCCGCCGCGCCGCCGCCGTCGCTCGAGCTGCGGCTCCCGGTGCCCGGGCGCGTCGTGGTGGTCGTCCGCGACGCCGAGGGTGCGCTGCCCGAGGACACGCAGGTGCGCCTCGGCGTCGGGCGGCTCTGGGGTCGCGCGGCGAGCGTCGAGGGACCCGGGCGCTTCGTGCTCGACGACGTGGCGGCGGGTGCCGCGGCCGTGCGTGTCGAGGCGACGGACCGGCTGCCGGTGGAGGAGGACGTCGAGGTGCGGGAGGGTGGCGAGACGCTCGTCGAGGTCGTGCTCGCGCGCGGTCTCGCGATCTCCGGACGTGTCGTCGAGGCGGGTGGCGACGGCGTCGCGGGCGCGCGCATCACGGTGCGGACGCGGGACGCGAGCGCGCGCAGCGTGCGGGCGACCTGCGACGGCGACGGGCGCTTCGTCGTCGCCGGGCTCCCCGCGGGCCGCGTCCAGGTGACCGCGTCCGCGCCGACGCACGCGCCCGCCGTGCGCGACGTGGAGCTGCCCTGCGAGGACGTCGAACTGACGCTCGATCGACTCGCGACGCTGACCTGGCGCGTGCGTCTGCCGGTGCCGGTCGCGCGCCGGTCCGGCAACGTGCTCGAACAGACACCGAGCGGCGAGGCGCCGCCTGGGCCCTACGCCGAGGCCGCGTGGGGTGCCACGCGCGCGAGGAAGATGGAGTTCGTGGACGGCGTCGCGACGGTCACGTGGCACGCGCTCGGTCCCACGCGCGTGATCGCGGTGACGGGCGACCACGCCCCGGCCGTCGCGTTCGCCGACGCGCGGGGCGGCGAGACGATCGACCTCGGCGAGGCGCTGCTCGGCCCGGGACGCACGGCGCGCGGGCGCGCGGTGGACGAGCGCGGCGCCCCGGTCGCGGCGGCGCGCGTGCGCGTCGTCGCCGGCGCCTCGTCGGCGCCGCTCGGCTACGTCGCCGACGCGGACGGGCGCTTCGAGCTGCCGAACCTGGGCCCGGGTCCCGTGACGTTCCAGGTGTCGGCCGCAGGGCGCGCCGCAGCCGAGGGGAGCGTCCCCGCCGGAACCGACGCGGCCGACGAGATCGTCGTCGTGCTGCGCGATCTCCGCTGAGCCGGGCGGCGGCGCGGCGTCAGTGCGCGCCCTGCGCCGCGCGGCGGAGCTCCGCTCCCGGCGGCAGCGCGGCCACCGCTGCGGCGAGCGCCGGGAGCAGCTCGCGCCACGGCGCGAGGCCGAGCTGCGTCCAGGCGCCCGTCGCGTGCGGCACCGCCCACGTCGCGACGCCGCAGGCGAGCCCGACGGCGAGCGCGCCACGACCCGCGCGCGACCAGGCACCGGCGGCGAGCCCCGCGAGCGCGGCGGCGACGGCCAGCGCGAACGCCCAGTGCGAGCCGGCGACCGGATGCGCGCCGAGCGGCGCGACGTACGTGTCGCCGGCGAGGCGGCCGTCCACGTCGATCCGGTCCACGCCGCCCGCGCTCGCGGCCACGACCTCGAGCGGCACGCCCGGCGGCAGCGCGTGCGAGAACGTCTTCGAGCACTCGACGCCCGTCTGCGGGTGGCGCACGAGCAGCGTCAGCGCGGCGCCTTCCTGCATCACGGCCAGGTTGCGGCGGCGCCAGCCGTTCGAGAACGCGGCGACGCGGCGCGCGTGCGTGTCCTCCGACGCGTCCGTGCGCAGCCGCAGCACGAACGCACAGCGCCCCGCTGCGCGGCACGCGGCCAGCGCCGCGTCGCGCACGTCGTCGGGCAGCGCCAGGCGTCCGCCGTCGAAGCGCAGGCCGTCCTCGCCCCAGCGCAGACCCGCGGGCGCGGCGGCGGGCAGTGTGATCGCGCGCGGGCCCGCGCCGTCGTCGAAGGTGCCGCGCGGCGTGCCGCGCAGGTCCACGCGGACGACCGGTCCGCCCGCCGCCCGCGGCGTCCCCTCCGCGGCGGCGGGGCGCTCGCGCGTCACGTCGCGGTCGTACAGCTCGAAGCTCTCGAGCACGCCGCCCCACGGCTGCTCGCGCGGCTCCTCGTTGCCGAGCGCGAGGTCGTACGCCTCCCACGTGCCGAGGTCGACGGGCCGCGAGCGCGCCCCGACCAGGCAGATCGCGACCGTCGCTGCGACGGCGGCGAACGGGAGCGCCGCGCGCGCGAGGCGCGCCGCGGACGGATGCGCCGCGGCGCGTCTCGTGCGCGCGACGAGCGCGCCGAGCGTCGCTCCCGCGGTGTTCGCGACCAGATCGCCGAGCGACGGCGTGCGGCCGAGCCAGCGCTGCGCGCTCTCGATCGCCGCCGAGAGCGCCAGCCCCGCGAGCAGCGCGACGACGGCGTCACGCGCGCGCGACCCGCGGCGCGCCGCGGCGCCGAGCGGCACGAAGAGCAGCACGTTGGCGAGGGTGTCGCCGGTGAGCAGCCGCATCTCGAGCGGCTGCGGCGACGTCGAGACGACGAGCGGCGAGAGCGTCGCCGCGAGCAGCAGCACGGCGTAGAGCGGCAGCCACGGCGGGAGCGTCCGTCGCACGCCCCGCAGGATCCTCCAGAACGTGGGGACGCTGGAAGCTAAGTCCGGTTCCAGCCTCGGCTTCTCCCGAAGGGGCCGTCGCCGACGCGGAGCGCGCCGTTATCGAGGCTGGAACACGACTTAGCTGCCAGCGTCCCCGGTTGGGGCGTCCCCGGTTGGGGGCGGGGGGGCGCGGAACCACGCCAGGAACGTGCCCGCGACGGCGTCGAGGCGTTCGCGGTCGAGCCGGTAGACGCGCTCGCGCCCGCGCGCCTCGACGCGCACGAGCCCGGCGCGCACGAGCACGCCGAGGTGCCGCGTGGTCGTCGGCCACGAGCACGAGAAGCGCGCGGCGATCTCGCCCGCCGTCAGCTCGCCGCCGCGGAAGTGGAGGACGAGCAGCACGTGCCGCCGCGACGCGTGCGCGAGCGCCTTGAACACGGCCTCGCGGTCCGCGAGTTCGCGCGCCGCGGAGCGCGGCGGCCCGCGCTCAGCCATGCGCGGCGAGATCCACGCGCACGACGTGGGGGAACGCCCACTGCGGCCGCCCGTCGCGCTCCTCGACGAGTGTGCCGAGCGCCTCCCAGATGCGCATCACCTCGGGCGTCTCGTGCGCGACCTCGGGCGCGTTCGCATCGACCCACGTGAAGATCTCGTACACGACGGGCGCGCCGCCCTCGTCGCCGCGGTAGACGACCGCCGGCTCCGGCGTGGCGAGCCCGAGGCGCACGAGCGTCGGGTGGTGCTCACGCAGGAGCGCGAGGAATGCGCCGAGGGCGTCTCCCCGCACACGGTACGTGGCGATGACGGTGTTCGCGGTCGGCTCGCTCTCCACGGTCGGCTCCTCTCCGGATCGGTCGCGCTCGATTAGCCGAATTGCTAATGGATGTCGGAGCCGTGCGCCAGCACGATTCCGGCCCCGCGCGCTACCTTGCGCGCCGGAGGTGGATCGATGCGCACGTCCCCGATGCTCCTCGCGGCGCTCGCCGCGACGCTGACCGCGACGCTGGCCGCCGGCGCCGCCCACGCACGCCCACGGCAGCTCACCGCGAGCAGCGGCGACACGTACGTCGCGCGCCGTGCGCCGAACGGACGCGGCCCGCTCGCGCTCGTCTCCGACGGCGACCTGACGCCCGGCGCCCCCGGCAACGCCGACGGCTCGCGCGAGACGTTCACGCTGGACGTGCGCACGGGAGCGCTGCGCCAGCTCAGCGCGTCGGACCGCTCGACGACGCCCGCGCGCGTCGGCGCCGCGGGCGACGTGGTGCTCGTCGGCACCGGTGACCTGACGCCGGGCGCGCCCGGCAATGCCGACCGCAGCGTCGAGACGTGGTTCTTCGACGCCGCGGAGGGACGTCTCGAGCAGGCGACGGCGACCGCGTCGGACACCTTCTTCCAGGCCTACTTCGACGGCGGGCGGCGCGCGTTCTTCGTCTCGAAGGGCGACCTGACGCCCGGCGCGCCCGGCAACGCGGACGGCCGGAACGAGGTGTTCACGCTCGCGCGCGACACGGGCGAGTTCCGCCAGCTCACGAACACGCCGCAGGAGAGCCTCGTGCGTGCGCTCGACCCGCTCGGGCGCTTCGCGCTCGTGCAGTCGCGCGGCGACCTGACGCCCGGCGCACCCGGCAACGCGGACGCGTCGTGCGAGCTCTACCTGCTCGACCTCGCGACGCTCGCGCTGCACCAGGTGACGGCGTCGACCGGCGACAGCGTCTTCGCCGACTGGAGCGCGGACGGGCGCCACGTCGCGTTCACGTCCACGGGCGACCTGACGGGCGACAACGCCGACGGCTCGCGCGAGGTGTTCGTGCTGGAGCTGCCGGGCGAGGAGCTGCGGCAGCTCACGGCGAGCGCCGCCGACAGCGACTTCGCGTCGTTCGGGCCGCGCGCGCACCTCGTCGGCATCCACGCGCGCGGCGATCTCGTGGCGGGCGGCGACGGCGACGGCTCGCAGGAGGTGTTCCTGGCGGATCTGCGCGACGGCTCGCTCGCGCAGCTCACGCGTTCCGCCGGCGACTCGACGCTGGTGGGCATCGCGCCGCGCCGGCGCTTCGCGGCGATCGTCTCGCGCGGGGACCTCGCGCCCGGCGCGCCCGGCAACGCCGACGGCTCGGAGGAGCTCTATCTCGTGCGGCTGCGCGGCCGCGAGCGCCGGGTGGTCCAGGCCACCGACGGCGACGCCGCCGTGCTCTTCGCGGGCTTCGACCGCGCGGGGCGCTACGCCGCGCTCTCGACCCGCGGCGACCCCGTCCCGAGTCTCAACGCCGACGGCTCGTCCGAGGCGTTCGCGGTCCGCGTGCGGTCGCGTCCGCGCGTGCTGCAGCTCACCGAGAGCGACGCGGACACGTTCGCGGGCCCGTTCCTGCGCTCCGGCCGGCGGCTCCTTCTCGAGTCGCGCGCCGACCTCGCGCGCACGGGCCCCGGCAACGCCGACGGCTCGCTCGAGGTCTTCGTCGCCCCGGTGCGGCGCGTGCGGCGTCCGAAGGTGCTCGACCTCTTCACGCGCTGAGGCCCTCCGCGCTCCGTCGGGGCGCCGCACGCGGTCGGTTCTGCCGCCCGCCGCGCGCTCCGGGGAGAATCCCCCGCGTTCGGGAACCCCGGAGGTGTGAACGATGCGTCGTGTGACCGCGATCCTGTGTCTCGCCGCCGCGTGCCTGCCCGTCGCGTGCTCGTCGATGGACGGGAAGTCGCTCTCGGGCCTGCTCGGCGAGGGCGCCCTCACCGACGATACGATCGTCGCGGGTCTCAAGGAGGCGCTGCGCGTCGGCACCGGCCGCGCCGTCGATTCGCTCTCGGCGCCGGGCGGCTACCTGAACGACGCGCGCGTGCGCATCCCCGTGCCGGACAAGCTCGAGAAGTTCGCATCGACGCTGCGCAAGGTCGGGCTCGGCGGCGAGGTGGACCGCTTCGAGCGCGCGATGAACGCCGCCGCCGAGAGCGCCGCGACCCAGGCCGCGCCCGTGTTCGTGGACGCGATCGCCGGCATGACGTTCGACGACGCGCGGCGCATCCTGTCGGGCAAGCAGGCGTCGGCGACGAACTTCTTCCGGCGCAACACGACTGCGAAGCTCACGCAGCTCTACGCGCCCGTGGTGCGCGAGCACATGGGCAAGGTCGGCGCGGTGCAGCTCTACGACGACCTGATGGCGCGCTACCGCGCGATCCCGCTGGTGCCGGCCGTGGACTTCTCGCTCGACGAGTACGTGACGTCGAAGGCGCTCGACGGGCTCTTCGACTCCGTCGCGGACGTCGAGAAGGACATCCGCGCGAACCCCGCGGCGCGCACGACCGAGCTGCTGCGTCGCGTGTTCGGCTCGTCGGCCGCGCGCTGAGCGCGTCGGCTCCCTGCGCCGGAATCGAACGCGGCGGCGGGCCGGGCCCGCCGCCGCGTCGCGTCGGATCACCCGATCGCAGTCAGCGCAGGTCGAAGCGGTCGAGCCGCATGACCTTGTCCCAGGCCGCGACGAAGTCGTGGACGAACTTGTCCGCGCCGTCCGCGCCGGCGTAGACCTCGCACAGCGCGCGGAGCTGCGAGTTCGAGCCGAACGCCAGGTCCACGCGCGTCGCGGTGAAGCGCAGCGCGCCCGTCGTGCGGTCGTGTCCCTCGTAGGTGCCGTGGTCCGTGGGCGACCACGCGGTGCCCATGTCGAGCAGGTTCACGAAGAAGTCGTTCGAGAGCGTTCCCACGCGTGACGTGAACACGCCGTGGGCGGAGCCGCCGTGGTTCGCCCCGAGAACGCGCAGGCCGCCCAGGAGCACCGTCGTCTCGGGCGCCGTGAGGGTCAGGAGCTGCGCGCGATCGACGAGCATCTGCTCCGGCCGCGCCGCGCAGCGCGGCCCGCACCAGTTGCGGAAGCCGTCGGCGAGCGGCTCGAGCACGGCGAACGACGCCGCGTCGGTCTGCTCGGCCGTCGCGTCGGTGCGACCCGGCGCGAAGGGCACGGACACGGCGTGCCCGCCCTTCCGCGCGGCCTCCTCGATCGCCGCGCAGCCGCCGAGGACGATCAGATCCGCGAGCGAGACCTTCTTGCCGCCGGTCGCGGCCGCGTCGAACTGCTTGCGGATGCCGTCGAGCGCGGCCAGCACCTTCGCGAGGCGCTGCGGCTCGTTGACCTCCCAGTCCTTCTGCGGCGCGAGGCGGATGCGCGCGCCGTTGGCGCCGCCGCGCTTGTCGGAGCCGCGGAACGTGGACGCAGCAGCCCACGCCGTCGCGACGAGGTCCGCGACCGAGAGCCCGGACGCGAGCACGCGCGCCTTCAGTTGCGCGACGTCCCGCGCGTCGACGAGCGGGTGGTCCACGGCGGGCACGGGGTCCTGCCAGATCAGGTCCACGGCCGGCACCTCGGGTCCGAGGTAGCGCGTGCGCGGCCCCATGTCGCGGTGCGTCAGCTTGAACCACGCGCGGGCGAACGCGTCGGCGAACGCCTGCGGGTCCGCGAGGAAGCGCCGCGAGATCTTCTCGTAGGCCGGGTCGAAGCGCAGCGAGAGGTCGGTCGTGAGCATCGCCGGGGCGTGGCGCTTCGAAGGATCGTGCGCGTCGGGCACCGTGCCCGCGCCCGCGCCGCCCTTCGGACGCCACTGGTGCGCGCCGGCCGGGCTCTTCGTCAGCTCCCACTCGTGGCCGAACAGGTTCTCGAAGTAGCCGTTGCCCCAGCGCGTCGGCGTGGACGTCCACGTGACCTCGAGTCCGCTCGTGATCGCGTCGCCGCCCTTGCCGCTGCCGTAGCTGCTCTTCCAGCCGAGGCCCTGCTCCTCGATGCCCGCGGCCTCCGGCTCCGGACCGACGTGCGTCGCCGGGCCGGCGCCGTGCGTCTTGCCGAAGGTGTGGCCGCCCGCGATCAGCGCGACGGTCTCTTCGTCGTCCATGGCCATCCGCGCGAAGGTCTCGCGGATGTCGCGCGCGGCCGCGAGCGGGTCCGGGTTGCCGTCCGGGCCCTCGGGGTTCACGTAGATCAGGCCCATCTGCACGGCGGCCAGCGGGTTGTCGAGCTCACGCTCGCCGCTGTGGCGGCCGGACGCGAGCCACTGCGTCTCGGTGCCCCAGTTGACGTCCTCCTCGGGCTCCCAGACGTCCGCGCGTCCGCCGCCGAAGCCGAAGGTCTTGAAGCCCATGGACTCGAGCGCGACGTTGCCCGCGAGCACCATCAGGTCGGCCCACGAGATCTTCCGCCCGTACTTCTGCTTGATGGGCCACAGCAGGCGCCGCGCCTTGTCGAGGTTCGCGTTGTCGGGCCAGCTGTTGAGCGGCGCGAAGCGCTGCTGCCCGGCGCCCGCGCCGCCGCGGCCGTCGGCCACGCGGTACGTGCCCGCGCTGTGCCACGCCATGCGGATGAAGAGCGGGCCGTAGTGGCCGAAGTCGGCCGGCCACCAGTCCTGCGAGTCCGTCATCGCGGCCCGCAGGTCCGCCTTCAGGGCCGCGAAGTCGAGGCTCTCGAACTCGCGGCGGTAGTCGAAGTCGGCGCCCATCGGGTTCGAGAGGGCCGAGTGCTGGTGGAGGAGGTCGAGGCGCAGCGCGTCGGGCCACCAGTCGCGGTTGCCCGTGCCACCGCCGGCGGTCTGCGCATTCTTCGCCCCCGTGTGCGGACAACCCTGTCCGTCGCTCATGGTCGGTGCTCCCTTCGCCTCGCGCCTGCGGCCGCGCCGGCGGCGCCGTCCGCACGTGCGAGGTCTGCTGCAGTGTGACGGTGCGCGCGCCGGCGGACTCCCGCCCCCGCGCCGCGCCCTGTGATTCGGAAGCCTCGTCCCCGGACCGCTATTCCCCGCGTACCGGCCGCGGCACGTCGGGCGGCTCGCCGTCACGAACGAACGGTTCCCGGGCGCGGGGGCGCGGGCGAAGATGGGCGCACATGGCGGAGGCGGACGGAGCCGACGACCCCGATCGCGCCGAGGAGCTCTACGACCTCTACGTCGAGGCCGCGCTCGGTGGTGCCGCCCCCGATCCCGCGGCGTTCCTCGCCGCGCACGACTGCGCCGACGCCGCGCTGCGCGTGCGGCTCGAGCGCGTCCACGCGACGTGCGGCGCGGAGCCGACGGGGAGTGACGCCGCTGCGCAGCGCGCGCCGCCCGGCGCGCCGTTCGAGCGCCTCGGGCGCTACCGCGTGCTGCGCACGCTCGGCGAGGGCGGCATGGGCGCCGTGCTGCTCGGCGAGGACGAGGAGCTCGGGCGCCTCGTCGCGCTCAAGCTGCTGCGCCCCGAGCTGCAGGGCTCGACCACTCTCGCTGCGCGCTTCGAGCGCGAGGCGCAGGTGGTCGCACGTCTGCGCCATCCGCACGTGGTGCGGCTCTACGGCGTCGGCGAGGAAGGGGGCACGCGCTTCCTCGCGATGGAGTTCGTGGAGGGCGAGGGACTCGACGAGGTGCTCGCGCGCGCCCGCGACGACGGTGACGACGGCGTGCCGCCGCCCGTCGAGACGTGCGTGCGCTGGGCCGCGCAGCTCGCGGGTGCGCTGCAGGCGGCGCACGAGGCGGGCGTCGTCCACCGCGACGTGAAGCCCTCGAACGTGCGCATCACGCCCGCGGGCGACGCGGTGCTCCTCGACTTCGGCGTCGCGGCGGAGGAGGGCGCGGGGCGTCTCACGCGCACCGGCCGCTTCCTCGGTACCTCGGCCTACGCCGCGCCCGAGCGCTTCGGCCCGGGCGCCGGCGACGACCCGCGCGGCGACGTCTGGTCGCTCGGCGTCGTGCTGTACGAGGCGCTGACCGGCGTGCAGCCGTTCGAAGGTGCGAGCGAGGCGGAGACGCTGCGGCGCGTGCTCGAGACGGAACCGCCCTCGCCGCGCCGCCTGCGCCCCGCCGTGCCGCACGACCTCGCGCTCGTCGTCGCGACGGCGCTCGAGCGCGACCCGTCGCGCCGCTACGCGAGCGCCGCGGCGTTCGCCGACGACCTGCGCGCTGTGCTCGCCGCGCGGCCGGTCGCCGCGCGCGGTGCCGGTCCGCTGCGGCGCACGCTGCGCGCGGTCCGGAGACGCCCGGTCGCGAGCGCGTCGCTCGCGCTCCTCGTCGCGGGCGCCGCCGCGCTCCTCGTCGCCCGCACGCTCGAGCGCCGCGCCGAGGCCGCGGCGGCCCTCGACGCCGCGCAGCGCGGGGTCGTGACGTTCCGCGCCGAGGCGGCCGCCGCGCGCGAGAGCGAGCGCGCGCTCGCGTGGCTCGAGAAGCAGGCGGTGACGACGTACACGAGCGCGGCCGAGGACGCCGAGCTCGCGCGCGTCGCCCACGAGGTGCAGGAGAGCCGCCGCCGCCGCGAGGCCGCGTTCCACGGCGTGCTCGGCGACCTCGCGCGCGCGACGTTGCTCGGCGCCTACGGCGACCGCGTGGACGCCGCGACGGCCGCGCTCTACCGCGAGGGCTGGCGCGAGGCGCGGCTGCGTCACGACGACGGCGCCGCCGCGTTCTACGCGCGGCGTGTGCGCGAACTCGCCGGGGGCGACGCCGGGCACGACGTCGTGGCGGGGGAGGGACGCGTCACCGTCGTCTGCGACGCGCCCGGCGCGACGGCGCGCATCTACCGCTACGAGCTCGACGCCGCGCTGCGCGCGGAGGGCGAGCCGCGTCTCGTGCCGGTGGCGGTCGGCGTCGCGGCGCCGTCGACCGAGGGCTGCGCGCTGCGTCTGCTCGCGGACCACGGCTCGCTCGCGGCGGGCGATCTCGTCGTCGGCGTCGGCGGCGAGCGCGTGACGCCCGAGAACGCGGCGGCGCTCGCCGAGCGTCTCGCCGCGGGCGCCTCTGCCGCAGTCCTCGATCGCGGGGCGCACCGCACGCTCGAGCTCCCGCCCGGTGCGCGCGTGCGCGTCACCACGCAGCCGCTCGCCTGGGAAGGCACGGAGGCGCTGGGTGCGGACGTCCGCGTCGCCGCGGGCGACGTGCTCGTGGTCGTCCGCGCGCCGGGCCGCGAGGAGGCGCGGCGTCCGCTGCACGTGCTCGCCGACACGGACCTGCGCATCGAGGTGGCGCTCGAACCCGCGGGCACGACGCCCGCGGGCTGCGTGCCCATCCGCGACGCGCAGTCGGGCGACGTGCTCTTCCGCATGCGCGAGACCGAGGTGCTCGCGGGCGAGTACCTCGAGTTCCTGAACGACGCGGCGACGCGCGCCGAGATCGACGCGTCGCCGACGCTCGTGCGCGCACCCCGCAGCCCCGCGACGCGCGCGGCAGGTGGGCACTGGCCGCGCGGCGCCGACGGTCTCTACGCGCTCCCCGCCGACTGGCCCGCCGACTGGCCCGTGCTCGGCGTCTCGTGCGACGACGCCGAGGCGTTCTGCCGCTGGTGGAGCGCGCGCGCGGCCGCGCGCGGCGCGCCGTGGCGCGCGCGTCTGCCGACGATCGAGGAGTGGGCGACGGCGGCCGGCACCGAGCTCGCGCGCGACTACGCGTTCGGCAACCAGTTCCGCGCGAAGTGGGTGGCCTCGTGCTTCGCGCGGCCGCGCGCGGCGCCGTCGGCGGCGCTCGCGTATCCGCGCGACGAGACGCCGTCCGGGCTCTTCGACACCGCGGGCGGCGTCACCGAGTGGACCGCGAGCACGTGGGGCGAGAGCGCGCGCACGCGCCGCACCGCGGGCGGGTCGTGGGCCGACCCGCGGCCCGAGAGCTTCCGCATCTGGGGCGGCCAGGGCATCGCGCCCGACGTGGCCGGCGACGAGTTCGGCTTCCGCTTCCTCGTCGAGAGCGCGGAGACGCGATGAACGTCGACGAGCTCAGCGCGCTGCTCGCGGCGGGGCGCCCCGCGCTCGAGCGCTTCGTCGCACGCCACGCGCGGACGCTCGCCCTGCACGAGCCGGTCGAGGACCTCGTCCAGGGCGTCATCACGCGCGCGCTCGGGCGCGCCGGCGACTTCGAGCTGCGCAGCGGCCCCGAGTTCGAGGCGTGGATGCTGCGCGTCGCGCGCGCCCACATCGCCGACCGCCGCGCACACTTCGCCGCCGCGAAGCGCCGCCCCGCGCGCCTCCTGCGCCTGACGCGCGCCGACAGCGACACCGACGACCCCGCGGCCGTCCGCGAGCCCGCGTCCCCGGGTGCGGGGCCCGCGACGCGCGCGGAGCGCGCCGACCAGGTCCGCCGCGCCGAGGAGGCGCTCGCGCTGCTCCTGCCGCGCGACGCGGAGCTCGTGGTCGGCCACGCCGAGGGGCGCACGCTCGACGAGGAGGCGGCGCGGCTCGGCATCGCCTACGACGCCGCGCAGCGCGCGCGGCACCGCGCGCTCGAGCGCTACCGCCGCGCGTTCGAGCTGCTCTCGCGCCGCGCCGCACGCGGCTCCTGACGCCGCGCCGCGGAATCCCTGTCTGCCGTCCGCGCGGACGCCGTTCTGCGGCGTCAGGGGACCCGCCCGGTCCACCGGAGGACGCCATGCCGCGCTCAGGAGCACGTCTCGCCGCACTCGCCTCGCTCGCGCTCTGCCTCGCGCTCGCAGCGCACGCCGCCGCCGGCGAGGGCACCGCGCGCCTCGTCGCGACCGACGGCACCCCCGCTCCGGGCGAGGCGGCGGGTGTGCACGTCCGGCCCGGACCGACGGTGCTGCTCGACGACGCGGGCGAGGTGCTCTTCGCGAGCGACGTGTACGAGCAGGACGGCGCGCTCCTACGCGGCAGCTCCTGGTTCCTCGCGAACCGTGCGGGCGTGCTGCGCCGCGTCGTCACGACGGCGAGCGTCGCGGCGCAGAACCCGACGGGCGACGCCGCGCCGCCGGCGGCCGAGAGCCCCGCGGTGATCTCGGTCGCCGGCACGACCGTGCGCTCGATCTCGTCGGCACGACTCAGCCGCGCGGGCCGCGTGGCCTTCGCCGCGAGCCTCGACCGCAGCGGCTCCTTCGTCGAGGCGCTGCTCGCCGACGTCGCCGGCACCGGCCTGCGCACGGTTGCGGTCGCGGACGCGCCGCTCCCCGGGCTCGCGTGCGGACTGGTGCGGTTGAACAGTTCCGCGCAGGCGAACTCGTACGGCATCCACGACGGCGCGCTGTTCCTCGGCGCGCGCTTCGGGACGGAGAGCGCGCCGTGGAACTGCGCGCCCGCCGACGCGAACGTGTTCGTGCTGCTGGGCCGCCGGGGCGCGGCCGCGTTCGAGCTGCTGCAGCGCGCCGGCGACACGGGCATCGACGACCTCGCGTTCCAGTTCGACGCGACGTTCCAGGCGACGCTCGCGGACGGCGCGACCGCGTTCCTCACCACGGTGCGCGACGGCACGCTCACGAACCGCAGCGCGCTCGCGCTCTACGACCCGCAGCTCGACGGCTTCGAGCTGCTCGCGCTCGACGGCTCCCCGATGCCCGACACGGGCCGCACCGTCTTCGGCATCGGCACGCCGCGCGTCGCGCCGCGTGTCGGCGCCCTCGCCGAGCCGCGCACCGCGTTCGCCGTCGAGCACCTGCTCTCCGAGGGTGCCGCGGTCTACGAGGCGACGGGCGCGACGCTCTCGCGCGTCGCGGCCGCCGGCGACACCGCGGGCGCGTTCACGTTCACCGGCGGACTCGCGAGCAACGCCCAGCGCGTCGAGGCGTTCCCGGTCGCGGACGGCGTCGTGTTCGTCGGCGCGGTGACGGGCGCGGCCGTCACGGGTTCGGCGCGCGTGGGCGTGTGGCGGCGCCGCACGGGCGCCGCGCTCGAGCTCGTCGCGTATCCCGGCATGTCCTTCACCGACGGCGCGAGCACGTTCGCCGTCGAGGGCCTCGTGACCGTGATGGTCGCGCCGTCGGGCGGCGTCGCGCTCGAGGTGAGCTACCGCGACGGCGGCGCGTCGCGCAGTGCGCTGCTCGTCGAGGACTCGTCGTCGCCGCGGCGGCTCGTCACCGCGCTGCGCACCGGCGACACCGTGCCGACGCGCACCGGCACGGGCCGTGTCGTCGGCATCGGCAACGGCGGCACGCCGAGCTTCCCGGCGACCTTCGGCACCGGCGACGACGGCCTGCCCGCGCGTGTGAACGACGCGGGCGAGGTGGTCGTGCGGCTGAACGGCAGCTCGACCGACGGCTCCGTCGCGACCGGCGTCTACGTCGTCACGCTCGGCACGCCGCCGCAGCCCGGCGCGGGCGATCTCGTGGTGCGCGCCCGCCGCGGACGCGTGAAGGTGAAGGGCACCAGGGGCAACGACGCGCTGCGCGTGGAGCCGCTCGGCGGCGGCATGGTGCGCCTGACGGGGTCCGGCGGCACGACCGTCGGCGGCGCGGCGTCGCTCGACGTGGACGCGTCGCGCAAGCTCGTGATCGACCTCGGCGCCGGCGACGACGCCGTCGAGTTCGTCGGCAGCCCGTGCCCGCCCGCGGCGAAGGACGACTGCGCGACCGTCGGCGGGGCCCTTGCGCTGCTCCTCGGCGTCGGCTCCGACGAGGTCGTCGCGCGGGACGCCGCGTTCGACGCCGTGCGCATCGACTTCGGCGCGAGCGCGCGCGGCGCCCCCGACCACGACGCGCTCGTGGTCGACGACTGCGAGTTCGACGCGCTCGTCGCCACGGGCGGCCGCGGCGGCGAGGTGGCCGTGACGCTGTCGGCGATCGACCTCGTCACGCTCGACCTCGTGGCCGCGCGCGGCACCGACCTCTACGCGCTCTCGCTGGCGGACTCCGTCGTGCACGGCAAGGCCAAGGTGAACGCGCGCGGCGCCGCCGCGTCCGACGTGCGCGTGCACGGCGCGCCCGCGACCGCCGACCCGGCCGACGCCGTGTCGGGCTCGCTCGATCTCGCGGGCAGCGTGCTCGGCGCGGACTTCTTCGAGCTGCTCGACGTCCGCTTCGAGGACCGCATCTCCGTCAAGCTCGGCAACGGCACGAACACCTTCGCCGCGGCGGGTGTGGCGTGCGACGAGCTGCGCGTCGCGGGCGGCCGCGACCGCGACGACATCGACCTCGATCTGCGCGTGCAGGAGCTCGAGGAGCAGGCGCGCATCCGCGCAGCCCGCATCGACACGAAGTCCGGCGACGACGAGTTCGAGGCGCGCATCAGCTCGTACTCGCGCTCCCAGACCTACGAGGGCCTCGCGGTCTCCTGCGGACCGGGCGACGACACGCTGCGCGTGACCGAGGAGTTCGAGATCGGCGAGGGCCCGCTGCTCCCGCACGGCTTCCAGTTCGACGGCGGTCCCGGCACCGACACCCTCGAGATCGCCTCCCCCGACCCCACCCTCCCCGGCTCCGTCATCGACGACATCGAGAAGGTCGTCACCCTGGCCTGACGCGACTCGCGAGCCGGACGCTGCCGGATCGCCGCCTGCCCGGCGGCGCCCGCCGCGCGACGCAGCGTGTGGTCGATCGCACTCACGCAGACGGCGTCCCGCCCGGGTAGCGCGCACGGGCGAGCGACCGTCTCCCGAAGCGACGCAGGAAACGCCGCGCGGCGCGTTCCGTGACCGCGGTCGCGCGCGAGCGGTCCGAGTGTGCCGCTGCGCGGACGGTTCGGTTGCGCGCGATCTCGGCGCCCTTCTTGCACACCGGATAGACGGCGTCGCGCGTGCGACACGGAGCCGCGGGAGGACCGGATGCAGCGTCGATGGCCGGTGGGGCGGACGGGTCCGCGCGGCCGCGCGCGCGCCGTCGCGGCGTCGCTCGCGCTGCACGCGGCGCTCGCCCTCGCGTGGCTCTCGGTCGGCCGGCCCGCTGGGGAGCCCGTCGGCGTGACGACCCGCGCGGAGATCGCGCGCGCGGTCGAGCTGGTGCCGCCGCCCCCGCCGCTCGAGCCGGAGTTCGAGCTGCCGAGGCGCGAAGAACTCGTCGCCGAGCCGCTCCTCCCCGAGTGGGAGCCGGAGGCGCCCGACTTCGCGCCCGAGCCGCGTGCGGACGCGCCGGTCACGATCCACTGCGCGGATCCGTTCGCGGCGACGGCGCGCTTCGCTCCGCCGCGTCGCCGCAGCGCGGCGCCGGAGGCGGCCGGCACCGGCGACGCCGTGGACGTCGCGGCACCGCGTCCGCCGCTCGCAGCGTCGCCGGCGGCGCACGCGTCCGCGCCCGTGCTCGCCGCGACACCCGCGGCGTTCGTCGCGCTCCGTGAGCCGCGCTACCCGCGCACGGCGCTCGACCTCGGCATCGAGGGCGTTGTCGTGCTGCGCGTCGTCATCGCCGCCGACGGCTCGCTCGAAGCCGTCGAGGTCGTGCGGAGCTCCGGCTCGGCGCTGCTCGACCGAGCGGCGATCGCGGCGGTCGAGACGTGGGAGTTCCGGCCCGCGACGGTGCGCGGCGAGCCCGTCCACTCCACGCTGCGCCTGCCGCCGATCAAGTTCCGGCTCACGGACTGACGCGCTCGGCCACTCCGGCCGCCCCGGCGTGCGTCCGGAGAATCGCCGAACCTTCGCGCCCGCCCTCCGTTCGCGCGCGTTCCCGCTCAGCGGAAGGAACTGGAGGAGATCCGTCGATGCGTCGTCTGCGGTTGGTGTCGGCGATTCCGGTCGTGTCGTTCGTATGCGGCGCGACGGCGCTCGGCGACGAGGACCCGCTGCGCGTCCCGGACGCCGGCGCACCCTCCGAACTCGTCGACGCGTCCGAGATCCTCGTGACAGCCGCGCGCCGCGAGGAGCGCGCGTTCGGGACGCCTTGGATCGCCGACGTCGTCCGCGCCGACGAGATCGCGCGCGAGCGGATGCGGCGCACGCTACCCGACGCGCTCCTCGATCAGCCCGGCGTGATGGTCCAACGCACCGCATACGGCCAGGGGTCGCCGTTCATCCGCGGATTCACCGGCTACCACACCGTGCTGCTGATCGACGGGATCCGCCTCAACAACTCGACGTTCCGCTCCGGCCCGAACCAGTACTGGGGCACGGTCGACGCGCTCTCGGTGGAGCGCCTCGAGCTCGTGCGCGGGCCGAGCTCCGTGCTCTACGGCTCCGACGCCGTCGGCGGGGCCGTGAGCGCGGTCGTGCGTCGACGCACGAGCTTCGAGTCCGGCGCACACGCGAGCCTGCGCACGTACTCGCGCTGGGCGTCGGCCGAGGACTCGTGGACGTGGCGGGCGGAGACCGAGGGCAACGTCGACGATCTCGGCTGGGTCGTCGGCGCGAACTACCGGAGCTTCGGTGACCTGCGCGTCGGCGGCGACGGCGACCACCAGCCGCAGACGGGCTATCGCGAACGCGACTTCGACGTGCGGCTCGACTTCCGCGAGTCGTCGCGCGCGCGCTGGGCTTTCGGCGTGCAGCGCGTGCAGCAGGACGACGTCCCGCGCACGCATCGCACCGTCGACGCCGTTCCGTACCACGGGACGACCGTCGGCGACGAACTCCGCCGCGATCTCACGCAGACGCGCGAGCTCTGGTACGCGCGCAACCGGCGCGCGCTCGACGCGCTCCTCGCCGACGACGTCGAGTTGACCGTCTCGTTCCAGCGCCAGGAGGAGGTGCAGGTCCGCGACCGCGACACGCGGCGGCCCGCGAAGTCCGACGAGCAGGGCTACGGGGTCGACACTTGGGGCGTGCAGTTCCAAGCCGAGAAGGACACGTCGGCGGGGCTCCTGACGTACGGATTCGAGCTGTGGGACGACGACGTCGACTCGTACCGGCGCAACTTCGAGGACGGCGTCGAGGTGCTCGAGACGGTGCAGGGACCGGTGGCCGACGACGCGCGCTACCGGCTGTTCGGCGTCTACGCGCAGGACGAGTTCACGGTCGGCGGGACGACCTTCACTGCCGGCGCGCGCTGGACGCACGCGCGCGCCGACGCCGACCGAGTCGACGACCCGCTCATCGGCGGGAGCGACCCGGCGACTCCCGGCAACGTCATCGGGTTCGACGACACGTGGAGCGCGACCGTCGCGAGCCTGCGCGCGGTGCGCCCCGTCGCCCCGGGCTGGAACGCGTTCGGCGGCGTCTCCCAGGGCTTCCGCGCGCCGAACCTCTCGGATCTGACGCGTCTCGATGACACGAGCGGAGTCGAGACGCCGTCGCTCGATCTCGACCCGGAGCGGTTCACGCAGGCGGAGCTCGGCGTCAAGCTGCAGCGCGGGTGCTGGTCCGGCCAGGTCGGCGTGTGGCGCACGTGGGTGCGCGATCTGATCGTCCCGTCGCCCACCGGTCGGCGCGTCGGCTCCACGCCCGAGGTCCGCAAGGACAACGTCGGGGACGGGGAGATCGACGGCGTCGAGGCGGAGCTGGCCGTGTGTATCGACGACGCGTGGACGCTCGCCGTGGCCGGCTCGTGGCAGGAGGGCGACATCGACCAGTTGCTGCCGAACGGCCGCGAGACGAGCGCTCCCGCATCGCGCCTGATGCCGCTCACCGGTGCCTGCACGCTGACCTGGCGGCCGGCCGCAGCGCCGTGGCGGGCCTGGATCTCCGGGCGCTTCGCCGACGCGCAGGACCGGCTCTCGCTCAAGGACGAGACCGATACGGATCGCATCCCTCCCGGGGGGACCCCCGGATACGGCGTGGTGTCGCTCGGCGCGAGCTGGGAGATCCACGACGGGGTCACGTTCGCGGTGGCGCTCGACAACGTGTTCGACCGCGAGTACCGCATCCACGGCTCGGGCGTCAACGAGCCGGGCCGGAACCTCGTGCTCTCGCTCGACCTGACGTTCTGAACCGGTGGCCGCGTCGCCGCGGGTGCGCCGCCCGGGTCAGCCCAGGAACGGGTAGCGCCAGTCCGTCGGCGGGACGAACGTCTCCTTGATGCTGCGGTGGCTGACCCAGCGCAGCAGGTTGAGCGGACTGCCCGCCTTGTCGTTCGTGCCCGACGCGCGCGCGCCGCCGAACGGCTGCTGTCCGACGACCGCGCCCGTCGGCTTGTCGTTGACGTAGAAGTTGCCCGCGGCGAAGCGCAGGCGCTCCGTGGCCTCCGCGATCGCGCGGCGGTCGGTGGCGAACACGGCGCCCGTGAGCGCGTAGGGACTCGTCGAGTCCACGAGGTCGAGCGCGTCGCTCCAGCGTGCGTCGTCGTAGACGTAGGCCGTGCAGATCGGGCCGAAGATCTCCTCGGACATCAGGCGGTGCTTCGGGTCGTCCACCTCGACGAGCGTCGCGTCCACGAACCAGCCGTGCGTGTCGTCCGCGCGGCCGCCCGCGTGCACGCGTCCGGTCTCCTTGGCGAGGGCCAGGTACGCGGAGTGCTCGCGGAACGCGGCCTGGTCGATGACGCCGCCGAGGAACACCGCGAAGTCGCGCGTGTCGCCCATCTTCATCTCGGAGATGCCCGCGACGACGCGGCCGCGCACGTCCTTCCACAGACTCTTCGGGACGTAGACGCGCGAGAGCGCCGAGCACTTCTGGCCCTGGTACTCGAACGCGCCGCGCAGCACGGCCGTCGCGAGCGCCGCCGGGTCGGCCGAGGGGTGTGCGATGCAGAAGTCCTTGCCGCCCGTCTCGCCGACGATGCGCGGGTACTGCCCGTACTGCGGCAGGTTGTTCGCGATCGAGACCCACAGCCGTTGGAACGTGCCGGTCGAGCCCGTGAAGTGCAGCCCGCCGAACTCGCGCCGCGCGATGACGGGGTCGCCGACGGTGCCGCCGCGCCCGACGACCATGTTGATGACGCCCGGCGGCAGCCCCGCGGCCTCGAGGAGCTGCATGCCGTACCACGACGACAGCGCGCCCGTCGTCGCTGGCTTCCAGACGACCGTGTTGCCGAGGAGCGCGGGCGACGTCGGCAGGTTGAGCGCGATCGACGTGAAGTTGAACGGGGCGATCGCGAAGACGAAGCCGTCGAGGGGGCGCGCCTCCATGCGGTTCCACGTGCCGGTCGGGCTGACGGGCGGCTGCTCCGCGTAGATCGACGACTCGGCGTACCACGTGTTGAAGCGCCAGAAGTCGATGATCTCGCACGCCGAGTCGATCTCGGCCTGGTGGCAGGTCTTGCCCTGCCCGAGCATCGTGGACGCGTTCAGGCGGTCGCGCCACGGCCCCGCGAGCAGCTCGGCGGCGCGCAGGAACACCGCCGCGCGCTCCTCCCACGGCAGGCGGTGCCACGCGCGCCGCGCCTCCTCGGCGGCGTCCACGGCGGCGTTCACCTGCTCGGTCGTCGCCATGTGGATGCGCGCGAGCACGTGGCGGCGGTCGCACGGCATCGTCAGCTCGAAGACGTCGCCGGAGTAGACGCGCTCGCCGCCGATCACGCAGGGGATGTCCACCACCTCGCCGTGCTGCCGGGCGACCTCGGCCTGCAGCGACGCGCGCTCGGGGCTTCCGGGGACGTAGCCCTTCACGGGCTCGTTGACGGGCGTCGGGACGCGGAATCGGCCGAGGTGCATCGTGTCCTCCCTGGCCCCCGGGAGCCGGCGCGCACGGCCGTGCGGCGACCTCCGGGGACGAACGGCGCATGGTAGCGCGGGAGCGGCGAATAGCGGCGCGCGGCCGGGGCGTCCTTCCGCGGCGCGCGGGCCTTTGCGAACGTCTGCGCGTGAGCGACGACACGCCCGCGACCGATGCCCCACCGGACGCCGCCCCCGGCGCGCAGCCCGCCGCTGCGCCCGCGCCGGACCACCTCCTCCGCGACGGCGCCGCGCGCCTCGGCGTCGCGCTCGACGAGGCGCAGTGCGCGCAGCTCCTGCGCTACCTCGAGGCGCTGCTCGAGTGGAACGAGAAGATCAACGTCACCGCCGTGCGCGAGCCCGCGGCCGCCGTCGAGAGGCACCTCGTCGACAGCCTCTCGCTCGTTCCGGTCTGGCGCGCGGTCGCGGGGGACGCGCCCCCCGTGCGCTTCCTCGACCTCGGCACGGGCGGCGGCTTCCCGGGCGTGCCGCTCGCCGTCGCGTGGCCGGGCGCGCGCGCGCTGCTCATCGACGGCACCGGCAAGAAGGTGCGGGTGGTCGCGGACTGCCTGGCGCGCGCCGGCATCGCGAACGCCGAGGCGCTCCAGTGTCGCGGGCACCTGCTGCCGCGCGAACGCCCCGGCCTCCGCGGCGGCTTCCCGCTCGTCGTCGCGCGCGCCGTCGGCCCCGCTCCGGCGCTCCTGCGCGAGATCGCGCCGCTGCTCGCGCGCGACGGCGTCGCCCTGCTGATGAAGGGCCCCGAGCCGCCCGCCGACGAGCTCCGCGAAGCGGCCGACGTCGCGCGCGAGACGGGCCTCGCGGTGCTGCCGCAGCGCACGAGCGGCATGCCCGGCGGCGACCGCGGCTCGGTGCTCGTCTTCCGCCGCGCGCGCGCACCGCAGCGTCGTCGCCGCTGAGCGACGAACGGTGTCAGACACCAGCGCCACCAAGTTAGCGCCCAGCCGTTCAAGCTCGCGCTCCGCCGCGC
>CALKVK010000037.1 GCA_937996235.1 uncultured bacterium | reverse complement strand
GCGAGGACTCCGCTCGGAGCCGCAGCCTGAACCTGAGCGATCCGGGGATCCCGTGGTCGGGCTAGTGCAAGAGCTGCGTCCCTGCGTACGTGGGTGCCGCCGCGGCCCCCGACGCCCCGGGCGTCCGACCATGCGGCCGCGCTCCCGCGAAGCTCCACCGCCGCCCCCGCACTCCGGCCATGAGGGCGCGATCGCGTCCCGCGGTTCCGCCGACACGCATCGTTCACCAGCTCGCGCGGCGAGAGCGGCTGTGACGCAGTCGGATCGCGGCCTGCGTGCGTGGCCCCTGAGCTGCCGCCACGCGGCAGCCCGTGCCGGTCGAGCCGGAGCCGCGAGTCCAAGAGTGCGAGCCCCCGCGGCTCCGCCGCTGGGGGTGACCGAGGGTGCGGCGCCGCCGCACGAGAAGGTTCCTGTGGAGCCTTCGGAACGAGCGAACGCGAAGCGCAGGCCGAAGGCCACAGCGGAGGGCAGCCGCCAACGGCGGCTGCGATCGGCGAGCACGCGAGCGCTCGACGCAGTCGAGCGCGAAGGCCGCAACGAAGTCGGGACTGAACGCCCCGTTCGAGGAGCGCCGACGCAGAGATCGCGACTCCGGCGACGCTCCGGCCACGGGAGTTGCTGAACGATGTGGGCCAGGTCCACGCAACGACGCGCGCAGCCGAGAAGGAGGCCGACGAGCTGCGCCGTCGCCTCGCGAACTCGAGGGGCAGAGCCGACGATGGGCGGCGGACCCACGACCCGACACGGCCGGCGCCCGCGGGACCGGCAATCGACAACGGGACCGGGAATCGACGAGGGGCGCGCCCTCTCGGGCACGCCCCTCGCGTGATTTGATCCTGGCGGCGACCTACTCTCCCGCGGAACGATCCGCAGTACCATCGGCGCGGGCGGCTTAACGGCCGTGTTCGGAATGGGAACGGGTGTTTCCCGACCGCTCTGACCACCAGGAATGTCGTTGATTTCGACGAACAGCGGCAGACGTTTCTCGATCAGACCGAGAGCAGACTCTTCTTCTTCTCCGTGACGTCACCCGCCCGGCGTCCGCGTGGGACGGAGGGGGGTGGCCAAGCCAATCGGCTGGTTAGTACCGGTTAGCTGAGCGCATTGCTGCGCTTACACATCCGGCCTATCAACGTCGTAGTCTTCAACGTGCCTCAGGGAAGCCAAGTATTGGAGCAGGCTTCGCGCTTAGATGCTTTCAGCGCTTATCCGATCCGGTCATAGCTACCCGGCAATGCCCCTGGCGGGACAACCGGAACACCAGCGGACCGTCCCCCCAAATCCTCTCGTACTAAAGGGAGAACTCCTCAAGCTTCCTGAACCCACAGTAGATAGGGACCGACCTGTCTCACGACGGTCTGAACCCAGCTCACGTACCGCTTTAATGGGCGAACAGCCCAACCCTTGGGACCTCCTACAGCCCCAGGATGCGATGAGCCGACATCGAGGTGCCAAACCTCCCCGTCGATACGGACTCTTGGGGGAGATCAGCCTGTTATCCCCGGAGTACCTTTTGTCAGATAAGCGACGCCCCTTCCATACGGAAGCGCCGGATCACTAAGCCCTGCTTTCGCATCTGCTCGACCCTTGGGTCTCGCAGTCAAGCTCCCTTATACCTTTGCGCTCTTCGTGCGATTGCCAACCGCACTGAGGGAACCTTTGGACTCCTCCGTTACCCTTTTGGAGGATACCGCCCCAGCAAAACTGCCCACCTAGCACTGTTCCACGACCGGATTACGGCGCGCGGTTAGAAACCTATCAAAACAAGGGTGGTATTTCACTGATGGCTCCGCCCGGACCAGAATCCGGACATCGATGCCTCCCACCTATGCTACGCATGCCAGGACAAGTTCCAATACTAGGCTGCAGTCAAGGTTCACGGGGTCTTTCCGTCTAGCTGCGGGTACGCGGCATCTGCACCGCGATTGCAATTTCGCCGAGTCCCTGGTGGAGACAGCGGAGCGATTGTTACGCGATTCGTGCGGGTCGGAACTTACCCGACAAGGAATTTCGCTACCTTAGGACCGTCATAGTTACGGCCGCCGTTAACCGGGGCTTCGGTTCAGAGCTTCTCCCCGAAGGGATAACCCCTTACCTTAACCTTCCGGCACCGAGCACGCGTCAGTCTACATACTTCCTCATTCGGAGTTGGCGTAGACCTGTGTTTTTGATAAACAGTCACCGCTCCCGTTTCTCTGCGGCCACCGACCCCTCGCAAGTAAATGTCCAAGGTCAGTGGCACCCCTTATCCCGAAGTTACGGGGTCAATTTGCCGAGTTCCTTCACCAGAGTTCTCTCGCGCGCCTTAGGATACTCTCCTCGCCCACCTGTGTTGGTTTTGGTACGGGCACCCACATCGCTCCCCACGAGGCTTTTCTCGGAGACGCCTCAGACGACTTGCGGTCCCCGAAGGTTCCACAAGTGCCTCCTCTGTCCATATCGTCGCGGATTTGCCTACGACTAGGACTCGGGAGTCACACGACTATTCCATCAGTCGTTACGCCGGACTTTTGGCGTCCCGTCCCCCCTTGGATCAACGCTCAGCGGGTGGTGTACGAATTTTCACGCACTATCCATCGCCTACGGCTTTCGCCCTCAGCTTAGGTCCCGACTAACCCTGGGCGGAATTGCCTTCCCCAGGAAACCTTAGGCTTACGGCGGATGAGCTTCTCACTCTTCTTATCGCTACTCATGCCCGGATTCTCACTACCACGCGGTCCAGACGTCCTTACGGTCGCCCTTCAACCCTGCGTGGTACGCTCCCCTACCGATCCAAGCGCGGCTGTCAGGCCTTGCATGGATCCCGCGTCTTCGGCAGCACGCTTGAGTCCCGTCCATTTTCGGCGCGAAGATGCTCGACCGGTAAGCTATTACGCACTTTTTAAATGATGGCTGCTTCTAAGCCAACATCCCGGCTGTCTTTGCATCCTCACTTCCTTCGGCACTTAGCGTACGTTTCGGGGCCTTAGACGGCGGTCTGGGCTGTTTCCCTCTTGACCGTGAAGCTTATCCCCCACGGTCTTACTCCCGCGGTAAGCAACGCTGGTATTCGGAGTTTGTCTAGGTAGGGTAGGCTGGTGGCCCCCCTATCCCGAACAGTGCTCTACCCCCAGCGCGCATTGACGCGAGGCTAGTCCAAAAACTATTTCGGGGAGAACCAGATATCTGCAGGTTCGATTGGTTTTTTGCCCCTAACCACAGGTCATCCGAGCGGTTTTCAACCCACACCGGTTCGGTCCTCCAGGAGCTTTTACGCCCCCTTCAACCAGCCCATGGTTAGATCACCTGCTTTCGGGTCTGCTGCGTGAAACTGAACGCACACTTCGCACTCGCTTTCGCTTCGGCTCCGGGCCAGAGACCCTTAACCTCGCTCCGCGCAGCAACTCCCGGGCTCATTATGCAAAAGGCAGGCGGTCAGGCATTCCCGTTGCCGGGCATAGCCCTCCCACTGCTTGTAGGTACATGGTTTCAGGTTCTATTTCACTCCCCTAACAGGGGTTCTTTTCACTTTTCGCTCGCGCTACTAGTTCGCTATCGGTCGCCAGGGAGTACTTAGCCTTACGTGATGGTCCACGCAAATTCAAACGGGCTACCACGTGACCCGCCCTACTCGGGATACGACCAGACGAGGCTCGCGTGCTTTCGCATACGGGGCTTTCACCCTCTGTGGCCGGCCTTTCCAGGCCAGTTCCGCTAGCACCGAACTTGGTGACTCGTCCGCGTCTCCGCAACGACGCACGGTCGTTCCCACGACACCGGATGGACAACGCCTGCGGGCTATCACGCCCACCCGGTTTAGGCTCTTTCCCTTTCGCTCGCCGCTACTCAGGAAGTCGCAATTGCTTTCTCTTCCTCGAGGTACTGAGATGTTTCACTCCCCTCGGTTGGCCTCGCCGGGCTATGTGTTCACCCGGCGATACTGGAGCATGACCCCCAGCGGGTTTCCCCATTCGGACATCCACGGATCGAAGCTTGCTTGGCAGCTCCCCGTGGCTTTTCGCAGCCAGCCACGTCCTTCATCGCCTCCTGGCGCCTGAGCATCCACCATGCACCCTTTGTAGCTTGGCCACCATCTCCGTTTCGTTTCGAACGGCGACGGCGCCACTTCAAAGAAGTGAGCCTTGGCGCTCTCGGCTGCGACCGGGTCGAACCCGGCCGCTGATCGAGAAGCTAGATCTTGCCGCTATTCGGATTTCAGAGAACGTCCCGCGAACTACCGGAGGCCGCACAGGGCGGCCTCGTGGTTTTGGTTGTCCTCGCGGGGCCCGCCGCCGGCGCTCTCGAGCGCCTTCGACGGGCGAGTGTTTGAGGGCCTGTGAGCTCGTGTCCGATCAAGGAGTCCGATGTCGTCCGCGTGCAGCTCGAGAGCTGCCCGACGGACGTCCTGGATATCCCCAGAAAGGAGGTGATCCAGCCGCAGGTTCTCCTACGGCTACCTTGTTACGACTTAGTCCCAGTCACCAGACTTACCGTGGTCGCCTCCCTCCTTGCGGTTGGGTGAACGACTTCGGGTACTTCCGGCTCCCGTGGCTTGACGGGCGGTGTGTACAAGGCTCAGGAACACATTCACCGCGGCATAGCTGATCCGCGATTACTAGCGATTCCACCTTCATGCAGGCGAATTTCAGCCTACAATCCGAACTGAGGCTGGCTTTATGGGATTGGCTCCCCCTCGCGGGTTGGCAACCCTTTGTACCAGCCATTGTAGGACGTTTGCAGCCCAGGACGTAAGGGCCATGATGACTTGACGTCATCCCCACCTTCCTCCCGCTTGACACGGGCAGTCCCACTAGAGTCCCCGACATTACTCGCTGGCAACTAGTGGCAGGGGTTTCGCTCGTTACGGGACTTAACCCAACACCTCACGGCACGAGCTGACGACAGCCATGCAACACCTGTGCTGGCTCCCATCAAAGATGGGTCCTCACCGTTTCCGGTTCGTACCACCAGCATGTCAAGTCCTGGTAAGGTTCTTCGCGTCGCTTCGAATTAAGCAACATCCTCCACCGCTTGTGTGAGCCCCCGTCAATTCCTTTGAGTTTTAGTCTTGCGACCGTAATCCCCAGGCGGCGCACTTAATACTTTTGCTCCGGCAGCGGGACGTCGGAACGACCCACTACCTAGTGCGCATCGTTTAGGGCTAGGACTACCGGGGTATCTAATCCCGTTTGCTCCCCTAGCTTTCGCGCCTCAGCGTCACAAGCACCCCAGAAGGTCGCTTTCGCCACCGGCGTTCCTCCCGATATCTACGCATTTCACCGCTCCACCGGGAGTTCCACCTTCCCCTGATGCTGTCTAGCGCGGCCGTAGCCCAGGCCGTTCCTCGGTTGAGCCGAGGGATTTCACCCAGACCGTACCGCACCGCCTACGCGCCCTTTAAGCCCAGTGATACCGAACAACGCTTGCCACCTCTGTATTACCGCGGCTGCTGGCACAGAGTTAGCCGTGACTTCCTTTGGTCGTGGTCAACGCAACGGGGCATTCTCCCGTGCGCCTTCTCAAGACCTGACAGCGGTTTACAAGCCAAAGCCCTTCATCCCGCACGCGGCGTCGCTCCGTCAGACTTGCGTCCATTGCGGAAGATTCTCGACTGCAGCCTCCCGTAGGAGTCTGGGCAGTGTCTCAGTCCCAGTGTGGGCGGTCACCCTCTCAGGCCGCCTACCCGTCATCGCCTTGGTGGGCCGTTACCTCACCAACTAGCTGATAGGGCATGAACTCCTCCTTGAGCGGCAGGTCCCGAAGGATCCCCACCTTTACCTGCTGCGCGATGCCGCGCTGCAGGGCCATCCGGCATTAGCGGCAGTTTCCCGCCGTTATTCCAGTCTCAAGGGCAGATTGTCCATGTGCTACTCACCCTTGTGCCGCTCTACTCGTGGCCGAAGCCACTTTCGCGCTCGACTTGCATGCCTAATCCACGCCGCCAGCGTTCGTTCTGAGCCAGGATCAAACCCTTCACTTGATTTGTCTGGCATGGTCGCGGGCCAGCTGGGCCGACCCGACTACCTGAAAACTCTTCGTCCCGCAGCTTGCGCTACGGGCTCTCCTTGGGCTCACGAACTCTCACAGGCCCCCGTTTTCAAGGATCGAGGCGGCCGGAGTCGGCTCCGCCGCCAGCACCCGATCGCGGACTTCAGCGTCCGGTCACGGGCGAGTTCCGCAAGTTAGCGCGCTCGTGCAGGCCTCGCAACTTTTCGCTAGCGTGGCCACTTGCGCGCCGCGGAGACGGCTTCCGAACAGAGTCGGACGCCGCTTCCGAGCGGGCGGGAGATCCTACGGAGCGCCGGGTTGCGGCGAACAAGTTTGCGAGCGATTTCGAGAAAATCTGCGCAAGAAGCGGATGAGCGAGCCTGCGGCGAGCTCTCGATCCCGGAAATCTGCCTCATGGAGAACGCCGGCGCAGGCGCAGCCGCGCTCGCCTGGAGCCTGCCGCACGTGGCCGGCGGGCGGGTCGTCTGCGTGGCAGGGCCGGGGAACAACGGCGGCGACGCGCTCGTCGTCGCGCGCCATCTCGCGATTCGCGGGGTGCGCGTCCAGGTTGCGCTCGTGTCGCCGCGCCCGCACCCGACGGGCCCGGTCGCCGTGCAGCGCAGGATCGTGAGCGCGCTCGGCCTGCCCGTGGCCGTCGTGGCGCACGAGCGCGACGCCGTCGCGCTCGCGGCCGAGCTCGCCACGTGCGACCTCGCGGTCGACGGGCTCTTCGGGACGGGGCTGACGCGCGCCGCGACGGGCGTGGCGGCGGCGGTGATCGCTGCACTCGTGGCCTGCCGCTCGCCGGTGCTCGCGCTCGACCTGCCGTCGGGGCTCGACTGCGACACCGGCGAGCCTCTCGGCCCGTGCGTGCGAGCCGCGGTCACCGCGACGTTCCTCGCGCCGAAGCTGGGGTTCGCCTCACCCCACGCGCGCGCCTACACCGGCGACGTCCACGTGGTCGGCATCGGCGCACCGCTCGAGTGGCCGCTGCGCCCGGCCTGAGGCGCGCGCGTGCGCGCGCGACGAGCTCAGCGGATCTCGACCTCGGTCCCGCTGCCGACCCACTCGAAGAGCGTCTCCACGTCCGCCTTCCGCATGCGCACGCAACCGAGCGAGACAGCGCGACCGACGGTCGTCTCGTCGACGGTGCCGTGGATCCCGATGCCCTCCGCCTTCGGGTCGCCGCTGAACCCCATCCAACGCGTGCCGATGACGTTCTCGGGGTCGCCGAACGGGATGCGTCGCCCACCGTAGTACCAGTCGGGGTCCTTGATCTTCGACTCGACGTGGAAGCGACCGACCGGAGTGCTCCCGTTCGCACCGAGCCCCACGGGGAACGTCGCGTACGGCACGCCACCGAGCAGCACGGTCAGTTCGAAGCGCTCCTTCCGGATCAGCAACCGGACGCTCTCGCGCGGAACGACGAGCGTCTGCCCGGCCCGGATACGGCGCGCATCCGTGATCCCGTTCACCTGCAGCACGAAGCCGGGAGCGACGGTCACGCCCGCCTCCCGCCACGGACCGCGCGCGAGTTTCCAGATCGACTCGCCGGCCTGGACGCGATGGCGCAGCGCCACCTCGTCGGGCGCGGCCCCCGGCGCGAACAGCTTCGCGTGCAGCGCGCGCGCGCTCTCGAGGGCGCGTGCAGACTCCGTCGGGGTCGTGGCGTCGCTGTCGTAGAGCGCCGCGAGCAGCTTGCGAGCCTGCAGTCGGGCGCGCACGCCGTCCGCACCGGCGTCACGTTCCGCCGCCGTCGCGAGCGCATCGACCACGCGGAACGTGTCGTCGCGCACTCCCGCGTCGCGGAGCAGCCCGGCCTCGGCGGTCAGGAGCGCCGCCGCTGCGGCCGCCGCGTCGCCGGCGCGCAGGAACTCGGCGATGCGGCCGCGCAGTGCCTGAGAGCCCGCGTCCTGCGGTGCGGGGGGCTTCGCGGCAGGCGGCGCAGGGGGTGTGCCGGCGTCACGACGTGCGGCGCCCTGACGTTCGCCCGGATCGGCCGACTCGCGCTGCTCCGGGTCGGCGCCGGCGCCACGCGGCGCGCCCGGATCCCAGAGCAGCATCGCGGCGCCACCCGCGGCGGCAGCGGTCAGCACGAGCGCGAAGATCCCTCTCATGGCGCACCTCCCTACCCACGACGGCTCGTGGTAGACGAGCATTATGCCACGAGATCCTGTGACCGGAAGGCCCGAGGCACGGGGTCGGAGGCGGGTGTCCCCGGCAAGGCGCCAGAGCGCTCGGGCTGCAAACGCGAACGGGCGCACGCCGCGAGGCGCGCGCCCGTGCGGCACTCCGCCGCAATGCCGGTCGGCCGGATCTCTGAACCATGCAGGTTCAGGTGGGCGTACCCGACCCGGCTCCGTCGCTCCGCGCAGGAGCGACCGGCAGGCCGAGGAGAGGGCGGCGCCCGGAGATGTGCTTATCGGCTCAGGAGATGCTGGGCCGTATCGAGCATGACAGAGGCACGGGGAGTGTATCCAGGTCGGCCATGAAGTTCGGCCCGGACGCAGGCCCACGACCACGTCGGGCGTGGCGCGGGCACGAGGGACGGGCCGGGACCGGAGGGTCCGCGGCCGTCGCGAGCGCGCGGGGCCGCGTCACGTCACACCCTGCCACGCTGCGCCTCGGCGGGGTTCAGGTCCGCGGCGGAGCGCTCCGGGGCGGGCCCGCCGGCGCCGCGCTTCCGCGCGTCACGCGCGCAGTTCGGCGCCGTGACGGTCGCCGAGGGCCTCGACGACTCCGCGCACGCACGCGTCCGCAGCCTCGCCCGTGAGCGTGCGCTCGTGACTCCGCAGTTCCATGCGCAGCGCGACGCTCTTCCGGCCCGGGCCGACCTGCGGTCCGCGGTAGACGTCGAACGGCCGCACGTTCGCGAGCAGCTCCCCGGCTGCGTCGTGCACGGTCGCGACGATCTCCGCCCACTGCACGTGGTCGGCTACGACGACGGCGAGGTCGCGCTCCACGGCGGGATAGCGCGAGACCGGTCGGTACGGCACGTCGAGCCGCGCGCGCGCGGCGAGCACGTCGGCCCGCACCTCGAGGACCGCCACGCCGGCCGCGAGTCCGAGCTCGCGCAGCGCCCGCGGTGCCAGCTCGCCCACGTGACCGATCGGAACGCCGTCGAGCAGCAGGGTCGCGCAGCGGTCCGCCCTCAGGACCTCGGGCGCGCCGACCTCGACCCGGATCTCGTGGCGGAGCCCCACCGCCTCGAGGACGCGCAGGGCCACCGCGTACGCGTCGGCATACGTACCGTGCAGGACCGCGCCCAGCAGGTGCAGTTCGCGGGCCGCGTCGTCCGCTTCGCCGCGCACGTAGACCGGAGCCATCTCGAAGAGCCGCACGGCGGGCACGCCGCGATCCTGGTTGCCGCGCGCGACGAGAAGGAGCGGGCCGAGGACCGAACGCCGCAGGAGCGCCTCCTCGGACCGCATCGGGTTCTCGACGCGCAACGCCCGCTCGCCTGTGAGCAGCGCGATGTCTGCGGCTCCCTCCCCGACGAAGGGCGCCGTGCAGCACTCGCGCAGCCCCGCGCGGACGCATGCGTCGCGGAGGCGCGCGATCGCGCGGCGCCCGGCGTCCACGGGCAGAGGCCGGACGGCGATGCGCACCTCGTCCGGCACCTGCTCGAAGCCCACGCGCCGTGCGACCTCCTCGACGAGGTCGATCTCCTCGCGCAGATCGGGCCGCCACGTCGGTGCGCGCCAGCGCGAGACGTCGCGTCCCGTGGCCGCGAGCTGCACCAGCCCGAGGGAGGCGAGGATGCGCTCGCTCTCGGGCGCCGGCACGTCGATGCCGAGCAGCCTGCCCACCCGCGCGGGCCGGAATTCGATCTCGTCCGCGTGCGCGCCGACGCCCGGGCCGGCCGAGCACACGGGGCCGACGGACGTCGCGCCGCAGACTTCGACCAGCAGCGCTGCGGCGCGATCGGACGCCGTCTGCGCACACGCCGGGTCGACGAACCGCTCGAACCGGAACGACGAGTCCGTCCGGAGCTGATGGCGACGCGACGCCGCACGGATCGCGAGCGGTGCGAAGAGGGCACACTCGAGCACGACGTCCTGCGTCGCCTCCGAGACCTCCGAGTCCGCGCCACCCATCACGCCGCCGAGTGCCACCGGCCCCGCCGCGTCCACGATCGCGCAGTCGTCGGCAGCCAACGTGACACGTGCGCCGCCGAGCGTCGCGAACGACGCCCCGTCCGCGCGCGCCGCGGCGAGGCGCGGCCCCCGCAGGCGCGCCAGGTCGAACGCGTGCAACGGGTGGCCGTACTCGAGCAGCACGAAGTTCGTGACGTCCACGACGTTGTTGACCGAGCGCTGTCCCGCGGCCTCGAGGAGCTCACGCAGCCACGCAGGTGACGGGCCCACACGAACGCCACGGACGACGCGCGCGGTGTACCAGGGACAGAGATCGGGTGCCGTCGTCCCCACCTCGATCGTGTCCGCGCTGAGTTCCGGCAGCTCCGCGGTCGGGAGCGTGAGCGGCGCGTCGAGCGCGGCGGCGACCTCCCGGGCCACCCCGACATGGGACTGGAGGTCCGGACGGTTCGACGTGACCTCCACGTCGAGCCGCACGTCACCCGACGCGAGGTGCTCGACGGCGACGACGGGGAACCCCAGCATCGTCAAGCGGTCGGCGACGACCGCGGGCGGCGCGTCCGTCGCGACGTAGCGGCGCAGCCAGGCGTACGAGATCAGCATCGGAATCTCCCGTGCGGCCGCTCGCAGCGGGCGGCGGCAGCCAGCGGATCAGCGGAACTGAGAGAGGAAGCGCACGTCGTTCTCGACGAGGAGGCGGATGTCGTCGAGCAGCCAGCGGCGCATGGCGACGCGTTCGACTCCCATCCCGAACGCGAACCCCGTGTGCACTTCGGGATCGATCCCGACGTTGCGCAGGACGCGCGGGTGCACGAGTCCGCAGCCGAGGATCTCCATCCAGCCTTCCCCGCCGCAGACGGCGCAGTGGGCCGGTGTCGCGCGCCCGTTGCACGCGGGGCAGCGCAGATCGAGCTCTGCGCTCACCTCCGTGAACGGGAAGTACGACGGGCGGAACCGGACCGCGACATCCGCTCCGTACATGCTTCGTGCGAAGCACTGCAGGCACGCCTTGAGGTCCGCGAACGTGACGTCCTCGCCGACCATCAGGCCCTCGACCTGGTGGAACGCGTAGAGATGGCGCGCGTCCACGGTCTCCGGTCGGTACACGCGCCCCGGCGCGAAGACGCGGAACGGCGGGCGGCGCGACTGCATCACCCGGATCTGCACCGTGCTCGTCTGGCTGCGCAGCAGCCGGCCGGCCTCGACGTAGAAGTTGTCCGTCGGGTCGCGCGCCGGATGGTGCTCGGGGATGTTCAGCGCGTCGAAGTTGTGCCAGGCGTCCTCGAGTTCGGGCCCCGACGCCTCGTCGAAGCCCAGACGGGTGAACACGGCCCGGATCTCGTCGAGCACGAGCGACACGGGGTGCAGCGAGCCCTCGGGCAGCTCCGGGCCGGGCCACGTCGGGTCGAACGCCGGATCGGGAGCGACGCGGTCCTGGAGGGAGCGCAGTTCGGCGCGGCGCGCGTCGAGGAGTTCCTCGACCTCCTGCGCGATCGCGTTCACGTCGCGCCCGGCGACGGGCCGTTCCGCGGGATCCAGCCCTGGGATCGCGCGCTGCAGGAGCTTCAGCTCACCCTTCTTGCCGGTGACGCGTGCCCGCAGCCCGGCCAGCGCCTGCTCGTCCGCTGCGGCCGCGGCGTCCGATCGCACGAGGTCACGCAGCGCGCGTGCGCGCGCGACGAGTTCCGCAGCGGTGACGCCGTCCGACATGTCTCCTCCGATCCGATCGGGCCGAGGCGGCCCTTCGCGCAACCTACGCGGCTGACGCGCCGGACGGAGTGTCGGGTCCGCCCGCCGCTCGGCGGGCGCGCGCCCCTCAGTTCGCGCGCGCCGCCTCGACGACGCGGCCGAAGGCGGCCGGATCGGCGACGGCGAGATCCGCGAGCGACTTGCGATCGAGACCGATCCCGGCCTTGGCGAGCAGCCCGATCAGCTGCGAGTACGTGACGCCGTTGTCGCGCGCCGCCGCGTTGATGCGCTGGATCCAGAGCGATCGGAAGTCGCGCTTGCGCAGCTTGCGTCCGGAGTACGCATAGTTGCGCGCACGCATGACGCCGTCCTTCGCGACGCGGAGCAGGTTCTTGCGTGCGCCGAAGAACCCACGGGCGGCCTTCAGGAGACGGCCGCGGCGGCGATGACGGGCGACGTTCGTGCGGGTACGCATGGCTGGGTGGCTCCCGGTGGCGCTGCGGCCACCGCGCTCTGGGTGTCTCTAGCCGCCGATCCCGAGGAGGCGGCGCATGCGGCGCTCCTCCGTGGCGGCGACGAGCTTCGCCTTGCGCAGGTGGCGCCGGCGCTTCGCGTCCTTCGTCTTCATCATGTGGCGCCGGCCCGGGCTCCCGCGCTTGATGCGGCCCGACTTGGTCAGCTTGAGGCGCTTCGCCGCACCCTTGTTGGTCTTCAGCTTCGGCATCGCCGGCTCCTGGCACGACTTCCGCGGTCGGACCGCGGGGAAGCCTCGGATCGTAGTCGGCGGCCCAGCGCCGTCAAGGAAACGGCGCGACGTGGCTCCGAGCCCGCCGCGCCGCCTGCCGTGCCCGCTCTACTTGTGCGTGAGCAGCATGGTCATGCGCTTCCCTTCCTGCTTCGGAGCGCGCTCGACCTTCGCGATCTCCTGGAGGTCCGCGACCATGCGCTCGAGCAGCTTCCAGCCGATGTCCTTGTGCACCAGCTGGCGCCCCTTGAACATCAGGACGAGCTGCACCTTGTCGCCCTTGGCGAGGAACTGCTTCGCCCGGTCCAGCTTCACAGCGTAGTCGTGCTCGTCGGTGTGCGGCCGCAGCCGCACCTCCTTGAGCTTCGTCTTGTGCGTGTGGTGGTGCTTCTTCTTCTGCTCGTACTTGAACTTGCCGAAGTCCATGATCTTGCACACGGGCGGGCGGGCGTCGGCGGCGACCTCCACCAGGTCCATGCCGGCCTCGACGGCCATGCGGTAGGCCTCGTCGGTGGGCACCACCCCCACCTGATTCCCTTCCCCGTCGATCAGCCTCACCTCGCGCACGCGGATGCGATCGTTCACCCGGGGCTCACCGCTCCGGGGATCGCGACGAACTCTATCGTTGATCTGCCACCTCCGTGGTCGCTCTCCATCGAGTCGCCCGGCCGCGGAAGGGAGACGACGCGTCTCCGGACCGCACAGCGCCGGGCGTGCGTGTCATCGGGAGCGCAGCGGGCGCACAGGAGCGGCGCCGCGCGCTGGGAACCCGAATCGTCACGGCCGCAGCAGTCCCGTGGGACGTGCCGCGGCCATGGCGTGGGATCTCGTGCCGGCTCAAGCCGAGCGGCTCGCCGACACGCGCCTGGTCCGGAGGCCGAACGCGGCGCGACTCAACGGTACGTGTACGGCATCGTGAGCGTGTCGATCGTCGGACTCTCACCCGTGGCGAGGTTGTTGACGAGCTCCACGTGCCACCGCACGAACGGGTAGCCCGCGAGAGTGCGGATGTCCGTCGTGGACGGCGTGATCGACGAGGAGTCGAGGCGCGTCGGATCGTTGATGTCGGCCTTCGCACCCTGCCAGCTGATCGAGATGCTCGTGCCCTGCGGCTGCGAGAACGGCACGAGCTGCTGCGGCACCCACCGCACCGTGGGCTGCAGCACGTTGTACCAGAGCGACTGGGCCTCCGCGCCCGGCGTCAGGAAGTCCCAGCGCACGGACATGTACCACCGCTGCGACTGCACCACGGGCGGCGTGTCGTTGAAGAGCGAGAACGTCATCGCGTTGAGCGAGTAGTTCCCGTCCATGCGCCAGTTCTCGCTCACGGCCGTCGGCGCCGTCGTGCCGTTGCCCGTGTGCTCGACCTCGAGGATCACGGCCGTCGACCCGTCGAAGTTGAAGTTCCGGCCCCAGGTCGGCCCGCGGACGACACCGCCGGACGCGGCCGGGATCTTGTAGTTCTTCGGCTCCGAAACGGTCACCGGCGTCTCGCGGTAGTTGCCGATCACCGGCCCCGGAGGCGCTGCGCCGCCGGCGAACCCGCCCGCCGCGACCGTCACGTTCGCGTGACCGACCTTGACCTGCGTGTTCGGGTAGGTGAGCAGCGCGAGCGTTCCCTGCGGCACCCACGAGAACCCGGTCAGGGTGCGCGGGCGGCCGCCCATGTCGGAGCTCGGATAGAGCATCTGCCAGCGGACGGCGCGGCTGAACCAGACGTTCACGAAGGCGGTCGGACTGGGCCCCTGGGTGAAGAACGTCGCGTTCGCGACGGCCGTCGTCAGCACGCCCGGAGTCGCCTTCGCGTTCCAGGTCGCGAGAAGGTTGTCGCCGCTCGGTGCCGTGAACGACGTGTCCTGGAACAGCGTGTTGTCGAAGGTCTCGCTGACCTCGGCGAACGCCTCCGCCGTGGGGTCGTCCTCGGTCGTGAACTCGAACTGCTGCTGGCGGATGATGTTGTTGCCCGAGAGGTCCGTCACGCCCGCCGTGATGATCACCTCGATGATGTACGGTCCGCGTCCGAAGCCCTGCAGCGGCCGCAGCTGGACGATGTTGCCGGCGGTCTGGGGCTTGATCCGCACCTGCGTCAGGATGGTGCGGCCGGCGAGCGTGCCGTTCCGCGAGTCCTGCTTGTAGCGCATGATCACGGTCGCCTGCGGGTCGTTCGCGAAGCGCGGCGGAAGGAACGACTCCGGGTCCATCGGCTCGCTGAACACGATGTCCACGTCGGCGTCGCTCGGAACGTTGACCGAGCCCTCGCCGGGCGACGTCTCGCGGATCTCGGGCCGCGTGAAGTCCTGGACGTAGCGGTTCGACGTCGTGAACTGCGTCGAGAAGCGCTCGGCCAGCGTCACGCCGTCGAGGTTCGTCACGGTCGTCTGCTCGTTCGGCGCCAGGTTCCCGCCCGGCATCGAGACCGTGTAGGTCGTGTTCGCCTCGAACCCCTCCGGGTGGTAGTCGATCTCGTCGGGGCGGTTGAAGGTCGCCGCGGCGAAGCGCGGATCGAAGACGAACCGGCGCGCGACGACGTGCTTGCTGCCGCGACGGCGCACCTTGAAGAACACGCCCTTCGCCAGCGACTCGCCGCCGCCGGCGACGCTCACGATGCGCACGCTGTCGGTCGAGATCGACCCCGTCGCGACGATCGCCGCGTTGGCGTCGGGGGAGAGCTTGCGCGTGATCTGGCCCGGCTCGAAGAAGGCGCGCGGGTCGCCGCCCAGCTCGCGGAAGCGACGCAGCTCGATCTCGGTGGGGTCGTCCGACGGGTCGTCCGGGGTGGACTGTCCGCGGCGCACCTTGATGGCGAGCGAATCGAGCTCGGCCTGCTCGGCGAGCGTCAGCGGTACGGTCGCCTTGAGGTTCGGGCCGGTGTCGACGGCGCCGGACGTGATGAACATCAGCACGGCGTTACGGTCGACGTTCGACGCGCCGCGCCCCGCCGTGGGCACGAAGCCGCCGCGACGGTCGAAGTAGCCGGCCAGGAAGCGCACGACGACGATCGGACGCTGACGCGCGAACGCCAGCCCCTGCGCGGCATACGCACCACCGACGGCAAGTCCGCCGGCCAACAGCCCGAGGGCCAAGCCTCTGCGCAGCCTCATGACACCTCCAGAGCGCGGCCCCGAAACGCCATCGAAGCCGGACGCACGCATGCCCGCGTGAGCCCGGCGCCGAGAGCCCGGATCGTCCAACCAGCCCGAGAACTGCGGGCGCCTCCCGCAGCCTCCGTGATGTTAGGCACCTCGCACGTGATGTCAAGCAGGGCGAATCTGCTCCCCCGTCCCGGCCGCCGCGCGCTCGCGGGCCTGACCGGCCAGCGCGATGTGCAGTTCCGCGAGCTGTGCGGCGTCCACCGCCGAGGGCGCCTCCGTCATCAGATCGGAGGCGGAGGTCGTCTTCGGGAACGCGATCACGTCGCGGATCTGCTCGAGCCCCATCAGGCTGGCCGCGAGGCGATCGAGGCCGGACGCGATGCCGCCGTGCGGGGGCACGCCGTACCGCAGCGCCTCCAGGAAGAAGCCGAAGCGGCGCTCGGCGTCGGCCTGCGAGATGCCGAGGAGTTCGAACACGCGCGACTGGACGTCGCGCTGGTGGATGCGGATGCTCCCCCCGGCGACCTCCTCGCCGTTCAGGACGAGGTCGTAGGCCCGCGCGCGCACGGACTTGGGGTCGGTGTCGAGCAGCGGGACGTCCTCCGGGCGGGGCGCCGTGAACGGGTGGTGCTGGGCGTCGAGACGGCCCGTCGCCGCGTCCCAGGCGAAGAGCGGGGCGTCGACGATCCACAGCGCCTCGAAGCGGCCGGGCGTGCGCAACCCGAACGTCCGCCCGAGGTGGAGCCGCAGATCCCCGGCGGCGGGCTCGACGACGGCTGCGGGCCCGGCGAGGAAGAGCAGCGTCGCGCCCTCGGTCGCCCCCGTGGCACGCTGCAGCGCGTCGCGCTCGGCGTCGGAGAGGTGACGCGCCGCGGGGCCTGCCCAGCCCTCCGCGCGGACGCGCGCCCACGCCACGCCGCGCGCACCGCGGTCCGCGACGGCGGCGGGCAGTGCGTCGAGCTGCTTGCGCGAGAGCTCGAGATCCGGCGGCAGGCAGATGCAGCGCACCAGCCCCCCGGCGGCCACCGCGTCCCGGAACACCCCGAACGCGCACGCGCGCAGCACCTCCGAGACGTCGTGCACGGGGAGGCCGAAGCGCAGGTCGGGCTTGTCCGACCCGTAGCGCGCCATGGCCTCTGCGAAGGTCATGCGCCGCAGCGGTCGCGCGATCTCGACGCCGGCGATCTCGCGCGCGAGGAGCACGAGCAGCGACTCCATCACCTCGAGGACGTCGTCCTCCTCGACGAACGACATCTCGAGGTCGAGCTGCGTGAACTCGGGCTGGCGGTCCGCGCGCAGGTCCTCGTCGCGGAAGCAGCGGGCGATCTGCCAGTAGCGGTCCATCCCGCCGATCATGAGGATCTGCTTCAGGAGCTGCGGCGACTGCGGCAGCGCGTAGAACGCGCCCGGATGGACCCGCGACGGTACGAGGTAGTCGCGCGCGCCCTCCGGCGTCGAGCGCAGGAGGATCGGCGTCTCGACCTCGACGAAGCCGAGGCCGGTGACGTGCTCGCGGATGATCCCGTTCATCCGGGCGCGCGTGATCAGAGCACGCTGCAGCTCGGGCCTGCGGATCTCGAGGTAGCGGTAGCGCAGGCCCAGTTCCTCGGCGCTGCGCTCGGAACCGGACACGGCGACGGGGAGCGGCGCCGCGGCCGAGAGCACCTCGAAGCCGTCGAGCACCACCTCGATCTCTCCGGTGGACCGCTCGGCGTTCCGGCTGCCCTCGGGGCGTGCCCGCACGATGCCCGTGACGCGCACGACCCACTCGAGGCGAGCGCGCCCGGCGTCGGCCAGTCCCGGAGCGTCGACGTCGGCCACGACCTGCGTGACGCCGTGCCGGTCGCGCAGGTCGAGGAACAGGAGGCTGCCATGGTCGCGCCGGCTCTGGACCCAGCCGCAGAGGGTGACGCGGTCGCCTTCGTGCGCGGCGCGCAGTTCGCCGCAGGTGTGGGTGCGCAGCATCCGGGCCTCCGGGGAGTGAAGTCCCGCAGCGTCGCAAGCGCGACGCCGGGGCGGTCCGTTTTTCTGCGCGGCGCGCACGGCGCAGGGGGCCCGCCGCCGTGGGAAAAAGAGCCATCGGCGGTGCAGCGGGCTCGACACTCCGCGGCTTCCCCACGACCCTGCACGGAGACAGCCCGATGGAGACCTCGCTCATCCTGATCAAGCCGGACGGCGTCCAGCGCCGCCTCGTCGGACGCATCCTCACGCGCTTCGAGGAGAAGGGGCTGCAGATCGTCGGCGCGAAGCTGATGCTGATCCCGATGGCCACGGCCGAGGCGCACTACGCGCCGCACCGCGGGAAGCCGTTCTACCCCGGTCTCGTCCAGTACATGACGTCGAGCCCCGTGCTGGCGCTCGCGCTGCGCGGCAAGTCGGCGGTGGCGGTCGTCCGCAAACTCCTGGGCGCGACGTTCGGCTCCAAGGCCGAGGCCGGCACCATCCGCGGCGACTTCGCGATCAGCGACGGCTTCAACCTCGTGCACGCCAGCGACGCGCCGGAATCGGCCGAGCGCGAGCTGGCCCTGTTCTTCGCGCCCGGTGAGGTGCTCGACTACCCGATGGTCGACACGACCTGGGTGTACGACACGTCCTCCGACCTGCGCTGACCGCTCCGGCGGGCGACGGCGCGCCGCTCCGGGGCGTCGCATGACCGAAGAGTGACGCCCGGAGCGAGGATCGGAGTCCCATGCGACTCGCTCTCGCCCCGGCGCTCGCCGCCGCACTCCTCGTCTGCGCCTGCACGACGCTCGGCACCGAGGATCGCCAGCGCCTGTCGCTGCACCTCGAGAACGCCGCGCAGTACTACGACCAGCGCCACTACGACCAGGCCTACCAGCAGTGGGGCAAGGTGCTGGAGCTCGACCCGCTGAACGCCAAGGCGCGTCTGGGTCAGGCGATGGTGTACTACCAGCTCGGGCTGCAGGAATCGCCGGAGGGCGTGCAGCGTCTCGCGGAGGCCGAGACGCGGCTGGGCGAGCTCCGCGGTGCGGACCTCGACGGGCTCGAGTGGCGCGCGGAACTGGGCTTCGCGCTCGTCCACGACCGCTGGGTGAACCTCTACGCGCGCAAGGTGCAGCAGCTCGAGTACGCCGCCGGCGAGGGCACGCCGGAGACGAGCACCGAGCTCGCACCGGCGCGGGCGGAGCTCGAACGCCACGCGCGGATCGCCGAGGCCAGCTACGCCGCCGTCTACAGCGGAGGGGAGCAGGAGGCGCAGTACCAGCTCGCCTGTATCGTCGGTCTCGCCAAGATGGCGGCCTACCGCGGCGACCTCATGAAGAGCCTCGAGTGGGCGCGCGCGTACCAGCAGCGGATCGAGTCCTCGAAGTCCTTCTGGCGCGACAACATCACGCGCTTCCCGAAGGAGGCGCCGATCTGGCAGCTCAAGCTCGAGGGCGCGGAACGGCAGGAGGCGGAGCTGCGCGACCTCGTCGCGAACGTCCTCTTCAAGCTCGGCCGGCTCGCGGAGGCCGAGGCCGAACTCGATGCCGTCGTGCAGCTCGACCCGCAGCAGGAGAGCGGGTTCCTGAATCGCGGCGTCGTGCGCCAGGCTCGCCGCGACTGGGACCGCGCCCGCCAGGATCTGCGCACGTTCCTCGCGATGACGACGCGCGGCGACGACGACGCGAGCGTCATCGAGGCGCGCAAGCGCCTGGAGGAGATCGAGCGCCGGATCGCCGAGGAGGACGCGGACGCGATCTCGCGCCCGCCCCAGCGCGACGCGTCCCGCTAGAATGCGGCGCATGTCGCGTCACGCCCTCGCACTCCTCGTCCTGCTCGCCGTCGCCGCTGCCGCCCGCGCAGGCGAGGTCCTGAAGCTGCGCAACGGGGACCTGATCCCCGGCGAGGTCGTCGAGCTCGACGCGGACGGCGTGCTCTTCGCGCGCGAGCGCGGCGAGCGCCTGCGCGTCGGGTGGGGCGAGGTCCTGCCCATCTCGCGCTACGAGCTCTGGTCCGCGAGCCTCGCCGCGGACGACGCCGCAGGCCGGCTCGAGGTCGCCCGCTGGGCGCTCGAGATGGGCCTCTTCCACCAGGCCCGACGCGAGGCGCAGCGCTGCGCGGGGCTCGCCGGAGACGACGCGCCGAAGGCGAAGGAACTGCTCGCGGAGATCGCGCGCGCCGAGGCGGACACGGCGCTGGCGGAGATCGATGCGCGACTCGAGGCGGACGACGTGGACGGCGCTCTCGACGAGGCGCGCCGCTACCTGCGGATCGCTCCCCCCGGCGACGACGCCGACCGCGTCCGCGCGCGCGTGCCGGACCTGCTCGAGCGCATCGAACGCCGCGACGCGCTCGAGCGCGAGAAGGCCGAGGAAGAGGAGCGCGCCGCGAAGTCGGGGCGCAAGCAGGCCTGGATCGACGAGAACTTCCGCGCCGCGCAGGCGCAGAAGCGCGAGGGCGAGGAGCAGTCGATCGACGCGTTCGCCAACCTGGCGAAGGGCAACCAGACCCGCGCCCGGCGCGCGCTGACGGCTGCGGAGAAGGCCTTCGCCGGTGCTCGCGACACCTTCAAGCGCGTGGCACGGACCGCCGGCCCCGGCGAGACCACCGACGCGTGCAAGCGCGAGATGCAGGACTGCGACCGACGCACGGTCACGCTGCTCGGTCGCTGGGGCACGATGGAGGTCGAGAACAAGGCGTGGCGGCGCGCGTCCGACGTGGTCGACCGCGGACTGCGGATCGACCCCGTGGACACGACCCTGCTCGAGCTCCGCAAGACGATCGACGAGAACTGGATCCGGCGCCGCGTGTCCGACATCACGAACGCGAGCGGCCACGAGTCGTCCCAGTAGCCGCTCTGCCCCCGGGCGCGCGCTCAGCGCGGCCAGTAGCCCTCGACGTGCACGTCGTCGCCGACGCGCAGCACGCGCGTCCGCTCGAGCCGCGGCGCGGCAGCCAGCGCGAAGCCCTCGCCCCCGAGCACGCGCGGCGCCGCGCTCCCACCGAGGACCATGGGGGCGACGCACGCGAGCACCTGGTCGATCAGACCGGCACTCGCAGCAGCTCCGCCGAGCACACCCCCGGACTCGAGGAGCATGCGGCGGACGCCGCGCACGCGCAGCGCACGCCACGCCTCGCGGAGGTCGACGCGCCCGTCCGGCTGCCCCGCGACGAGCACGACCTCGACGCCTGCCGCCTCGAGGGCCCGGCGACGCGCCTCGTCGGCGAGCGGGGTCGAGCCGATCACGACGACCGGCGTCTCGCGCGCCGTCGTCGCCAGGCGCCCGGACGGAGGCAGGGAGAGACGCGAGTCGACCACGACGCGCAGTGCGGGCCGCGCGAGGGCGGGAGCCACGCCCCGTGCGGTGAGCTCCGGATCGTCGGCCGCGGCGGTTCGGCTCCCGACGACCACGGCTTCGACGCGCGCCCGCAGCTCGTGGACGACGTCGCGCGACGCCGCGCCGCTGATCCAGCGCGAGGCGCCGGATGCGTCCGCGAGGCAGCCGTCGAGCGACGAGGCCCACTTCGCGATCGTCCAGGGCACGTCCGACGCGAGCGCGCGCTCGTGCGGCGCGAGGAGCTCCGCGCTCGGCGCGTGCGCCACGACCTCGTACGCGATCGCCTGCCGCGCGAACAGTGCGGCGGCCCGCCCGCGCGTCGCGGGATTCGGGTCGCACGCGCCCGCGATCACGCGTGCGACGCCGGACGCGATCACGGCGGGCGCGCACGGTGCGGTCTTCTTCGCCTCGTGCGTGCACGGCTCGAGCGTCACGAGCAGCGTTCCGCCGCGCGCGCGCGCTCCGGCCGCGGCGAGCGCAGCGACCTCCGCGTGCGGGCCGCCATAGCACTCGTGCCGGCCTTCCCCCGCGACCGCCCCGCCGGCGTCCAGCACGACGGCGCCGACCAGCGGGTTGGGCTCGACGCGGAACCGACCCGACTCGGCCAGCCGCGCAGCGTGATCGAGGAGCTCCCACACGCGCTGCGGCGCTGCGCCGTGCGCGGTGCTCACGTCAGCGCGCGCTCCCCTCGATCGGCCGCCCGTACAGGGCGGCCGCGGTGGCGCGCTCGACGGCGACGTCCACGAAGCGCCCGACGAGATCGTCCGGGCCGTCGAAGATCACCATGTGCTGGCCCTCCGCGCGGCCGCAGAGCCGCTCGGCGTTGCGCGGGGACGGCCCGTCGACCAGCACGTGCACCGTGCGGCCGACGTGCGCCTGGTTGCGTCGCTCCGAGACGCGCTCCTGCACCGCGAGCAGCTCGTTCTTGCGGTCGCGCTTGACGTCGTCGGGCACGTCGTCGGCGTAGGCGTCGGCCGCAGCGGTGCCCGGCCGCGGCGAGTACTTGAAGACGTACACCTGCTTGAACTCCACGAGCTCGACGAGCGAGCGCGTCGCCGCGAACTCCTCGTCGGTCTCGCCGGGGAATCCCACGATGAGGTCACTCGCGAGCTCGAGACCGGGACAGAGCTCGCGCGCCCGCCGGCAGACCTCGAGGTAGCGCTCGCGCGAGTAGCCGCGGAACATGCGCCGCAGGACGTCCGAGTGCCCGTGCTGCGCGGGGAAGTGCAGGTATCCGGCCGCCGACGGCACCTCGGCCAGCGTGAGCAGCAGCTCGTCGCGGATGTCCATCGGGTTGCTCGTGAGGAATCGGATGCGTCCGATCCCCGGCACGCCGTCGGCGGCGCGGATCAGGTCGCCGAGCGTCGGTCTCCCGGGCAGGTAGCGGCCGTAGGTGTTGATGTTCTGCCCGAGCAGCGTCACCTCGCGCACACCGTCGCCGGCGAGGCGCCGCACCTCGTCGAGCACGTCGTCGAACGGGCGGTCGACCTGAGCCCCCCGCGTCCGCGGCACGATGCAGTAGCTGCAGCGGTGGTCGCACCCGCGCATGACCGAGACGTACGCGCGGTGCCGCTCGGGCCGCACGCGCACGTCGCGCCGCACGTCGACGTAGCCCTCGGTCTCCACCGCGAGCACGGGACCGTCGGACTCCGCCCGCTCGACCAGCCGGTGCATCTCCTGGAAGCGCCGCGTGCCGCACACGAGGTCGACGTGCGGCATGCGGCGCAGCAGGTGCTCGGCCTCACGCTGCGCCATGCAGCCCATCACGCCGATGAGGAGCGCGGGGTCGCGGGCCTTGCGCTCGCGCAGCGCGCCGAGGCGCGACCACACGCGGTTCTCGCTCTGGTCGCGCACCGAACACGTGTTGAAGAGGATCAGGTCCGCTGCATCCGGATCGGCGGTCTGCGACCAGCCGTGGTCGGCGAGCCGCGAGACCGCGAGCTCGCCGTCGAGGAAGTTCATCTGGCAGCCGAACGCCTCCACGTACACGCGGCGCGTGCGCGCGGCGGTGGCGTCGCTCGGATCGGGTTCGGTCCGCGCGTCCATGCGTTCAGTCGAGCGCCAGGGCCCGCTCCCTGCGGCGGAGGAGGTTGCGGCGCTGCGCCGCGAGCTCGCGCAGCTCGCGCTCCGGGACGGGTTCCTCCGTCCCGTCCGTCGCGGCCAGCCGCGCGTCGAGCACCGCCAGCGCACGGCCGTAGGCCTGTCCGGCCTCCGCGCAGAACCCGCCGTCGAGGAACGAGTCCGCCGCGAGCGTGAAGCCCGTGAGCGCGCCCCCGTTCGGGTACATGTACTCGTAGCACTGGTCGAGCCCGCGCTCGTAGACCCCGTGCACGAGCCGCTCGCCGAACAGGTACACGGAGCGCACCATGATCTTGTTGCGCGAGAACGCGGGCAGCAGGACCGTCTCGAGCCGCTCGCGCGCCTTGCCGTAGAGGTTCCGCGTGTGGCGCAGACGGCGCGGGTAGTAGATGTTCACCTCGCGGTAGTAGCGGTCGTACGCCTTGCGGTCCGAACGCATGACGTCCTCGCGGACCGTCCAGTGCTCCTCCTTCAGGATCGACACCTCGTGATAGATGTTCGTCACGTGGCTGTCGAAGGGGTCGGGCACGTCTCCGCCGCGGAAGAGCTGGTGGGCCGTGTCCTTGAGGAGCGCGAGCTCGTTGTCGCGCAGCGCGGAGAGCGCGTTGCCGTCGAACAGCGAGAGCAGTTCGTCGGGGGCCAGCTTCAGCTCGCGCCGGTCCTTGCCGTAGAGCGCGACGAACGACTCGACGCGACGCTCGTACGCCTCGAACAGCGCACTGAACGCCCGGTAGGACCGGTAGAAGGTCCTGACCAGCGTCCAACGGCGTTCGTCCGTGCGCACGGCCCCATTCAACCCGCCGCCCCGCGCCGGCGCGACACAAGCTCACGCCGACGCGGGGCGGGTTCGCGCACGCTCAGGAGGAAGCTTCGTCGGTCGCGGCGGGCGCGGCCGCCGGCTCGTGGTCGACGAGTTCGAACAGCGCCGTGGGCGCGTTGTCGCCCAGGCGGCCGTTCGCGAAGCGCAGCACGCGGGTGTAGCCGCCGGGGCGATCCGCGAAGCGCGGGGCGATCTCGTCGATGAGATGCACGACGATCGACTCGTCGTGCAGCTCCGAGAGCAGCCGGCGGTAGACCGTCAGCGCTGCGATGCGGTCGCCCGCGGCGCGCGCGGCGGCGCCCCGCTTCGCGATCGTGATCATGCGCTCGGCGTAGGAGCGGAACTCCTTCGCGCGTGCCAGCGTCGTCGTGATCCGCCCGTGGAGGAAGAGCGAGTTGACCACGTCGCGCTTGAGCGCGCGGCGCGGGTCCGTCTTCCGGCCGAACTTGCGGCCTCGCTTGCGGTGACGCATCTCTGTGCTCCTTCGCGGCGCCTACGACGCCATGATGGCGTCGACGTCCAGGCCGAGATCGAGGCCGAGCTCCTTGAGCTTCTTCTCGATCTCGCGCAGCGACGTCTTGCCGAAGTTCTTCACCTGCAGCAGCTCGTCCTTCGAGCGGCGCACCAGGTCGCCGACCGTCTCGATCTTCTGCTCGGCCATGCAGTTGGCCGCGCGGACCGAGAGATCGAGCGTCGAGATGGAGCGGGTCAGGAGCTCCTTCACGGAGGAGCCCTTCGCGCCGTCGTCCGTCGCACCGCCCGAGATGCCGGCGAAGATGCCGGTCGCCACGGCCTCGCCGCCGTCGCCCGGCATGACGAACGGGTTGAGGTGCTTGCGGTAGATCTTGGCCGCCTCGAGCAGCGCCATGTCCGGCGTGATCGTGCCGTTCGTCCAGATCTCGATGACGAGCTTGTCGTAGTTCGTCATCTTGCCGACGCGCGTGGCGTGCGTGCTGTAGCGGACGCGCTGCACGGGCGAGAAGATCGAGTCGACGGGGATCACGCCGAGCTCCATGTCCTCGTCGTAGTTCTCGTCGGCGGTCACGTAGCCGCGCCCGCGGCGCACGGTGACCTCCATCTCGAACGCGACGTCGTCCTTCGAGATCGTGCAGATGTAGAGGTCCTTGCTCACGACCTCGCAGTCCGACGTGCCCTCGAAGTCCGCAGCCGTGACGGGCCCCTTCGCGGTCTTGCGCAGGCGCAGGGTCCGCGGCTCGCTGGAGTGCATCCGCACGAGCAGGCGCTTCAGGTTCAGGATGATCTCGGTGACGTCCTCGACGACGCCGTTGATCGTCGAGAACTCGTGGTCCACGCCCGCGATCTTGACGTGCGTCGCCGCCGCGCCCTCGAGCGAGGAGAGCAGCACGCGCCGCAGACCGTTGCCGACCGTCGTGCCGAACCCCTTCTCGAAGGGCTCGGCGATGAACATGCCGTAGGTCTCGTCGCTGACCGTCTCGTCACGGATGACACGGTTGGGCAACTCGAACTCGCGCCAGCGAATGCGCATCGTCAAAACCTCCCGGCAGCCGCCGTCTCCGGCCGTCCTGCGCGACCCCGAGGCCGCGTCGTTTCGGATCTGTCTTCGTGTGGTTGTTGGAACGGAGGAGCGACCCGCGTCAGCGCGAGCACACCTCGACGACGAACAGCTCGTTGATGTCGATCGGCACGTCCTCGCGCTTCGGCAGCGCGATCACCGATCCCACGAAGCCCTCGTCGTTCACGGTCACCCACGCCGGAGCGGAGCGGGAGCCGCGGGACATCTCGAGGCCGGCCTTCGCCAGCGCTCGCGACTTGTCCTTCTCGGCGATGGAGATCTGCATGCCCGCGGTCACGAGCTGACTCGGGACGCTCGCACGCTTGCCGTTCACGCGCACGTGGCCGTGCCGCACCATCTGGCGCGCCATGGCGCGCGACGCGGCGAAGCCCATCGCGTAGACGACGTTGTCGAGGCGGCGCTCCAGCAGCACGAGGAGGTTCTCGCCCGTGTTGCCCTTCTGCCGACTGGCCTCGGCGAAGATGCGCCGGAACTGCTTCTCCATCACGCCGTACGCGCGCTTCAGCTTCTGCTTCTCGCGCAGGCGCGTGCCGTACTCCGAGAGGCGCCGACGGCCGCGGCGGCGAACGGCGCCCGGGGGCGTCTCGCGGCGGCGCACTGCGCACTTCTCGGTGTAGCAGCGCAGCCCCTTCAGGTAGAGCAGCACGCCTTCACGCCGGCACATCCGGCACTTGGCATCGGTGGTCCTGGCCATCGTTCCTCTGTCTCGTCTCTTCGGTGCGCCACCCCGGGTCGCCGGACGCCTTCAGCGTTCCGGCGGCTCTCGCGAAGCCGGGGCATCGCGACGCACTGCTACTTCGAGAGCTCGTACCCGGTCCGACCGGGAGGCCGCGCCGCACACGGCGCGGTCCACCGGGGACCCTACCTTCGCGCCTCAGACGCGCCGGCGCTTGCGCGGGCGGCAGCCGTTGTGCGGGATCGGCGTGCGATCCTCGATCACCCGGATCTTGATGCCGTTGGCCGCGAGGGAGCGGATCGCGGACTCGCGTCCGGCGCCCGGCCCCTTGACCTTCACCTCGGCCTCGCGCACACCCATCTTCATCGCCTTCTCGGCGACGCGCTCGGCCGCCTTCTGCGCGGCGAACGGAGTGCTCTTGCGCGAGCCCTTGTAGCCGATCGTGCCGGCCGAGTCCCAGCACAGCACCTCGCCGTTCGGGTCCGTCACCGAGATGATCGTGTTGTTGAAGCTCGCCTGCACGTGCACGACCGCACGCGGGACGTTGCGCTTGACCTTCTTCTTCGTCTTGGCCATGGGACTGCTACTGCTCCTTCACCGACTTCTTGCGGGCGACCGTGCGGCGGGGGCCCTTGCGCGTGCGGGCATTCGTCCGCGTGCGCTGGCCGCGCACCGGCAGGCCCCGCATGTGGCGCAGCCCGCGGTAGCAGCGGATCTCCTTCAGGCGCTGCACGTTCTGCATCACCTGACGGCGCAACTGACCTTCGGTGACGTACTTGCGCTCGATGAGCTGGTTGAGCTGCGAGACCTGCTCGTCCGTCAGCTCCCGCGCGCGCATCGACGGCGGGATCTTCGTCTCGTCGAGCAGCTGCTTCGCGATGCACGGACCGATGCCGTACACGTACGTCAGCGCGATGTCCACCCGCTTGTTCGCGGGGATGTCGACTCCGTTCACTCGAGGCATGTGACCCTCTGTCCTGGCGATCCTGGCCGTGCCGGCGCTGCCCGCTCGCCGCGCGGGCGCTCGCCCGCACGACGTCGTGGGCGCTCAGCCCTGCCGCTGCTTGTGCCGCTTGTCGTCACAGATGACCCGGACCACGCCACGGCGCCGGATCACCTTGCACTTCTCGCAGATGCGCTTGACGGATGCTCTGACCTTCATCTCGGCCTCCCGGCCCGACCTCACGCCGGCGTCGCCGCCGACCTGCGTCACTGCGAGTCAGCGTCCTCGCGTCCCGCGGGGGCGTCCCACGATGCGGCACACGCCGTCGTCGTAGCGGGACACCTCCACCTCGACCTCGTCACCCGGGACCAGCCTCGTCAGCAGGGCCCGAGCCTCACGGGCGACGTGGCCGGTGAGGCCGCGTCCGCCCGCCAGTTCCACCCGCACCATGGCGTTCGGCAGCAGCTGCCGCACGACCGCCTTGACCCGGGCAACGTCGTCGCTCACAAGAGCGTCATCACCTCCGCACCGGAGTCCTTGATGGCGATCGTGTGTTCGAAATGGGCGGCAAGGCTACCGTCGCGCGTGACGACGGTCCAGCCATCGTCGAGCACGTTCACCTCGCGCGAGCCGGCGTTCAGCATCGGCTCGATGCAGATCGCCATGCCCGGCCGCAGCACCACGTCGCGCTGCTTCAGGCTCGCGTCGACGTAGTTCGGCACGGACGGCTCCTCGTGCATGCGGCGTCCGATCCCGTGCCCGGCGTACTCGCGCACGAGCGTGTAGCCGCGCGCCTCCGCGTGGCACTGGACGGCCGCGCCGATGGCGGACAGCCGCACGCCGGGGCCGCAGACGGCCACCGCCAGCTCGAGGCACTCCCGCGTCGTGTCCAGCAGCCGCTGCGCCTCGGGCGTGATCCGCCCCACCGGCAGCGAGATGGCGCCGTCCCCGACGAACCCGCGGATGCGCGCGCCGACGTCGATGCCGATCACGTCGCCCTCGCGCAACCGCCGGGGGCCCGGGATGCCGTGCACGACCTCCTCGTTCACGGAGGCGCAGATGCTCGCCGGGAAGCCGTGGTAGCCCTTGAACTCGGGCGTGGCTCCGGCGGCCCGGATGATGCGCTCCGCCTCGGCGTCGAGCTCGGCCGTGCTCACCCCCGGCACCACGTGCTCGCGCATCCAGGCGTGGACCTGCGCGACGATGCGCCCCGCCTCGCGCATCGCGGCGAAGTCCTCGGACGACTTCGTCGAGATCACGTGCGCGGTCCGCCGACCGCCGCCATCACGCGCGCGGCGACATCGTCGGGAGTGCCGGTACCGGGTACGGCGCGCAGGACGCCGCGCTCCGCGTAGAGCGCACGCAGCGGCTCGGTCTGCTCGCGGTACACGCTCAGGCGGTGCCGGATCACCTCGGGCCGGTCGTCGGAACGCCCCTCGCCGCGCGAGGTGAGCCGCCGGAACAGCTCCTCCTCCGGCACGTCCAGCAGCACGACGGCGTCGAGCGCCAGGTGCAGCCGTGCGAGCGCCGCGTCGAGCAGTCCGGCCTGACCCAGCGTGCGCGGGAACCCGTCGAGGAGGAAGCCCCGCGCGCAGTCGTCCGCGCGCACGCGCTCCTCCACGAGATCGGCGATGACCTCGTCCGGCACGAGCGCGCCGCGGTCGAGGAAGGACTTCGCCTGGCGCCCGACCGGCGTGCCTGCAGCCACGGCCGCACGCAGCATGTCGCCCGTGCTGACGTGGGCGATACGCAGCGCGTCGCGCAGGCGAACCGCCTGCGTGCCCTTGCCGGCACCGGGCGGACCGAGGAACACCAGGTTCATGTCGGTCGCGCCTAGCCGGCGCCTCCGCCCTTCATGAACCCCTCGTAGTTCCGCATGAGCAGCTGGGCGTTCATCCGGTCGACGAGATCGAGGGCGACCGCGACCACGATCAGGATCGACGTTCCGCCGAGGAAGCTGGCGGTCATGGGGCTGACGTCCATCTTCGACGAGACGACGTTCGGCAGCAGGCTGACCGCGGTGAGGAAGAACGAACCGGCGAGCGTCAGCCGCACGAGCACGCGGTCGAGGAAGTCGGCGGTGGCCTTGCCAGGCCGGATGCCCGGAATGAAGGCGCCGTACTCCTTCATGTTCTTCGCCATCTCGGACGGCTGGAACATGAGCTGCACCCAGAAGAACGAGAAGAAGAAGATCATGGCGATGTAGCACGCCGTATAGACCCAGCCGGTGTGGTCGTGGAACAGCTCTTCCCCGTAGCGCCAGCCGAGCACGCCCTCGCTGAAGAGGATGCCCGGGAACGCCAGCAGCGACACGGCGAAGATCACCGGCATCACGTTCGCCTGGTTGACCTTGAGCGGCATGTAGTGCTTCTGGCCGCCGTACACACCGCGGCCGCGGACCATGCGCGCGTACTGGATGGGCACGCGTCGCGAGCCCTTCGTCACGTAGACGACGGCCAGCGAGACGCCCAGATAGATCGCGAGCAGCGCCGCCGACTTCAGCACGCCCGACGCGATCGCCTCCTGCGTGCTCGTGGTCCCGCCCCCGATGAAGAGCTGATGGATGCCCTCGGGCAGGCGCGACAGGATGCCCGCCATGATGAGCAGCGAGATGCCGTTGCCGATCCCGTACTCGGTGATCTGCTCGCCGAGCCACATCAGGAACAGGCTGCCGGCCGTCAGGGAGATCACCGCGGGGATGTAGAACGCGATCCAGTAGTGGCCCGGGAACGCCGTGTAGTCCGCGCGTGACACGAGCGGCTCGAGTCCCTGGAAGAAGCGGTTGTGCAGGACGATCCCCTCGATGACGAACACCGCCTGGATCAGGCAGATCGGGACCGTGCCCCAGCGCATCCACTGGTTCAGCCGCTTCTGACCCTGCGAGCCCTCCTTCACCATCTTCTCGATCGAAGGGATGACCTTGCCGAGGATGCTGAAGATGATCGAGCTCGAGATGTACGGCATGATACCGAGGCTGAAGATGCCGAACGACAGCAGGCCGCCGGCCGAGAGCGCGCCGAACGTGCCGATGAGCCCGCCGAGCGCGCCGCCGCCGCCGCCGCCCTGCTCGAGGGTCTCCAGCGCCTGGAGCACGCGCTCCTGCGAGATCCCGGGAATCGGGATCTGGAAGCCGACGCGGTAGACCGCGAGCAGGATCAGGGTCGTGACGATCTTCTTGCGAAGCTCCTCGACCCGGAAGACGTTCAGCGCCTTGTCGATCATTCGGCGCCCCGGTTGCTACGCGTTCCCGCCGGCGTCCGGCGAGATGGTCGCAGAGCCGCCCGCCGCCTCGATCTTGGCGCGGGCCGACTTGCTGAACGCGTCGGCGACGACATCGACCTTCACGCTCAGATCGCCGGTGCCGAGCACCTTGTAGCGCTGCGTGCGCTTCTTCAGCAGCCCGCGGTCCTTCAGGACGTCGATGGTGACCGTCCCCCCCGCGAACTCCTGCAGCTGGACGACGTTCACGGCCTCGTACTCGACCCGGAACAGCGAGTTGCTGAACCCGCGCTTCGGGATGCGCCGGATGAGCGGCATCTGGCCGCCCTCGTGGTGCAGCAGGCCGCCGAACCCCGTGCGCGACGCCGCGCCCTTGGATCCGCGGCTCGCCGTCTTGCCGGCCCCGGAGCCGGTGCCCCGGCCCTTGCGACGCTTGAAGCGCCGACCGACGTCGACGCCGACCGCTTGCGAGATGTCCATCAGATCGTCACTCCGCGCAGTTCCGCCACCTGCTCCCTGCGGCGCAGCTGGAGGAGGCCGTCCATCGTGGCCCGGACGACGTTCACCGGGTTCGTCGAGCCGTACGTCTTCGTGAGGATGTCGTGCACGCCCGCCGCTTCCAGCAGCGCGCGCACCGAAGGCCCCGCCGTCACGCCCGTACCGGCCGCGGCCGGCCCCATGTACACGCGGGTCGCGCAGTAGCGGCCGGTGACGGAGTGCGGGAGGGTCGCACCGACCAGCGGGATCCGGATCAGGCGCTTCTTGGCGTCCTTCACGGCCTTCTCGACGGCCATCGGGACCTCCTTCGCCTTGCCGAACCCGTAGCCGCAGACGCCGCGTCCGTCGCCGACGACGACGAGCGCGCTGAAGGAGAACCGCCGGCCGCCCTTCACGACGGTCGCGCAGCGGTTGATCTTCACGACGTTGTCGTGGAGGTCGAGCCCGGCCGGCTCGACGAAGTCCAGGTTGCCGTACTTGTCCTTCATGCGCTCATCCGTCCTTCGTCGGGCCACGCCCGGCCGTGCCGAGCCACGGCCCACCTGCTCCGAAAACCGTCCGTCTGACTCAGAACGACAGTCCTGCCTCGCGCGCCGCGTCCGCGAGCGCCTTGACGCGCCCGTGGTAGCGGTAGCCGCTGCGGTCGAAGCACACCTGCCGGATACCGGCCTCCAGTGCGCGGCGCGCCACATCGGCGCCGACCTCGCGCGCTCCGGCGAGCCCGCCGCCATTCGCTGCCGCGAGCTTGCCCTCCTTGCCGAGGGCGAGCGACGACGACGCGCACAGCGTACGCCCCGCGATGTCGTCGATCACCTGCACGTAGATCTGCTTGTGCGAACGCGAGATGCTCAGACGCGGGCGTGCGGCATCGCCCGCCAGCTTTCCGCGGATGCGGCGCTTGCGCCGCTCGTGCATCAGCCGCTTCTTGACCGCGCGCTTCATGGTGCTCCGTCCCCCGCTCGCTAGCCCGCCGAGGCGAACGACTTGCCCGCCTTCTTCTGGATACGCTCGTTCAGGTAGCGGATGCCCTTGCCGTTGTAGGGCTCGGGCGGGCGCACACGACGCGTGCGCGCCGCGAACTCCCCCACCATCTGCTTGTCGCAGCCCTTGACGACGATCTGGGTCGCCGAGGGCGTCGAGACCTCGAGCCCGGCCGGGATCGGCAGCTCGATCTCGTTCGCGTAGCCGACCTTCAGGGCCAGAGCTCGACCGCGCACGTTCGCCTGGAAGCCGACGCCCACGATCTCGAGCGTACGCGAGTACTGCTCGACGACGCCGGCGACGTGGTTGCCGAGGACGCGCCGCACCATGCCGTGGCACGAGCGGTCGTGCTTGCTGTTCGACAGGCGCTCGACGCGCATGGCGCCCTCGTCCGAGACGACGCGTACGCCGCCCGGCAGCTGGAACGTGACCTGGCCCTTGGGGCCCTTCACGACGACGTCGCGTCCGGCGACGTTCACCGTCACGCCCTTCGGCACGCTGAGTGGCAGTTTTCCGATCCGGGACATCAGAGTGGCTCCGTGAGGAGTCGCGGCCCCGCGGCCGCGGCCGTGCGAACTAGTAGACCTTGCAGAGGACCTCGCCGCCGGTGCGCCGCTCGCGGGCCTCGCGATCCGAGAGCACGCCCTGGTCGGTGGAGACGACGTAGACGCCGAGTCCGTCGAGCGGCGCCTGCAGATCGTCGACGCTGCGGTACACGCGGCAGCCCGGGCGCGAGACGCGCTGGATGTCGCGCAGGATGCGCCGTCCGTCCGGACCGTAGCGGAGCTGCAGACGCAGCACCGAGTTCGGTCCGGCCTCGATGTCGAGGATGTCCGAGATGAAGCCTTCGCGCCTCAGGACGTCCGCGATCCCGGCCTTCAGCTTCGAACGCGGAACGTCCACCGACCGGCGCCGGATCGCGTTCGCGTTCCGGATGCGGGTCAGCATGTCCGCGATGGGATCCGTCATGCTCATGTGCGAGGTCTCCGTCTCCGCCGCTACCAGGACGACTTCATCACGCCGGGGATCTCGCCCCGGTGGGCCTTGTTCCGGAAGCAGATCCTGCAGATCTGGAACTTCCGGATGTACGCCCTCGGCCTGCCGCAGAGGCGGCAGCGGTTGCGATGCTGGACGGCGTGCTTGGGGGCGCGCTCCGACTTGATGCGCTGAGAGGTCTTGGCCACGTCGCGTCTCCTAGTTCGCGTCCCTGAACGGCACACCGAACATCCGCAGGAGCGCGAGCGACTCCTCCGGGTTCGAGCGCCGGATCACGACCGTGATGTTCATGCCCTGGAAGTTCTCGACCTTGTCGGCCTGGATCTCCGGGAACACGAGCTGATCCGCCAGCCCGATCGAGTAGTTGCCGCGCTCGTCGAACGAGCCGGGCTTGAGTCCGCGGAAGTCGCGGATGCGCGGAACGGCCACACTGATCAGCCGGTCCAGGAACTCGAACATCCGTGCGCCACGCAGCGTGACCATGCAGCCGACGGCGTGGCCCTCGCGGACGCGGAAGTTCGAGACCGACTTCTTCGCGAGGGTCACCACGGCCTTCTGGCCGGTGACCTTCGTCAGGTCGTCGACGGCGGTCTCGAGCAGGCGCTTGTTCTCGTGCCCGCGTCCGACACCCATGCTGACGACGATCTTCTCGAGCTTCGGGACGGCGAGGATGTTCGTGTACCCACGCTCGCGGATGAACGCGGGGACGATCTCCTTCTGATACCGATCCAACAGGCGCGGCTTCACCATCATCGTGTCCTCACGCGCTCGGCGCGTCCGCCTTGCGGACGACCTTGCCGTCCTTGTTTCGCGCCGCCCGGCGCACCGGGACCGCCTGTCCGTCGTCGCAGACGACGAGCACGTTGCTGATCGCGATCGGCGCCTCGAGCTGAAGCACGCCGCCCTGGGGGCGCTGCGGCGACTTCCGCAGGTGCTTCTTGCGCATGTTGTGGCCCTCGACGATCACGCGACCGCCGGGGCGGTCCACGCGCAGCACGCGCCCGCGCCGCTTGTCGGTCTCGTCGGGGTTGCGGTTGCGGCTGCCTCGGCAGACCTCCACCGTGTCCCCGACGCGGATCGAGAACTTCATGGCTACACGACCTCCGAAGCGAGCGAGATGATCTTCATGAAGTTCTTCGCTCGCAGCTCGCGCGCGACCGCACCGAAGATGCGGGTGCCGCGCGGGTTGCCGTCCTTGTCCACGATGACGCACGCATTGCGGTCGAAGCGGACGTACGAGCCGTCGTCGCGGCGCACCGCGTGGCGTGTGCGCACGATCACCGCGCGCACGACGTCGCTCTTCTTCACGGCTCCGTGCGGCAGCGCCTTCTTCACGGCGCAGACCACCACGTCGCCGACTCCGCAGGTGCGACGATTGCCGGACCCGAGCACGCGGATGCACTGGGCGCGCTTCGCGCCCGTGTTGTCCGCGACGTCGAGCATGGTGTGGAGCTGGATCACGACAACCCCTCCTCCACGTCCTCGGAGCCCGTCACGACCTCACCGCGCGGCGCCTCGCGCAGCACGCGGACCAGGCGCCAGCACTTGGTCTTCGAGAGCGGACGGGTCTGGACGATCTCGACCTCGTCGCCGACGTGTGCACGCCCGTCCTCGTCGTGCGCGACGAACTTGGAGGTGCGCCGCACGTACTTCTTGTACAGCGGGTGCATCACCTTGCGGTCGCGCCGCACGATGATCGTCTTCTGCATGCGGTCGCTCACGACCGTGCCGATGACGCTCGTCCGCGCCTCGCGTGCGTCCTTCGTGGGTTCGCTCACTTCGCCTGCCCTCGCTCGATACCGAGTTCCCGCTCCCGCAGGACCGTCAGCGCGCGCGCCGCCTGGCGGCGCATCTGACGGATCTTGGACGGGTCGCCGGCCTTCTCGCTGCCCCGCTGGAAGCGCAGCTCCCAGATCTGCTTCTCGGTCGCGGCGACCTCACGACGCAGGTCGTCGGAGGAGCGCTCGCGGATCGCGACGATGTGCTTCACAGCTTCGGCCTCCTGCGCGCGAGCCGCACGCGGAACGGCATCTTGTGGGCGATGCGGTTCAGCGCGACCTTCGCCTTCGCCTCCGTGACGCCGCCGATCTCGTAGAGGATCGTGCCCGGCTTCACGACGGCAACCCAGTCGTCGACCTCGCCCTTGCCGGTGCCCATGCGCACCTCGGCCGGCTTCGCCGTGATCGGCTTGTGGGGGAAGACGCGGATCCAGATGCGCCCCTCGCCGCCGAGGAAGTGCGAGCACGCGATACGGCCCGCCTCGATCTGGCGGGCGTTCACCCAGCCGCGTTCGGTGGACTGCAGCGCGAACTCTCCGAACGCCACCGAGTTGCCGCGCGTGGCGCGGCCGCGGATGACGCCGCGCTGCTGCTTGCGGCGCTTGACGCGCTTCGGCATCAACGCCATGGCCTACCTCCCCCTCGTGAAGGCGCCCTTGCGGATCGGGCCCTTGTAGATCCAGGTCTTCACGCCGATCCGGCCGTACGAGCAGCGCGCCTCGGAGAAGCCGTAGTCGATGTCGGCCGACAGCGTGGTGAGCGGGATCGAGCCGTCGATCTGGGTCTCGACACGCGCGATCTCCGCGCCGCCGAGCCGGCCGGCGATGCGGATCTTGATGCCCTTGGCGCCGCGCTCCATCGTGTTCTGCAGGGAGCGCTTGAGCGCGCGACGGAACGAAGCGCGCTTCTCGAGCTGCTCCGCGATGCTCTCCGCCACGAGCTGCGCGTTCAGCTCCGGCTGCGTGATCTCGTGGATGTTGAGCGTGATGCTCTTGCCCGTGAGGTGCTCGAGCTGCTCCTTGAGCTTGTCCACCTTCACGCCCTTGCGGCCGATCAGGACGCCCGGGCGCGCGCAGTGGACCAGGATCATGATCTGGTCGCCCTTGCGCTCGATCTCGACCTTCGGGATCCCCGCGAAGTAGTACTCGTTCTTGATGAAGCGGCGGATCTTGTCGTCCTCGACCAGGAGCTGGCCGAAGCCCTGTTTGCGCGAGTACCAGCGCGAGTCCCAGTCACGCGTGATGCCGACGCGGAAGCCGTTCGGATGGATCTTCTGGCCCATGGGCTAACCGTTCCCCTCGTGCTCGCCGGCGCCGCTCGCCGCCATGTCCTGGCCCGTGCCCGCAGCCTGCGCTGCGCGCGACGCCTCGACGCGCGCGCGACGTCCGCGCGCACGCGCCGCACCGCCGCGCTGACGCCGCGGGGCGGGATCCCGCTCCGCGAGCACCACGCTCAGGTGCGAGTAGCGCAGGAGCAGCGGGTACATCTGCCCGCGCGAACGCGTCTTCCAGCGCTTGAGCGTGCTGCCCTCGTCCGCCCGCACGTCCACGACGTGCAGACGCGCGTGGTCGCAGCCGTCGTCGAGCTGCGCCGTCGCCAGCGCACTCATGACGACCTTCGAGAGCAGCGGCGCGGCACGCCGCGGACAGAAGCGCAGGATGTCCAGCGCCTCGTTCACGGGCTTGCCGCGGATCATGTCCACCACGTACCGCGCCTTGCGCGACGACATCGGCGCCTGGCGGTGGATCGCTCGGTAGGTCTTCTCGTCCATGGCTCCGGCGCCCCTACTTCTTGCTCGTGTGGCCGCGGAACACGCGCGTCGGGGCGAACTCCCCGAGCTTGTGGCCGACCATGTCCTCGGTCACGAACACGCGCACGAAGGCCTTCCCCGCGTGCACCGCGAACGCGTGACCCACGAAGTCCGGGATCACCGTGCACGAGCGATTCCACGTCTTCAGCGGATCGCGCGACCCGGTGGCCTTCTGCTCCCGCACGCGGCGCCACAGGCGCTCGTCGACGAACGGGCCCTTCTTGACGGATCTGCTCATCGCCGCGCTACCCCTTCTTCTTCCGGCCGCGGATGATCATCTTGTTGCTGGCCTTCTTGGGCTTGCGCGTCTTGCCGCCCTTCGCGGGCTTGCCCCAGGGCGAGCAGGGTCCGCGCCTGCGACCGGCGCCCGAGCGCCCCTCGCCGCCGCCCAGCGGGTGGCAGTACGGGTTCATCGCCGCGCCGCGCACGGCCGGACGGCGTCCGCGGTGGCGATTGCGGCCGGCCTTGCCGATACGCACGAGCGCGTGGTCGACGTTGCCGACCTGGCCGATCGTGGCGCGGCAGACGTCCGGCACGAGGCGCATCTCGCCGGAGGGCAGGAGCAGCGTCGCCATGCCGTTCTCGCGCGCCGCGAGCTGCACCTGAGAACCGGCGGAACGCGCGAGCTGACCGCCCTTGCCGGGCACGAGCTCCACGTTGTGCACCATCAGGCCGAGCGGGATGTCGCGCAGGAACTTGGCGTTGCCGACGCGCGGCTCCGCCGTCTCGCCCGACAGCACGGTCTGGCCGACCTCGATGCCCTTCGGCGCGAGGATGTACCTCTTCTCGCCGTCCGCGTAGACGAGCAGCGCGATGCGCGCCGAACGGTTCGGGTCGTACTCGACCGACGCGACGCGGGCGGGGACGCCGTCCTTGTCGCGACGCCAGTCGATCTCGCGGTAGAGGCGCTTGTGCCCGCCGCCGCGACGGCGCGACGTGATGTGGCCGTGCGCGTTGCGACCCTTGGCGCGCTGCAACGGGTGCACGAGCGTCCGCTCGGGCGACGCCGTCGTGATCTCGGCGAAGTCCGAGACCGACGAGTTGCGACGACCCGCGGAGGTCGGCCGGTAGACGCGGATACCCATCCTGTTCCTCCCGTGCTGCTCCTCAGAGCAGCTCGATCGCGTCGCCTTCGCGCAGGGTGACGAACGCCTTCTTCCAGTCCGGAAGCTGCGCGACGCTGCGGCCGCGCCGCCGGCGCTTGCCGTGCATCAGCGCCGTGTTGACGCCCGTGACCTTCACGCCGAACAGGATCTCCACCGCACGGCGGATCTGGACCTTGTTGGCCTGCGGGTGCACCTGGAACACGTACGTGTTCGAGCGGTCGAGCCCGGACATCGAGCGCTCGGTGAGGAGCGGTCGCTTCACGACGTCGTAGATGTCAAGCATCGGCGGTCTCCGCGCAGAGTCGGCCGCGCAGCGCGTCGAGCGCCGCTTCCGTGAGCAGCAGGTGGCGATGGCGCAGCACGTCGTACGCGTTCACGTCGGACGCCGCCGCGACCGTCACCCCCGGGATGTTCCGGAAGGAGCGCCACGTCGCGTCGTGCGGCTCGGCCAGAACGACGAGGCACGAGCGGTCGACGCCGAGCGCCGCGAGCAGCGCGGCCGCCTTGCGCGTGCTCGGGCGCTCGAAGCCGAGCGAGTCCGCGAACACGACCTCGCCGTCGCGGAACTTGCCGGCGAGCGCGGAGCGCGCGGCGACACGCAGCGCCTTGCGCGGCACCGCGTACGAGTAGTCGCGCGGGTGCGGGCCGTGCGCCACGCCACCGCCGCGCCAGAGCGGCGACGACTTGCGACCGGCGCGCGCGCGGCCCGTGTGCTTCTGCTTCCAGGGCTTCTTGATGTGGGTCCAGACGTCCGAGCGGTCGAGCGTCGAGTGCGTCCCCGCCCGGCGATTCGCCTGGTACATCAGGACGGCCTCGCGGAGCACGCGCCGCGGCGCCCGGGCGCCGAACGCGCCGGTGTCGACGCTCAACGCGCCCACCGATCCGTCGCCGCTGCGGTACAGCTTGCAGTCACCCATGTCTCGCTCCCTCGTCCTCCGACGCCTAGCCCTTGCGCGCCGGACGCGCCGACCGCGGCGGTGAGACGGCGTGACGGATCGTGACGATCCCCGACGCGGCGCCGGGAACGGAGCCGCAGACCATCACCAGGCCGCGCTCGGCATCGACGCCGACGACGCGCAGGTTGCGCTGCGTGCGCCGGCGGTTGCCCATGTGGCCGGGCATGCGCTTGCCCTTCCACACGCGGCCCGGGAAGGTGTTGTTGCCCGTCGAGCCGGGCTCGCGCCAGTTCTTCGAGCCGTGCGAGCGCGGGCCGAGGTTGAAACCGTAGCGCCGCGCCGTGCCCTGGAACCCGCGCCCGATGCTCGTCCCGACGACGTCGACGTACTGCCCGACCTCGAAGACGTCGCCCGCACCGATCGTGGCGCCCACCTCGAAGCCGGCCGCGGACGACACGCGCACCTCGCGGACGACCGCGGAGGCCGAGTCGAAACCCGCCTTCTCGGCCTCGGCGCGCTGCGGCTTCCGCGCACGCGTCGCGCGACGGCTTCCGCTGCCGAGCACGAGCGCGTCGTAGCCGTCGCGCTCCGCGGTACGACGCGCAAGCACACGGTTGGGCTGCACGCGGACGACGCTGACGCCGACCATCGCACCGCTCGCGTCGAAGACGGACGTCATGCCCGCCTTCATGCCGATCAATGCCGTCACACTCATCGTCGCCACCCGTCGAGATCGTCTTCGCGCCGCGCCGCGCCGATCATCCGGCTCACGGCGTCGCCGCAACTGCCGCGGGCGGACCGGGCGGCGCTGGGCGCCGCTCCTGCCGGTCTCCGGCGGCCGGGACTGGAGTTCGGGGTCGCCCCCGCGATGCACCGCCGACGCCCCGAGGCCGGCGAGACCGCAGCGTCACCTCACACGCGGATGCGGATGTCCACCCCCGCCGGCATGTTGAGCTTCGCCAGAGCATCCATCGTCTTCGCCGTCGGCTCGGAGATGAAGATCAGGCGCTTGTGCGTCCGGATCTCGAACTGCTCGCGCGACTTCTTGTCGATGTGCGGCGAGCGCAGCACGGTGAAGCGCTCGATCCGGGTCGGGAGCGGGACGGGGCCCGACACGCGGGCGCCCGTACGCTTCGCGGTCTCCACGATGTCACGGGCGCTCTGGTCGATCGCCTCGTGGTCGTAGGCTTCCATGCGGATCTTGATCTTCGGCTGCATCGATTCCGGCTCACCCCGGCGGGCCATGGGCGACGACTCCGACTCCGAAATGGAGGCGGAAGCCGCCGATTTCAGCGGCGTCACGGGAGGACGCCAACGATTTTGCGCGGCACGGGTGTTACGCCTGTGGGGCGTGCTTCCCGTCCGTGGTCCCGAAGCCGCCCGGGATGTCCCGACACTTGCCGGGGCCACCTCGGGCGCGAACGGGCGAAGCTAGCGGCGGCGACCGGGGTGCTGCGAGGAAATCCCGGCGCGTCCCGGACGTCTCTCAGAATCCGAACTGGGGTGCGCGCTCCGGCGGCACGGGCGCGTACGAGTGCGGCTCCATCGAGTAGCTCGCCCGTCCCTGCGACTGGCTCCGGAGGGCGGTCGAGTAGCCGAACATCTCGGAGACGGGGACGACCCCGCGCACGACGCGCGTGCCCTCCTCCTCGAGCATCTCCTGGATCGTGGCCCGCCGCCGGTTGAGATCCCCCAGCACGTCGCCCATGTACTGCTCCGGCGTCTGCACCTCGAACTGCATGATCGGCTCCAGGACGACACATCCGGCCGCCTCGAAGGCCTCCTGGAACGCACGCGAGGCCGCAGCCTCGAACGCCGCCTCGGTGCCCTCGCCCTCCCGCGTCGCGCCCTCGAGCAGCGTCACGCGCAGTTGCACGCAGGGGTAGCCGTAGCCGACACCGCCCTGCGCGGAGGAGAGCGCGCCGCTCTGCACGTTCGGGAGGAAGCGGCGGGGCATCTGCGACGGGTCGGCCATGTCGACGAACGCGACCCGCGGAAGCGCCGGATCGGGGTCGACGCGCAGGCGCACGCGCGCGTACTGGGTCTTCTCCCCGACCACGCGCTCGAACTCGTGCTGCGCCGTCGCACCGCGCGCGATGGTCTGACGGTACGCGACGCGCGGCTTGCCCGTGTGCACCCCCACGCGGAACTCCTCCTCGAGGCGGCGCACGAGCACCTCCAGATGCAGCTCCCCCATCCCGCTGATGATCGTCTGCCCCGTGTCCTCGTCCATGTGCGTCGCGAACGTGGGGTCGTCGCGGGCCAACTTCGCGAGAGCCGACTCGAGCGCGTCCTTGTCGCCGCTCGAGCGCGGCTCGATGGCCAGCGAGATCACGGGCTCCGCGAACTGCATGCTCCCGAGCAGGATGGGATCGCGCTTGGTGCAGAGGGTGTCGCCCGTGACCGTGAAGCGCAGCCCCACGACGGCCGCGATGTCGCCGGCCACGGCCTCCTCGATCGGGATCCGCTCGTCTGCGTGCATCTGGACGAGCTGCGCGATGCGCTCCACGCGGTCACGCCCCGGGTTGTAGACCTGCTCCTTGACCCGCAGCACCCCCGAGTAGACGCGGACATAGGTCAGGTCCCCGTGCGAGTCGGAGTACGTCTTGAACGCGAGCGCGGCGAGCGGCTCCTCGACGTCGAGCCTCCGCTCGAGCTCGCGTGTGCCGCCGGGCTCCGTGCCGCGCACCGCGGCGACGTCGTGGGGCGAGGGCAGGTAGTCGATCACGGCATCGAGGAGCATCTGGACGCCCTTGTTCCGGAGCGCCGCGCCGCAGAGGACGGGCTGCAGCCGCATCGCGAGCGTTCCGGCGCGCAGCGCCGTGCGCAGCTCGTCGGCGTCGAGGTCGCCGCTCTCGAGGAAGCGCTCCAGGAGCTCGTCGCCGCCGAGTTCCGCCGCCACCTCGACGAGCTCCGCGCGGGCCGCGCCGGCGACGTCCGCGAGTTCGGCGGGCACGGGGCCGCGCGTGTAGTCCTTGCCGAGCGACGCCTCGTCCCAGGTCACGTACTCGAGTCGCACGAGATCCACGATCCCGAGCAGGTCCTGACCCGCGACGTGCGGGAGCACGACGGGGACGGGATTGGCATCGAGGCGCCGCCGGATGCTCTGCACGGACCGCTCGAAGCTGGCACCGACGCGATCCAGCTTGTTGACGAAGCAGATGCGCGGGACGCGATGGCGCGTGGCCTGGCGCCACACGGTCTCCGACTGGGCCTCCACGCCCGCGACGCCGTCGAACACCACCACGGCACCGTCGAGCACACGCAGACTGCGCTCCACCTCCGCGGTGAAGTCCACGTGCCCCGGGGTGTCGATCAGGTTGATCTGGTAGCCGCGCCACGCGAGCGTCGTGCACGCGCTCGTGATGGTGATCCCGCGCTCCTGCTCCTGCGTCATCCAGTCCATCCGGGCGACGCCCTCGTGGACCTCGCCCATCTTGTGCTCCTTGCCCGTGTAGAACAGGATGCGCTCGGAGACGGTCGTCTTGCCCGCATCGATGTGGGCGATGATCCCGATGTTGCGGATGTGCTCGACGTCGTGGTGGGCGGCGGGCTTCTTCTTGGCCATCGGACGAGCTCCTTCGGGCTGCGGATCCTACGGCGGCCTCTCGAACGGCGAGAGCCGCGCCCGGGGTCGTCCCCGGACGCGGCTCCCGCGCGACCGCTTCGCGTCGCTACCAGGCGAAGTGGCTGAACGCCTTGTTGGCGTCCGCCATCTTGTGCACGTTCTCGCGCTTGGTCCACGCACCGCCCTCACGGCGATACGCGGCGACGAGTTCCTCCGCCAGCGTCTGGGAGAACGAACGGCCGCGACGGCTCTTGCGCGCGACCTCGAGGATCCAGCGGAACGCGAGCGACTGCTGACGCTTGCGCCCCACCTCGACGGGCACCTGGTACGTCGCGCCGCCCACGCGCTTGCTGCGCACCTCGACGGCGGGCTTGACGTTCGAGATCGCGTCGGTGAAGACCTTGATCGGGTCCTCTTCCGGCAGCTTCTGCGCCACGAGATCCAGCGCGGCGTAGACCTGCTTCTGCGCCGTCGCCTTCCCGCCCTGCAGCATCACGCAGTTGATGAACTTCGAGAGCAGCAGGTTCCCGAATCGCGGGTCCGGCTGGAGGAAGATCTCGGTCGACTTGAACTTGCGGGGCATTCTCTTCGTCTCCGTACCACGGGAGGGCTGCAGCCCGCCCCGTCACCGCGTGCGCCGCGCGCACGCCACACCGGCACGCGCTACTTGGGGCGCTTCGTGCCGTACTTGGAGCGGCTGCGGCGCCGGCCGTCGACGCCCGTCGCGTCGAGCACGCCGCGGACGATGTGGTAGCGCACGCCCGGCAGGTCCTTCACGCGCCCGCCGCGCACGAGCACGATCGAGTGCTCCTGCAGGTTGTGGCCCTCGCCGGGGATGTAGGCCGTGATCTCCTTGCCGTTCGAGAGCCGCACGCGCGCGATCTTGCGGAGCGCGGAGTTCGGCTTCTTGGGCGTCATGGTCTTGACCTGGACGCACACGCCACGCTTGAACGGGCACTTCTCGAGGACGGGGCTCTTCGACTTCTCGACGGGCCGCTTCCGGCCCTTGCGGACCAGTTGGTTGATCGTGGGCATCGCGTGTGTGTCCCTGTCTTCCTGCGGAGGCTGCCACTGACGTCGCCTCGGCCGGGGACTTCGCACCCCGGGCCGAAGGCAGACCCGTCACTCTATCCAGGAGCGTGCGCGCCCGGCGAGTTTCCTCGCACGGCCGCGGCTCGCCCGACCATCGTCGCCGAACCGGCCCGCACTACGCTGCCGGCGCGTCGCCCAGGGCCGCCTGAGCGGCCGCCAGCTCCTCGAGGTCGATGTTCTTCTTCACGTCGAGGCGCTGGTAGATCTTGAACCCCGTGCCGACGGGCACCATGTGCCCGACGATCACGTTCTCCTTCAGGCCGAGCAGCGTGTCGCGCTTGCCTGCGAGCGCCGCCTCCGTGAGCACCTTCGTGGTCTCCTGGAACGACGCCGCCGAGATGAAGCTCTCGCTCTGGAGCGCGGCCTTCGTGATGCCGAGCAGCATCGTCTTGCCGCGAGCGGGCTTGCGGTTCTCCTCGATGCAGCGCCGGTTCACCGAGCGGAAGCGGAACTTGTCCACCACGAGGCCGGGCAGGAAGCCGGACTCGCCCGGCGACTCCACCTGCACCTTGCGCAACATGCGCGCGATGATGATCTCGATGTGCTTGTCGTTCACCTTGACGCCCTGCGCTCGGTAGACGTTCTGCACCTCGCGCAGCAGGTAGTCCTGCAGCGCCTCCTCACCGGAGATGCGCAGGATGTCGTGCGGGACGAGCGGGCCCTCGACCAGCGGCTCGCCGGCGCGCACCCGGTCGCCCTTGTGCACGCGCAGGTGCTTGCCGTGCGGCACCAGGTGCTCCTTCTGGATGCCGCTCTCGTTGACGACGACGATCGTCCGGCGCCCGCGGCGCTTCTCACCGAGCTCGACCACGCCGTCGATCTCGGCGATCACGGCCGGGTCCTTCGGCTTGCGCGCCTCGAACAGCTCGCTCACGCGCGGCAGACCGCCCGTGATGTCCTGCGTACCCGAGATCTCGCGCGGCGTCTTCGCGATGAGCGTGCCCGCGCTGATCTTCTGGCCCTCGCGCACCTCGATGTGCGCCTTCTCCGGGATCGGATAGAACGACAGGGGCTGGGCGTCGTCGTCCTCGATGATGACCTGCGGGTGCAGGTCGCCCTTGTGCTCGATGATGACGATTCGGCGCACGCCGGAGACCGGGTCCACCTCCTCCTTCATCGTCTTGCCGGCCACGATGTCCTCGAAGCGCACCCGGCCGACGCGCTCGCTGAGGATCGGGATGTTGTGCGGGTCCCAGCGGCACAGCACGGCGCGCTTCTTCACCTCGTCGCCCTCGGCGAAGAACAGCACCGCACCGGCGGGGACGGCGTGACGCTCGATCTCGCGCTCCTTCGCGTCGAGGATCAGCATCTCGCCGTTGCGGTTGAGGACCACGCGCTCCTTGCGATCGTTCTCGACCACGCGCAGGTTGTGGAAGCGCACGAAACCCGCGTACTTGCTGCGGATCTCGCTCTCCTCGACCGAACGCGATGCCGTACCGCCGACGTGGAACGTGCGCATCGTGAGCTGCGTGCCCGGCTCGCCGATCGACTGCGCGGCGATGATCCCCACCGCCAGCCCGAGCTCGACCGTGCGGCCGCGCGACAGGTCCATGCCGTAGCAGCGTGCGCAGACACCGAGCGCGGCCTCGCAGGTGAGCGCGCTGCGCACGCGGATCTTCTCGTAGCCGAGGCTCTCGATCCGGCGCGCGATCGCATCCGTGATGAGCTGGTTCTCCTCGACGATCACCTCGTCGGTGATGACGTCGACGATCGTGTCGCGCGCGCAGCGCCCGAACACGGCCTGCGCCAGCGTGACCTCGACCTTGTCGCCCTTGTAGACGACGGCCTTCGTCACGCCGGAGAGCGTGCCGCAGTCGTCCTCGGTCACGACGACGTTCTGGGCGACGTCGGCCAGCTTGCGCGTCAGGTAGCCCGAGTCCGCCGTCTTGAGCGCGGTGTCGGCGAGACCCTTGCGCGCACCGTGCGTCGACGAGAAGTACTCGAGAACGCGCAGCCCCTCGCGGAAGCACGCCTTGATGGGCGTCTCGATGATCTTGCCGGAGGGCTTGGCCATCAGGCCGCGCATTCCGGCGAGCTGACGGATCTGCTCCACCGAGCCGCGCGCGCCGGAGTTCGCCATCAGATAGATGGGGTTCAGGTACGGGCTGCCGTCGCGCTCGTCGTTGCGCAGCTCCGTCATCATCTCGTCGCCGACGCGCTCGCGCGCGCCGGTCCAGCAGTCGATGATCTGGTTGTAGCGCTCGCCCGCGGTGATGAGGCCCGCGCGGAAGTTGCGCTCCACGCGCTCGACCTCGCCCTGGGCCTCGCCGAGGATCTCCGGCTTGCGGGACGGCATGCGCATGTCGTCCTTCGCGAACGACAGTCCGGCGCGCGTCGCGGCCTTGAACCCGATCGCCTTGATCGCGTCGAGCAGTTCGACGGTCGCCGCCTTGCCGAGCAGCCGGTGGCAGTCCTGGATCACGCGGCCGATCGAGCCCTTGTCGAGGTCGTAGTTGTAGTACGGCATCCCCTCCTGGAGGATGTCGTTGAAGATCACGCGGCCGACCGTCGTCTCGGCGAGCCCCTTCACGACGACGGCATCGGACTTCGAGTCCTGCACCACGGGCCGGTCGCCGAGCCGCAGGCGGATGCGCGAGTGGACGTGCACCTTGCCGTGGCCGTACGCGAGGAAGACCTCCTGCGCGTGCGAGTACGCCTGCAGCCTCTGGTGCACCTTGTCGCGGGCGAGTTCCGCCTCGGGCAGACGCGCGGCCGTCGTGAGGTACGCGATGCCCAGCACCATGTCCTGCGACGGCGTGATGATCGGACCGCCGTGCGCGGGCGAGAAGATGTTGTTCGTGCTCATCATGAGCGTGAACGCCTCGACCTGCGCCTCGAGCGACAGCGGCAGGTGCACGGCCATCTGGTCACCGTCGAAGTCGGCGTTGAAGCCGCCGCAGACGAGCGGATGGAGCACGATCGCGTTGCCCTCGATGAGCACCGGCTCGAACGCCTGGATGCCCATGCGGTGCAGCGTCGGGGCGCGGTTGAGCAGCACGGGGTGATCCTTGATCACCTCCTCGAGGATGTCCCAGACCTCCTCCTCGCGACGCTCGAGCATCTTCTTCGCGCTCTTGATGGTGTCGGCGTGGCCGAGCTCCTTCAGGCGGCGGATGATGAACGGCTGGAAGAGCTCGAGGGCGATCTTCTTCGGAAGCCCGCACTGATGGAGCTTCAGCTCCGGACCGACCACGATCACGGAGCGCGCCGAGTAGTCCACGCGCTTGCCGAGCAGGTTCTCGCGGAAGCGGCCCTGCTTGCCCTTGATCATGTCCGTCAGCGACTTCAGCGGACGGTTCGACGAACCGAGCACGGGACGGCGGCAGCGGTTGTTGTCGAAGAGCGCGTCGACGCTCTGCTGCAGCATCCGGTTCTCGTTCCGGATGATCACCTCGGGCGCGTTCAGGTCGAGGAGCTTCTTCAACCGGTTGTTGCGGTTGATGAGGCGCCGGTACAGGTCGTTCAGGTCGCTCGTGGCGAAGTTGCCGCTCTCGAGCAGGACGAGCGGACGCAGGTCCGGCGGGATCACGGGGATGACGTCGATGACGAGCCACTCGGGGTTGTTGTCCGAGTTGCGGATCGCATCCACGAGCTTGAGCCGCTTGATGATCTCCTTGCGGCGCTGCTTGCTCTTCGTCTCGCCGAGCTCCTTGCGCAGCTCCTCCGAGACCTTCGCGAGGTCGAGCCCGCGGATCATGCGGCGCAGAGCCTCCGCGCCCATGCCCGCGTCGAAGGCGTCACCGTACTTGCCGACGCACTCGCGGTACTGGTCCTCGGTGAGGAGCTGGCCCTGCTTGAGCGGCGTGTCGCCGGCGTCCACGACCACGTAGTCCTGGTAGTAGACGACGCGCTCGAGCGAGCTCGTCTTCATCCCGAGCAGCGTGCCGAGACGCGACGGCATCGCCTTGAAGAACCAGATGTGGACGACGGGCGCGGCCAGGTTGATGTGGCCCATGCGCTTGCGGCGCACGCGGCTGTGCGTCACCTTCACGCCGCAGCGGTCGCAGATGATGCCCTTGTGCTTGATGCCCTTGTACTTGCCGCAGAAGCACTCCCAGTCACGCTCGGGACCGAAGATGCGCTCGCAGAAGAGCCCGTCCTTCTCCGCACGGTAGGTGCGGTAGTTGATGGTCTCGGGCTTCTTCACCTCGCCGTAGCTCCACGACCGGATGTCGGCCGGGCTGGCGAGACGGATCTTCACCGCCGCGTAGTCGTTCACCTTGCTGTAGAGGCTCTCGATCATCCTTGCTCCTTCGCCGGCCCGTGACGGGCCGAGCTCGGACTCGTGAACGCGTTCGACTCAGGGATCGCTACGGCTAGAAGGCCTGACGCTCCATCTCGATGTTGAGCGCCAGTCCCTTGATCTCGTTGCAGAGCACCTCGAACGAGACCGGCGTGCCGGCCTCGAGCAGGTTCTCGCCCTTCACCATCGACTCGTAGATCTTGGTGCGACCGTCGACGTCGTCCGACTTGACGGTCAGGAGCTCCTGGAGGATGTAGGCCGCGCCGTACGCCTCGAGCGCCCACACCTCCATCTCGCCGAAGCGCTGGCCGCCGAACCGCGCCTTGCCGCCCAGCGGCTGCTGGGTGATGAGGCTGTACGGTCCCGTGGCACGTGCGTGCACCTTGTCGTCGACGAGGTGGTGCAGCTTCAGCATGTAGATGATGCCCACCGTGACGGCCTGGTCGAACGGCTCGCCCGTGCGGCCGTCGTGCAGACGCGTCGTCCCGGTGCGCGGCAGCCCCGCGCGCTCGAGCATGTCCTCGATCTGCGGCTCGCGGCAGCCGTCGAACACCGGCGTCACCACGCGCTGACCGAGCTTGCGCGCGGCCCAGCCGAGGTGCGTCTCGAGGATCTGGCCGACGTTCATACGCGACGGCACGCCCAGCGGGTTGAGGATGATGTCGACCGGCGTGCCGTCGTCGAGGTACGGCATGTCCTCCTCGGGGAGGATCTTCGAGACGACACCCTTGTTGCCGTGACGGCCGGCCATCTTGTCGCCGACGGACAGGTGGCGCTTGGTCGCGATGTACACGCGCACCATCTCGAGCACGCCGGTCTGGAGCTCGTCGCCGCGCGAGAGCCGGTTGACGCGCTTGTTCTTCTCGTTCTCGAGCGTGTCGATGCGGTCGTAGATGTCGATGACGACGCGCCAGGCGCGGTCCTTGCCGGCGCCGTCGGCCGAGTGGATGACCGCGGACTTCAGGCGCTCGCGCAGATCGCGCACCTCGTTGACGTTCGCGTCGTCGCCGATCACGAACGGCTGCTCCGTCGCCGAGTCGAGGAGCTTGCCGCGATAGGCGGCCTGCACCTTCTCGACGCACTCGCGCATCAGGCTCTTGAGGTCGGCCGTGAAGCCGCGCTCGAGCCGCTTGATCTCCGCGAGGTTGCGCTGGCGCTCCTCCTCGGTGAGGTTCACCTTGCGCGTGAACTTCTCGGCGTCGATCACGATGCCGTCGACGCCCGGCGGCACCTCGAGGCTGTCGTTCTTCACGTCCTCGCCGGCGCGTCCGAAGATCGCGTGGAGCAGCTTCTCCTCGGGCGAGAGCTCGCTCTTGGACTTCGGAGCGACCTTGCCGACCAGGATGTCGCCCGGCTTCACGCGCGTGCCGAGGCGGATGACGCCCGTCTCGTCGAGATTGCGCAGCGCCTTCTCGGAGACGTTCGGGATGTCGCGCGTGAACTCCTCGCGGCCGAGCTTCGTCTCGCGGATCTCGATCTCGAACTCCTCGATGTGGATCGAGGTGTAGACGTCGCGCTTGAGCAGGCCCTCGGACACGATGATCGCGTCCTCGAAGTTGTAGCCCTCCCAGCTCATGAACGCGACGAGCACGTTCTTGCCGAGCGCGAGCTCGCCGTTGCAGGTGCCGCCGCCGTCGGCGATGACCTGGCCCTTCTCGACCTTCTGACCGTCGACGACGCAGGGCTGCTGATTGAGGCAGGTGCGCTCGTTCAGTCCGATGAACTTGCGGAGCCGGTACTCCTTCTCGTCGACGAGGATGCGGCTGCCGTCCACGTAGGTCACGGTGCCGGAGTTCTCGGCCACGATCACCATGCCGCTGTGGCGCGGGACGTGCTTCTCCATGCCCGTGCCGACGACCGGCGGCTCGGTCCACACGAGCGGCACGGCCTGGCGCATCATGTTCGAACCCATGAGCGCGCGGTTCGCGTCGTCGTGCTCGAGGAACGGCACGAGGGCCGCCGAGACGCCCACGACCTGCCGCGGCGAGACGTCCAGGTACTGGACCTCCTCGCGCGGCACGATGACGAAGTCGCCCTCGCGGCGCGCGAGGACCGTCTCGCCGACCAGCGTGCCCTTCGCGTCGATCTCGGTGTCGGCCGGGCCGAGGACCGCCTCCGTCTCCTCGTCGGCGCGCAGGAAGCGCACCTCCTCGGTGACGCGGCCCTTGTTGACGACGCGGTACGGCGTCACGAGGAACCCGTACTCGTCGACGCCGGCATAGATCGCGAGCGAGCTGATCAGGCCGATGTTCGTGCCTTCCGGCGTCTCGATCGGGCAGATGCGGCCGTAGTGCGAGATGTGCACGTCGCGCACCTCGAAGCCGGCGCGCTTGCGGTTCAGACCGCCGGGGCCGAGGGCCGAGAGACGCCGCTCGTGCGTGAGCTGCGAGAGCGGGTTCGTCTGGTCGACGACCTGCGACAGCTCTCCGCGGCCGAAGAAGTACTCGATGGCGGACGAGATGGTCTTGCTGTTGATCAGGGCGCGCGGAGCGAGCTTGGTCGGGTCGTCCATGTTCATGCGCTCCTGCACGGTGCGCCGGAGCTTCAGGAAGCCCTTGCGCAGCTCGTCGGAGGCCAGCTCGCAGATGGAGCGCACGCGGCGGTTGCCCAGGTGATCGATGTCGTCGATCTCGCCCTCACCGCGGCGGAGCTTCATCAGGTACTTGATGCAGTTGAGGATGTCCTCGGGCTTGAGCGTCTGCTCCGTCTCGGGGATCTCGAGTCCGAACTTGCGGTTCAGACGGAAGCGGCCGACGGTCCCGAGGCGGTAGCGCGACGCGTCGAAGAACTTGTCACGGAACAGCTCGCGCGCCTTCTCGATGTTCGGCGGATTGCCCGGCCGCAGACGCCCGTAGATCTTGAGGAGCGCCTCCTCGTGCGTGGTCGTCGTGTCCTCGGCGAGCGTGTTGAGGATCAGCGGGTCGTCCACCTCCTCGATCACCTCGACCTCGGGGATCGGGTGCGAGGCGACGATGCCGGCGAGGTCGTCGTTCAGCGCCTGCAGCGCGTCGACGAGGATCTCGCCCGTCTCGGGGTCGACGATGTCCGCCGTCGGGCGCTTGCCGATCAGGTCCTTGCGGAAGGTCTTCGACGACGCCTTGACGGTCTTCGTCTTGTAGAAGATCCGGATGATGTCCGGGTCGCTGCCGTAGACGTCGGACAGCGCACGCAGGAGCGACGTGCAGGGGAACTTGCCGCTCTGGTCGATGCGGACCTGGAGCACGTCCTTCTTGCTGACGTTCAGCTCGATCCAGGAGCCGCGCTCCGGGATGATCCAGCACGAGTGCAGCTTGCGCTCGCCGGTCTGGATCTCGACCGAGAAGTCGACGCCGGGCGAGCGGTGGAGCTGCGTGACGATCACGCGCTCGGCGCCGTTGATGATGAACTCGCCGCCGCCGAGCATGAGGGGCACCTCGCCGAGGTAGACCTCCTCCTCGATGGCGTCCTCCTTGTCGAGGCGCACGCGCACCTTGAACGGTGCGCCGTACGTCAGCCGGAGCCGGCGGCACTCGTCCGGCGTGTAGCGCGGACGGCCCAGCTCGTAGCCGACGTACTCGAGCGACAGTTCGCCGTTGAACGACTTGATCGGGAAGATCTCGCGCAGGATCGCCTCGAGACCCACGTTCCGACGCTCGCCGTACGGCACGTCCGCCTGCAGGAAGTCGGCGTACGAGCGGGTCTGGAGCTCCACCAGGTTGGGGACGTCCAGGACCTCGCGGACGCGTCCGAACGAGATCTGCTCGGGAACGGTCAGTCGGCTCATCTCAGGGCTTCTCCGTGCGGGGGCTGACGATTCGGGGACACGGCGCCGGGGCGCCGCATCCGAAAACGCCGCAGGGCGGACCGGGGGGCATGACGTCCCCCCGGCCCGCCTTCAGGGCCTTCGGACAGACGTGGTGACCGCAGCAGCGGGAACACCCGAGCTCGGGTCGCCGCTAGGAGACGGCGACGGTCGCGCCCGCGCCCTCGAGCTCCTGCTTGATCTTGGCGGCCTCCTCCTTGGAGACGTCGTCCTTGACGACCGACGGGGCGCCGTCGACCAGGTCCTTGGCCTCCTTGAGGCCGAGACCCGTGACCGCGCGGACGGCCTTGATCACCTGGATCTTGTTGGCGCCGACGTCCTTCAGCTCGACCTTGAACGAGGTCTTCTCCTCGACCTCGGCGGCCGGGGCGGCACCGCCGCCTCCGCCCATCATCGCGACCGGCGCGGCCGCGGTGACCCCGAAGACCTCTTCGATCTGCTTCTTGAGCTCGGCGAGCTCGAGGGCGGTCATGCCCTTGAGCGTCTCGATCACCGAAGCGACGGCGTTCGACTCAGACATCGTTGACTTCCTCCTGCTGCGGCTCCGCTCCGGAGCCCTGTCCGACCCTGCTCTGAGGGTGTTGCGTTCGGTTGCTCTCTGCGCGGCTCCCGGCGCTCTGCGCCGGCGCGACGGTCCCCCGCCTCGGCGGAGAGCCGTCGCGGCCACCTGCCGGGTCAGGCCCCGGCGGCCTCCTTCTGCTCGCGGACGGCGTCGACGGCGCGGGCGACACCCGCGATCATCTCGCTGACGAGGCCCGCGATGTTCTGCATGGGCGCCGCGACGGCGGACGCGATCATGCCGAGCAGCTGCTCGCGCGACGGCATCGTGGCGAGCGTCTGCACGTCCTGCGCGTTGATCACGCGCCCGTCCATGTAGCCGCCGACGATCTTGATCCCGGCGTCCTTGTTGGCCTTCGCCCACTCGGACACGACGCGCGAGACGGCCAGCACGGCCTCGTCGCCCTCGCCGTGCGCGATCGCGCTCATGCCCTTGACCACGTCGCCGACCCCGTCGAGGCCGAGCTCGCCGAGCGCCTTGACGGCGACCCGGTTGCGCAGCACGGTCATGCGCGCGCCCTCGGCGCGCAGCTTCCCGCGCAGGTCGTTCGACTTCGCCACGGTCAGCCGGTCGAGCTGGAGCACGACGACGTCGCGGGCCTCTCCCAGGCGGGCCTTCGTGTCCGAGGCCAGGTAGCGCTTCAGTTGCTTGCTCATGGCCGCCTCCCTAGGAGATGTCCAGCCGGATGCCGGGGCCCATCGACGACGTCAGCGAGACGCGGCGCAGGTAGGTCCCGCGTGCCGCGACCGGCTTCGCCGCGCGCACGCTCTCGACGAACGCGTTCAGGTTCTCGACGAGCTTCTGCTCCGAGAAGCTCAGCTTGCCGATCGGACCCGCGACGTTCGCGCCGGCGTCGACGCGGTACTCGACCTTGCCCGCCTTGTACGCATTGACGGCTCCGACGACGTCGTCGGTGACCGTGCCCGCCTTCGGCGACGGCATCTTGCCCTGCGGACCCAGCACGCGGCCCAGCTTGCCGACGTGGCGCATCATCGCCGGGACGGCGATCGCCACGTCGAACTCGGTCCAGCCCGCGTTGACCTTGTCCACGAGCTCGGTGCCGCCGACGAAGTCCGCCCCCGCCTCCTGTGCCTCGCGCGCCTTGTCGCCCTCGGCGAACACGAGGACCGTGCGCTGGCGACCGCCCAGGCCGTGCGGCAGCACCACGCTGCCACGGACCTGCTGATCGCCCTTGCGCGGGTCGACGCCCAGCCGCACCGCGAGTTCGACGGTCTCGTCGAACTTCGCGGGCTGGATCTGCTTCAGCAGCGCGACCGCCTCCCCGACTGCGTAGCGACGGTTGCGGTCCACGCGGGCCAGGGCGGCCGCGTAGCGCTTCGAGTGTCTCGCCATGTTGCTCCTCGCTCCCCGGAGTGGGCGCCTCAGACGGCGGGTCCGGGTCCAGACGCGAAAGGGACGGCGTCACGCGACGCCGAACCGGGTTGTGTCTCCGTGTTCGTGCCTCTGCCCCGCCGGGACGCGCCCGGCGGCGCGGGCGTCAGCCGACGACCTCGATGCCGGCAGAGCGGGCCGTGCCCTCGATCATGCGCATCGCCGCCTCGAGGGACGCGGCGCCCAGATCCTCCATCTTGATCTTCGCGATCTGCTCGACGTCCGCCCGCGTCACCTTCCCGGCGATCTCGCGACCGGTCGTCTGCGAGCCGCGCGCGAGCCCGGCCGCACGCTTGAGGAGCACGGCCGCCGGCGGGGACTTGATGATGAAGTCGAACGAGCGGTCCTTGTAGACCGAGATCACCACGGGCAGCACCAGGCCGGGGCGGTCGGACGTCCGGTCGTTGAACGCCTTCACGAACTGGCCGATGTTGACGCCGTGCTGGCCGAGGGCAGGCCCGACCGGCGGAGCCGGCGTCGCCTGTCCACCCGGGATCTGCAGCTTGATCTGAGCCGTCGCTTCCTTCTTCGCCATGTCGTTCCGTTCCGCAGTGCCGCGCGAGGGCCCCGAAGGGCGTCCGCGCGGCGCGTGCTAGATCGCCTCCACCTGCCAGTACTCGAGTTCCACCGGCGTCGGGCGGCCGAAGATGGTCACGATCACCTTGACCATGCCCTTCTCGGCGTCCACCTCGTCCACGATCCCGTCGAAGCTCTCGAACGGTCCTTCCTTCACCTTGACCGACTCGCCCTTCTGGAACTGGATCTGGACCTTCGGCTTCTCCTCCGAGCGCTCCATCGTGCCGAGCACGGACTCGACCTCGCGCGGCGCCATCGGCGCCGGACGCCCGTGGGCGCCGACGAAGTCGCCGATCCCGGTCGTCTCGCGGATCAGGAACCACACGTCGTCCGTGATGTCCATGTTGCAGACGATGTAGCCCGGATACAGCTTGCGCTTGCGCGTGCGCTTCTTGCCGTTCTTGATCTCCGAGATGGTCTCGACCGGCACGAGCACCTGGGCCACGTGCTCGTCCAGACCGGCTGCCTTGACCCGCTTGCGCAGGTTCTCGGCGACACGGTCCTCGCGACCGCTCTGCACCCGCAACACGTACCAGTTCACGATTTCCTGCCTCGGCCGGCTCAGACGCGGCCGGTGATTCCATTCAGGGCCAGACGGATGACCAGGTCGCAGACGAGGATCGTGGCCACGAGCGCCGCCGTGAACGCGCTCACGATGAGCGTGCTCTGCCACGCGTCCGAGAACGTCGGCCACGACACCTTCCGCAGCTCCGCCTCCATCTCGATCAGGAGGTCGGCCGACCGCGGCCGGTGGAGGAACCGCCACCACCAGAAGCACACGCCGACGCACACGACCGCGGCGATCGTGAACGCAGGACTGATCTTCGTCTCGAACAGGCCGAGATCGAGGCGCCACGCGGCGTCGGGCAGCGCGTGCCCGAGCAGCCCCTCCTCGTTCCAGGCGGACTGGAGCTTCTCGAAGCGGCTCAGCGCGAACGCGAGCGAGACGCAGCCCCAGACGGCGAGGAAGAGCCCCGACAGGAGCACCAGTGTCCTCGACGACTTGGCCTGGCCCGGCTTGTACGCCTCGATCGCCACGCACGCCTCCATCCGTCCGGCCGCCCCGCGACCACCGCGGAGTCCGCCCCGACATGCCCGATGCCGTCCGCCCGGCGGGAGCGCCGGCAGGACGCGAGGGACTCGAACCCCCAACCGCCCGGTTTGGAACCGGGTGCTCTACCAATTGAGCTAGCGTCCTTCGGCCGGCTCGGGGGTCGCGGCCGGGGCGGAGCCCCGGCCGCGCGTCACCTGTCTACTTCTTCTTCTCCTTGTGCTCGACGTGCTTGCGGCACGTCGGGCAGTACTTGGAGATGTTGAGCTTGTACTCAGCCTTCGTGCGACGCGGCTTGCGGTAGTTCCGCCCGCCGCAGTCCGGACACTGCAGGCTCACCCACTCGCGGTTCAGCGCCTTAGCCATCGGGCCCTGCTACTCGAGGACCTCGACGACACGCCCCGCGCCGACCGTGCGACCACCCTCGCGGATGGCGAACCGCACGCCCTGCTCCATGGCGATCGGAGCGATCAGCTCGACCGTCATGTTGACGTTGTCGCCGGGGAGCACCATCTCCGCCCCGTGCAGGTCGGCGACGGCGCCCGTGACGTCGGTCGTACGGAAGTAGAACTGCGGGCGGTAGCCCTTCGTGAAGTGCGTGTGGCGGCCGCCCTCTTCCTTCGAGAGGACGTACACCTGCGCCTTGAACTTGGTGTGCGGCGTGATCGACTTCGGCGCTGCGAGCACCATGCCGCGCTCGATCGCCTCCTTGTCGACGCCGCGGAGGAGCACGCCGACGTTGTCGCCGGCGATGCCCTGGTCGAGCGTCTTCTGGAACATCTCGACACCCGTGCACACGCTCGGCATCGGCGCCGGGCGCAGGCCCACGATCTCGAGCGTGTCGCCGACCTTGACGATGCCGCGCTCGACGCGACCCGTGGCGACCGTGCCGCGGCCCTTGATCGAGAACACGTCCTCGACGGGCATCAGGAACGGCTTGTCGACCTCGCGCGTCGGCTCGGGGATGAAGTCGTCGAGCGCCTTGACGAGCTGATAGATCGGCTGGGCGGCCGGATCGTCGGCGTTCTCGGAGTTGAGCGCCGGCAGCGAGGCGCCGCGGATCACGGGCGTCTCGTCACCGGGGAACTCGTACGAGCTGAGGAGCTCGCGCACCTCGAGCTCCACGAGCTCGAGCAGCTCCTCGTCGTCGACGAGGTCGCACTTGTTGAGGAAGACCACGATGTACGGCACGCCCACCTGGCGGGCGAGCAGCACGTGCTCCTTGGTCTGCGGCATGGGGCCGGTGGACGCGTCGACCACGAGGATCGCGCCGTCCATCTGCGCCGCACCCGTGATCATGTTCTTCACGTAGTCGG
>CALKVK010000036.1 GCA_937996235.1 uncultured bacterium | reverse complement strand
TGCTCAGCTACGAGAACGGCACGACGACGACCTGGGGCTGGGACGGCTTCCGGCGCCCGACCACGATCACCCACGAGGACTCGGGCTGCAGCTACCCGCCGGCTTCACCTACGGCCGGCTGTGTTGCATTCTTCCGTGCTCCGCACGGGGGGTCCGACAACCCCACCTTCGAGGCGAGGACCCACCAGAGCGGCAAGGGCGACGCGGGGTCCCCGCGATTCGGCAGCTACGACCGCGCGAACCGCCTGACCAAGGTGCTCCAGGACGTCGACGACCCCGCCAACGAGGTCGCGAACCCCGGCGCCGAGGCGTACGGGGACAAGGTCCCACTCCGGAGTGTGAAGCCGCAACATGGACGACGTGCGGGGCTCGCGTCGCTGGTCACGACCCCCTACGGCGGCTCAGGCTCGACGGTCAGATACTCGACCAACGCCATGAACGAGTACACGTCGGTGGGCGGCACCTCGCACAGCTACGACGACAACGGCAACCTGGTCGATGACGGCACGTACGAGTACGTCTACGACGCCCACAACCACGTGAGTGTGACCAACAGCGTCACCACTGGGCGTGAAGGCGAGGGTGACGCCGAGGGGGACGGCAGCAACAAGGGTCAGTCCAAGGCGGCGGCACTTCTGAAGCTGCTGAGCGGCAAGTGCAAGGACGACGGAAAGAACCCATTCGCAGGCGTGAAACTGCTCTGGATTCGGCGGGCAGCAACCTGCTGTTACGATGGTCGCAGAGCCAATGAGTCGCAACTCGACCGGGAATTCTGGCGTGTCCACGAGTCGGTCCAGTCATTCATCGATGACGAAATCTCCGAGCACTACGATGAGGAAGCGGCGGGGCTCTGGAGTGACCTGCAGAAAGGGACGCGGTGACGAGGTCGTGCGCGTGATGAATTGGAGCGCTCGACTTGTCGTTCCAGTGATCGCTGCGACGTGCGCGTGCTGTGCCTACTTCGCTGTCTCCGACTCATCGTATCCGGCTGGAGATCGGGTAGTGCGGGCGTCGCGCGTGGAGGTCCCCAGCGCCCGTGTATCGACCGAGTCGACGACTCGAATTCGCTCGAGCGACTGGAGTATGCTCGCCCGAGATGGCGAGACGCTCGTGCGTCCTCCGTTTCGAGTCCATAGGCTGGCAGCGCCGGCGCGTTGCGTGCCCGCAGAGCGCTGCGCGATAACGTCTATTGCAAGCGCAGATCTGTGTGAGCTTCAGGATCTGGTCCATCCGGTTAATGGGATGATAAAAGCGTTTAGTCCTGTAGCGCAGTCATGTGGAGTAATTGATGTATTCGTGGTATCGTCGATTGTGTTGGACGGGGACAGGTGCATTGCGTACAATATAGATCGGTCTGTGTTCGTGGCCGCTCCGATGGGGTGTGACCCAAGTGTCGGGTGGACTGGCGTTGGTCGCGCGCTTATTCATGAGGTGTCCGAGGTGCTATTGCGAGTCAATCCAGGCAAGTTTGACGCAAGCGAGTGGCGAGCCGCGCTTCCTCCTGAGTTCTCCTATGCAGGGCCGGATGACGACGATGCGTGCCTAGGCACCGCTGACTCGAGTCTTCTTGTGCTTGGATTTGTGACCCCGTATGCAACGCGAACGCTCTCGGACGACTTTGCTGAGACTTCTGCGGAGTTGTTTACGCGATACCACCGTCTCGCGCGTCGCGCGCAGAGATCAGAGCGAATCCGGTCGAAGATGCGTTTGGTGATGCGGTTCTACGCTGCGCTGAGTCCGGAGTACACGGAGCAGTTCTTCGAGTCCAGGTCGTCCCTGTGATCCGACGGTATGCCGGCCCCGACGCAGTCGTCCGGCTGCGCGAGATGCGGCACCCGGAGCATCTCTCAGGACCGCGCCGCCTGCCGGAGCGTTGTTCCGGGTTGGGCGTCTCGCGACGTCCTTGCGCGCAGAGGAACTCGCGCCGCACTCGATGAGCCTCATGCCGCGCGGGCTCTGATCAGTGTGGACCGCAGGTACGAGACGTCTTCAGCCGGATGGCAGTGGACCCCGATTCGCGGACTGCGCACGTCCGACAAGGCTGCGTTCGAACCCCTGCAAGCGGGCATCGGGGCGACATTCGTGGACGTGCTGACTGCAGGTCAGCCGCTCAGGTTCCGTGTCGACGGTTGGACCGCGGGTGGCGCGCGCCTGACTTGGCGTGATCCGCTCGCTGCGGCCGACGCGGCGCAAGCCGCCCATCGAGGTCGCGTGGGACTCGTCCCGTGGGTGTACGTCCACACCGCGGTTCTGGTCGAGGGCCACCGGCTGCCGGACGGCCTCCCGCTCGTGGCCGAGTTCCGTCACCCGGAGTTCGGCACCGAGTCCGTGTACCTGGGAGCGACCTGCAGCCTCGCCGCGGGCGACTGGCAGGTGGTCGTGCGCCCTCCGCTCGGGTGGAGCGTGCGGGCTCCGGACTGCGTCCACGCGGCGCCTGGCGCCGACACGACGGTCGAGGTCGAACTGTTCCGGCCGGACTGAAACTCCGAAGCGCTGACCCCGGGCGGATCCACCCGTGGACCATCGGCGACGCCGGACCACCGGGGACGCCGGCAGCTACGTCGGATTCCGGCCTGGGGACTGCCATCGATGGCGGGTCCGTCCGTGGCCATGCCGGGCGACGGCGGGCGCCAGCGCGTCGGTCGGGCGGCGGCTTGGCGAGGGCGCGCGCGGCGGGCGCACACTCGGGCGCGGCTGCGTGCCGTACCCGTCGTGAACGATGCAGGCTAGACTTCGACCGTGTCGCCTCGGTGGCCTTCGGTCCGGTCCATCCTCGTCATCGGGTGCGCGCTCGCCGTCCTCGTCAATGGCGGGGAGGTCGTGCTCACCGCGTCGGCGAGCCGGAGTTGGGGCGTGCGACCGGGGCTCTGGATCGTGTTCGTGCCGATCGTGGGGGGCGCCCTGCTCGTCGGTGTCGCGGGGTTGGGACTGCTCATCTCGCGCGCGCATCGCGCGCGTGGCGCAGCTCTGATCGCAGCGGGCGTCTTGGTCGTCGTCCCCTACCCCTTGGCGATACGTGCCGGTGCCGACCTGCGCATGGCGGGCTTCGAGAGCTTCGTCGAGCGCTCGCAGCCGCTGGTCCAGGCGATCCGCGCGTACGACCGCGATCACGGCCAGCCACCGGCGGCGCTCGCTGCACTCGTGCCCGAGTATCTGGCCGCCGTTCCGGGCACCGGCATCGGCCCGTCGCCGGTGTACGTGTTCGAGTCGGGAACTCCGGCCACGACGCGCTACGGCGAGCGGTGGGTCGTGCGCGTCCCCTGCTCGATCGGCCTCCTCAACTGGGACGAGATCATCTACTACCCATCGGGCGACTATCCCGACCACGTCGGCCATGGCCGCTTGGAGCGGATCGGCGACTGGGCGTACCTGCACGAGTGAGGCACCCACACACGCCCGCCTGGTCGGTTCGAGCAGCCGACGAGCCTGCCCAGCCAGGCGTAGCGCGGAGCCGCGCGAGGAAGCGCGGCGCGGCCCATGATGTGCGGTCGGAGCGGGCGTGGGGTCGTGGCCAGGACAGTACGCCGGGGACGCTCCTTGCAGGTTCCAGCCCGCATCGTTCTCCAGTTCCAGCGCCCGGCGCGTCGCCGGAGTCGGGATCTCGGCGTCGGCACTCCTCGAACGGGGTGTTCCACCCCGACTTGGTCGGGACTTCTCCCTCGCGCTCGACTGCGTCGAGCGCTCGCGCGCTTGCCCTGGCGGCCGGCTCGCTGCTCCTCGCGTCATGCTCCGGTTTCGAGTTCCGGTATCCCGCCTCCATCGACGCCACGTCGGATGATGTGCGCCTCCTCGCTCCGGCCAACTCCGCGGAAGTCTTCAGCATTGAGGGAGCTGCCGACTGCCTCGTCTGGAACGTCGGGTACCCCGACGACGACCCCGTACGGACGACGAGTGTAGAGTCCGGGCGGCAGTTGGCGTCGATCGAGCTCGGGATCGGCTATGTCGTGCTTGGAGTCAACTCCTCCGGGTCGCGCGTGCTCGTGGCGACGGGGAACGGCGAGTACACGTCGCTCGAGCTGCCGGAGCTTGCCAATGCGGTTTCGTTCGTCGCGAAGCCGCCGCATCGCGACGCCCTCGACTGGCCCGCCGCGATCGAGGCTTCCCCAGTCGGCGATGGTTGGCTCGTGTTCCTTCACGACGGGTGGATCGGTCTCATCGAGGATTCGCTGCGTCCGACTGCTACGTGGGTGCGTCCTGATGCTGCAGGCCAGGCGAGCGTCGCGTCGGTCTCCGTTGACCGGCGTCGCGCGCGGGTCGGAATGCTGCGTGACGATGGCAGTATCGGGATCGTCGACCTCCGCTCGCTGTCAGTAGTGGCGAGCCTGCCACCTGCGCGCGACCGGAGGCGAGCGCTGGCTCTCAGTGACGATGTGGTGTTCGTGACAAGCCTCGATGGAACGGGCTGTCTGAGCGCAATCGACATCACTTCGGGCACGGAGCTCGGGCGCATTGACCTTGGTTCAGTCAGCCGAGCCCTCGTCTGCGGCTCTGCAGACGGCCGCTGGCTGGCGGTCGCAACGTCGGCGAGGGGTTCTCCATCCGGTTCGAGTGTCGTGACGCTGTCGCTGCGTGCGCAGGCGACGGCACTCGGAGCCCCGGTGGCAACGACGGAGTTCAGGAGTGATGTTCCCGTCGAGTCCATCGCGTTCACGCGCCGCACCGATCCAGAGGTCGTCGCTGTGGGCGATCGTGGCCTCGCTGTCATCTGGTCGCCTGCTCGGCAGAGCGAGTGACGCACCGTGCCGGGTTGTGCCAGGCGACGCCCGGAGGAGCAGACCGGAAGAGCAACTCGCCCGGGACGTCGCGCGGAGCCCCGTTGACCATCGGGGACGCCGGCAACCACGTCGGGTTCCGGCCTCGGGGCTGCCATCGATGGCGGGTCCGTCCGTGGCCATGCCGGGCGACGGCGGGCGCCCGCGCGTCGGCGGGCGGGGACGCTCGCCGCCTGACCACCGCGCCGTCGGCCGTCGCGCGAGGGCGGGAGGACGTGCGCGCACGCGCCTCGTGCGGCGCGTTCCGAAAGCTCTTCCGGGAGGCGACGTTTCGGGTATCTCGCGTCCGCGTCTCTGACACGGTCGTGGCTCGAGGAGGAGCGAGGATGCGTCCCTGGACTCTCGGTTGCGGTTGCCTTGCGGCGTTGCTCCTGACGGCGTCGACGGCGCTCGCCGACACCATCAACGTGCCCGCAGATCACGACACGATCCAGGCGGCCGTCGACGCGGCGGGGCCGGGCGACGTCATCGTGATCCGAAAGGGGCGCTACGAGGAGAAGGTCCTGCTCGACGGGAAGAGCGACCTCACGCTGCGTGCGAAGGGCAAGGTCGTGATCGCGGGCGGGCCGCGCATCCCCGGCAGCGGGATCGAGGTGCGTCAGGGTTCGAACATCCTCATCCAGGGGCTGCGCATCGAGAGCTGGGCGAGTGCCGGCGTCCTCATCGACGGGTCGACGCACGTCACCGTCACGCGCTGCGCGCTCCGCAGCTTCGGCAAGTGGGCCGTGCGCGCCGTCGCGTCCGACTTCGTCGAGATCTCACGCTGCACGATCGACGGGACGCTCGACGACGGTATCTCGTTCGGCGTCGGCGAGCCGGACGGCGGTGTGGACGACTCGATCGTCACGCGCTGCCGCCTCAAGGGCTGCCGAGCCGATGCCATCGACGTGAGCGGCGACCGCAACGAGATCTCGCGCAACGTGATCCAGTCTGCCGAGGAGGACGGGATCGAGATCGACCGCGACGACCGCGGCGCGTTCAACGTGATCTCGCGCAACAAGGTCGGGCCCGTCCCGGGCGACGGGATCTACGTCGGCGGCGACGACTGCGAGATCAGCGACAACCAGGTCAAGCGGAACGAGTCGGACGCGATCGTGATCGACGGCACGCGCAACGCCGTCCTTCGCAACAAGTGCATCGCGCCCGGCGCCGACGGCGTGTACCTGCTCGTGGCCGGGAACAGCGTCGAGGACAACGACGTCGTCAAGCCCGGTGACGACGGCTACGACACGGACGCAGGCGGCCAGACGTTCACGCGGAACAGGGCCACGAAGGCGGGCTCCAACGGGTTCGAGATCGGCGGCAGCGACTCCACGCTGACGGACAACTCGGCCAAGCACTCGGGCGGCTTCGACCTCCTGCACGGCGGCGACAACACCCTTGGAGTCAACGCGTTCAAGACGATCCAGATCGAGTAGCGCACGCACCGGAGGCCTCTGCGGGCGGCGCAGTGGCGCCGCTCGCGCGCGTGGTCGAGTTCGCGTAGCACCTGCACCGTCCGGGCGAGCGCTGAGATCCAGGAGATCCCGTTCCGTCTCGCGTTCCCGCAGCCGCGCTCGACGGGGAACCGCGCTCTCTGCGATCGTGTTGACGTGACGGGCATGAGAAGGACGCATCGCCTGCTGCTCGGCGTCGTGGTGGTCCTGGCCACGGCCGCGCTGATCGCGACGTGTCGGCGCGACGATCCGGGCCGCGGCGCCGCGGAGGGGCACGAAGCGTCCGGGGACGGTCTCGCCGACGCGGTGCCGCGGCGTCATCCGGCACCCGCGGGCGAGGAGCCGAGCCCGCTCGACGCCGCCGACACGGTGCCGGCGGCCGACCACGGCGTCGTCGGCCGCGTCGTAGTTCTCGGTCAGCCACGCGAGCCCGTGAACGGCTGGGTGCTGCTCACGGAGCGCGTACCTCCGTTCGACGCCGCCTTGGTCCGCATCGCGAACGGGGCCTTCCGCGGGCCCGCCGCACGATCCGGGACGTGGCGTGCGTGGGTGACCGCCGACGGACGCGAGATGCGCGAGTGCGGGACGTGGCCGCGCGACATCGCGGGGGCAGGTCCGGTGGAGATCGCGGTCGGATCGAAGGAGCCGTGGGACCTGCACGTGGAGGAGGCGGGCCAGGTGACGGTCGCGGTCGACGAGGGCGGGCTCTCTGGGTTCGGCGGCGAGGCGTTGCGCCTCGGTCCGTCCGACGACGCGCTCGCGACGAAGGTCGATGTCGCCGTGGAGTCCGACGGGATGCTGCGCGTGGCGGGTGCGCCGACGCTCGGTGCGGGCGTCGTCTGGCTGCGTCGCGGCCGGAGCGCGTGGCGGGCCGTCTTCTCGCCCGCGGTGGAATCCACGATCCGTTTCGAGGCGGGCGGAGACGTCCGCGTCGAGGTCGTCCGGGGGAGTGTCGACCTGGGCGACGTGACGCTGTGGATGACGCGCGGCGGCGAGGATCTGCGCCGCGTCCCGCTGTCGCCGGACGACGCAGGAAGCGTGCTCTGCGAGGGCGTGCCCGTCGGACGGTGGACGGTGGCCGCGGCAGTGGCGACCGCTCCCCGAGGCTGCGTTCGGAGCTGGGACGACCTCCACGTGCTCGCCCGCGCCGATGTCGACATCGATGCGGGGGGCGCATCGGTCGTCCGGCTCGAACTCGATGCACGTCGCAGTCCGGATCGCCCGCCGGTGCAGATCGAACTCCTGGCCGGCTCGGACTGGCCATCCGTGGCGAGCTTGGATCTCACCTTGATGCCCGTCGGCGCCTCCCGGAGCGGAGTCCGGGAGCTCTGGGAGCTACCGCTCGAGCGCGACCCGCAAACCGGCGCTTCGCGCTGCCAAGCCGAGCTCCCGCCGTGCCCGGACGGCACGTATGAGCTGCTCGTCAAGCCCTTCGGGTATCTGCAGACCATTCGGATCGGGCCGGGCACCACCACGCTCCGAGTCGAAGTGCCCGCGCCGCACCGCGTGCGGCTCGAGCTGCCGGGTACATCGCAGGGAACGGAACTCGGGACCCTGGTCGTGACGGGGCGTCATGCCGACTCGAAGGCGAGCAGCCGCTTCCTCTCCACGCCGCGCGGGATCGACTCCGATCCCTACGACCTTTCGCTCCGAGAGTGGGTGGGTCGTGCGTTCGAGCCGCTCCGGACCGAGACGGCGCAGGGAGTTGTCGATCTGGTGACCGCCGGTCAGCCCCTCCGCTTCAGCGCGTGCCTTTGGAGCGACGACGGATCTCGCTGGGATTGGACGGATGACCCGAACGACGCGTCGCCGCCGCCGACGGCGCATCGGGATCGCGTGCAACTGACGCCCGTCGTGAGCGTGGGGACGTCGGTGTCCGTCGATGGCCGCCCATTGCCGAACGGATGCCCGCTCCTCATGGAGTTTCGCCATCCAGAGTTCGGCACCCGCGTCGCGTACGTCGGCGGCGGATGCGGTCTCGCGGCCGGCGACTGGCAGGTCGTCGTGCGCCCGCCAATCGGGTGGACCGTCCGCGCGCCCGAGCGCGTGCGCGTCGTCGCCGGCGAGCCGATCACGCTCGAGATCGAGTTCGTCCGTCCGGAGTGACGACAGCCGCGCGCGTGAGTACTGTGGGGACAGGGCTGCCCTGTTGCCTTGTCAACCGAGGGACGCCCGGGTCGCGACGCCGACCGCCCGACGCCCTCGACGCTCGTCCTGGGCCGGTGGACGCTGCGCGTCGCGAGGCCGGCCCGGGGACCTGACCGGGGCGCCCGCGCGGTGTGGCAGTTCGGCGGTACCGAGTGGGGGGCAGTCGGGGTGTCGCCGAAAGGGCAAAAAGGCAGCCCTGTCCCCACTCGGGAGTGGCGAGCGCGCCGACGCCACGCACACGGCCGCGAAACGACTGGGTCACAGCCGCACTCGCCGCGAGACCTGGTGTACGCTGCGGGCGAGAACGTGTCGGCCGCGGCGCGGCGGGAGGTGTGCGATGGGTTCCGGGAAGGGTCGACCGGTCGTGCTCGCGGCGAGCCTCGCCGTCGCAGCACTCCTGGCGCCGACGCACGGGCGCCGCGCCACGGCCGCCGAGGAGGAGGTCGTCTCGTTCGGGTTCACGGGGGCGCCGCAGACGTGGACCGTACCCGCGGGCGTCGTCGAGGCGCGTTTCGACCTCGCGGGTGCGCGCGGCGGACGCGGCCTGAACCCCGTCCAGCAGGCCGCCGGGGCGCGCGTCGTCGCGACGATCGCCGTCACCCCGGGCGAGACGCTGCAGATCAACGTCGGGGGCGTGGGCGGCATCTCGCAGACCCCGGCCGACTTCGACGCCCCGGGAGCGGGGCTCGGCGGCTGGAACGGCGGGGGGGACGGCGGCAGCACGCTCGGTGACCTGCGCGGCTCGTACCGCGCCCCGGGTGGCGGGGGCGCGTCGGACGTGCGGCGCGACCCGCTCCAGGGCTACGGACTGGGCGCCCGGGTCCTCGTCGCCGGCGGCGGCGGCGGCCACAGCTACTACTGGTACCACACGGACGTCCCGGCGCGCGGGCTCGGCGGGATCGGCGGCGCGACGCAGGGCGTCGACGGCATCGACGGGAAGTCCGGCGGCGCCGGCTCGTGCGTCGTCGTCTCCGGCGGAGCCGTGATGGGCGCCGACCCCGGCACGGGCATCGGTGGCGAGGGCGGACGCGGCGGACGCAGTGACTCCGGCGGGGCGGGAGGCGCCGCGGGCGACGCGACCGGGGACGGCGGGTCCAACTTCCAGGGCCAGAGCGGGGCGTTCGGCGTGGGCGGTCGCGGCGGCGACGCGTTCGCCTGCAACGGCTTCACCGACGATCCGGGCGGCGGGGGCGGCGGCGGCTGGTACGGCGGCGGAGGTGGCGGCGGGGCGACGGCCGGGAACAGCGGCGGCGGGGGAGGCGGCGGCAGCAGCTTCGCGCCGCTCGGCGCCGAGATCCTGCCGGGAACGAACGCCGGCAACGGGTTCGTGCGGATCACGTACACGCCGGGAGTGACCGCGGGCGCGGCGCACCAGCCCGACCTGCGCGTCGGCGTCGGGGCCGCGGGCGCGCTCGTCGGCGACGACATCTACGGCACGCTCGGCGCCGGACAGGCGTCCGGCGACGCGACCGCGCCCGGCGGCACGATCGTGTTCCGGGTGTCGGTCCAGAACGACGGCAGCGCGACCGAGAAGCTGACGGTCGCGGCGACGGGCGCCGCCGTGCCGGGCTTCCGGATCAAGTACCTGCGCGGGAAGAAGAACGTCACGAAGGCGGTCTCGAAGGGGCGCTGGAAGACGCCGCTCCTCGCGCCCGGCGAGGAGGTGACGCTCACGGTGCGCATCAAGCTCAAGCGCTCTGTCGCGCCGGCCTCGACCGTCTTCCGCGACATCTCGGCCACGTCGTCCGCCGACGGCACGAAGGACGTCGTGCAGCTCCGCGGCTCCAGCCAGTAGCGCGTCGCCCCGCGACCCGGAGAGCTCTTCCGGCGGGGACAGGGCTGCCCTGTTGCCTTCTCGACGGGCGGGACGGCCAGGCTTCGACACCGAACGTGAAGGCCTCCGTGCGCGTGCGGAGCCGATGGACGCCGCGCGTGGCGAGGCCGGCACGGGGACCTGACCGGGGCGCCCGCGCGGTGCAACTGCTCGAGGAGTGCCGTGTCGGCGACCGTCCGCGGTGTCGCCGAAAAGGCAAAAGGGCAGCCCTGTCCCCACTGGCAAGCGACGCAGGTGCGCGTGGCGAGGGACGCGCCGGACCCGCATCCCCGGGGCCGCAGTACACTCCGGGTGCCGCCGACGGGGGCGGCCCGACGAGGGGGAGGAACATGCGCAGGTCCCGACCGATCGCCACGCGCCTCGGCGTCGTCGCGCTGCTCGCACTCGCGTCGCGCGCCGCGCTCGCGCAGGACTTCCCCGGCCCCGACGACACGGTCGTCGCGTATGCGTTCGACGAGGGCGGCGGCACCTTCGTCACGGACCTCTCCGGCAACGCCAACGACGGCGTCGTCCGCGGGCCGCGGTTCGTGAAGGACGAGCCGTTCCCGTCGAAGACGGGGCGCTGCCTCGAGTTCTCCGCGCCGAACCACGCCGTGGACATCGCGGCCGACGCCACGCTCGACGCGCCGACCGCGCTGACGCTCTCGGCGTGGATCAAGCCGGACAGCGTCGACGGGGTGCGCTACATCCTCTGGGGGAGCGACGACGTCTACTCCCTCGCGCTGCGCGACGGTGTGCTCCGTTTCACGATCGAGGGCGTCGTGCTGGACGTCCCGTTCGACGCGGCGGGGCGCTGGACGCACGTGGCCGGCACGTACGACGGCGCGACGATGTCGACGTACGTCAACGGCGAGCCCGTCGCGACGCGCGCCGCCGCCCGCGGGCAGCTCGGCCCGCTCGATTTCCGCAAGCTCGTGCGCGTCGGCAACGACGAGACCGCGGACCTCACCGGGTTCGATCGCGACTTCGGCGGCCGCATCGACGACGTGCGGATCGTGGCGCGGGCGCTCTCGCCCGCGGAGGTCCTCGAGGACCTCGCGACGCGCATCGGCAGCGTGCCCGGGACGCCCGTCGCGTTCGAGGTGGACCTCGCGTTCCCGAGCGTCTCCGCCGTCAGCACGACGATCCCGACGGCAGGCGGCGACGTGGAGGTCGTCGCGAACGTGCGCTTCGACGCACGCGGCAAGCTGGTCGTCGACGGAGCCTGCACCGTCGATGGGGCGCCTGCGCAGGTGTCGGGCAAGGCGAAGCTGGTGCGCGGCGAGCCGACGTACGTGCTGAAGCTGAAGACGTCGGCGCCCGCCGCGGTGGTCAAGATCAAGGGCTCTCCCACGTCGCCCACCGCTCTCGTCGTCTACAAGGGGCCGCGCGGCAAGGCGAAGCTGCCCGACCATCCCGTCGCGGTCGCCACCGACGTCGAGAACCCGATCGCGGCGATCTCGCTGCGCGCGGAACTCTCCGGGAACGGCCGGATCGGCGGGACGGCGCTGATCTCGAGCGACGTCGCGGGCATCACGCTGACGGGCACCGTCACCGGGAGTCTGCGCGGCGACGCGCTGGCTCTGACCGTCGCCGTCGGTCCGTGGAAGCTCACGTTCTCGGGCACCCGCGTCGGCGCGGAGTTCGTCGGCACGCTGAAGCTCGTCATCCCGCCGGACCGCTCGAAGGACACTCAGTTCCGGATACCCGACTTCACGGCGGAGTGAAGCGCGGCCCGGCAGGGCGCGCCCTGCCGGGCCGCGTCGCGCGTCGCTCTCAGTCGATCTCGGGCTGCGTGTCGGTGCCGCCCGTGACGTAGCGCCCGGGCGCGAACGTGGCGAACGTGGCGCCCCCGCTCACGTCGTTCGCGATGTCGATGCGGTTGCCCGTGAAGGTGCCGCCGCGCAGCACGGTGCCCTGCCCTTCGTTGTCGACGCCCTCCGCGTCGCAGTCGATGGCGGTGCAGTCGATGATCTGGTTGCCGCCGCCCGACTCGATGTCGAAGCCGTCCTCGAGACAGCTCACCGCGCGGCAGTGCGTCAGCGTGTTGCCGTCGCCCGAGACGTTGAAGCCGTCGCCCTCGCAGTCGATGGCCTGACAGCCCTCGAGCGTGTTGCCGCTGCCGGAGATGTAGAACGCGTTGTCGCCCTCGCTGCCCTGGCCGATGACCTTGTTGTTGCGGAACGTGACGTTGTTGCCGCTGTAGTAGATGCCGTCCTCGACGACGTCCTCGACCACGTTCTTCTCGACGAGTCCGCCGCCCGCGGACGAGTTCGCGTCGAGGTCCATGCCGTCGGTGTCGTCGATCGCGAGCGAGATGCGGTTGCCGACGATGCGGAACCCGTCGCCCGTGACGTCGATCCCGTACGAGCCGTTGCCGACGCAGCGGTTCTTCTCGATCACGAGGTCGTCGCCGTCGGCCTCGATGTTGCTCGAGTCGGAGTTGACGATCGTGTTGCGCGAGATCACGCAGCGGTCGCCGCTGACGTCGATCCCCTGCCCGTCCTCGATGACCTTCACCAGGTTGCGCGTGATCTCGCCGTCGGGGCCGTCGAGCTCGATCCCGCGGTCGTCCATGTTGGCGACGCGGTTCTTCGTGATCGTCGCGCGCGCGCCGCTGATGTCGATGCCGACGTAGCAGCCGACGATCGTGCAGCCGGCCACGGTGGCGCCGCTGCCGCCGATCGCGAGTCCGGTCGTGTTGGCGCTCCGGATCGTGCAGCGCGTCACGCTCGCGTCGTCGCCGGTCAGGCGCACGCCGCCGTTGCGGAAGCGGAAGCCCTGCACCACGATGCCGTTGCCCGTCGCGTCGAGGCAGCGGCCCTTGCTGCCCGCGAAGCCGTCCCACACGGCCGCCCTGCCGATGAAGCGCAGTCGATCCTTCCCGGAGACGACCACGCGCTCGTCGTAGATCCCGCGCGACACCAGGATGGTGTCGCCGGCCGACGCGGCGTCCGCCGCCGCCTGGATCGTCTCGTGGTCCTGCGGGACCCGCAGGGTGTCGGCGAACGCCGCTCCCGAGAGCCCGAAGAGCGCAGCCACTGCCAGCATGCCACGCATCGCGATCTCCTCTCCGCGCTGCGCAGCCCGGCGTCTCGGTGTGGAAGCGTGGCCAGGTGCGCCGCGCTCCCGCGATTCTAGAGAGCGCGCAGGCGCGGCGCGGGGCCGGCGCCGCGATGCCCCGCGCGGCGCATGATCTGCGGCACAGCTCGATCGGAGGACCGTGCGGCATGCCCGGCAGCGAGGCTCGTTCGCGCGCGAGTTCGTATCGTCACGGACACGACGCAACTCACGGGTGCGCGCACGCCGGACCCGGTCACGACGCCTGAGGCGGCGGAGGATCGGCTTCGTCGTCCGCCGCGCGAGGCGTCGCCGGCGGCGTCAGGGGGCGCCCCGTCTCGAGGCGCGTCTTCAGGCGACTGACCACGAGCGGCCAGCCGTCGCGGCCACCGGCCAGGTACTCCTCGTCCACCGGCTCCGCGTGCGTCTCGCTGACGGTCAGTCGCGTCAGCGCACCGAGGGGCTCCAGTTCGCACGTCGCGGACGCGTCGGGCATGGCGCGACGTTCGCCCCCGAACAGCGCCCAGCGCCATGTGATCGCGAGACGGCGCGGCGGCTCGCACACGAGCACCTCGCCCGCCGCGGCGACCTCGCCCGTCCCGGTCACCTGGCGGAACTCCCCGCCCGCGCGCCACTCTCCCTCGATGCGGAAGCCCCAGAGCTCGCGCGCGAGCTCCGCGTCGGTGAGCGCGGCGAACACGCGCCCGGCGGGCGCGGCGATGTAGCTGACGTGGACGAACTGCGGTGCGGGCATCTCGATCCCTCCTGTCGCCTGAGCGTACACGTCCCGCGCACGCCCACTGCGCTGCCGGCACCTGACGAGATGCCGCGCTGCTTCGCGCGGCGCGGCGCGGTAGAAGTACCTGCCGAACCTGCCCCCCCGTCCCGTCGGCAAGAGCGTGCCCCGTGACCAGCAACCTCGCCCGCATGATCGCGAAGAGTGCGCGGCAGTTCACGGACCCGGCGGAGCGCGAGGCGTACGTCGTGCGCGTCTGCCAGGGGATCGCGCGCCTGCGCGAGGACGTCGAGCGCGTACTGGCCGAGTCGCACGACGACGCCGCCGCGGCCGAGGGGCCGCCGGAGCTCGCACCCGTCGAACCGGAGCTTCCGGTCCGCGCACCGGTCGCGTCCGCGCCGCCGTCCGAAGCGCGCAGTCTCGGCGTCGAGCAGCCGGGCGAGACCATCGACCGCTTCCGCCTGGTGCGGGAACTCGGCGTCGGTGGCTTCGGGACGGTCTGGCTGGCCGAGCAGTTCGAACCCGTGCGCCGCCAGGTGGCGCTCAAGGTCATCAAGCTCGGCATGGACACCGCGCAGGTCGTGGCGCGCTTCGAGCAGGAGCGTCAGGCGCTCGCGCTGATGGACCACCCGCACGTGGCGCGCGTGCTCGACGCGGGCGCCACGGCCGCAGGGCGCCCGTACTTCGCGATGGACCTCGTCCAGGGCGTGCCGCTGCAGGACTTCTGCGACGCGGCGCGGATGACGATCGCCGAGCGGCTCGACCTGTTCCTGCAGGTGTGCGCGGCGGTGCAGCACGCGCACATGAAGGGGATCATCCACCGCGACCTGAAGCCGAGCAACGTGCTCGTCGCGACGCGCGACGGGCAGCCGCACGCGACGGTCATCGACTTCGGCATCGCGAAGGCGACCTCCGCGCGCCTGACGGAGCGCTCGCTCGTCACCGAGGCCTATCAGGTCGTCGGCACGCTGCAGTACATGAGCCCCGAGCAGTCGCAGGCGTCTCCCGACATCGACACGCGCACGGACGTCTACTCGCTCGGCGTGATCCTCTACGAGCTCGTCGCCGGCGCGCCGCCGTTCGACCCGGCGGTGTTCGAGACGGGCGATCTGACGCGCATCCTGACGATGGTCGCGGAGGAGGACCCGCCGCCGCCCTCGGCGCGCATCGCGGCGCAGCACGACGCCATGGTGGCGACGACGCGCAGCGTGGACCTGCGGCGCCTCGCGACGCAGGTGCGCGGCGACCTCGACTGGATCGTGATGCGCGCCATCGAGAAGGACCGCGCGCGACGCTACGAGTCCGCGGAGGCGCTCGCGGCCGACATCGAGCGCTACCGAGGCGGGCTGCCGGTCGTCGCCGCGCCGCCGAGCACGGGGTACCGGCTACGGAAGTTCGTCCGGCGCAACCGCGCGAAGGTGGCCGCGGCCGCGGTGGTGTCCCTGACGCTCGTCCTCGGCATCGCGGGGACGACGTACGGGATGTTCGAGGCCGACCGCGGGCGGCGCCGCGCGGAGCGGAGCGAGCAGATCGCCCGCGACGAGACGAAGCGCGCGCTCGCGGCCGAGGAGCAGGCGAAGCAGCGCTCGGACCAGCTGCGGCAGGTCGCGGAGTTCCAGGCCGAGCAGCTCCGCGGCATCGACGCGTCCGTGATGGGCGTGCGGCTCCGCGCGGACCTGCTCGAGAAGGTGCGCGCCGTCGCGTCGCGCAGCACCGCGGATCCCGCAGCCGTCGACGAGCGCGTGGAGCGTCTCACGTCCCTGCTCGCCGGGGCCGACTTCACGGGACTCGCGCTCGACGCGCTCGAGTCGCAGTACTTCGTGCCGGGCCTCGCCGCGATCGAGTCGCAGTTCGACGCGCAGCCGCTCGTGAAGGCGCGTCTGCTTCAGTCGCTCGCCGACGCCGCGTTCCGGCTGGGGCTGCAGCACTTCGCCGAGGCCCCGCAGCGCGAGGCGCTCGCGCTGCGGCGGAGCCTCCTCGGTGACGACGACCCGGAGACACTCGAGTCGCTCGCTGCGATGGCGTTGATCGCCGCGCGGCTCTCCGCGTTCGACGAAGCCGAGCGACTCGACCACGAGCTGATCGAGCGCACGCGGCGCGTGTGCGGCGAGGACTCGCGCGAGCACGTCGGCGCGCTGGCCCGCCTCGCGAACCTGTTCGAGAAGCAGTCGCGCGACGACGAGGCCGCGGCGCTCCGACGGGACGCGTGGGAGCGCGCCCGGCGCGTCCTCGGCGCGGATGACGCGGAGACGCGTGAGCTCGAGGCCGGCATCGCCGTCTCGCACATGCTCGCGGGCCGGAACGAGGAGGCGGAGCCGATGTTCCGCGACCTGCTCGAGTTCGCGCGCCGCACGTACGGGCCCGACGCGTACGAGGTCGCGTCGCCGGAGCGCTGGCTCGGGATCTGCCTCTCGGGCACGGGTCGCAGCGAGGAGGGCGAACCCTATCAGCGGCACGCGCTGGAACTCGCGCGGCGCGCGCTCGGCGACGACCACCCGACCACCATGGGGGCCCTCAACATGGTCGGCTGGCTGCACCGTCGCCTGCGGCGCTACGACGAGGCCGAGCAGGAACTCACCGAAGCGTACGAGCGGCGCAGGCGTGTGCTCGGAGACGACCACCAGGACACGCTCGCGTCACTGCGCAATCTCGGAGAGCTGGCGCTGGACCGCGCGCGCTTCGAGGAGGCGGAGGCGCGCTCGCGCGGCGCGGTCCTGGGCATGCGCCGCGTGCTCGGTCCCGAGCACTTCGACACGCTGTGGGCCGAGTCGAACCTGGCGCGGGCACTGCTCGGGCTGCAGCGCGCCGACGAGGCGGAGCCCTACCTGCGCAAGCTCGCCGCACTGGGCGACGGATTCGACGGCTCGCTCGGCACCCTCGCGCTGCGCGCGACCCAGGAGCTGTTCGGGGTCCTGCGCGATGCGGGACGCCTCGCCGAGGCCGCGGAACTGCTCGAGCACGCGCACGCCCGCGCCGCGGCCGCCGGCGTCTCCTCCGACGAACTTGCGCGTCGTCTCGCCGGCGAGCTCGCGGCGCTCCACGAGAGCTGGGACGCGCGCGAGCCCGGGCACGGTCACGAGGCGCAGGCGGCGGAGTGGAGGCGCCGGGCCGAGACGGGCGACGCGGACGAGAGGTGACGGCGCGGACCCGTGACGCGGGGCGCGGCGTCGTCCGGAAGCGGCGGCGGCATCACATCGGCTCGACCGCTGCGCGCGCGCCGGTTGCGCGAGACCGCTCCGCGCGCGTAGGCTCGCGGCGCGGCGCGTTCGGGGACCGCACGCGGGGCAGCGGCTCCCGGTGCGCGGCGCGGCGGGAGGGGGAGCGGCATGCGGGACTTCACGTGCGGCGGCTGCCGCGGGCGTCTGCAGGTCCAGCCGGAGCACGTCGGCATGGTCGTCGCGTGCCCGCACTGCGGCGCGCACGTGAACACGGGCGGGGTGGCGCGTGCGCCGGCGGCGCAGGCGCAGCGCGCTCCCGGCCCGGCGCCCGCGGCCGCGTCGGCGCCCGTCCCCGCGAGGACGCGCGAGACACAGCGACGGCTCGGGAAGGTACGCGGCGGGCGCGGCGCGGCGCGCGTCGGGCGAACGGACCCGCCTACGAACGGCGGCGTGATCCTCGCGATCGCCGGAGTGGCTCTGCTGCTCTGCTTCGGACCGTACGTCTACCTGGCGGCAGCGCTGCAGAACCCCGGTGAGTTCGAGGAGATGGTCCGGCGGTTCTCGCTCGCGGCGCTGGTCCCGTGCGCCTCGTTCCCGCTCTACGTGACGGCGTGGACGATGGGCAGCACGCACCGCAGCCTGGCGCGGCGGGCCGGTGTCCCGGCGCAGGCGGCAGCCGTCGTCGGGTGGATCGTCGGGATGATCGGCTCGATCGGCTGGATCGCGTCGTTCCTGCTCGGTGTGGTCGCGCAGTCCGGCCTTCTCCGCTGACCCCGCGCGGCTGGTCCGGCCGGGACAGGGCTGCCCTCGGCCCGGCCGGGACAGGGCTGCCCTGTTGCCTTCTCAACGGGAGGGTCGGTCACGCTTCGACGCCGAACGAGACAGCCTCCGCGCGCGTGATGGGCCGGTGGACGCCGCGCGTCGCGAGGCCGGCCCGGGGACGTGACCGGTGCGCCCGCGCGGCGTAGCTGCTCGACGAGTGCCGTGTCGGCGACCGTCCGTGGTGTCGCCGAAAAGGCAAAAAGGCAGCCCTGTCCCCACGGGGACGCCGTTCGGGCTCGCACGACGCGGCGTCAGTACGTGCGCTTCGAGCCGGACGTGGACAGCCGCACGGTGGCGCGCGCCGGCAGGGCGCCGGTCCCGCCGTCGAAGGCGATGTCGGTCGCCGCCTGGTCAAGCGCGCCCACCTCCACGCCCGCGGCCTTCAAGGTCACCGTGCCGCGCGGGAAGTCGATGGACACGGAGAGCGACTCGCTCCCGTTCCGCGCCGCGAAACGGAACGTGTCCCCCTTCCGCGTGAATGCGGAACCCGCGATCGAGCGCTGGAACGACGGACCGAGCGCGATGCGCACGTCGCCGAGAGTCGCGGGCGCCGCGCCGCCCGCCGCGAATCCGGCCGCGAGCTTGACGCGGTCCGAGCCCGTCTCGTTCGCGGTGACCTTCACCTTCGACGGGAAGAACGCGGGCGCGACGAGCGTCCCGCGCACGGCGCCGAGCGTGTAGGCGCCACGCGTGAGCCGCACCGTCGCCTGGGCGTCGGGCACCCCCGCCGCGCTGAAGTGGACGTCCACGGGTCCGTCGCTCGGGAGGAGTCCCGCGAGCGTGCTCTTCGCCACCGTGAACTTGAACCTCCCGCGACTCGAGCCCTTGAGCCGGGGCTTCACCGTCATCGTGAACTGCGGGTCCTTGAACTGCTGCACGCTGCCGTCGGAGTTGCCCGTCAGCGTGAACGTGCGCGAGTACCCGCCGACGTCGATGGTGACCGGCTGCGCGAAGTCGATCGCCGCGCCGCCGTCGTCGAAGATCCCGGCGGCCCGCAGCGAGTCCCGACCCGCTCCCTTGACCCGCAGCTTCACCTTCGTCGGCAGGAAGTACGTGATGACGCGCGCCTCGGCCGGCTCGGGCACGCTCACGGTGAAGTTCGCCCCCACGAAGTCGCCGAAGGCGCCCTGCCGCACGATCTCGAGACGGAGCGTGTCGCCGGCGGCGACGTCCACGTCGCGCAGCGCCGTCGTTCCGCCGCTGCCGGCCGCGAACTGGAACGGGTCGGCGCGGCCGTGGCCGTCGCCGTCGACGAGCGTTCCCTGGGTGAGCAGGGTCTGGTTGCGGTAGAGGAACCAGTCGTTGGCACGACCGATGCCGCGCCCGCGCCAGACGGCGCCGCTGATGTCCACCGCGCCCGCGAACGGGCTCGTCCACACCACGTTCGCGTTCCCGCTGCCGACGCCGTTCGTGTCGTCCGTCGAGTGGACGACGATGTCGCCGGCGAGCCAGTCGTACGCGCCGTCCGTCGGCACGAGGCTGCGGAACCAGCCGGGCAGATACGTGTTGCCGGAGCCCGGCCCCGATCGCGCCCAGGCCGGCTGCGTGCTCTCGAAGCCGGCGGTGCCCCACGCGGAGCTCAGCGGCAGCGCGTTCGCGCCCTCGCGATACGTCCACGTGCCGTTCGGGTTCGAGGCGTCGCTCCAGTCGAGCCGCAGGTCGTACACGGCCGACGGCACCACGCGCCCCGGGTGAGCGAACAGGTAGTCGATCTGCGTGTCGGTGAGGGCGGCGGCGTAGAGCTGCACGTCGTCCACGAGTCCGGTGTAGCGCGCCTCGGGCGCACCGTTCGCCTTCACGCCGCCGATCAGGAACATCGCGCCGCGGTCGATGACGGTCGCGCTCGCGGTCGCGTCCTCGGACGGCGCGCCGTCCACGTACACCGAGTGCGTGGAGCCCGCGCGGAACACGCCGACGATCTGGTGCCACGCACCGTCGTTGACAGCCGTCGTCGACGTGGGCGACTGCGCGACCTGCGCGTCGGACGCGTAGAACGTGGCTCTCCCCACGGCTCCGCCGCCGCCCGTCGCGCCGACGGGGACGATGTAGCCGTTCGTGACGAACGCCTCGTGCCGCGAGAGCGCCAGGCTGTCCGCGTCCGTGGTCGTCGACTTCACCCAGAGGACGACCGAGAAGTCGCCGCTCGTGAATGCCGGGACGCTCGTCCCCATGTTCACGAAGGAGTTCGTCGCGCGGTCGAGGCTGACGCAGTAGCCGCTCACGCCGCCTGCCGCGAACGCTGCGCCGCCCGAGAGCGTGCCGTCGTAGTGCCCGAGCCGGTCGTGCGCGATCGTCCCCGCGACCTCGTCGAACGTCCAGTGGGCGACGAGCGGTGCCGAGGGCACGAGCGACGCGACCTCCGCCGGCGACAGCGCGCGGCCGTAGAACCGCACGTCGTCGACGAGACCGTTCCAGTACTCCGCCGTCGCGCGGATGTTGTGCCCGATCTGGAACCGCGGGTCCGGGGCCGTGGCCATCGGCGTGCGCGGCAGGTCCGTGCGCGCGGCCACCACGCGGCCGTCGCGATAGAGCGCCATCGTGCCCGTGCGCGCGTCGAAGGTGGCGGCGATGTGATACAGCCGGCCCGTGGCCCAGCCGGGCGCGGAGACGATCCCATAGTCCTCGGCCACCCCGGACTGGTTGACGCCGAACACCATCTCTCCGGGCGCACCGAACCGCTGCTCCAGCGAGAAGCCGCTCGCGTTGGCGTTCGTGCGGTGGTTGACGACGGAGGGGGCGCTGCCGTACGCCGTGATCTCGATCCACGCCGTCACCGAGAACGACTTCACGTAGGCGTCGAACGTCGGAGCGGCGACGTCGACGTACTGCGCGCCCGCGAACGCGAAGGCCTGGCCGTCGGCGCCCGGCGCGTAGGCGACGCCGCCGACCGCCGCGCCGTCGTTGACTCCCTCCGAGTCCGACGTGTCGTTCTCGGCGCGCCAGCGCGAGACCAGCCCCGTCGGCTCGCCGGCGGACGCGGGGAGCGCCGCGGCGAACGAGGAGAGGATGACAGCCGCCGCGACCACGAACGCCCGTGCTCCCATCCATCACCTCCAGCGCCCGTGCGGGGCCCCGCGGTCGATGCAGTCGGGTTCCGAGGCCCGGGAGTCTGCCACAGCGCGGACGGCGCCGGAATGCCGAACCTGCTCGCGCCGCCGCCCCGCTCGGCAGCAGCAGCCGCCGCGCGTCACGGCCGCAGCGCCGCAGCCGGTGGCCGCGCGCGGGTGGGTGCCTCGTCGGCGGGGACAGGGCTGCCCTGTTGCCTTCTCGACGGGAGGGACGGCCAGGCTTCGACGCCGACCGGGAAGGCCACCGTGCGCGTGATGGGCCGGTGGGCGCCGCGCGTCGCGAGCCCGGCCCGGGGACGTGACCGGGACGCCCGCGCGGTGTGGCGGTTCGGCGGGTACCGTGTGGGCGACCGTCGGGATGTCGCCGAAAAGGCAAGAAGGCAGCCCTGTCCCCACGGGGAGCAAGGCGGACCGGCGCACCTCGACGGCATGCCCGCGAAACGGTGACCCTCGGTGCGCGCGGTCGGAGAGCATCTCCGTAGATGATCTCGGCCGCTCCCCGGATGCGCCGACGGCGCTTCGCCGCTCCGCTCCTGATCGCGGTCGCGCTCGCCGTCGCCCTGTCCATCGGCGCCTGTCGGGAGCGCGAACTGTGGGTGCGATGGCTGCCCGAGGAGCGGCGCTTCACCAGGGAGGTCTACTCCGCGCCGTCACTCGACGCCGAGGACGACGGCCTGTACGTCTTCAACTCCGAGACCACGTCGGATGGCGTGCTGGCGCACGTCCATCGGAGCGATCCGCTGCCTGCGTGGCGCGCTCGCATCGCGGAGTGGTTCGGGGCCTCGGCGGCCGGATGTCGGATGTACCAGGCGGTCGCCGAGGACCGCCCCGACGACGCGGCGGCGGGCGATGCTTGGTATCGGCTGCGCGCGATCGAGGGCGATGAACGCCCGCGCTGATCGTGCGCAGCGTCCGACTCGCGCGCGCTACGACCCGTCCGCCGCCGCGGGGTCCCACCGCATCTCGCCCTCGCGCGGGACGAAGCCGAGTCGCTCGTAGACGGGGCGTCCGGCGTGCGAGGCGTGCAGCTCGATGCGGACGATGTCGCGCGCGCGGCACCACGCGAGGCACGTGCGGACCAGCAGCGAGGCGACGCCGCGGCGGCGGAACGCGGGGTCGGTGAAGAAGTTCAGCAGGTACGCCATCTCGCCGCCTTCGGGGAGGCCCGGCCGCGGCGGGGAGTGGCGCAGGAGCGCCGCGCCGCAGCCGACGGCGTGACCGTCCACCTCGGCGATCCACGCCGTCCACTCGCCCGACGGGAGCACGTTCGCGAGCAGGCGCTCGGTCGCGGCGATGATGACGGGCTCCTCGGCGCTCCCCGGACGCAGCGTGCCCATCTCCACGAACATCGCGGCGCGGCAGCGCGCGATGTACGCCGCGTCGCGGACGAGCGCGCGCCGCACGCGCACGCCGGCGCTCACCGCGCGCTCCGCAGCGGCCACGCGGCGACATGCTCGGGCACGTCCTCGGTCGTCCACGCGTCGGGCACGGGCGCGCCGGCCACGACGCGCAACGGGAGGACCCCCGACCACACCGCGCGTTCGCGCTCCGCGGCGGGGTCGCGTGACGGACCCGAGCGCACCTTCGCCGACGCCGCGTCGGCGGAGAACCGGACGACGCCCGTACGCGCCAGCTCGGTGTCCGACGGCTCGCGCACGAACGCACCGCGCCCCGGGAGCACGTGCTCGAAGAAGGCGCCCAGCGCCGCGCGCTTGTGCGACGGATCCGTCAGCTCGACGCCGCGACCGACGAGGACGACGGAGCGGTAGTTCAGCGAGTGGAACATCGCCGCGCGCGCGAGGACGAGGCCGTCGACGTGCGTCACCGCGAGCGTGGCGGGATCGCCGGAGGCGAGCCGTCGTACGAGCCGCCCGTGCACGGCGCCGTGGAGCACGATGCCGCCCTCGAACGGCGCGTACATGGTGGGGATGACGACGGGCAGGCCGTCGTCGACGAAGGCGACGTGGCAGACGAAGCCGGCCGCGAGGATCGCGTGGATCGTCTCTGCGTCGTAGTGGGCGCGCTCCGGGTGCGCGCGGACGCGGGTGTGGGGAGAGCTTGCGTCGGGAGCGGTCATGTGGGCAGGCTATCCAGACCGGAGGGGGCATTCCCTCCGGCACGACGAATCAGACCCCTCCAGTGGCGCACTGGCAGCTCACGCTCTCCGTCGACCGCCGCGACGCGCGCGCGCCGCTCTTCGTCCGCATCTCGCGGGCGATCGCCGCGGACATCCGCCGCGGTCGCCTTGCACCCGGAGCGGCTCTCCCCGGGCAGCGCGCACTGGCTGCGTCGCTCGGCGTGGACCGCGACACCGTCGCCGCCGCGTACGCGGAACTGAAGGCGCAGGGCTGGATCGTCGCGCGGCCGGCGAAGGGCACGTTCGTGACGGACACGCTCCCGGACGTGAAGCCCGCGCGCACCGCGCGCCGGTCGCGCGTCCGCGCGCAGGAGCCCGCGTTCGCGTTCGAGGCGGCGGCGCTCCCGGCGCTCACTCCCGGGCCGCGGCGCCCGTTCGACCTCGCGCGCAGCGTGCCCGACGTGCGCGAGTTCCCGACGGCCGAGTTCGCGCGCGCGTTCCGTCGGCAGTTGCAGCGTCGCGGACGCGCGCTCCTCGACTACGGCGACGCGCGCGGACTCCCGGCGCTGCGCAGCGCGCTCGCCGCGATGCTCGTCGCGCGGCGCGGACTCGCCGTGACGGCGGAGGAGCTCGTCGTCGTCCGCGGCAGCCAGATGGCGCTCGAGCTCGTCGCGCGCGCGCTCGTCCGCCCCGGCGACACGATCGCGGTCGAGGAGCCGGGCTACCCCGCGGCGTGGGCGGCGTTCGAGGCGGCCGGTGCGCGCGTGCTCGCGCTTCCGGTGGACGCGGAGGGTCTCGACGTCGCTGCGCTCGAGCGCGCGCTCCCCGCGCACCGCGTCCGCGGCGTGTACGTGACGCCGCACCACCAGTACCCGACGACCGTCACGCTCGCGCCCGCGCGGCGCATGGCGCTGCTCGATCTCGCGCGCCGCCACCGGCTGGCCGTCATCGAGGACGACTACGACCACGAGTTCCACTACGAGGGGCGTCCCATCCTGCCCCTCGCGTCGATCGACGAGTCCGGCTCCGTCGTCTACGTCGGCACGCTGTCGAAGTCGCTCGCGCCCGCTCTTCGCGTCGGCTACGTGGCCGCGCCGCGACCGGTCGTCGAGACGCTCGCCGCGCTGCGCGAGCGCATCGACCGGCAGGGCGACCTCGCGACCGAGGCGGCAATCGCGGATCTGCTCGGCGACGGCATCGTCCAGCGGCACGTGTGGCGCATGCAGCGGCTCTACCGCGCGCGCCGCGACGTGCTCGTCGACGCCGTGCGCACGCGACTCGCGGGGCGCCTCGAGCTGACGGTGCCGCCGGGCGGGCTGGCCGTCTGGGCGCGTGCCCTGCCGGGGCTCGACGTCGAGGCGTGGGCGGAGCGCTGCAGCGCGCGCGACGTCGTGCTGCAGCCGGGGCGGAGGTTCACGCGCGACCGGCGACCCGTCCCGTACGTGCGCCTCAACTTCGCGGCGCTGCGCGAGGGCGAACTGGAGGAGGCCGTGCGCCGCATGGCGGCGGCGGTCTGACGGCTGGGCTGCGCTACTTCTCCTCGGGCACCGCGACGGCGCGCAGGGAGCGTGTCACGTCGTGGGTGCCGTGGAGTTCGATCGGCGGCTTCGAGACGCCGATGCGCGTGTACGTCTCCACCGCCGCCTTCGTCGTGTACGAGACGTAGAGGCCCGTCGCCAGGTCGACGCGCGCGTCGCCGCTCACGTTCCAGCGCGACGGCGTCGTGCCGACGGTCTCGTCCTTGCTCTTCTCCGGCTTCGCCGAGCCCTTGGCCGCGATCTTGATCTCTGCCACGCCCTCCGCGACCTCTTTGATGGTGTGCGTCTCCTCGATGCGACCGGACATGTGGATGCCCGACACCACGAGATTCGGTGCGAACTCGCGCTCGACGACGACTTTCTTCCCGCGCGCCAACTCCGCCTCCGGCAGCGGTGGGAACAGCCACTGGAAGACCTGCAACGCCTTCGCGGAGTCGCCGTCCGCCGCGGCCGCGACGGCGCCGTCGACGGCCTTCGTGACGACGCCGCTCTTCGAGACCTCGAGCTGCGCCGCCTTGCCGACCGCGCTGCCGGGACCGCTGCGGAGCGCGCCGGAGGCGGAGTCGTAGGAGGTGCCCGACATCGACTCGCTCGCGTAGTCGCCCCGCAGCCGGTCGAGGACGACGGAGACGACCGTCGTGCCGTCGTCACGCTGCTCGACGAGTTCGAGCGTCACGTTCCACGTGGCGGTGGACTCCTGGTGCGTGCTGCTGCTGCGCGGTCCCGTCGCGTCGCTCTTCGTGGCGACGACCTCGCTGTACTCGAATGCGTACTTGGTGTCGGCGGCGAGATGGAGGCCCGGACGCAGCTTCGTCGGGGGTGGCGTCGCGGGCGCATCCTGCGCGCGCACCGCGCCCGTCGGCACGAGTGCCGTCGCCGCCAGCACGACCGGAGCGACGCGACGCACGACGGAACGGACCTGCGACGACACTCCCACGTTTCACCTCCCGACGAGTCGGACGCACCGCGGCACGGGAGCGCGGCACCTCGCGACGCGGGCAAGCTACGCGCCCGGCCGCCGGTCGCGATGCGTGGATTCGGCGGGCGCCGCGGAGCGTCGCAGTCCGCGGTTCGGGCGGCGGAGGTTCGTGCGGCGACGCGTCACGGTGGCGCCCGTCTCACGCAGCGCGTCGGGTAGAACCGGGGCTTGTATGTCGACACCTGCGGCGATCGCTCCCGTACTCGTCGGACTCGGCGGGCTGCTGCTCGCCGCGGGGTGCGGCGGCGGCACGACCACACGCCCCGTCGTCGCGTCTCGCGGCGCCGCTGCAGCGCACGCGGAGCTCGCCGAGCCGTTCGTACCGCGTGTCCTGCCGGACGAGACGCACGAGGGTCCGGAATGGCGGCTCGTCCCGATCCGGATCGCCGCGGGCGACGGTGGGAGCGAGGACGAGGTCGCCGTGTCCGTGCTCCAACTCCACGGGTGGCCCAGCGGGATGGGCTCGAGCCCGCACCGCTGGACGCTCGACCAGGTCGCTCGCGAATCCAGTGCGGTGGCCGACGCGTTCGAGGTCTCACCCGGCAGCCGCTTCGACCTGCCGCGCATCCTCTGCCGCGGGCAAGCCGTCGTGCTCGCGGCGTCGACGCGCTCCGAGAGCGCGGGTGCCTGGGTGCCCCTGGTCGGAGTCGTGCCCGGGGCTCCGGCGAACGCGTTCCCTGACGAACTCGTCCTGCCGCTCATCCCGGCCGCGCGCGTTCGGGGACGGGTCGTCAGTCGCACGGGGCGCTCGGTGTCCGGCCTCGACGTGCGCGTCGGTGTTGGCTCCAGCGAGCGCCTCTGGGGCTCATGGCGCGTGATCGCGTGGCTGGCGGCGGCCACCGACGCGGACGGGAACTTCGAGAGCGTCCTGCTTCCGCGGACGCACGCCACGGCGATCCCCGTCGAGGGAGGCGAGCTTCGCGGACTCACGCTCGCGCGAGTGCGCGTCTACCGCGGCGATGCACTCTGCGGCGAGATGCAGGTGCGCGACGGCTGGGCCGACGACTTGCCGGTCGTCGTCAACGTGGACTGACGGGCATGCAGAGGATGCGCGGCTGACAGAGCGGGCGACTGTGACCCGTGCCCCGTGAAGCCACCGTGGCGGTCAGCGAAGGCCGAAGTTCCACATCGCGAAGGCGACGAAGAGCACGAGCAGTAGGAACGCGGCACCGACGACGATCACGCCGATCGCGAGGAACCGCGTCGCGTGATCGCGCGGCGTGACAGGGCGCCAGCGTGCGGGATCGGGCGGGTGGGGAACGGTGACGTCGCGCGGAAGCGAGAGCGCGCCACGGGGGCGGGTCGGCGGCGGTGGGGTGCCGCGTGCCGTGACGCGGGCGCGCGGCAGCGCGAGCCACGCGAGCGCCGCGAAGACCGCGACGACGGACATGGAACACTGCGTCGCATGGAACCACCCCTGGCTCACGCGAATGACGCGCGCCTCGGCGAGGAACACCCCGGGAATGCTCAGGAGCGCGCACGCCGTCGCCGCGATGAACATCCGCGCCAGGACGCGGGCGATGGCGGGCTCGAATGTGCGTGCGTTCAGAGGAACACCGGGCGTGCGGGCGTCAGCGTCGGCCCTGTCGTCGTCGTCGGCGTCGTCCGCTCGCTCCGTGGGTGTCGCGCACACGGGCCCGAGTGTATCGAGCGCCGACTTGCTCACCCCGAGGGCAGCCCCGTCCCCACTGCCTCCCCCTCCTCGCGTGCGTGCTCCTCGGGGCGTCGTCACGACCGTGCGACGATGCGCGCGCACCGGCGCGGCGCCGGCAGGAGGGCGACGCATGGACCTCGGGATCGTCGGGCTCGGGAAGATGGGCGGGAACATGGCCGAGCGGCTCGTGCGCGCCGGGCACCGCGTGGTCGGGCACGACCGCGCGGAGGCGTCGCGCGCGGCGCTCGCCGCGGTGGGGGGCGAGCCGGTCGCGTCGCTCGCCGACCTCGTCGCCGCGCTGCCTGCGCCGCGCGCGGTCTGGGTGATGGTGCCGTCCGGCGCACCGACGCGCGCCGTACTCGCCGAACTGCAGACGCTGCTCGCCGCGGGCGACACCGTCGTCGACGGCGGCAACACCGACTGGCGCGAGGATGCGGCGCGCGGCGAGCAGCTTGCGCAGGCCGGCATCCGCTACGTGGACGCGGGCGTCTCGGGCGGCGTGTGGGGACTTGCGAACGGCTACTGCCTGATGGTCGGCGGCGGCGCGGACGCGATCGAGCACCTGCGGCCGGTCTTCACGTCGCTCGCGCCCGAGGACGGCTTCGCGCACGTGGGCCCCGTCGGCGCCGGGCACTACGCGAAGATGGTCCACAACGCCGTCGAGTACGGAATGATGGAGAGCCTCGCCGAGGGCTTCGAGATGCTCGCGACGGCGCCGCACGGCTTCGATCTCGCGCAGGTCGCGGAGGTGTGGCGGCACGGCAGCGTGGTCCGCTCGTGGCTGCTCGACCTCGCGGAGCGCGCGCTCGACGCGGACCCGCGCCTCGACGGGATCCGCGGCTACGTCGCGGACTCCGGCGAGGGCCGCTGGGCGGTCGAGACCGCGATTGCGCAGGACGTCCCCGCGCACGTGTTCGCCGCGGCGCTCTTCACGCGCTTCCGGTCGCGGCAGGACGACAGCTTCGCGATGAAGATGCTCGCGGCGCTGCGCAACCAGTTCGGCGGCCACGCGGTGCGGACCGCGAGGGCGGACGCGTGAGCGCGCCCGAGCCGGCCACGAACCCGCTGCGCGCGGGGCTGCGCGCCTCGCGCCGCGCGCCGCCCTGCGTGCTCGTGATCTTCGGCGTCTCGGGCGACCTCGCCGCGCGCAAGCTGCTGCCGGCGCTGCACGCTCTCGCCGTGGACGACCTGCTCGACGAGGAGACGCACGTCGTCGGCGTGTCGCGGCGCGAGTGGGACGACGCGGAGCTGCGGCGGCGCATGCGCGACGCGGTGCGCGAGTTCACGGGCGAGGCGTTCGACGAGAACGCGTGGCGGCGGCTCGAGTCGCGCATGCACCACGTGCGCGTGGCGTCGGACTCGCCGGACGACTACGCGCGCCTCGCCGCGACGGTGCGCGGCGTCGAGGCATCGCTCGGTCCGGACGTCGAGCGCGTGTTCTATCTCGCGGTCCCGCCGTCCGCGTTCGCGCCGTCGGCGCACGCGCTCGCCGCCGCGGGCCTGCTCGAAGGCGCCGCGGAGGGCCGCGCGCGGCTCGTCGTGGAGAAGCCGTTCGGCACGGACCTCGAGAGCGCGCGCGCCCTCAACCGCGAGCTGCAGGCCGTCGCGCCGGAGCGCGCGCTCTTCCGCATCGACCACTACCTCGGGAAGGAGACCGTCCAGAACCTGCTCGTCTTCCGCTTCGCGAACGGCATGTTCGAGCCGCTCTGGAACGCGCGCTACGTGGACCACGTGCAGATCACCGTCGCCGAGTCGCTCGGCGTCGGCAGCCGTGGCGACTACTACGAGGAAGCCGGCGCGCTGCGCGACATGGTGCAGAACCACCTCTTCCACGTGCTCGCGCTCGTGGCGATGGAGCCGCCCGTCGCGTTCGAGGCCGACGCCGTGCGCGACGAGAAGGTGAAGGTGCTGCGCGCGCTGCGGCCCGTGGACCGCGCGCGCATCGACGCGATCTGCGTGCGCGGGCAGTACACGCGCGGCGCGCCGCTCGGGAAGGAGATCCCCGGCTATCTCGAGGCGCCGGGCGTCGCGGACGGCTCGACCACCGAGACGTTCGTCGCGCTCGAGGTGCACGTGGACAACTGGCGCTGGTCCGGCGTGCCGTTCTACGTGCGCACCGGGAAGGCGCTGCCGCGCAAGGCGAGCGAGATCGCCATCCACTTCAAGGACGTGCCGCACCGCCTCTTCGCCGGCGACCTCGAGGCGAACGTGCTCGCGCTGCGCATCCAGCCCGACGAGGGCATGTCGCTGCGCTTCCAGACGAAGGTGCCCGGGCCCGAGATGGCCACGCTGCCCGTGACGATGGAGTTCCGCTACGGCACGAGCTTCGGCGAGAGCCCGCCCGAGGCGTACGAGCGGCTGCTGCTCGACGCGCTGCTCGGCGACGGCACGCTGTTCACGCGCAGCGACGAGGTCGAGGCGTCGTGGCGCTGGTGCGGCGCGCTGCGGGCGGCGTGGGAGGCGGCGTCGCCTCCGGAGCCGTACGCCGCGGGCACCTGGGGGCCCGAGGGCGCCGACGCGCTGCTCGCGCGCAGCGGCCGCAGGTGGCGGCGGCCGTGAGCGAGCTCACCGTCGACCTCGGGCGCTTCGCGCGCGGCGAGGATCTCGCGGTCGATCCCGCGCGGATCGACGCGGAGCTCGACCGGATGTGGCGCGAGATCGCGCGCCGCGTGCGCGACGGGCGTCCGGGCACTCCCGCCGTGCACCGCGCATGCCTCTTCAACCTGGTGGCGGTCGCGGGCGACGCACACGACGAGATCGTCGCGCGCTTCGTCGTCGCCGCGCTGACCGACCGCATGCCCGCGCGCGCGGTCGTGGTGCGCGCGCGACCCGGCGAGAGGGACGACGGTCCGCACGCGTGGATCGCGTCGCTGCGCGACCCGGAGCGCCACGGCCCGGCGCAGGTCTCGGGCGAGCTCGTCGTGCTGGCTGCGTCGGGCGCGGGCGTTCCGCGTCTGCCGCCGATCGTGCGCTCGGTGCTCGAGCCCGAGCTCTCGACGACGCTCTGGTGGGTGGGCGCGCCGCCCGCCGACGCGCGTCACGTGGCGGAGTTCTGCGGCATCGCGGACCGCATCGTCGTGGACTCGGCCGCGTTCCCGCCGGACGCCGACGTCTCGCACGCGTTCGCGTGCCGCGACCCGGGACGCCTCGCGGACCTCGCGTGGCCGCGCCAGCGCCCGTGGCGCCAAGCGCTCGCCCGCGCGTTCGACGTGCCCGCCTCGCGGCCGTTCCTCGCGCGCGTCGAGGCGGTGGAGATCGGCGTCGGGCGACGCGCGCGCGTCGCGTCGGCGGCGCTGCTCGGCGGGTGGCTGGCGGAGGCGCTCGCCTGGGACGCGCACGTGCCGGCCGGTCCGGGCGCGGTCCGCTTCGGCGACGACGGCGCCGAGCTGCGCGTGACGCGGCGCGACGTGGACGCAGAGGGCGTCGTGGACGTGCGGCTGGTCGCGGGCGCCGAGGACGTCGTGCTCGAACGTCGCCCCGCGCCCGAGCGCGTCGAGGTGCGTGTGCCCGCGTCGTTCCCGGCCGTCCGCGCGGCAGCGTTCCACGAGCCGCGGCTCGACGACGTCCTCGCGTCCGCCGTGCTCGCGGCGGCGGCGGATCCGATCGCGCCGGACGCGATCCGCCGCGCGGCGCGCATCGCCGCGGATCTCGGGCGCGCATGAGCACGCACGAGGTGCGGCGCTGCTCCGACGCAGTCGCTCTCGCCACGGAGGTCGCCGCCGCGGTGGCCGAGACGGCGCGCGCCGCCGTGGCGTCGCGCGGCCGCTTCGTGCTCGCGCTCGCGGGCGGCGAGACGCCCCGCGCGACCCACGCGGCCCTTGCGGCACGCGACGACGTGCCGTGGGAGTCGTTGACGCTGCTGCTCGGCGACGAGCGCTGCGTGCCCGCCGACGATCCGCGCTCGAACGCGCGCATGGTGCGTGAGACGCTGCTCGCGCCGCTCGCCGCACGCGCGCCGGAGCGCGCTCTCCCTTGTCTGCTCGCGCCCGACGGCGCCGATCCCGATCCGCAGTCCGCCGCGCGTCGCTACGACGCCCTGCTGCGCGAACACGCGCCGCACGTGGACCTCGCTCTCCTCGGTCTCGGCTCGGACGGTCACACGGCGAGCGTCTTCTCCGACAGTCCGCTGCTCGAGGACGACGGCGGGCGGCTCGCGGCGGCGGCGTACAGCGCGGCGACGGCGACGTGGCGCGTCACGCTCACGCCGAGCGCGCTGCGTGCCGCGCGTGCGCGCTGGTTCCTCGTCGTGGGCGCGGCGAAGGCGCCGATCCTCGCGGCCGTGCTCGCGCCCGGGTGCACGCTGCCTGCCGCGCGCATCGGTCCGTCGCGCTTCTTCACCGACGCCGCCCGCCGCACCGCGGCCCCGTGAACGTAGCGTATCAGCGCGCGAGGCGGGCCGAGCCGGCGGCTCCGCGGACGCGCCAGCGCAGCGGTGCGCGCGTCTCGTGCGTGCGGTCCGCCAGCACCAGGAACGCGCCGAGCGACGTGTCGCCCGCCGGCTCGGGGACGAGACCCTCGTCGGCGAGCGCGGCGGCGTGGTCGCCGCGGGCGAAGCGCAGCGTGACGCGCACGCGGCCCGGGTCGGCGTTCCGGCCGCGGTGCCGCGGCGCGCGGACGCGCAGCCGGTTGCCGGCCGCGTCGGTCGCGCGCCCCCGCGCGTCGAGGTCGAAGCGCGCGAAGAGACCGCCGACGTCGACGAGCACACGCGCGCCGTCGAGCGACTGCTCGGAAGAGAACGACAGCTTGCCTGCGATGCGCACGCGATCGCGCGCCGCGCGGTCGAAGCGCAGCCGCACGTCCACGCGCGTCAGCTCGAGTGCGGCGGCGTCGGTCGCGGCGGCCGCGTCGTCCGGCGTCGATGCGATGTCGGCCTCGTCGCTCCCGGCGAAGCGCTCGAGCTCGTCGGGGAAGCCGTCGCCGTCGAGATCGCGCAGCGTGCGGTCCACGTCGAGTGCGCGGAGCGGCGCGGCGAGCACGCGCGCGCCGTTGCCGCTGTCTGCGACGACGTAGAGCGCGTTCCCCGCGACCACGAGCGACGTGGGCGCCGAGGTGTCCGAGCCGACGCGCAGGTCGGCGAGGAGCCGCGTCCCCTCCGCCGTGCCGTCGGTGATCCACGGCTCGCGTCCGTGCACGCCGTCGTCGGCCGTGAACACCGCGCGCGCGCCGCTGCCGAGCGGCCGGAAGCCGGTCGGGAAGCTGCCGGTCGCGCCCGCTCGCACGTCGGCGACCGGCCGCGTGCCCTCGGCGGTGCCGTCGCTGATCCACGGCTCGCGCCCGTCGTCGGCGGTCGTGAGCGCGAAGTAGAGCGTCCGGCGCACGGCGCCGAGGGCGCCGGGGTTGGCGATGAGAGTCTGGTCGCCGCGGTCGAGGATGCGCTCGAGCGACGTGCCGCTCGCCGAGAGGGTGCACAGCTCGACGCCGTCGGTCGGGCCGAGGGGCGTCTGCGAGCTGAGGACGCGCGGGGTGTGGCGGGCGACGAAGAGCCGGCCGGCGACGTTGACGAGGTCCATCGCGGTCTGCGCCAGATACCCGGGCTCCGAGCCGTCTGCGTCGATGCGGTAGAGCGGCGACGTGCGGCCGTCCACGGTGTCGAAGGTCACGGCGAAGAGCGCGCCGTCCGCGACCACCGAGCGCAGGACGATCGGGAGCCGTCCGGGCACGCCGACCGTGGCGGGTGTGCCCTCCGGGGTCAGATCGCTCGCGCCGATGCGCGACGCCGCCTGGCCCGACGGCGTGGCGTACCACACGGCCGCGCGCGACGCGCCGAGCACCCCGGCGACGCTGCTGCCCGGGACGCCGTCCGGATCGGTGACGCAGCGCGTGCCCGACACGCTGCCGTCGGTCGTCCACAGCTCGCGGCCGCGGAGGGCGTCGTTCGCGTCGAACGCGAGCACGCCCCGCACCGAGACGAGGTTGCGTGGCGTCGAGCTCGCGGCGCCGGGATCGAGATCGAGCACGCGCGTCGTGCCCTGCTCCGTGCCGTCGCTGCGCCAGAGCTCACGACCGACGACGCCGTCGTCGAGCGAGAACCACAGCGCGCCCGCGTGACGGACCAGCGACGCGGGGGCACCCGACGGTCCGAGTCCGCGCGTGCCCGCGGACGTGCCGTCGGACACGAACAGGCGCCGGCCGCCCGCGCCGTCCTCCGCCGAGAAGAAGAGCAGGTCGCCCACGACGACGAGATCGCGGGGGAGGTCGCCCTCGGCGCCCGTCTGCAGCGGGGTGAACGTCACCTCGTCGGCGCGTGCGTGCGCCGCGAGAGCCAGCGCGAGGGCCGACGCGGCGAGCACCGTCGCGAACGGCGCCGTGCGGGGTTCGGAACGTGCGTCGTCGCGTCGCCCGGCGGCCCGCGGATCGTCGTCGTGGTCTCCCATGGCGGCACCTTCGCAGGAAGCGTGCCGCGCTGCTGCGCAGTGGCGGGGCGGCGCGGCGTCACCGTCACGCCACACTCCACCGCGCTGTCGTGACGCCGAGCGGCGGCGCGCCGGCCGTGCCGTCCGGTGGTCGGTCCCGGACCGCCGCGATGCCGACGCGCGCGCCGCGAGAGATGCGGCTACTCGCCCCCGAGGAGCGGATCGGCCGAGTACCCGAGTTCCGTGAAGTCGATCCCGCCGTTGTGGCAGTCGGTGCACGCACGCGCTGCCGACTTCGGTGCGACCTCATGGTTGAGGCTCATGTACATCTCCGTCTCGACGAACCCGTACGTGCCGCTGTACGGCTGGCCGGCGTAGGCGGCGCCCTCGCTGAGGGCGAGGGCCCAGTCGAACTTCGACCAGTAGGGGTTCGGTCCGGGTCCCGCGCCGAACAGGTGCGGAACGAGGATGCGCTGCTCGACCGTGTCGGCCGGCTGGTTCCCGACCATCAGCTTGAAGGGGTAGATCTTCGAGTTGGGGTCGCTCTTCGAACCCACCGGCTCGGCGAGCACTGCGGGCAGGCTCGTGTACCGGTCGTCCTCCCCGATCACGAAGCGGCGCCACGTGCCGTTGAACCAGCGCAGCTTCGGACGCACCGACTTCTCGAAGCGGAAGGAGCCCTTCTTCTTGTCGTAGAGCGCCTTGCCGTACGCGTCCGTGGGAATGGGGCTCACGTCCTGCCCCGCGTCACCCCACCACCACTCCATCTTGGTCGGCATGGAGCGCGAGAACGTCGGGATGTGACAGGTCTGGCACGCGACGCGCATGCGGTGCTGCTCCAGCGTTCCGTTCTGGTGGATGACGCCGAGGTGGCAGTCCGTGCACTCGACGCGGCCCTCGCCCTGCGAGTGCAGCGCGTTGCCGGGGATGGCGTGGTTCGTGGTCGCGTGGCAACGCTGGCACGTGTAGTCCAGGCCGTCGGTGCCCATGTGGACGTCGCCGTCGCGCGTGGGTGTGGCCATCGTGGACGCCAGGTCACCGTGCTTCACGTTGTCGCCGCCGCCGGCGAAGAAGTGACAGGCACCGCAGTTCGCGCGGCTCGGTGCGCCGAGTCGGAGCGCCACCTCCGTCAGATCGACGCCCGCGACCGGGCGGCCCGCCGTGGTGAGGTCCTTCGCGTACGTGCCCGTCGTGTCGTGGCAGACGAGGCAGTCGACGGACGTCGCGTTCGCGAAGTCGAAGGTGCCGTCCTTCCAGCCGAAGCCGGCGTGGCACTGTGTGCAGCGGCCCTCGTTCGACGGCACCGCGATGCAGAAGTTGTTGATGAGGTCCGCCTTGCCGTGGACGTGCGTCTCGTGCCCTTCGATCTGCGACGAGACGCCCTGCCAGCGGAAGTGAGCCGAGGCCAGCATCTCGTCGCCCTCGTCGGCGTGGCACTCGAGACAGTCGGCGGTTCCCGCGTAGCCGTTCTCGTGCCGGAGCAGGAAGGCGTTCTCGTGCGGCGTGAGTTCGGGCTCGTCCTCGAGCGCGCGGTTCATCCACCGCCGTGCGACCGTCGCGCGCGTCTCGCTCTTCGTGCACGCGCGCAGCTTCTTGCGCAGCGTCAGCGCGTTCTGCGCGTCTCCGAGCGCGTCGTCCGCCTGCTGCAGGCGGCGCTCGGCCCGCGTGCGCGTGCGCGTCTCCGTGCGCAGTGCCTCCTGAGCGCGGTGCACGAACGCGAGCGACGCGTCGATCTCGGCGAGGAAGTCGTCGACGCAGGTCGTGGCCAGCGCCTCGAGCGCGGGGTCGTCCGCCACCGGCCGCGACAGCGCCGACAGGATCTTCCGCATCCGCTTGACGTCCTGTGTCCGCGATGCGCTCTCCTTTTGGAACTGCGCGAGCGCTCGTGCGTAGGCACTCTTCAGCCGCTTCTCGGACCGCGTCAGTTCCCCGGTCAGCGCCGCTTCGCGCGCTGCGACCTCCTCGCGCAGCGTGTCCATGGAGCGCGTCTGCAGCGCGGCCTGCGCTGCGGCCAGCGGGAGCGCCGCCAAGAGCAGCGCGTGCACCGCGAATCTCCGCATCGTGCACCTCCTCGAGCACCGGGCTTCGATCGCCCGCGTCGACTGCGAACGGCGGCGACGTGCCGAGCCGTGTGCGACGCGGACATTCGCCCGCGCTCGGATTGTCGTCACGGTCCGGTGCCGGGCGGAGAACGGCTGGACGCGCGGCATTCAACGCGCGCGGGGACCGTGATGTGTCTCACAGTGTCTCATTCGCAACACGGAATGAACACTTCGGGTTCGGCGTGACTGCAGAGCGCGTACGCGGTCGCGTCATTCATTCATCGGGTGCGCACGCGCGTGTCCGGCGTCTCATGCGTGCGCGCCGCGTCACTCGACGCATCCGTGTCCCGAGCGCGCCGCCGCGGCTGGTTGCGTGACCCGGGTCGCGCACGGCGCAACCGCGCGTGCAAGACGTCCGCGTGGAGGCGCGCGGTGGTGTGCGGGGCGTCACGCGCGCGAACGCGGCGTACCGGCCCGCTGCGTTCGCCCTACGGGTCGATGAAGAGTACGAACGTGCCGGACCTGCTGCCCGCGGGCGCGCGCAGCCTCCGCGAGGTGCACGCGACGGCCGACGAGACGTCCGCGGTGACGGCGAGCAGCACGACGACGGCGAGCGAGCGGACCAGGACGCGCATCGACCGCTCGTTCGTGAGGACCCTGCGGACGCAGGCAGTCGACGTGTCGGGGCCGGCCGGCCCGGGCGTCAGAACGCCTGGACGAACGCGACCGCGCCGTACAGGTAGCCGGCGCCGATCGACGTCAGGACGACGAGGTCGCCCTTCTCGATCCGGCGGTCCAGCTTCACGATGCGGCCCATCTCGTCGACGCCGTCCGGCGGCGGCTCGCGCCACAGGTTGCCTTCGTTGACGCCGTAGTCGTACGTGACCAGGTTCGTCGCGGCCGAGCTGTTCCCGTAGAGGTAGACCGTGCGGTAGACCTGCTCGCGGTCGAGCCCGAGCTTCTCCTGCAGGCCGTCGATGATCCGCCCGTTCGCCTGGTGGGGGACGAGCCGCATCTTCGACAGCAGCTCGCGCAGCCCCGGCGTGTCCGCCTTCAGGTCGGCCATGGTGTAGCCGAGCGACTCGACCACCGACTCGGCCATGTGGTTGACGGCGTTGCGCAGCACGCGCGGGCCGCCGTACATCTCGATGAACGGGCGGTCCTGGGTGCGCGTCTGGCGGCACGACAGCTCGACGTTCATCGGCGTGCTGCCGTTCCACATGCGGATCGTGTCGTTCGAGTAGTCGCTCTTCAGGACGCAGCGGCCGACGAAGCCCGTGTCGGCGCCGTCGTCCTTGCGGCCGATGACCACGGCACCGGCGGCGTCGGCGAAGAGGATCGCCGTCAGCGGGTCCTGGAAGTTCAGCACCCGCGCGATGCACTCGGCGCCGATCACGAGCACGTTGCGGCACTGGCCGGAGGCGACGAGGGCCCGCGCCACCGACACGCCCCAGAGCGACCCGGCGCAGGCCGCGGTCAGGATGAACGCGCCGCCGTTGACCCCGAGCTCGGGCACGAGCCGCGCGTGCACGCCCGGGTACATGTCGTGGTACGTGAACGAGCAGAGGATGACGTGGTCGATGTCCTTCGGCTCGAGGCCCGCGCAGGCGATCGCCTTGCGGCCGGACTCGAGCGAGAGGTCGAGCACGCCGTCGCGGGACGTGTCGCTGAAGCGCCGCTCCTGGATGTGCGTGACGCGGTCCACCCAGGCGGCGAAGTCGCCGGAGGTCTCGTCGTATCCACTGATGAGCGAGCGCAGCTCGTCGTTCGTGACGCGGCGCTCCGGGAGTGCGCGGCCGGTCCCCAGGACGGCCACCGTGCGGTCGATCTCGGGCATCCGGGCGATGCTACGCGGTGGGGGGGCGGGCCGCCTCGCGTTCCCTCCCCGTTCCGGGGCCCTTCAGCGGGGGGCGAGCCCCGCCCCGCGCAGGCCCGCGAGCACGTGCTCGGCGGCCCAGCGGTTGCCGGCCGGCGTGTAGTGGCCCTGCGCGCCGGGGAAGTCCACGACGCCGGGCGCGAGGAAGAACGCGTCGAGCTCGCGGGGCGGGTCCGCGCGGAGGGCGGGGACGAGGTCGATCACGGTCACGCCGTCGGCGCGGAGTGCCTCGAGGAAGGGCTCGCGCAGGAAGTCGGTGCTGTTCGGGAGCACGTCCTGCAGCACGGGCAGGTACACGAAGACGAGCGGCGTCGCGCTGCGCGCGCGCAGGTCCGCGAGCGCCGCGCGCGCCCGGTTCGCGGCGTCCTCGAGAGACATCACCTCGCGGCGCTTCTGCGGCTCCTCGGCGCCGGTCATGCGGCGCGCCAGCTCGACCACGCCGAGGCGGCGGAAGAGCGGCGCGTTCTGCGTCAGCCACGGGGTCGCGAAGCCGGTCTCGGGCACGGGCACGTTGCGCGCGACGAGGCGCCCGCCGTCCACGTCGAGCCACGGCTTGCCGTAGCCGGAGAAGCGGTCGCTCGCCATGCGCGCGAAGTCGTCCGAGATCGCCGCGACCACGTGCACGTCCTGCTCGAGGGGCAGGCCGTCGCGCAGGTAGCGCAGGTACATCTGGTCGATGCCGTACCCGCCGAGGGCGAGGTTGACGACGTCGAGCCGCGCGTCGAGCGCGCCGAGCTGGGCCGGCCAGGCGTCCGCGTCCGCGACGCCGTAGCCGAAGGTGAACGAGTCGCCGGAGCACACGATGCGCGTGCGGCCGGCGGGCCGCGCGACGAGCGTGTCGGCCGCGCCGCGGAAGCCCTGCGCGTTGATCGTGACGGTGCGCCCGGGGCCGTACGCGTCCTCGACGCGGAGCCCCGCCGTGTTGGTCCAGCCGAGCTCGGCGTCGTAGTGCGTGTGCAGGCGCTCGGCGAGGGCCGGACGCGCGAGGTGCGACACGTCCGACCAGCACACGAGCACGTTGCTGCAGCCCTCGACGAGCAGCGTGAACGCGAGCGCCGTCGCGCATCCGAACACCACCTTGCGCCAGCGCTGCATGGGCGCCGTTCTACGCGGCCGCCGCCGCGGGCGCACGGACGCAGGTGTCCGACGTCCCGCGTAGTGTCTGAGGATGTCGCGCGTGGTGCTCGTCGGCCGGGCGGGGGCGGGGAAGACGCACCGCGTCGTCGAGGAGCTGCGGCGTCATCTCTGTCAGCCCGACGCCGCGGGGCGCTTCGAGCGCTTCCAGCTCCTCGTGCCGACGTACTCGCAGGCGGAGCACGTCAAGCGGCGCCTGCTGCGCGGCCCCGCGGGCGTCGCGGCGCTGCTCGACCGCGGCGTCGGCACCTTCGAGCAGCTCGCCGAGCGCGAGACCGGCGTGCGGCTCCACGCGCTCGCTCCCGCCGCCGTGCGCGACGCGCTCCTCGCCCAGGCGCTCGCCGACGACGACTTCCCCGAGTTCCGCGCGGTGAGCCGCTTCCCCGGCTTCCGTCGCGCCGCGCTGCGCTTCGTCAAGGAGGTGAAGGCCTCCGACCCGGGCGAGGACGACCCGCGGCTCGAGCACGCGGCGGAGCGGCTCGTCGCGGCGGCGGCCGAGCTGCCGGGCGCGCGCGGGCGCAAGCTGCTCGGTCTCGCCCGTGGGCTCCGCGCGTACCAGGCGCGGCTCGTCGAGGCGCGGCTGCTCGACCACGAGGATCTGCTGCGCGCGCTGCTCGCGCGGCTGCGCGCGCACCCGCCCGAGCGGCTGCGCTGGTTCGCGCTCGACGGCTTCACCGACCTGACCGAGGTGCAGGAGCGCATCGTGCAGGCGCTCGCGGCGCACGCGGACGCGTCGCTCGTGACGCTCGTCGGCGACCCCTCGGGACGCCGCGACGGGCCGTTCGAGGCGTCGGCGGGACTGCTCGGACGTCTCTGCGCCGGGTCGGGGTTCACGCTCGAGCGCCTGCCCGACGTGCGGCGCGGCGTCGGCGACCTCGTGCGCGTCGAGCGGCGCGCGGCGGGCGACGAGCTCGCGCCCGAGCCGCCCGACGGCTCCGTGCGCTTCCTCGCGGGCGCCGACCCCTCCGACGAGGCGGACCGCGTCGCGCGCACCTGCCTGCGCTTCCTCGCCGAGGGCGTGCCGCACGGCGACGTGCTCGTGGTCGTGCGCCGCATGGACGGCGAGACGGCCGACCGCGTGCTCGACGCGCTGCGGCGCCACGGCGTCCCGCACCGCCGCGCCGGACGCGCGCCGCTCGCGACGTCGCCGGCTGCGCGCTCGGCCCTGCGCGCGCTGCGGCTCGTCGCGGGCGCCGGCGAGCCGGGCGACGTGCTCGCGGCTCTCTGCGGCGGCGACGCGCGCGACGTGGCGGACGCCGAGGCCGACGCGCTGCGCGTCGCCGTGCGGCCGCTCGGCAGCGTCACGGCCGAGGCGCTCGCGGAGCGTGCCGAGGCGCTGGCGCTCCCGGCTGCGGCGACGTGGCTGCGCGCGCTCGTCGCGCTGCGCATCGACGCGGCCCCCCGCGCGCCGTCCGAGATCGCGCGCGACCTGCTCGTCGCGCTCCCGCGGCTCCTGCGCTGGTCGTTCGAGGGCGCCGTGCCCGCGGAGAGCGCGGCCCGCGCTGCCGACGACGCCGCCGCGTTGCGGCGCGTGCGCGCGGTCGTCGCCGAGACCGTCGCGGCGCTCGGCAGCGTCGGCGTGGCGGCGACGACGCCCGCCGAGTTCGTCGCGGCGGTGGACGCCGCGGCCGGCGACGCGACCTTCGGCGCGCGCGACGGGCGCGTGGACGTCGTCAACGTCGTCGATGCCGACGAGGCGCGGCAGTGGGAGGCGCGGGCGGTCGTCGTCGCGGGGCTGCGCATGGGCGAGTTCCCGGGCGGCGCGCGCGAGGACCCGTTCCTCGCCGACGGCGACCGCGCGGCCGTCGAGCACGGCGCGCGGCTGCGACTGCCCGCGCGCCTCGACGACGCGCTGCGCCGCGAGCGGCTGCTCTTCTACGCGGCCGTCACGCGCGCGACCGAGCGCCTCGTGCTCACGCGCCCGCTCGCGGACGCGGGCGGCGATCCCGTCGCCCCCTCACCGTTCCTCGAGGACCTGCTCGAGATGTGGCCGCCCGCGGCGCGCGTGCCCGACGGCGCCGAGCGCACGCCCGGCGAGCCGCAGCCGGCGCCGGGCGAGACGTTCACCGACGCGGACCTCGTCGCGGCGTCGCTTGCGGCACTCGGGGAGCGCTTCGTGCCGGGCGGCGCGGCCGAGTTGCGTGCGCACACGGGACTCGCGCTCGCGCAGGAGCTCGCGACACACCCGCGGCGCGCCGCGCTGCTGCGGCGCGCGGCGCGCGCGCGCACGCCGCGCGCCGCGCGGCTGCACGAGGGCGGGGCGGCGGCGCTCCTGCTGGCGCGCCCGCGGCGGCGCTCCGCGTCGTCGCTGGCGTCGTTCGTGCAGTGCGCGTACCGCCACTTCGCGGAGCGCGGGCTCGGGCTGCGCGAGCCCGACCCCGCGCCCGAAGACGGTCTCGACGCTCTGACCGCGGGGCAGGTGCTGCACGCGGCGCTCGAGCGCGCGGTCAAGGCACGCGCGCGCACGGCGGAGCAGGCCGACGCGGCGTTCGCCGCGGCGTGGCACGAGCACGCGGGGCATCTGCTGCCCGGGCTCTCGCTCGCCCGCGAACGCGCGGCGCTGCGCCACGCCGTCCTCGAGCAGGTGCTCGCGGAGGCCGAGGCGCCGCTCGTGCCCGGCTACGCGCCCGCGCACGTCGAGTGGCCGTTCGGGCTCGAGGGCGCCGCGCCGCTCGTCGTCGCGAGCGGCGGCGCGACCGTCGAGGTGGCGGGCAAGGTGGACCGCATCGACACGGACGCGGGCGGCCACGCGGTCGTCGTCGACTACAAGTGGTCGCGCATCACGCGCTTCGCGGCGCTCGCGCGGCGCATCGCGGAAGGCGAAGACGTGCAACTGCCGCTCTACGTGCTCGCCGTGGAGCGCGGGCTCGGCGTGCGCGTCGGCGCGGCCGGATACCTGACGCTCCGCGACGGGCGGCGGCGCTGGCTGCGTCTCACAGCAGAGGCGCCGCGCGGCAGCGGCGACGTGGACTGGACCGCGGACGCCGGTGCGGCGGCGCTGCGCGACGTCGAGGCGTTCGTCGTGCGCGTCGACGCCGACGTGCGCAGCGCGCGCATCGACGTGCGTCCGCGCGACGAGGACCAGTGCGCGTGGTGTCCGTTCGGCGACGTGTGCCGCGTCGACGAGGTGGCGCCGTGAGCGTCGCGCTGAACGCGGCGCAGGAGCGCGCCGTCGCCGCGCGCGGCACCGACCTGTGCGTCGAGGCGGGCGCCGGCACCGGCAAGACGCGCGTGCTGACCGAGCGCGTGACGCGGCTCGTGCTCGACGACGGCGTGCCGCTCGCGCGCATCCTCGCGATCACGTTCACCGAGAAGGCCGCGCAGGAGATGAAGGCGCGCCTGGCGCGCGCGCTGCTCGAGCGCGGGCGGCGCACCGCGCGCGAGGAGGTCGAGGCCGCGGCCGTCTCGACCGTGCACGCGTTCTGCGCCCGCATCCTGCGCGAGCACTGCGTCGAGGCGGGGCTCGACCCCGGCTTCGCGGTGCTCGACGAGACGGAGGGCGCGGCGCTCGAACGCGAGGCGCTCGACGCGCTCGTGGCGGAGCTCCACCGCGAGACGCCCGAGACGCTCGACGCGCTGGCCGCGCTGCCGGGCGGCTCCCCGGAGGACGCGCTGCTCGAGCTCTACCGCGCGGCGCGCGAGAGCACGGACGCGACGGGGGCGTTCGTGCGCCGCGTGCCCGGCGGCATCGACGTCGCCGCGGCGCTCGGACACGTGCGCGCCGCGCTCGGTCGCGCGGCGGCGGTGCGCGACGACGGCACCGCCGCTGGCAGTGCGCGCATCGACGCCGCGCTGGCCCTCGGGGAGGCGCTGGCTCCGACCGACGCCGAGCCCGACGCCCTCGCGGCGGCGGCGCACGCCCTGCGCGGCGGCTTCGACCTGCGCGCGGGGAGCGCGCTGCAGAAGGACGCGCTGCGCGGCGTGCGCGAGACGACCGATCTCCTGCTCGGCGCGCTCGCGGACGTCGCGCTGCTGCCGCTCCGCGCGACGCTCGCGACGACGCTCGAGCGCCTCGAGGCGCTGCACGACGCGGCGAAGGGCCACGGCGCGCGGCTCGACTTCGCCGACCTCGAGCGGCGCGCCGTCGCGCTGCTCGAGACGTCCGCCGACGTGCGCGACGCCGTGCGCGCGCGCTTCGCCGAGGTGCTCGTCGACGAGTTCCAGGACACGAACCCGGTGCAGGCGCGCCTGCTGGAGCTCGTGCGGCGGCCGGGCGCGCTGTTCGTCGTCGGCGACCCGAAGCAGTCGATCTACGGGTTCCGCGGGGCCGACGTGGACGTGTTCCTGGCGCGGCTCGACGCGGCGGGCGGCGCGGGGCTCGTGCGGCTGACGGAGTCGTACCGCGCGCGGCCCGAGCTGACGGGCGTCGTGAACGCGCTCTTCGCGGCAGGCGTGTCGCAGCCGGACCCGACGCGCGAGGTGCGCGGCGTGCCGTACGAGCCGCTCGTCGCCCCGCGCACGTTCGCGCCGCGCGCGCAGCCGGCCGTCGAGTGCGCGTCGTTCGTCGCGGAGTCGTCGGCGGAGGGGCGGCGGGCCGAGGCGCGCTTCGTCGCCGACCGCATCGTCGCGCTCGTGGCGGGCCCGGAGCCGCTCCGCGTCGCCGCGCCGACAGAGGACGACCCGCTCGCGACGCGCCCCGCGACGTGGGGCGACGTGGCCGTGCTGCTGCGCGCGACGACGCACGTGAAGCTGCTCGAGCGCGCGCTCACGGCGCGCGACGTGCCGTACCTGGTCGTGAAGGGCCGCGGCTTCTACGAGGCGCGCGAGGTGGTGGACGTCGCCAACCTGCTCGCGTGCGTGGACGATCCGAACGACGACGTGCGCTTCGCCGCGGTGCTGCGCTCGCCGTGCTGCGGCGCGAGCGACGACGCGCTCTACGCGCTCGCCGCGGCGCGCGGCGACGGACGGCTGCACACGGCGCTCGCACGTCTCGTCGCGGGCGAGCACGTGCCGGTGTCGGTGGACGCCGACGACGCGCGGCGGCTGCGCGCGTTCGCGGCGCTCCACGCCGAGCTGCGCGCGGGCCGCGCCGTGCTGCCGCTCGCGGAGCTCGTGGACCGCGCGCTCGCCGCGACGTCGCTCGACCTCGCGGTGCTCGCGCGGCCGAACGGCCGCCAGCGCGCCGCGAACCTGCGCAAGGTGCGCGAGATGGCGCTCGCGGCCGACCGCGCGGGCGGCGTCTCGCTGCGCGAGTTCGGCGCGCGCCTGCGCGAGCTGCGGCAGCGCGAGGTGCGCGAGACCGAGGCGCCGGTCGCCGGGGCCGCGCTCGGCGCGGTGCGCCTGCTCACCGTGCACACGGCGAAGGGGCTCGAGTTCCCGATCGTGTTCGTGCCCGACCTCGGGCGCGAGGCCGCCGCGGAGGGCGGCGCGCTGGTCGTGCACGTGCGCGACGGCGTCGGGCTGCGCGGCGCGCTGCCGGCGTCGCACCCGCTCGCCGACGTGACGCCCGCGTCGCACGCGTTCGTGCGCGAGCGCAACACCGCGCGCGCGGCGGCCGAGGAGCAGCGGCTGCTCTACGTGGCGCTCACGCGCGCCGAGGAGCATCTGGTGGTGACGGCGTCGCTCACGGAGTCGCGCGAGCGCCCGCGGCCGTGGTGGGACCGCGTCGCCGGTCTGCTCGATGCCGCGACACCCGTCGCGGACGCCGCCGCCGACGCCGACGACGCCGCGGGTCCCGCGCGACTCGACGTCGGCTGCGGCGCGGACCCGGCGGCGGCGACGCGTGCGCACGTGCTGCGTCACGCCGCGGCCGACGCGTCGGCCGGCGAGCACGCGGCGGCGTCGCGGATGCTGCTCGACGGCATCGCACGGGAGCTCGCTGCGGGCGACGTGCCCGCGCAGGACGCGGGACCCGCGGCCCGCGCCGCCGCCGCCGCGCTGTGCGCCGAGGCCGAGCGCGGCGTGCCCGCGGCGGGCGGCACGCTCTACGCGACGACCGTCAGCGCGCTCGTCACCTTCGCGCGCTGCCCCGAGGAGTTCCGCCGGCGCCACCTGCTGGGCATCCCGGACGCGCTCGACTTCGCGCCGCGCAGCGAAGGCGACGACGACGTGCCCGCGGCGTCCGCGGAGCGCCCGGGGGACGACGACGAGTGGGGCGTGGCGCTCGGCGCGCGCGCGCTCGGCCGCGCGGCGCACGCGGCGCTCGAGCGGCTCGTGCCCGAGTTCGCGGACGACACGACGACGGTCGTGCGCGAGGCGCTGCGCGCGGAGACGGGGGGCGCGGCGCCCGCGCCCGACGACGTCGCACGCCTCGTCGCGTGGGTCGACGGGTTCGCCGCGGGCGACGTCGGGCGTGCGCTGCGCGACGTGCCGCGCGCGGCCGTGCGCCGCGAGCAGGCGGTGCTGCTGCGCCACGGGCGCACGGCGGTGCGCGGGCAGATCGACCTCCTGTTCCACTCCGGTGCGACGGTGGGGGCTGCGACCGGGACGGGCGCCACGGGCTGGACGATCGTCGACCACAAGGCGGGCGCCGTGGCGCCGCACGCCGCCGACTACGCGCTGCAGATGCGGCTCTACGCGCTCGCGGTCGAAGGCATCTCGGGCGCACCTCCCGAGCGCGTGCTGCTGTGGAGTCTGCCGGAGGCGCGCGCGATCGACGTCCCCGTGAGCGCGACGGATCTCGCGGCGCTCCGCGACGGTCTGCTCGCCGAGTTCGCGCGCGCCACGCAGGGCGGCGACTACACGCCGCGCGGCCCGACGCCGTGCGCGTCGTGCGGCTATCGCACCTCGTGCTCGCTGGCGCGCCTCGACTGAGTGCACTTCGACTGGGTGCACTTCGACTGGGTGCACCACGACCGGGTGCACCTCGACTGGCTGCGCCCGCGCGACGCCGGGCGGCGTGCGCTACCAGAGCAGGTGCGCGAGCGACGCGGCGAAGTCGAGCGCGTCGAAGACGGGCGCGTACCACGGCTGCGCGTCGGCCACGAGCGGGCCGTTGCCGCCCATCGCCATGTCGAGCCGCTCCTGCGTCGCGTCGCGCTGGTCCGCGAGCGAGTCGCGCACGTCCTGCAGCTCCGACGGCACCTCGCGCTCGGGGCGCACGGGGCCGTCGGACGCGCACGCGCCGAGCGCCGGCGCGGCGGCGAGGACGAGCGCACACGCGGTGCGACGGAACGCCATGCGGGCAGGCTTCGCGGCGGGGGTCATGCGGCCGTCACAGCTCCGCGAGGATGTCGCGCCAGCGCTGCGCGACCCAGTCGGGATCCGGCACGCCCTCGACGACCACGTCGTCGAACGCGCTCGCGCTGTTGACGAGGAACACGCCGGGCGAGAGACCCTTGAACTCGTACTTCACGTCGCCGTACGCGCTGCCGCGGATCGTGCGCCCGCCCTCGAAGCGCATCCAGACCTCCGCGTCGGCGCGGCCGCACTTGATCACCGCGGTCTGCGCCGGCGCGAAGCGCGGCTCGTCGGAGCCGCACTTGCGCACGAAGCCGATCTCGCCGGGCGGCGTGTCGCGCCACATGTCCGGTCCGAACAGCGCGATCGCGTTCTCGCCGAACTCGGTTCGCTCGTCGCCCTTGCCGAGCCGGAAGAAGCTGTTCTGCAGGGTGAACAGGTAGAAGCGCCGCACGTCGGTCGCCTCGAAGAGGATCACGCCGAGGTCGTGCGCGCGCTCGGGCTGGAGCGCCACCTGCACCGTCAGGAAGTCGGAGCGGAAGTTCGCGTCGAGCACGTACGCGCCCGAGCCCTTCGCGCGCACGCCCCCCGAGACCGTGGACCACGTCGCGCGCGGCGGCGCCTCGAACGCGTTCACGTCCTTCCAGTCCTGGAGCTGCTCGTCGTCCTCGAAGTCGTAGGTGATGCGGAACCGGCCGCGCTCGCGGCGCTCGACCTTGCCGTGGAAGAGGCCCTCGACGCCCGCGGGGCCCGCCGCGAGCGACGTCACGCGCTGGCGCGCCTCGGTGCGGTACTTCTCGCCGGTCGGCGTGTCCTTGTACGTGCGCAGGAACGCGACGAACGCGCGCAGCGCCTCGGTCTCCTTGCCGGAGTCCATGAGCCGGCGCGCGTCGCGGAACGCGGTCAGCGCCTCGGCGTCGCGCGCGGTGCCGGCGGGCGGCGCGTCCACCGGGGGCTCGGGCGCGTCGGGCGTCGGCGGGGGCGCCGTGCCGGGGCCCGTCCCCGCGGGCGGCGTCTCGCCGGGGCGCGGCCCTCCGCCGTCCGCGACGCCGCCGCCGGCCGCGCCGCGCGTCGGGTCCATGCGCTCCGCGAGGCGCTTGCGCGCCGCGAGCACGCGGTCCTTCGCGGACCACGGCACGTAGTCCTGCATGCGGTCTAGCACCGCGGTCGCCGTCCGGAGGTCGCGGGCCGCGAACGCCGCCTCGAACTTCGCGAAGTCGTCGGCCACGCGGCCGTCGAGCGTGCCCTGGATGCGCACCGCAGCGCGCCGCGCGTTCGATGCGACGACGCTGTCCGGGTGCTCGCCGGCGAAGGCGCGGAGGGCCTGCAGCGCGGTGTCGAGCGTGCCGTCGTCGCACGCGTTCTCGGCGTCGGCCACCAGGCGGTCGAGCTCCGCGGCGGCGGCGTCGGCCGGACGCGCGCCGTTCGAGCGCGCCTCGATCTCCGCGAGCTGTGCGTGGGCCGTGCCCGGGTAGCGCTTCGCGACCTCGAGCAGCGCCGCACGCGCGTTCTCGGTCTCCTGCGGGCGCTGACGTGCGAGCGCGCGCGCCTTGCGGTACGCGTCCTGCGCCGCCCGCTCCGCGGCCGACTCGGGCGACGTGCCGCCGACGGGGCCGCTCGGCGTCGCCTCGAGCTGCTCCGCGGCCGCCTTCCGCAGCCTGCTCGCGCGCTCGTCGCGTGCCGCGACGGCGGAGGCGCCGACGAACGCCCACGTCAGCGCCGCGAGGATGCCGATGGTCGTCAGCGCGAGCACGGCGCGGCGCGCGGGGGACGCTCCCGACGCCGCGGCCGGCGCCCGGTCGGCGCGCAGCGCGACGAGCGCCGTGCGCGCGGTGCGCTCGTACCGTCCCACGACGCGCGGCGCCTCGATCGTGTCGCCGTGCTGCAGCTCGCGCGACGTGATCTCCTCGCCGCCGACGCGCACGCCGTCGATGACGAGCGCGTGCAGCACGTCGCACGCGGGCGTCCGCTCGAAGCGCACGACCGCGCCGTCGAACGGCTCGGGCCGCGCCAGCAGGTCGAGCGCCCCCTCGGGCCAGCCGACGTACACGTCGTCGTCGAGCTCGAGCAGCGACTCGCCGAGGCGCGAGGTCACGTACACGCGCCCGGGCGAGCGGCGCGCGTCGCCCGCGGGTGCGGGCGCGGCCGCGCGCGCGCGCGGTGCGGCGACGGCCGGCCGGCCGTTCGGGCTTGACTCGCCCACGGCGGGCCGATA
>CALKVK010000035.1 GCA_937996235.1 uncultured bacterium | reverse complement strand
GGGCCGCCGCGCGCGGGCGGCCGCCCGGGCGGCGGTCGCGGCGGCGACAGGGGTCCGCGGCGCGACCGCGCGCCCGGCGGGCCGGAACGGCGCGAGCGCGGCGGGCCGCGGCGCGAGCGCAGCGACATGCCCGCGATCCGCGACATCCCGCGCGAGAACGACCCGTTCCACAGGCAGCTCGAGGCGCTCCGCGCCCAGCTCGGCTTCGGCCCGCAGCAGCGCGCGGAGCGCCAGGGCCGTGGCGGAGGGCGCGGGGGCGGTCGCGGTGGGCCCCGTCCGTCGAAGGCCCCTGAAGAGATGCAGGACGTCGCCGAGGATGTCGCGTCGAACGTCGCACATTCCGAGGCTGAGAGCGGGGTTGGACCGTCAGGCGACGTCTCTCTGGATGTCGTCACCGATGTCGGCGACGTGCGCGTCGTCGACACACCCGCTGACGCCGCCGCCGGCACTCCGGCCGTCGACGCGGCGGGTACGGAAGACGGACCGACGGAACCCGGCGGGTCGGAGGAACGTCCGAGTTGACGTGCCGGGCAGCGGGTGCCCGGGCGTTAGGATTCGAGCGGGCTGTGGCGGAGCCGTGGCGGCTCCCGCAATCGGATCGGAGAGGAACGATGAGATCAGCAGTGCTGGCGGCTGTTGCCGCTGCCGCCCTCGGCGTCGGGCTGACGAACACGTCGGTCGTGGCCGCGGGCAACTCGTTCATGGGCGAGGCCGCCCCGGAGATCCAGGTCGGCGACTGGATCAACGGCGACGGCCGCACCGATCTCGCGGACTACAAGGGCGAGGTGGTGCTGCTCGAGTTCTGGCAGACGCATTGACCCCCTTGCCGAGGAGGGGTGGGCCACCTCTCCGACCTGCAGACCGAGTACGGCAAGAAGGGGCTGAACGTCATCGCGTTGACCGGCGAGGGGCGTGACGTCAACCTGCGCTACATGGTCCACAACGATTCCGGCTTCCGCTACAAGGTCGGGATCGGCGGTGGCGGTGCGTACGGCGTGACAGGTGTGCCTCATGCCTACCTGATCGACGCCGAGGGCATCGTGCGCTGGGAGGGCAGCCCGAGCAGCCTGTCCGGCAAGACCATCGAGGGCTACCTGAAGCAGGTCAAGCCGCTCGACCAGGCCGAGATGGACCGCCGGGCGCAGAAGATGCTCGACCTCGGCGAGTCGCTCGCCGCGGACAAGCTCTTCGTGCGGGCGGAACAGCAGTTCGAGCGCGTCGCCCAGGCCTACCCGAAGGCGGACGCCGCCGAGAAGGCGAAGGCGCGAGCCAAGGAGATGCGCGAGGGCGACAACAAGGCCGAGTACGACGCGCAGGCTTCGATCGCGAAGCTGGTCGGTGGCCCCGAGGCGCCCGACCCGAACGCGAAGAAGCTGAAGGGCAAGCAGATCGAGGCGGCTGCGAAGAAGCTCGCCAAGATGGCCGACGATCTCGCGTCCGAGACGCCGCGCGCTGCGAAGCTCGCGTCGGAGTGGGCCACGATCTTCAGCACGCCCTGGGAGTAGCCTCCCGAGGCTGCGCCCTGCGGCGCGCGGATACGAGCCGCAGAACGACCAACGGACGGCCGCGTCCTCCCTCGCGGGGGCGCGGCCGTCGCGATTCCGGGGGTGCGCGCGAGCGTGCGGGAAGGCGCCGACGTGCGCAGCGTCACGCGCGAGCGCGTCAGGCACCGCGAGCCGCGGTTGCTCAGGGCGCCAAGCGGGGCGATGGGGTACAAGGAGGCCCGTTCGCCTGACGTGAGGGAGAGATCGATGAAGCGTTCCCGAGGATTTGCGCTGCCGGTCTGCGCCGCCCTGTCTGCGGCGCTCCTGGTGGGGCCAGGTTGCGGGCAGCCCAAGTCAGCGACCGGGGAGCAGCAGGCCGCCTCGAGCTTCGAGTACACCTTTCCGCCTGACGTGCCCTTCGATCCATCCCAGTGGACGACGGCAACCGACTTCCCGCCGCTCGGCGCGCCCGACGCGAAGCGGGACCTGCCCGACCGGCCGTTCATCGTCCCGTGGCTCGAGTTCCCCGCGACGCTGCGCCGCCAAGGACCGAACGCGAACACGTCGTACACGAACACGCTGCACTCGCTCATGTACGAGACGCTCGTGGAACTCCATCCGGAGACGGAGGAGTACGTGCCGCGCCTCGCCTCGCACTGGCGCATCGAGACCGATGCGGACACCGGCATCCAGACGTTCTGGTTCCGGATCGACGAGCGTGCGCGCTGGTCCGACGGCACCCCCGTGACGGCGGCCGACGTGCACGCCACCTGGTGGCACCGCACGCAGGCGGATCGCAACGACGCCATGAGCACGATGACGTTCAAGGAGAACTACGAGGAGCCGGAGATCGTCGACCGACTGACGATCAAGGTGCGGACCACCGAGCGCAACTGGCGGCTCTTCCTGTACTTCGGCGCGGGCATGCTGATCTACCCGGCGAAGGAGTGCCGCATCGACGGCGCGCGCTACCTGGAAGACTACAACTGGAAGTTCATGACGGGCTCCGGGCCGTACCGCCTCTCCGCCGAGTCCGACATCAAGCGCGGTGAGAGCATCACGCTGACGCGTCGAGACGACTGGTGGTGCGAGCAGATCCCGGGCTGGGGCCACCAGTACAACTTCCGCCGCGTGAAGTTCCAGACGGTGCTCGAGCGTGAACTCATCTACCAGATGTTCAAGTCGGGAGACCTCGACTGGTATCCCGTTGCGCGCGCGCAACGCTGGGTCGAGGAGGTTCCGAAGGAAGAGGCCGTCCAGAACGGCTGGATCCAGGCGCGCCGCGTCTACACGCAGATGCCGATCGGTTTCAGCGGTCTCGCGTTCAATCAGCGCAAGCCGCCGTTCAACGACAAGCGCGTCAGGTTGGCGGTAGCCCACCTGTTCAACCGCGAGCGGCTGATCGAGAAACTGTTCTTCAACCAGTACCAGCCGATCAACTCGATCTTCCCCGGCCGCGACTGGGGAGCGTCCGACGAGATCCCGATGGTGCACTTCGACCCCGATCTGGCACAGAAACTGCTCTCCGAGGCCGGCTACGCGAGCCGCGACCAGGACGGCTACCTCGTAGGCCCGGACGGCAAGCGTCTCGAGCTCGACTTCGAGTTCGCGCCGCCCGACTGGGAGCGCATCTGGGTTGTCGTGAAGGAGGACTTCGAAGCGGCCGGCATCAAGTTCAACTTGAAGTCCGTCGATGGCGCGACGCTCACGAAGAAGATCACGGAGCGGCAGTTCACGATCCACTTTCAGGCGTGGACGTCGATCGTCTTTCCCAATCCCGAAACGTCGTGGCGCTCCGACCTCGCGGACACCGATGCGAACAACAACATCACAGGGTTCGTGAACAAGCGTGTCGACGAGCTCTGTGAGGAGTACAACCGCGTCCTCGATCGCAAGCGTCAGAAGGAGATCACGCGCGAGATCGACAAACTCGTGTGTGACGATGTGCCGTATGCGTTCGCGTGGTACGCAGGCTATCTTCGCATCCTGTACTGGAATCGATTCGGCCACCCGAAGACGTACTTCGATCGGCTCTCCGACGACTCGTCCGACGCGATCCTGCGCTACTGGTGGTACGACGCGGAGAAGGACGCGGCGCTGAAGGCGGCCATCGCCGCCCGCAAGCCGCTCCCCGGCGAGCCCACGGCGCCGGTCGACGTCAAGCCCTGGGACGCGGCGTCCGACGGGAAGTAGCCACGCCATGCCGGGACTCCGGGTCTGCCCTGCCGCAGGTGCCCGCACGTGAGCGGGATGCTCTCGTACTTCGCGCGCCGTCTGCTGATGGTGCCGCTGACGTTCGTGTGCATCACCTTCATGGTCTACGCCATCATGCGGGCCGCCCCCGGGGGGCCGATCGAGCAGGCCAAGATGCAGATCCGCATGGCGCAGATGCAGGAGGGAGGCGGAGGCGGCGGCGGCCTGATGGACGGCGACCTCGATCTGCCTCAGTCGGCGATCGACGACCTGAAGGCGTACTACAAGCTCGATCGAGCGGTGCCCGTCGGCTACCTGATCTGGCTGGGCGCCTGGCCGGACACCGCGCGTGACGGGCGGTTCTCCGGCGTGTTGCAGGGCGACTTCGGGAAGTCCTACCGCTTCTCCGAGGACGTGCTCGACTCCATCACGGCGCGCTTCCCCATCTCGATCTACTTCGGACTCATCGGCTACTTCGCGACCTGGATCGTCTGCATCCCACTGGGCGTGCGGAAGGCGCTTCGTCACCGCTCCTTCTTCGACACGGCGACATCTCTCATCGTGTTCCTCGGGTACTCCATCCCGGGGTTCGTCGCTGCTCTCGTGCTCCTCCTCCTCTTCGCGACTCCCCTGCTCGGCCCCGGCTGGGAACTGTTCCCGTTGGGAGGGTTCCGGTCCGACAGCTGGGACGAGATGCGTGCCAAGGGCGAGTACCTGTGGTGCGTCAAGGACCAGATCCACCACACGGCGATCCCGATCTTCGGCTACGTCATGGGCGGCTTCGCGACCATGACCATCCTGATGAAGAACTCCCTGCTGGACAACCTGGGCGCGGACTACGTGCGCACGGCGTTCGCGAAGGGCCTCGGCGAGCGCCGCGTCGTGTTCGTCCACGCGCTCCGCAACTCCCTGATCCCGATCTGCGTGGGCATCGGCGGTGCGATCGGGCTGCTCTTCGCCGGTTCGTTCCTCATCGAGAAGACGTGCAACATCCCGGGCATGGGTCTCCTCGGATTCGAGTCGCTCCTCGCGCGCGACTACCCCGTGATCATGGGTCTTCTCGTGTTCGGCGTCCTGATCCAACTCACAGGCAACATCGTCTCCGACATCGTGCTCGCGCTGGTGGACCCGCGCGTGCGTTTCAAGTAGGCCTTCCCCTTCCGCCATGTCGCTGACCGCACTCGTAGAGGTCGTGCTCGTGCTCGCCTGCGGTTACGCGCTGACCACGCGCGTAGCCCCGTGGGTCTTCGTGCGCGTCGCGCGCGCGGCGGGATTCCGCGCGGAGCTCACCCCCGTAACGCGCAGGCGCCTTGCGCGCTTCAAGCGCATACGCCGTGGATTCTTCGCGTTCCAGGCGCTTGCAACGCTGTTCGTCGTCTCGCTCTTCCTGGAACTGCTCGTGAACGGCAAGCCGCTCGTCATCCACTACGGCGAGCGCACCGCGTTCCCGGCCGTCGCGGAGTGGGCAGACAAGGCGCTGTTCTTCGCCGACATCTCGTCGTTCCAGAAGCGCTCGGACTTCGGGATGGTGGGTGACGCGCCCGTCGACTACCGCGCGTTCGCGCGCTGGGCTGCGGACCACGACGCGCTGCGCGCCGACATCGAGCGCACCGCTACCGAGGCGCGGGAGGCACGCGCGGCGCTCGATCCGGCTGCGCTGCGTCCCGATGCCGGTGAGTTCCACAAGCGGAAGCTCGCCGCGGTGGAGCGGAAGGAAGCGGAGGCGGCGACGTTGCGCGGCACGCTCGACGTGTTCGAGCGCGGGGACGCGTGGATCGTCATGCCGCTCTATCCGTTCGGCCCGTCCGACCTGCGCTACGACCTCGCGAAGAACCCGCCCAACGCGCCCTCGCTCGCGGAGACGGCTCCGCTCGGGACGGACGCGTCCGGGCGCGACGTCGTACCGCTCATGCTGTACGGGTTCCGCATCTCCATCGCGTTCGCGTTGCTGGTCTCCGCGCTCGGTCAGGGCGTCGGCATCCTCGTGGGCGGGGCGCAGGGCTACTTCGGAGGCTGGATCGACATCCTCTCGCAGCGCTTCGTCGAGATCTGGGGTTCGATCCCGTTCCTGTTCGTCATGATGATTCTCGCCTCGATCGTGACGCCTTCGTTCGCCGTGCTCTGCGCCGCGCTCATCACGCTGCGCGCCTGGATCGCGATCACGTACTACGTGCGCGGCGAGTTCTATCGCGAGAAGTCGAAGGACTACGTGCAGGCGGCGATCGGCTGCGGCGTGTCCGACTGGAAGATCATCACGCGGCACATCCTCCCGAACGCGATCGTCCCGATCGTGACGTTCACCCCGTTCGCGATCGTCTCGTACATCACGACGCTCGTCTCCCTCGACTTCCTCGGGTTCGGCCTTCCTCCGGGAACGCCGTCGTGGGGCGGCGTGCTGAAGCAGGGCCTCGAGAACCTGAAGCTCTATCCGCACCTGACGGTCATCCCGACCGTCGCGCTCGCCGCCACGCTCTACGCCGTCGTGCTGATCGGGGAGGCCGTGCGCGAGGCGTTCGATCCGAAGGTCTTCTCGCGGCTGAGGTGAGCGCGATGCCCCCTGCGGAACGGACCAAGCTCCTCGACGTGCGCGACCTGCGCACGTACTTCGACGTCGAAGGGCGCACCGCGAAGGCCGTCGACGGAGTTTCGTTCCATATCTACACGAACGAGGTGTTCGGTCTCGTGGGCGAGTCCGGGAGCGGCAAGTCGGTAGCCTCCCTCTCGATCATGCGGCTGATCCCGGATCCGCCCGGCCGGATCGAGGGCGGTGAGATCCACTTCCGCGGCCGCGACCTCATGAAGCTGAGCTATCCGGAGATGCGAAAGATCCGCGGGAACGACATCTCCATGATCTTCCAGGAGCCGATGACGGCTCTCAACCCGGTGTTCACGATCGGCTTCCAGCTTCGCGAGGCCATCCGCCACCACCAGCCGCAGCTCGGGCGGAAGGCCGCCGAGGACCGCGCCGCCGAGATGCTCGAACTCGTAGGCATCCCCGATCCGCGCAGCCGGCTCGCGAACTATCCGCACCAGTTCTCCGGCGGGATGCGCCAGCGCGCGATGATCGCGATGGCGCTCGCGCTCGAGCCCGCGCTCCTCATCGCCGACGAACCGACGACGGCGCTCGACGTCACGATCCAGGCGCAGATCCTCGAGCTCATGCTCGCGGTGCGCCAGAAGACCGGCGATGCTTCGATCCTGCTCATCACGCACGACCTGGCGGTCGTTGCGGAGACGTGCGACCGCGTCGCGGTGATGTACGGCGGCAAGATCCAGGAGGTCGCGCCGGTCCGCGAGCTCTTCCGGGATCCGCAGCATCCGTACACCCGCGGGCTCCTGGCGTCCCTGCCGCGTCCGGACCATCCGGATCGGGTGCGCCTGACGACGATCCCCGGGATCGTCCCGAGCATCCTGAACATGCCTCCAGGCTGCAAGTTCGCGCAGCGCTGCCCAGAGCGCACGGCGTACTGTGACCAGGTCGAGCCCGATCTGCACGTACTCGGCACCGAGCGCGCCTGCCGGTGTCATCTCGTGGACCCGGCGGCGCGAGAGCGCATGAAGCGCGCGGCGGGGGAGGCGCAGTCGTGAGCCCCGACGCCGTCTCCGCCGCGGAGCGCGACTCCGCCCCCGCTACGGCAGCGCCGCTGCTCGACGTGCGCGACCTCCGAGTGCACTTCCCGATCCACGGCGGCGTGCTGCTGCGACGGATCGGAGAGGTCAAGGCCGTCGACGGCGTCTCCTTCGACGTGCGCCGTGGCGAGACCCTCGGACTCGTCGGTGAGTCGGGCTGTGGCAAGACCACGGTCGGCAAGGCGATCATGCGCCTCGTCGACGTGACGTCGGGTGAGCTTCGATTTCGACGCTCCGACGGCGATGTCGTCGACCTCGCCCAGCTCGATCGCGCGCGCATGCGGCCGGTCCGGTCCGAGATCCAGATGATCTTCCAGGACCCGTACTCGTCGCTCAATGCCAGGTGGTCTGTGGGCGAGATCGTCGCGGAGCCTCTGAGCGTGCACCGCCCGCAGCTCTCGCGTGCGCAGCGCGACGAGCGCGTCGCCTGGCTCCTCGAGAAGGTCGGGCTCACGGGCGAGCAAGCCTTCCGTTACCCGCACGAGTTCTCCGGCGGGCAGCGCCAGCGCGTCGGCATCGCCCGGGCGCTCGCGACCGAGCCGCGTCTCGTCATCGCCGACGAACCCGTCTCGGCGCTCGACGTCTCGATCCAGGCGCAGGTCATCAACCTCATGCAGGATCTGCAGGAGGAGTTCGGTCTCACCTACCTGTTCATCGCGCACGACCTCTCGGTGGTCGAGCACATCAGCCACCGGATCGCGGTGATGTACCTCGGGAACGTGATGGAGATCGGTCCGTCGCGTTCGATCCACCGGGCTCCCGTGCATCCGTACACGAAGGCGCTGCTCTCGGCAGTCCCGCTTCCCGACCCGTCACGCTCGCGGCCGGCGCGCGTCATCCTGCAGGGCGAGGTGCCGAGCCCGCTGCGCAAGCCCAGCGGCTGCCCGTTCCGCACGCGCTGTCCGATCGCACAGCCTTCGTGCGCCGAGCACGTGCCCGCGCTCGAGCGCGTGGAGGAAGGGCACTACGTCGCGTGCCCCGTGGTGCTCGGGCACTCCTGAGGCGCCGCGGCGCGAGGTGACGGGCGTGGCGGAGGCCGTCAGCGGCGCAGGCGCGGGTCCATCGCGTCGCGGAGGCCCTGGCCGAAGAGGTTGAAGGCGGTCAGCGTCACGAAGATCGCGAACCCGGGTGCGAGCACGAGGTGCGTGAGGCCCTCGGCGACGTACTTGCGGCCCTGGCTCACGACCTCGCCCCAGGACGACGCGTTGGGGTCGCCGAAGCCGAGGAACGAGAGCGACGACTCGGTGAGCACGGCGGACGCGATGCCGAACGCGACGGAGACGAACACCGGCGCCACCGAGTTCGGCAGGATGTGGCGGAACATGATGCTGCGCTGCGGGATCGCCAGCGCCTCGGCGGCGGTGACGTACTCCTGGGCGCGTGCCTTCAGCACCTCGCCGCGCGTCAGCCGGAAGATGCCGGTCCAGCTCACGAAGCCGATCACGAGCATGATGTTCACGATGGACGGCGGCACGAACGCGATGACCGAGATGATCAGGAAGAACGTCGGGAAGCACATCACGATCTCGACGACGCGGGAGAGCACGAGATCGATCCAGCCGCCGTAGTAGCCCGCCGCGAGTCCGAGCGCGACGCCGATCAACGTGGCGATGCCCATGGCGAGCACGCCGACCGTGATCGCGACGACGCAGCCGTGCACGATGCGGGCGAGCACGTCGCGGCCCTGGTCGTCGGTGCCGAGCACGTGACCGTCGACGAGCGGCGGCTTCTTGATCGCGGTCGTGTCGAACTGGCGCGGGTTGAAGCGGATCGGCGGCCACACCGTGGGGGAGCCGAACGCGTCCGGCTCCGTCTCCGCGGCCTGCTTCCAGGACTTGCCCTCGAGCTCCGCGTAGTGGTCGGAGAACGGGAAGCTGCCGCCGACTTCGAAGCTCTTCAGCTTGAAGCGCGCGTCCTGCCAGGGCACCCAGTTGTCCACGTACGTCGTGAACGCGGGGAAGCGCAGCGCGCCCTTGTACACGCAGACGATCGGACGGTCGTTCGCGAGCAGCGGCGCCAGCACGGCGATCACGACGATCGCGAGGACGATCCACAGCCCGACCATGCCCTGGCGGTTCTTCCGGAACTGCGTGCGCACGATCGACCAGTAGGTCTGGCCGGTCGCGCCCTGGGCCTTCTCGAGATCCGCGCGTTCGGGTGCGGCGCCGTCGCTCATCCGTGCGTGATCCTGGGGTCGGCGACCGAGTAGAGCAGGTCCGAGAGCAGCACGCCGACGAGCGTCAGCAGCGCCGTGAACGTCGTGATCGCCATGACCACCGGGTAGTCGCGCTGCAGGATCGCCTCGAACGCGAGGAGGCCCATGCCGCGGATGCTGAAGATCAGCTCGATGATCACCGAGCCGCCGATCATCGTCGGCAGCAGCGTGCCCACGAGCGTGATGATCGCGATGAGCGAGTTGCGCAGGGCGTGCTTGTAGATCACCGCCGACTCCGGCAGTCCCTTGGCGCGTGCAGTCCGCACGAAGTCCTGCTGCACCGTCTCGAGCATCGACGTGCGGGCGTAGCGCGAGAGGCTGGCGAAGCCCGAGTACGTGAGGGCGATCATCGGCAGGACCAGGTGCAGGATGCGGTCCCACAGCCACGGCAGGTAGGGCAGGTCGGCCTGGTTCACCGAGGCGAGGCCCACCGACGGCAGCACGTTCCACGTGCGCTCCGAGCTCAGGTACATGATGAGCATCGTCGCGAGGAAGAAGCTCGGCAGCGACCACAGCATGAAGAGGCCGGCGGACGTGACGTTGTCGAAGGTCGTGCCGCGCCGCACCGCGGCGTGCACCCCGAGCGGGATCGACACGAGGTAGATGAGGACGATCGCGAGGAGGTTCAGCCCGAGCGTCACGGGCAGACGCTCCGCGATCTTGTCGATCACCGGCTTGTTGTCCGAGAACGAGCGGCCGAAGTCGCCGCGCAGCGAGTTCGTGAACCAGCGCCAGTACTGCTTCGTCACCGGGGTCTTGCGCCAGCTGTCCCCCGCGGTGAAGACGCGCGTGCCGTCGGGCGACGCTGCGACCGCCAGCACGGCGCCGATCGCCTCCGGCGCCTGCGCCGTCTGCCGCGCGAGCTCCACGTCCCACGCGCGCACGGTCTCGTCGCGGCCGCCCGACACGAGCGTCCGACCGTCCGCGAGGAACGCGACGCACGTGGCCGCGGCGTAGTGGCCCGACAGCATGGCGCGCTGCTCGCCCGAGCTGCCGTCGAAGACGCGCAGCTCCTGATCGTCGCTCGCTGTCGCGAGCAGGCTGCCGTCGCGCGAGAGGGCGATCGCGTTGACGGTCTGCGTGTGGTGCCCGATCTCGCGCGTCACGGTCCACGACGCGGTGTCCCACTCGCGCAGCCGCGCGTCGAAGCCGGCGCTGAACAGCCGCGAGCCGTCGGCCGACGCCGCGAGCGCCATGACGGGGCCGGTGTGCTCGACGAGATCCTGCAGGACCTCCAGCTCCGGGACCGAGTGGACGCGCACGTGGCCGTCGTCGCACGCCGAGACGAGCTGCGCACCGCCCGGCAGGAAGACGAGCGCGCGCACCGCGCGGCCGAGCGCCGGGTGCGTGGCGACGGTGCGACCGTCCGCGGCCAAGGCGAGGCGCACCGTCCCGTCGCCGTCGGCGCTGGCGACGTAGCGCCCGTCGGGCGAGCAGCCGAGCGAGTAGATGCCGGACGCGTGGTCTTCGAAGCGCACGGCGTCCGAACCGCTGCGCACGTCGAAGCCCGCGAGCTCGCCGCCGGCCGTGCCGGCGTAGAGCCGCGAGCCGTCCGGAGACGTCGCGATGGCGTGCACCCAGCGCGTGAACGAGCCGACGTCGTCGAGCCGCTGCAGGTGGTCCACGGTCCGGTAGCGGTCGTCGCTCGTCCAGTCGCGCGAAGCCGCCGCCGCGCTGCCGTCCCAGGCGACGACGCTGTGGAGCTCCTCGAGCATCCCGAGCAGCTTCATCTTCGCCTTCTTGACGTCCGCCTGCTTCTGCGGGTCGCTGCGCCCGCCGCCCTCGCTCGCGGACGGTCCGCCGCCCTGGCCCATCTTGGTCGCGACGGGATCGCCGGGCGCGAGGAGCACGATGAAGAACGTGATGAGCGAGATCCCGAACAGCGTCGGGATCATCGCGAGCAGGCGCTTGACGATGTAGGTGAGCATCCGCCCGCTACTTGTGCCGCACGTTCTCGGACTTGACCCAGAAGTCGAAGAAGCGCAGCCCGGTGGGGCGCACGCGCACGCCCTCGAAGCGCTTGTCCTGCAGCACGCAGACGAGTCCGTGCGTCAGCAGCGTCTCCGGCTGCGCGTCGTAGTACTTGCGGTCGAAGCGGTGGAAGAGCGCGATGCGCTTCTGCTCGTCGAACTCCTCGCGCATCTGCTTCAGGAGCGCGTCCACCTCCGCGTCGCGCCAGCCCGGCGTGTTCCCGCCGCGCGGCCGGTCGGCGGAGCTGTGGTAGCTGTCGTACGGGTCGATCCAGGGGCTCGAGAACGAGTTGTAGAGGAACACGGCGTCGAAGCGCCGCTCGTCGAGGTCCTGGATGAACGTCGCCCACTCGAGCGGGCGCCGCGACATGCGGATGCCCACCTTGTTGCACGCGTCCTCGATGGCGCCGGAGACGCGCACGAAGAAGTCGCGCGACGACGGGATCTTGAGCTCCCACTCGAAGCGCACGCCGTCGCGGTCGAGGACGCCGTCGCCGTCGCTGTCGGTCCAGCCGGCCTCCGCGAGCAGCTCCTTCGCGCGCTGCAGGTCGTACGCGTGCGGCTTCAGCGACGTGTCGTAGATCGGGTACACCGGCTTGAACGGCAGCACCGCGACCTGGCCGCGGCCGCGCTCGAGCTCGTCGACGATCCACTGACGGTTGACCAGGTGCGTCATCGCGGTGCGCACGCGGGCGTCGTCGAACGGCGGCCGCCGGCAGTTCCAGGCGATGAACGAGTACCCGAGCCCGACGTGGTCGTACTGGAAGTAGTTCGCGCGCGACGTGATCGTCGGGTCCTTGCTGAGGTTGTCGTCCCAGCGGTCCGCGTCCACGACCATCACGTCGAACTCGCCCTTGCGGAACGACTCGAATGCGGCGATGTCGTCGGAGATGTAGATCTCGCGGTACTCGGTGAAGTTGTACCAGGTGGGATGCACCTGGATCCCGAACCAGAACGGGTTCTGGACGAGGCGCACGTACTCGTCGTTCGCGTCCTTCTCGTCGGCGAGGTAGTACGGGCCCGTGCCCGGGCACGGGATGCGGATCTCGTTGAAGACCTTGCCGAATCCCGGCTTCCCGGGCTCCGTCGAGTACTCCGCGATGTCGTGCATCGCCGCGAAGTGCGGGATCTGCTCCTCGTACCAGCCCTTGTTCAGCACGCGTAGCGAGAAGCCCACGCCGTAGAGCCCCGCCCAGTACAGCTTCCGGTAGCGCACGACGACCGTGTGCGGGTCGGGCGTCTCGAGCGAGACCACGTCCTCGAACTCCGTGCGCAGGTGGTCCGCCTCGACCGCAGGGTCGCGCATGACGTCGAACGCGAACTTCACGTCGGCGGACGTGAAGGGGCGCCCGTCGGCGAACTGGACGCCCTTGCGCAGGTGGTACGTGTAGGTCAGGTGGTCGTCGGCCACCTCCCAGGACGTCGCCAGCTCCGGCATGACCTTCGAGAGGTCGTCCGGGTCGATGTCCATCATCCGCCCGAGGATGTAGCGGTTCAGGATCGAGGTCTGGCCCTCGTTCGTCGTGTAGTAGCTGAGGCTGCTCGGCGGCGAGTGCTGACGGCTGACGTACCAGTCGTTCTGCGGCTGCGGCTTCTCGTCGAGGCGCAGCGGCGCGTTCTCGACCGCGCCCTCCACGTAGAGCACCTCCGCGCGGCGCCCTCCCCAGCCGCTCTCCACGACTCCGGAGGACACGCCCGGCGTGCGCGCGCTCCCGGCTTCGCGCGGCGGGCCCGTCCGGGAGTCTCCGGGACCACGCTTCTCGACCATGTCGCGCAGCTCGATCACGCGCGACTCGAGGCGCGAGTGCGAGCACGTCATCGTGGTCGTCGTCAGCAGCAGGGCGGACAGCAGGCACGCGTTCAGCACCTGCAGCTTGGTCGAGGCCTCGGCCATGGGGCTCCGTCTCCTTCGGGACGCGGTCGCGGCGCGGGGCGTGCGACGGGGCGAGTCTACCGAGGCGCGGGCTCCAGGTCTCGCGTGGCCGCCGCGGTTCGGCTCCGTGCCGTGTGCGGACCCGCGGCGCTCAGCCGCGCCCGGGGCCGCGCGTGTCGCGGCGGCGCTCGCGGGCGCGCTCCCAGAACTGCTGACGCTGGCGCTCCGGCGAAGGCGCGCGGCGGCGCTTCGGGCGCACCGCGTCGCGGGCCGCGGCGTGCGCGCGGCGCTCCTCGACGAACGGGTCGCGGCCGCGCGGGCGGGCCTCGTACTCGAAGCCCGCGACCCGCGCGCGCCCGATCGCGACGCCCAGCGCGGCCGCGAGGGCGTCGAGCGCCGGCTCCTCGGCGGGGGCGCAGAGCGTGATCGCGCTCCCCGTGCCGAACGCGCGCGCCGTGCGGCCCACGCGGTGGGCGTAGCGGTCCGCCGTGCCGGGCAGATCGAAGTTCACGACGTGCGTGAGGCCGGGCAGGTCGAGGCCGCGCTCCGCGAGGTCGGTGGCGACGAGCGCGCGCAGCGCGCCCCCACGGAACGCCGCGAGTGCGGCGTCGCGGTCCTCCTGGCTGCGGCCGGCGTGCAGCGCGTCGCTCGCCACGCCGCGCCGGGCCAGCTCCGACGCGAGCACGGCCGCCCTGCGGCGGCTCGACGTGAACACCAGCGCGCGCCCCACGTCCTCGCCGCGCAGGAGCACCTCGAGCAGGTCGGTCTTGAGCGGCACGCGCACGACGTGGGCGACGTGTGTGATCCCGTGCGGGAGCGGGCGCGCCTCCTCGGACTCGGCCCGCACGCGCACGGGGTCGCGCAGGAGTCCGGCGGCGAGTTCCTCGACCTCCGCCGGGAGCGTCGCCGAGAGGAGCAGCGTCTGGCGCGCGGCGGGGAGCAGCGCGACGCAGCGGCGCACGTCGGGCAGGAACCCGAGGTCGAGCATGCGGTCGGCCTCGTCGATGACGAGCAGCGCCACGGCGCCCGCGTCGAACGCGCCGCGCCGCGCGACGTCGAGCAGGCGCCCCGGCGTGGCGACGACGATGTCGCTCCCCGACCGCAGCGTGCGGATCTGCGGTGCGACGGGCGCGCCTCCGGCGAGCAGCGCGACGCGCAGGCCGGTCTCCGCGAACAGCGTCGACGCGACGCGCGCGATCTGCGCGGCCAGTTCGCGGGTCGGCGCCAGGACGACGGCGCGCGGCCTCGTGGCGCGCGCGTCGCCGAGGTGCGCGCCCGCGGCGAGCAGGAACACGAGCGTCTTGCCGCTGCCGGTCTCGGCCGAGACGAGCAGGTCGTCCCCGGCGAGGGCCGGCGGGAGGGCGCGCGTCTGGACCGGGAAGGGCGCGTGCACCCCGGTCCGCTCGAGCGCCGCGAGGAGCGCCGCCGGGACGCCGAGTTCGGCGAAGGTCGCTGTCACGCCGCGATTGTGGGGCGCGCGCGGCGCCGCGCGAAGCGCGCGGCGGGCGTCGTCCCGGACCGGGACCGGCACACCGTGGTGGGGTCCCGACGGCTCGCGCCGCCCCGCCCACACGGGCGGTCACCCCGGATGCCGGCCCCGGACCCCACGGAGAGCGCTTCTCCCTCGTGAGGGGGACTTGCCTGTCTGTCCCCGAGCGGGAACGACGCTCCTTTTGCAACGCGCGTGCCGCGGGGGTCAGGCTCGGCGCGGGCGCGGATACGTAAGGCTCGCTTTACGTCCGTCAAGGTCGGCCGGCGTCAGCGCGCGTCGAGGTCGTCGGCTTCCCGCGCGAGGCGCGCGGCGTCGTCCGGGCCGACGAGCTCGGCCGCGGCGCGCAGCGCGGCCGACGCCTCCGCCGCGCGCCCCTCGCGGACGAGTGCGCGGGCCCGGTCGACGAGCGCGTCCGCGGGAGAGGGCGCGCAGCCGCGTCCGAGCGCGAGCGCGACGAGCGCGGCAAGAGTCGCCGCCAGCGGCAGGCGCACGTGGCGCGGGAGCCGCTCCACCGCGCGCTGGACCGCGCCCACCGGGGCGGCCGTCGGCTCGTCGCCGTGCGTCGCCTCCGGCCCCGGTGCCGGGTGCGGGTCCGCGGCGGGCGCGGCGACGGGCGGCTCCGGGGGCGGTGCCGGCGGCACGGGCTCCGGGTCGCCGTGGTCGGGGGGCGTCGCGCCGACGACGTCGGCGAGGTGCGCGGCGAGCGGCGGGTTGCCGCGCTCGACCAGCGCGATGTCGAGCAGGCACTCGTCCCAGGAGCGATAGCGCCGGTCGCGCTCGCAGCGGCCCATGCGCCGCAGCACCTGCGCGAGCCCGTGCGAGACCTCTGCGCCCTCGTCGCGCGGATCCGGCAGGTCGTTGATCCGCGCCGCGTCGAAGGACTCGCGCGGGGTGCCGGGGAACGGCCGGCGTCCGACGAGCAGGTGCCAGAGGGAGCAGCCGAACGCGTAGATGTCGGCGCGCTCGTCGACCGTGTCCGGGGCGACCATCTGCTCCGGCGCCGCGTACCCGGGGGAGCCGTACGGCCGGCCGGCGTCGCCCGTCGTCAGCGCCGCGAGCCCGAAGTCCGAGAGCAGCACGCGGCCGTCGCGCCCTTGCAGCAGGTTGCTGGGCTTGACGTCGCGGTGCGTCAGTCCGAGGCGGGCGCAGAAGCGCAGCGCGCGTCCGATGGACGACGCGATCGAGAGGACCTCGGCCTCCGGGAGCGGCCCGTCGCGGCGCACCCGCATCGCGAGGCTGCGTCCATCGACGAGCGGCAGCACGAGGTAGGGGCCGTGCACACAGTCGCCGGCGTCGAGCGCGCGCAGGAGCCCCGGATGGTCGAGCTGGAGCGTCAGCGCCGCCTCGCGCAGGAACAGCTCCGTGCGCGTGCGCTCCTGCCCGGGGCTGCCGTGCAGGAGCTTCAGCGCCACCTCGGCACCGTCCTCCAGGCGCTCTGCGCGGAACACCGACGCCATGCCGCCGCGGCCGAGCGGCTCGTGTACGCGGAACCCGGGCACCTCCGGCAGTTCGCCCGGAGCCAGCTCGCGGTACTCGTGGACGGCGAGGTCGAGACGCTCCGCGACGAAGCGCTGGAGCGAGTCCGCGGCGGCCGACTCGCGCAGGGCCTGCTCGCGGACCGCCGCCTCGTCGAGGCGCTCTGCGAGCTCGAGGGTCTCCCGCGCGCGCGCCTCGCGCTCCGCCCGCACGCTCTCGAGCGCGCCATCGCGCTCGCGTCGGGCCGTCTCGAGGTCCCCGCGCAGATCGTCGTAGAGCGCGCTCAGACGCTGGAGCTCCGCCTGCACGGCGGCCGCGTGCTCCGCCCGCTCCCGGAGGAGCGTCGCGACCTGGCGCTCGAGATCGGCGACGCGCGCCGTCCCCGCGAGGTCCGGACGCGCACCGACCCCGGTCCCTCCCGGCTGGGCCTGTGCTGCCACGCATCTCCATCGGACTCCGGCAGGCTCCGGCTCAATCCCGGCGACCGACGGCGGGCGCCGCGCGGCCGACCCGAACTTCCGCGACGCGCGCGGCGGGGCGACCATCCCGGGCACCCGACCCCCCGGAGACGCGGCGTGTTCAAGGCCCTCGCGACCCTCGGCTATCTGCTCATCGCCGCGGGCTTCCTGATGCGGAGGCGCCGGCGCGCCCACGTGCCGCTGGTCCTCGCGGGGATGGGGATCGACCTCGCGCTCGTGCTGATCCTCGAGTTCAGCCGCGATGTGATCGGGATGACCTTCTCGCACGAGTGGACCGTGCCCCAGTGGGTGCACATCGGGGCGTCGGTGCTCGCGACGGTGCTGTACCTCGTGGTCCTGCCGCTCGGCATCCAGATGCTCCGCGGCGGCTCCGCGCGCGTCCGTCGCGCGCACCGCGGGTTCGCGCAGGCGGCGCTCGCGCTGCGCACCGTCGGGTTCGTGTTCATGTGGGCGATCTGAACTCACCCGGCTACGCCGCACACCGCTCCGCCCGGGTGCTGCGGCGCCTCGCCGGAGCGCTCGGGCAGCGTGTGGTCGCGGTCGCGGACGACGCCGGTCCCGATCTCCCGCCCGCGCCGGACGCGGCGCACGCGACGCCTTCCGCGCTCGAGGTGGGACCCGCGTGCGACGCCGCCGGCGTGCGGGGGCGTCCCGAGGCGCTCCCCGTGGCGAGCGGGGCCGTCTCGGCCGTCGTGCTGCGCCTGCGGGGCGCGACCACCGCGGACGAGCGGCGGCTCGGGGACGTCCTCGCCGAGGCCGCACGGTGCATCGCTCCCGGCGGCTGCGTGCTGCTCCACACGGTGGTCACGAACGCGGGCGCGGCGGCGCTCGAGCCCGTCGCGCGCGCAGCCGGGCTCGAGGTGCTCCGGCGGGCCGCGGTGGGGCCGTGGCCCGCCCGTTGCCGCGGGCCGCGCGCGCTGTGGACGCTCCACGCCTGGCTGGACGCGCGCGCCGGCGTGCGCGGCGACGGCAGCGTGGAGGTGGCCGTGCTGCTCGCGCGTGCCGAGGGACGGCCGCCGCCGCCCGCGCCGGTCGGCGTGCTGGTCGGACTGCTGGTCCCGCCCTGGGCGCGACGCGCGCGCTGACCCCGGGGTGCGCGTCGCGGGCGCCGCAGCGTGCGGAGGCGATGCGGCACGTGTCCGCGTGCCGCGGTACGATCCGGGGCCCGCCGGACCGCCGTGAGCCGCATCCCCGAAGACGTCCTGGAGTCGATCCGTCAGGCCGTCGACATCGTCGATGTCGTCGGCCGCTACGTCTCCCTGAAGCGCGCGGGGAAGACGCACAAGGGCCGCTGCCCGTTCCACGACGAGAAGACGCCGTCGTTCTACGTCTGGCGCGAGACGTCCACGTGGAAGTGCTTCGGCTGCGGCGAGTCGGGGAACGTGTTCTCGTTCGTCGAGCGGCACGAGCGCATCCCCTTCCCCGAGGCCGTCCGCCGGCTCGCGCGCGAGGCGGGGATCCAGGTGGAGCCGGAGAGTCCCGAGGCCGCCGCAGCCGCGGCGCGGGCGCAGCGCCTGCGCGACGTCAACGAGTGGGCGTGCCGCACGTTCCAGGCCGAGCTGCGCGGCCCGCGCGGGGCCGCCGCGCGCGCCTATCTGAAGCGCCGCGGCATCGAGGGCGCGACGGCGCTGACCTTCCGGCTCGGGTATGCGCCGCGCGGCTGGGACAACCTGCTGCGGGCGGCGGAGTCCGGCGGCTTCGGCATCGACGACCTGGTCGACGCGGGGCTCGCCGTGCGGCGCGAGGCCGACGACGAGGGCCACGACGGCGCGGCGCGAGCCGCCGAGACCCGCGTCTGGGACCGTTTCCGCGACCGCGTGATCTTCCCGATCTGCGACGGCCAGGGACGCGTGATCGCGTTCGGCGCGCGGACCCTCGGGAACGACGAGCCGAAGTACCTGAACTCGCCCGAGACGGAGCTCTTCAAGAAGGGGCGCCACCTCTACGCGCTGCACCTCGCGCGCGACGCGATGCGCAAGACCGGCGAGGGCGCGGTGATGGAGGGCTACACCGACGTCATCATGGCGCACCAGGCAGGGTGGCCGGTGGCCGTGGCGGGGCTCGGGACGGCGCTCACGCACGACCAGGCGCAGCTGCTCTCCACACACGTCAAGCGGCTCTGGCTCGTGTACGACGGCGACGACGCCGGGCGCCGCGCCGCGGAGCGCGCCATCCCCGAGTTCCTGCCGCAGCGCATCGAGACGCGCGTGGCGCTCCTGCCGCCCGGCAAGGACCCGGCGGATCTCGTCGCGGAGGGCGGCAGCGCCGCGCTCCGCGCGGCGATCGAGCCCGGCCGCGAGGCGTTCGAGCACCTCGTCGACGGCTGCCGGGCACGCCACGACGTCGCGTCGGTGCCCGGGCTGGCGGCGGCGACGGAGGACGTCCTCGCCGCGCTCGTGGGCGTGCGCGACGACATCCGCCGCGCGCTGTACGTGCGGCACACCGCAGACGCGTTCGGAGTCCCGGCCGAGGTGCTGGACGCGCGCCTGCGGGAGCTCGCGGCACGTCAGGCCGCGCGCGCGCAGCGCGGCGCGTCGGCCCCGCGCGCCCCGGCGCAGCCGGCCCGCGCCCAGCGCACGCCGCCGTCACGCCTCTCCGGCGGCGCCGGCGCCGTCTCCGACGAGCCGCCCCTCGCGGCGTACGAGGCGCTCGCCGTGGGCGCCGACGACGAACCGCAGGCCGCGGTCGCGGCCCGCCCGTCACGGCCCGCCGCTCCGGAGTCGCCGGCGGCCGCCGCGCCGCCGTCGCGGCCGCTGCCCCCCGTGGAGCGCGAACTGCTCCAGGCGCTGCTCGGCTGCCCCGCCCTGCTCGCCGAGGTCCCGGAGCTCGGCGTCGAGCTGCTGACGCACCCCGACGCGGTCGAGATCGTCGCCGCGCTGCTCGGCGCGGCGGACGCCTCCGGGGGCGCCCTCGACGACCCGCTCGCGGCGCTCCCGCCCGACCCGCCCGAGCTGAGACGGCTCGCCGCGGCGCTGCTGGCGAGCGCGCCGGGCAAGAACCTGGAGCTCCAGGGCCGCGACTGCCTGCGCCGGCTCGTGAAGGAGCACGAGGACCGGCGCGTGCTCGAGCAGCTCGCGCGCGCGGACTCGGGCAACGAGGAGTGGCAGGCGCTCGGAGCCCAGATCGCACAACGCATGGCCCGCGAGCGCCGGGAGCGGGGACCGGGGTGACGGGCCGAAATCCCGGGCAGACGGGAGCCCCGCGCGCGTTATGGTGTGGGATTGCCCTCGCGAGGCGGCCCCAAGTCCGCACGGTTTCCCCCGCCCGAGGCGGCCACGTAGACTGAACTCGCTTCCACGCCGGGGCCCCGTGCAGCCGGTTCGAGGATGACGCCCGTGACGATAAACGACCGGATCGAGCCCGAGCTGAAGGCCCTCATCAAGGAAGGGCGCCGCAAGGGATACGTCACGATCGACGAGGTGCAGCGCATGCTGCCCGACGAGATCACGTCGTCGGAGCGCGCGCTCGACCGGATCGCCGTGCAGCTCGACGAGCTCAACATCGAGCTGCTCGAGGAAGCGCGCACGTACGAGACCGAGGGCGCGGACGACGAGGACGTCGACGCGCGCAAGCTGCGTCAGCAGAGCTTCGAGGAGCCGAAGGACGCGATCGTCGTCGATCCGCTCACCATGCAGACGCCCGTCGAGCGCATCGACGACCCCGTCCGCATGTACCTCACCCAGATGGGCGAGATCCCCCTGCTCACGCGCGAGCAGGAGATCTGGCTCGCGAAGACGATCGAGCGCACGCGCAAGCGCTACCGCGAGCGCCTGCTGTCGTGCGGCTATGCGATGGAGCTCTCGCTGCAGCTCCTCGAGGACGTGCAGCGCGGCGACCTCGCGTTCGACCGCACGCTGAAGGTCAACCCGAACGTCGAGAACAGCAAGCAGGACACGCAGGAGCAGCTCCCGGGGCACATCGAGACCCTGCGCAAGATGCTCGACGCCATGCGCCGGGACCTCGTCGGTCTCGCGTCGGCGCGCACGAAGCGCGGCCGCATCGAGCTCCTGCGGCGCCTCGCCGAGCGCCGCCGCCGCGGCCGCCGGCTGCTCGAAGAGCTGAACATCCAGATCAAGAAGCTGAAGCCGGTGATGGACGAGATCGGCGCGACGGTGCGCGAGCTCGACCGGCTCGAGAAGCGCCTGCGCGAGCTCGACAAGTCGAAGGCGACGGGCGCGGTGGAGGAGCGCGAGGAGGTCAAGGACCGCATCGCGCAGATCACGATGCGCGCGTGCGAGCCGCCGGCGCGGCTGCGGCGCCGCCACCGCCGGCAGGTGCGCCACGAGTTCAACGGCTACGAGCTCGCGAAGCAGAACCTCTCGAGCGGCAACCTGCGCCTCGTGGTCTCCATCGCGAAGAAGTACCGCAACCGCGGCCTCTCCTTCCTGGACCTGATCCAGGAAGGCAACACGGGCCTGATGAAGGCCGTGGAGAAGTACGAGTTCCGCCGCGGCTACAAGTTCTCGACGTACGCGACGTGGTGGATCCGGCAGGCGATCACGCGCTCGATCGCGGACCAGGCGCGGACGATCCGCATCCCGGTCCACATGATCGAGACGATGTCGAAGCTGCGCAACGTCACCAAGGACCTGGTGCAGAAGAAGGGCCGCGAGCCGACGATCGAGGAGATCGCCGCGGCGTCCGAGATCTCGGTCGACGAGACCAAGCGGGTCTTCAAGATCGCGAAGCACCCGATCTCGCTCGACTGCCCGATCGGCGACAGCGACGACAGCTACTTCGGCGACTTCATCGAGGACCAGAGCGCCGAGTCGCCGGTCAACGCGGCGACGCACGAGATGCTGAAGGACAAGATCGAGAAGGTGCTGCAGACGCTGACGTTCCGCGAACGCGAGATCATCAAGCTGCGCTACGGCATCGGCGACGGCTACACGTACACGCTGGAAGAGGTCGGGCGCATCTTCAAGGTCACGCGCGAGCGCGTGCGCCAGATCGAGGCGAAGGCGGTGCGCAAGCTGCAGCACCCGGTGCGAGCGAGGAAGCTCGAGGGCTTCCTCGACTCCTTCGGGAACGAGTGAAGCAGGACAGCCCGGCGCGAGCCGGGCTGTCTTGCTTTGGGGACCGGACGACGGGGCGACGGAGCACGGGAGAGACGACGTGAAGGAGACCCTGCAGCAGCTCATCCGGCTGCAGCGCGTGGACGACGACATCGTCGCGCTGGCTCAGCAGATCGATGTGCTCGACCACGGGCTCAGCGGCGCGCGCAGCGCGCTCGACACGGCGAAGGCCGGCGTCGCGGCGGCGCACCACGCGCGGCAGGAGGCGCAGGCCGCGCTCCACCGGCTGGAGATGGACCTGAAGCAGGCCGAGCAGGAGATCCTCAAGCTCGAGGGCAACCTGAACACGGCGTCCAACAACAAGGAGTACCAGGGCATCCTCCTCAAGATCGGGACGATCAAGGCCGAGAACGGCAAGCTCGAGGAGCGCATCCTGCTCGGCATGGACGCGGTCGAGGAGCGCGAGCGCGAGGAGGACGCCGCGAAGTCCGTGCAGCGCGAGCGCGAGGCCGACCTGCGCGCCGCCGAGGCGAAGGTCGAGGCGGAGCGCCAGGACATGGCGCGGCGCCTCGACGAGCTGCGCGCCGCGCGCGACGAGCTCGCCGGCAGCGTGGACGCCGAGAAGCTGCGGCTCTACGACCGCATCCGCACCGGCAACCGCAAGAGCGGCACCGCCGTCGTCGCCGTGCACGGGGAGTACTGCCAGGGCTGCCAGATGGCGATTCGCCCGCAGGACCTCTCCGACCTGGTCTCGGGCGACAAGATCGTTCTCTGCCGCTCCTGCCAGCGCATCCTCGTGCTCGAGCTCTGACCGGGGCCGCCGCCTCAGCGGATGGGATCGGGCGACCAGTCCGGCACGACGAAGCCGCGCACGATCCACAGCAGCAGGAACGCCCCGAACAGCAGCGACGCGAGCAGCGTGGAGTGCGTCTCCACCCAGTCCCATGCGCGGTCGCGGCCGGTGCGCAGCGCGCGGAGCGCGTCCACGAAGCCCCACGCCGTGCCGCCGACGAGCACGACGCCGAGCGGGTGCATGCGCAGCGACTCGATCAGGTCGCCGTGCGCGAGCGCGCGCACCGAGCGCGTCATCCCGCAGCCCGGGCACGGCCTGCCGAAGACGATCTGGAAGGTGCACATCGAGAAGCTCGGCAGGCGCGTGACCCAGCCGAGGAGTGCGACCGCGAGGAGCCCGGCCGCACAGAGGCCGAGCCTCCAGAGCTGCGAGCGCCGCGCCCGCGCGGCGTCCGACGCATCGAACGCGGCGACCGGGTCCGGTGTCGTCGCGCGCCGCGGCGGGGGCACGCAGCTCACCAGAAGCGCGTCTCCCCGCTGAGGAGCACGTAGCCGTCGAGCACGGCGTTCGCGAGCACGTGTGCGATCACGACGTCGCGGAAGCGCCGTGTGTGCATCAGCAGCAGCGTGAACAGGAGCCCGGTCACCAGCGCGGCGAGCCACTCCGGGTGGGTGAGCGTGAAGAACGCCACCGACACGCAGAAGGAGAGCTTCGAGAAGCGCCCGACCGGCAGCTCCCACCAGTCGGTGCGACCGGCGTCGGCGAGCCGCGGGACGAAGGACCGCACCAGCAGCTCCTCCGCGAACGGCACGAGGACGATCGAGGTGACGAGCCGGCTGCCGACCACCAGCCAGGTGAGCTGCGTGCCGAGCGCAGCGGCGTCGAAGTGTCCGCGCCCGCCCCCGTCGCCGAGGATGTCCAGCGCCGGCGCGACGTCGGTCAGCGGCACCCAGGTGAGGCCGGAGAGGAGTCCCGCGGCGACGGCGAGCCACGTCGCGCCGCGCGCCGGCGTTTCGCGGACGCGGAGCTCGGGATAGGCGCCGCGGCGGTGGAACGCGACGAGCACGACCGTCAGCGCGAGGGCGAGCAACGGCCACACTCGCGAGGCGTGCTCGGGGAAAAGTTCGAGAGCGGCCATCTGCGCCCCCACGAGCAGGACGTAGGGGAGCAGGTACGGCAGGGCGCGCACGGCGGGACATTGTTCGACCCCCGGCGCGGCTGTCCAAGGAGCGCGCTACAGTGCCGCGATGGAGTTCGTCTACGTGCTGCGGCGGCGCGACCTCTTCGAACGGCGCGCGCCGCACGGGCTCGAGCTGCTCACGCCCGACGCGACCGCGGAGCTCGTCGCGCGCGTGCGCGAGCGCGGGTTCTTCGTCGAGCGCGAGCACGCCGAGCGCGACCCGGAGCTGAAGCAGATCATCCCGTACTGCGTGCTGCGGCGCGGCGGCGACGTCTTCCTGATGCGCCGGCTCGCCGCCGGCGGCGACGCTCGGCTCCACGGCAAGCGCTCGATCGGCGTCGGCGGCCACGTCGAGCCGCCCGACCGGGCGGCGGGCGGCGGCGACGTCGTCGTCGCCGCGCTGCGGCGCGAACTGTCCGAGGAGCTGACACTCGCGGCGCCGTGCGACGTGCGCGCGGTCGGAGTGCTGAACGACGACTCGACCGAGGTCGGCGCCGTGCACGCGGGGCTCGTGTTCGTCGGCCGGACCGCCGGCGCCGTGAGCGTGCGCGAGACGGCGGTGCTCGAGGGGGAGTTCGTCCCCGCGACCGCGGTCGAGCGGCTCGCGCACGAGGAGCGCTCGACGTTCGAGACGTGGAGCGCGCTGCTCATCGACCGCCTCGTCGACCTGCGCGGCGACTGAGCCGCGTCGCACGCCGCGGGCGCGTCAGCCGGCGGGCGGGAAGGCGAGGCGGTACGCCGCCGGGATCTCGTCGGGTCCGGAGACCGCGCAGCCGAGGTCCTGCAACAGGCCCTCCTCGATCCGGTAGATCCACCCGTGCACCGTGACCGCGCGGCCGGCCTCCCACGCGCGCTGCACGATCGTCGTGTGGCAGACGTTCGCCACCTGCGCGCGCACGTTCAGCTCGCAGAGGCGGTCCACGCGGCGTTCGTGCGGCAGGACGTCGAGCTCCTCGGCGTGGCGCTGGCGCACGTCGCGCACGTGGCGCAGCCAGTTGTCGATCAGGCCCAGGCGGTTCTCCTGCAGCGCCGCCTGCACGCCGCCGCAGCCGTAGTGACCGCAGACGATCACGTGCCGGACGCCGAGCACGTGGACGCCGTACTCGAGCACCGAGAGGCAGTTGAAGTCGCTGTGCACCACGAGGTTCGCCACGTTCCGGTGCACGAAGACCTCGCCGGGCGCGAGCCCGCAGATCTGGTTCGCCGGCACGCGGCTGTCGGAGCAGCCGATCCACACGATCTCCGGCCGCTGCTGCGCCTTGAGGCGTGCGAAGAACTCCGGATCCTCCGCGCAGCGCTCGGCTGCCCACGTGCGGTTGCGCTCGAAGATGTCGCCCAGCGTCTTCACGTCGTGCTCCCACTCGCGCACCCGCCGACTGCGCGCGTCGAGACTCGCACGCCGCGCCGCGGCGGGGGAGCCGGATCTCCGCGTGCGGCGCTTCCGCGGGACAGCGCCGCCCGTACACTCCCCGCATGGAGCCCGCGCTGTGCCTGCACGCGTCGAGCGAGAGCGACGCGAACTTCCTGTACGCCACCGGGATGCACGTGCCCGACCCGGCCTTCTGGTTTCGGAAGGGGCGCCGGAGCTACCTGGTCGCCTCGGCACTCGAGATCGGGCGTGCGCGGCGCGAGGCGCGCGTGGACGAGGTCGTGGACCAGGTCGCATGGACGCGCCGCGTGGAGCGCCGCCTCGGACGGCGCCCGCGACCGGACGAGGTGTACGCGGCGATCCTCGCGTCGAAGCGCGTCGCCGCGGTCACCGTGCCCGAGACGTTCCCCGTCGGCACCGCCGACGTGCTCCGCGCGGCCGGCATCCGCGTGGACGTGCGGCCGGCGCCGTTCTTCCCGGAGCGCATGCTGAAGCGCGCCGACGAGATCCGCGCCGTGCGCGCCGCGCAGGCGGCGACCGAGCGCGCGCTGGACGAGGCGCTGGCACTGCTGCGCCGCGCGCGGACGCGCGGCGGCGCGCTGCGCGCCGACGGCGAGGCGGTGACGTCGGAGCGCCTGCGCGGTGTGATCGATCTCTCGCTCGCCCGCGAGGGACTCGTGGCGCGCCACACCATCGTGGCCTCGGGCGAGCAGTGCGTCGACCCGCACGACGTCGGCTCCGGGCCGATCCGCCCGAACACGACGATCATCTTCGACATCTTCCCGCGCGACACGCGCACCGGCTACTTCGCCGACATGACGCGCACCGTCGTGCGCGGCAAGGCGCCGGCCCGCGTGCGCGAGATGTACGCGACGGTCGCGGCGGGGCAGGAGTATGCGTTCGAGCGCATCCGCGGCGGCTGCGACGCGCAGGCGATCCACGTGGGCATCCGCGAGCTCTTCGCCGACGCAGGGTTCCCGACGGGCGTCGTCGACGGGCGCAACCAGGGCTTCTTCCACGGCACCGGTCACGGCGTGGGCCTCGACATCCACGAGCCCCCCGCGTTCGGCGACCGGCCGGGCACGCTGCCCTCGGGCGCGATCGTGACCGTGGAGCCGGGGCTCTACTACGCCGGGCTCGGCGGAGTCCGTCTCGAGGACATGGTCCTCGTCACCGACACGGGGTGCGAGAACCTGACCGCGGCGCCGAAGGTGCTGGAGCTCTGAGGCGGCGCGTACGGGCCCGGCTCAGTTGCCGCCCCACGGCCGCTGCGCGAGGCGTTCGCTGACGAACTTCTCGCGCGAGATCGCGCCCGTGTGGGCGTCGTAGAGCTTCGCCGCGACGCAGACGTCGAACGAGTCCGCGATCGCGTTCTCCCATCCGCGGTGCCGCTCGAACGGCTCGCCGATGCGCTTCGCGAAGAGCACCGTCCCGGCGCGGGCGAGGTGGTACGCGAGCTTCGAAGGCGGCTGCGACGCGTAGTTGAGCGGGATGCCCACGACCAGGTTCTGCGTGTCCACGTGTGCGTCGGGCGGGTTCGCCGGCATCTCGAAGCGCACGGCTGCGGCGCGGACCAGCAGCTCGGTCGCGGGCAGGTTCTCGGCCAGCCACTGCATGCTGTCGCGCACGAGCTTCTCGTAGGCCGGGTCCGCGGCGCGCACCTCGATGGTCGCAGGCGCTGCCGCGAGCAGTTCCACGGCCTCGTCCAGGTTCGGACGCCACGTGAACGCGTCCTTGTTGTCCATGAGCATGGCCTCGATCGAGCCGGCCCGCGCCGCGCGCGTCTTCCCCGCCGCCTTCTTCAGCTTCGGGAGGAGCGCCTTCTGTTTGCCGACGAGGTCCTGCGCCGCCCACGCCGCGTGGTCGGCGACCTCCGGACTCGTGTGGTCGAGTGCGATCTCGATGAGCGCGTCCACGTCCTTCTTGCCGCCGAGGCGCGCGACGGCCTCCACGGCCTCGACGCCGATGGCGGTGCTCGGGCTCCTGCCCAGCTCGAGCAGCCGCGGGACGTCGGTGCCGGCTCCCACGTAGCCGAGGCCCTCGATCGCGTAGCACGTGCGCGCGGTGTCCTCGCCGTCCGCGCGCTGCACGAGCCGCTGCGCGAGACCCTTCGCGTCGAGGTGCGCACCGGCGTGGAGGGCCGCCAGGCGCAGCGCGCGCGCCGGCTCCGTGACGACGTACTCGGCCAGGAAGTCGAGGTGCGCCGGGAGTTCCTCGGCCGCAGGCTTCGCGCGCGCGAGCTCGCGGAACTGCGTGAGGAGCGCGCCGACATCGGACTTCTCGAGCGCCCGCGCGTCGGCGATCCGCGTCGCGACGTCGGACGGTGCGGCCGGCGCGGCTCCGACGAACGCGAGCACCAGGGCGCCGACTGCCGCGATGATCCCGCTGCGCCGCATCGGCTCAGGACCCGTTCACGAGGTCGTCGAGGAACGACTGGATGTTGGGGTCGCTCCCGCCCTTCTCGGCGAACTTCTTCGCGGCCGCCTTCGCCTTCTCGGCGTCCTTGAGGTGCAGCCCGTAGATGATCGCGAGGTACTCGTACTCGTCGACGGCGTCCTCGTTCAGCTCGCACACCTTCTCGAACGCCGCGGCGGACTCGGTCCAGTTCTGGGTCGCGGAGCACGCGCGGCCGTAGGCGGACCACGCGACGGGGTCCTTCGGTCGCAGCTCGACGGCGACCTGCAGCTGGACCTCGGCCTCCTTGTTCTTCTTCAGCTCGTAGTAGAGGTCGCCCAGCGCGAGACGGTACAGGCCGTTCTCCTCGTCCGCCTTGACGGCGTCCTCGATGTACTTGCGCGCGTCGTTGTGCTTGAACGCGCCCCAGCTCGCCATGCCGGCGCCGAAGAGCAGACGCGGGTCGTCCTTCGCGATCTTGAGGCCCACCTTGTAGTACTTCTTCAGCGCCTCCTCGTACTTGCCCGTCTGCGACAGCGCGTGGCCGGCGTGCAGCATCGCCGGGATGTTCTTCGGGTCGATGTCCAGCGCCATGACGGCCGTCTGCTCGGCCTCGTCCCAGCGCGCGAGCCGCAGCAGGACGTACGAGCGTGCCACGAGGACGCGCACGCGGGGCGGGCCCGGGAACGAGAGCCGGTCGAGCGCCGCCTGGTACTCCTCGAGCGACTTGTCGAGGTGCACGGCGTCGAACTCGCCGAACGCCTCGTAGACGGCGCCCTGGGCGAAGTGCGCGCGTGCGCTCTCCGGGTTCGCCGCGGCCGCGCGCACGGCGTAGTCGAGGGCGGTCTGCAGCTGCTTCTCGTCGGGGAGCTCGTTCTTCGCCTTCGCGTCGTCGATCGCGCGCTTCAGCGCCGCCTCGGCGGCGCCGCAGAGCGCCTCGACCATGCCGCGGTCGAGCGCGAGCGCCTGCTCGAACGACGCGAGCGCCTCGGTGATGCGCCCCGCCTGCAGGTGCACGAGACCGATGCGGTACGGCGGATCGGGGTCCTTCGGGTCGGCTGCGGCCGCCTCGCCGAACGCCGCGACGGCGTCCTCGTCGACGCCGGCGTTGCGCAGGCACTCGCCCAACCCGATGCGCGCGGAGCTGTCGCGCGGCGCCAGCTCGACCACGCGGCGCCAGGCGTCGGCGGCGTCGCTCCAGCGCTGCGCCCGCTCGAGCGCGTAGGCGTGCACGGCACGCACGTAGGCATCGGAGGGGGCGAGGCTGAGCGCCGCCTCGAGTGCGGCGAGCGCGTCCTGCGTCCGTCCGAGCTGCTCGTACGCGTGCGCCTTGCCGAGCAGCGGCCACGGCGACTTCGGGAACTTGAGGACCAGCTTCTCGAACGCCTGCGCCGCGGCCTCCGGGTCGTCGAGGCGCGCGGCCAGGTATGCGTACAGCGCGTCGTCGGGCTTCTCGGCCGCGAGCTTGCGGTAGCGCTGGATGACGTCCGCCGGACCGACGACCTGACGCGCCGTGTCCTGGTACATCGCGTGGGCCGCCGCGTTGCCGGGGTCGGCCGCCACGGCCTGCTCCAGCAGCCGCAGGGCCCCTCCGAGGTCCTGCTCGCGCAGCTTCCTGCCGGCGTCGTGGACGAGCTGCGTGGCCGCGCCGGTGTCCTGCGCCCACGCGAGTGCGGGGCTCCAGGCCAGGGCCGTGCCCGCCGCGAGCGCCGCAGCGACGAGCCCCGTGGCCAGACGGACGCGTCCACGCGCGAGCGAACGTAGGTGCTGCATGTCAGTCCTCGCCGATCTTCCCGTTCCGCGGCACGAGCGGTTCGTCATGCTCGCGCTGCCGCAGTCGTCTCGCAAGCGCCGGGCCGCACCATGCGCGCCGGGCGACGGACCGCTCCGGAACTGCGACAGCGCGACGCCGGCGGCCGTTCGCCCCGTCGTCGCGCTGCGCTGTCGCCGCGGCACCCGGTCCTCCCGCCTCGGCGGCGGGGAGCCCGGCGACCCGGCGCGGTGGGCTCAGTACGGGTGCGCGCCCGACTCGCGGGTGCGCCGCCTCTCGCGTGCCGCGTCCTCGCGCTCCTCGGCGAGGGCCCGGGCGCGCGAGCGGTCCCGCTCCGTCAGGAGCGCCTCGTCGCGGATGTCGAAGAGCAGTTCCTCGCGGACGTAGTCCGCCTCCTCGCGCTGGATGAACTGCAGGTACTCGGCGGTGTCCTTCGGCGGCTTGCCGGTCGTCTTGCCGGTCTTCGTGCCGCGGCTCGGGCGTCCGCCGCCTCCGCCGCCGGGACCCCCGCCTCCGCCGCCGGAGCCGGCGCCACGACCGCCGCCGCCGCCGCCGCGACCACCGCCGCCGCCGAGGCCGCTGCCGCCGCCACGACCGCCCCCGCGCCCGCCGCCGCCGCCGGCCCCGCGGCCGCCGCCACCACCGCCGCCGCCACGGCCTCCTCCGCCACCGCCACCGCCGCCTCCGCGGGCGTAGCTCGCCTCGGGGCCGAGCGTGACGGCGGCGACGGTCGCGACGACCACCGCGACACCCCAGCGCAGGATGGACCGCATGTGCACCTCCAGGACTCGAACCCCGGGTGGGACGCCGGGTTTCGGCGGCGGTATCGCAAGCGCCGAGCCTGGGGGCCCGTGCGGGTGGACACCTTCATGACGTGGGACGCCGCGAGCGGCGCACCGGTTGCCACATTCTGACCGGGCCGGGCCGCGATGGGAAGGGCCTCGGCGCGGGAGCGGCTACTGGAACTGCGCCGCGTTCTTCCGGATGTACTCGTTCAGCGCCGTGATCGCCTTGCGGCGCTTGTCCTCGGGGGCGTCGGACTTGAACCCGAAGTTCCGCGGGACCAGCGCCTTCACGACATCGTTCGCGAGTCGTCGGGAGGCCTCCTCCTCGGAGTAGAGGCCGTCGATCAGGAGCGGCACGATGCGCTTGTCCGCCACGGCCACGATGCGCTCGACCGCCTCGGCGCGCAGTGCCTCCGGGACCGCCGTGTCGCGCAGCAGCCGCGCCATCTCCGGCGCCTTCGTGGTTGCCGGGTACGCCGCCACCTGCTCGCGCACGCGCGCCGCGAGCGCCGGGTCGATGCCCGGATCCGTCGCCGCCGGCTCCTCGGTCGCGGGCTCCGGGACGTTCAGGTCGAGGTTGTGCGCCGCGACGTACTCCGGCGAGAGCACACCGCGCACGATCAGGTCGTCCACCTTCACGTCGGAGTCGTACGTGTAGAGCGCGAGCATCTGCGAGGTCAGGTCGCGGCCGGCCTCCTTGCCCTTGCTGTGGAAGCCCTCCATCCACATCTCGCTCTGGTTGTCGCCGCGCTCGATCCGCAGCGACAGCGCCACGCCGCGCTGGATGTCGGGCTTCGGGCCGCGCGAGCCGCAGTAGCGCCAGTCCTGCATCCCGTCCTTGTTCACCTTCGGGTCGCGGGGGATGAACTTGATGACCATGTTCTGCGGCGTGAAGACACCGTCGCCCCGGCTGAAGTACTGGTCCTGCACGCAGTAGAGGGTGAACACCTCGCTCTCGCGCTGCTCGGACACCGCGAACCCGAAGTCGCGCGTGCGCATGGGCGTGAAGCTCGCCTCGCCCCCGACCCGCTCGCCGAACACGGCCTTGTGCCGCAGGCTGCCCGTGCCCTCGAGGCGCAGCCGCCCCTGCTCGACCGCGCGCTTCGTCGTGACGATCGCCCGGAACGGACAGGTGATCTCGAAGTCGTCGAGCTGCGCGGCGTCCTCGAAGTCGTAGGCGAGCTCGATCTCGCCCTTCGGGGTCGCCCGCACGAGCTTGCCCTTGAAGAAGTCCGCGAGCGCGACCTTCCCGGACGCCGCGGGGGCGTCCTCGGCCGGCGCGCGGACCGCGCTCGCCGCGACCGCGAGCGCCGCCGCCAGTCCCACGTAGCGAACGTCGACGCGCACGCGCACCTCCCGAGGCGCGCGGACCGCGCGCGCCGTCCCGTCAACGCAACCGACGGGCCGCGTGTTGCGGAGGATAGCGCCGACGCCGTCGCGCGGCGCCGTCACTTCAGTACGCCGGCGAACCCGAGGAACCCGCGCAGCACGCGCAGGAACTCCTCCGGATCCTCCACGTGCGCGAAGCCGCGGGAGTCGCGGAGCACGGCCGTGACGGGTGGCGGCTTCTTGAAGGACGCGCGGATGCGCCGCAGGTCGTCCGCGGTGCCGCCTCCGAACGGCGACTCGCCGGGGAACGTGAACAGCGTCGGGATCTCGATGCGCGTGTGGCGGTCGAACTCGAGGGGGGGCACGGTCACGAACCCCGTGTCGCGCGCGGCCGTCCGCCAGAGCCGCCACGCCTCGCTGTCGCGGGGCTCCGCGAGCGCGTGCGTCAGGAACACGCGCCGCAGCCGCAGCCCCTCCTCGGGCGTGTGCTGCGTCGGCACCTCGCCGAGGAGCAGTTCCGCCGCCCAGCGCTCCGACGCCGATCCCTGCGCGTAGAGTCGGGCGAGCGCCTGGCCGTACGCCGTCCGGTCGAGCCAGCCGTCGACGAGCAGGAGCGCCGCGACGCGCTTCGCGTAGCGCTGGGCGTACCGCTCGGCGATCCACGCCGTCGGTCCGGACGCCAGCACGACCACGCGTTCGGCGCCGTGCTTCTCGCGCAGGTCCTCGAGTGCGGCGGCGAGCCGGTCGACCGGGTAGGTCGGGACGGACGGGCCGTAGCCGGACGCGCCCGTGAGCTCCGAGATCGTGGGCAGCGTGACGTACGTCAGCCGGACGCTGTCCGAGAGCTCGTCGAGCGTCGGACGGAACCAGTCGTGCGTGTACCCGAACGGCGCGAGCACGAAGACCTCGGGGCGCTCCGAGCGTCCTCCGGAGGGGGCGGGAGTGTCCACCGTGAAGGTCTCGAGCGGCACGCCCGCGAACTCCTCGCGGACGACCTCGTCGCCCTGCGCCTTCCACTCGGGGCGGTCGCGGTTGCGCTCCCACCACTCGCGCCAGATCGTCGGCTCGCGCCCGAAGTCGCGTCCCGCGACCGCGCGGAGGCTCGCGTGCACCCACACGCGCACCCGCAGGTCCGTCTCCTCGGTGAACGCGCGTACGAGGCGCGCGACGCCATCCTTCGAGACGATCGCCCCCAGCGCGCGCGCCGCGGTGCGCCGCACGTGCCAGTCCGCGTCGTCGAGCGCACCGACGAGCGCGTCGGCGTCGCCCGGCACGGGGCCCGTCGCCATCGCGAACGCGACGCCTTCGCGGACCCACGGGTCCTCGTCGGTCAGCAGGTGCAGCCGCAGCTCCGCGCGCAGCGGCCCCGCGGGAACCGACGCGAGCGCGTCCATGGCCGTACCGCGCACGTACCAGTGCGCCTTCGCGAGGACTCCGAGCAGCTCCGGCAGCGAGCGCGGGTTCGCGGGATCGAGCAGGCGCACGGCCTCCGCGGCCTTCTCGACGCTCGCGCCCTGCATCTTGCGGCGGAACTCGTCGAGGACGCGGCCGTAGGGGTCCGCGTCGTCGTCGGCGTGCGCGCCCGCGGCCGCCAGCAGCAGCAGCAGCGCGCTGACGAGGACGGCTCCGGCGCGTCGGGCGGGGCGCACCGAAGCAACCTACCACCCCTTTCCACGGCGTTCCGATTCCGGTCCGGAAGCGTCCGTCCCCGGTACATTCCCGCGGTGCACGCGGAGGCCCCCTCGGCTCGGAAACTCGACGCGCTCGCCACGCGGTTGCGCGAGCTGGGGAGCGTGGCCGTGGCGCTGAGCGGCGGCGTCGATTCGTCGCTGCTCGTGGCCGTCGCCGCCGAGGTGCTCGGCGACAGGACGGTCGCGCTCACGGGCGTGAGCGCAAGCCTGGCCCCGGAGGAGATCGCGGACGCGGAGGGCGTCGCGGCGGCCGTGGGGGTGCGCCTGGTGCGCCTCGCCACGCGCGAGACCGAGGACCCGCGCTACGTGCGCAACGCGCCGGATCGCTGCTACGTGTGCAAGAGCGAGCTGTACGACCGCGCCCTCGACTGGGCGCGGCGGAACGGCTTCGCCCACGTGGCGGACGGCCTGAACGCGGACGACGACCCGGCGGACCGCCCCGGCGTCCGCGCGGCGCTCGAGCGCCACGTCGTGTCGCCCCTGCGCGAGGCCGGGCTCACGAAGGCCGAGATCCGGGCGGAGGCGCGGCGGCGCGGGCTCGCGACGGCCGACAAGCCCGCCGCGCCGTGTCTCGCGTCGCGCATCCCGCACGGGACCCCGGTGACCGCGGAGCGGCTGCGGCAGGTCGCGGATGCCGAGCGTGCGCTGCGCGCGCTCGGGTACGGCGAGCTGCGGGTGCGGCACCACGGCGAGATCGCGCGCCTGGAGCTCCCGCGCACCGACCTCCCGCGCGCCGCCGCGGAGCATGCGCGGATCGCGGAGGCGGTGCGTCGCGCCGGGTTCCGGTTCGTCGTGCTCGACCTCGACGGGCTGCGCACCGGCGGCGCGAACCGCACGGCGCTCCAGCCGGCCGCGGAGCCGGGCGCACGGGCCGAGACGTCGTGAGCGGCGACGGCGAGCACCGGGGGCGGCGTCGGCGGCGCTCCGCGTGGGGCCGCGTCCCGAAGTGGGCATGGATCGCGGTGGGGGCGCTCCCCGTCCTGGTGGCAGCGAACATCGTGCTCGGTGTCGGGGGCGTGCGCGACCGGTTCACCGGTGGCACCGCGCTCGCGGCTCTCGTCCCCGACCGACTCCTCGACCGCGTCCTCTTCTGGGTCCCCGTGCTCGTCGCGAGTGCCGCCGTGGTCGGCGGGCTCGTGGCGACGACGCGTGCCATCGAGCGCCACGACCGTCCGTCGACGCGCGCCCTGCGCCGCGCGTTCGCCTGGGCCGCGGCGGTTCCGGCGCTCTACGTGTTCGTGGTGTTCGACGACACGCTGCGCGCGCGCGAGCACTTCGCGATCGCCGTGGCGGTGCTGCTCCCGATCGCGTTCGTGCCGTTCGCGCGCGCGGCGCTCGCGAGCGACGACGCACGCCACTCCCGCGGGGTACGGAAGCGTCGCGAGGACGGCTCGGACGAGCCGCAGGAGCAGCCATGAGTTCGGACGAGACGCCCGTGGAGCCGACCTCCGACGCGCCGTACGCGGGGGAGGGGGTGCGCGTCGTGCTCGCGGAGGGCCGCGCCCGCCCGGCCTGGGCGGGGCACCCGGACGTCTACGAGGGGGCGATCACGGCTGTCGAAGGCGTACCCGGCGACGGTGACGAGGTGGACGTCGTGGATGCGCGCGGCCGCTTCATCGGGCGCGGCGTCTGGAACGGCAGCTCGGCCGTGCGCGTCCGCATCTACCGGCGCACGCCCGGCCCGATCGACGCCGCCTTCCTCGCCCGGCGCGTGCGGCAGGCGGTGCGGCTGCGGCGCGAGGTCCTGCGGCTCGACGACGTCGCGAGCGCGTGGCGCGTCGTGCACGGCGTGGGCGACCAGCTGCCCGGTGTCGTGGCGGATCGCTACGGCGACCACGTCGTGCTGCAGGTCACGACGCGCGCCGCGGCCGACCGTCGCGGCGCGCTGGCGGAGGCGCTCCTCGCCGCGCTCGGTGCCCGCGGCGTCGTCGAGCGCCCGGCGGCCGAGTTCGCGAAGCGCGAGGGCTTCCACCCCGGTGGGGGACGACTCGCGGGCGAGGCGCCGCCCGACGACGTCGAGGTGGTCGAGAACGGCGTGCGGCACCTCGTGGACCTCGCGCACGGCCAGAAGACCGGCCTGTTCCTGGATCAGCGCGACAACCGCGCGCGCTTCGCCGCGCTCGCGCGCGGACGGCGCGTGCTCGACGTGTTCAGCGGAACCGGCGGCTTCGGCCTGTCCGCGCTCGTCGGCGGCGCCACGGGCGCGCTGGCCATCGACGTCTCCGCGCGCGCACTCGCGCGCCTGCGCGAGAACGCCGCGCGCAACGCCGTCGCGGAGCGCCTCGAGGCGCGCGAGGGCGACGGGTTCGACGCGCTGCGCGCGCTCGCCGAGTCGCCCGAGCGCTTCGACGCGGTCTCGGTGGATCCGCCGCGTTTCGCGACGTCCCGGCGCGAGCTGCCGGGCGCGCTGCGCGGGTACGCCGAGCTGAACCTGCGTGCCATCGAGGTCGTCGCGCCGGGCGGCATCCTGGCCACGTCCTCGTGCACCGGCGTGCTCGAGGAGCAGGAGTTCCTGCGCATGCTGCGCGACACGGCGCTGCGTGCGCGGCGCCGCGTCCAGGTGCTCTACGTCGGCGGCCAGGCCCCGGACCACCCCTGGACGACGGCGGCGCCCGAGGGGCGCTACCTGAAGCACGTCGTCGCGCGCGTGCTCTCTAGCTAGTGCCGCTGGAAGATGGGCAGCGTCTCCAGCGGGACCTGCAGGATCAGGCAGCCCATCGCCGTCGCGTACTCGCGGCTGCGGTCGTTGTTCACGGGATCGAACGAGCCGTCCGCGTTCTGTTCGCGCAGCACGCGATCGCGCAGCCGCGGCCACTGCTGCGAGAGGCGGCGGGGGTTGTCGTCCTGGTAGATCGCCTGGGCGCCGTAGAAGAGCCCGTAGTAGAACCACTGCGTGTCGTGGAGCGCCTCGTCGAAGTGGTCGTCGAGGTAGTTCATGCCGCGCTCGATCAGCGTCGCGTCGTCCTTCTCGATGCCGTAGCGGCCGAGTCCGAAGAACGTCGTCAGCGCCGCCGCGGTGAGCGCGTACGAGACGCGCCCGCGCGCGTTCTTCTGGTACGCGAAGCCGCCGTAGAGCTCGCGGCTCTCGAGCACCTGCGAGTCGCGCACGTACTGGCAGGCGCGCCGCAGCACGACGCCGCTCACGCTGACGCCCACGTCCTGCGCGGCGCGCAGCGCGGCGATCTGCGTGACCGTCATCGAGCCCTCGTGTCCGTTGGGATACGGGTCGTAGAGCCAGCCGCCCGAGTCCGGGTCCTGCGCGCGCTCCGTCAGGTCGACGGCACGCTGCAGCCCGTACCGCACCTGGTCGGAGAGCGAGAGCTGCGACGCGTCCACGCCGTCCTGGGCGAGGCGCCTGCGGATCGCGGCGATGTCGCCGCCGCCGAGCGGGCCGCAGGCCTCGGCGAGCGCGAGCGTGGCGAAGCCGTGCCCGTGCATCCGCGAGACCTTGTCGTCCTGGATGTAACCCTTCGGCCGGCCCGGCACGTCCTCCCACGCCTTGCGCGCGAGGTAGCGCACGCCCTCGAGCACCTGGCGCGCGTAGGGGCCGCGGAGCTGCGGGGGCCCCTGGGCGCGGATCTCACCGTCGGGTCCGCGGATCGCGCGACCCGGTCCGACGGTGTTGCCGCCGGCCATCAGCGCCAGAACGCTGAGCGCCGTGTCGGCGATCTTCGTGCCCTCCTCCTCGCCCCAGTGGCCGCCGGGCTGCTGGGCGGCTGCGATCCAGGCGAGGCCGCGTTCGATGCCGCGCCGCTGCGCCTGGCTGACGAGCGGGTTCGTGGCGGGGGCCGGCGTCGTGCGCGACTGCGCGGCGGCGGAGTCGCGTGGGGCGAGCAGCAGCGCGCCCGCGAGCAGCAGCGCGACGCGCGCGGTCCACGTTCCGTACGGCGCCGGGCCGCGTCTCACCGCCGCGTGCCCTCCTCGAGGTCGGTCGCCATCTTGATCGTCCACGCGCGCATGATCGCGCGCCAGCGCGGCGGGATCGCGTCCCAGTCGCGCGACTCGTACGCCTTCCGCTGCTCGTCCGGCAGCGACATGATCCACTGCTCGTCCGGCGGCGTGTTGGGCGGGTCGCGCTCGTTCTGCGGCGGCGTCGGGTCGCGCTTCGCCGGATCGTCCTTCGGCTCGTCCTCCTTCGGCGACTGCGGCTCCTTCTCGCGCTGCTGGTGCTGCTGGCCGCCGCCGCCACCCGAGGAGCCCTGCGAGACCGCGTTCTCGAGCAGCCACTCGATCCCCGCGCGGACCTGGTCGCCGCTCGACTGCGTCTCGTCGAGGAGCTTGCGGATGCCGTCGCCCGCGCCGCCGGCCGCCTGACCGCCCGAGCGCAGCACCTCGTCGATCGCTTCGGCCGCCCGCTGCGCCTCCGACTTCGCCTCCTCCATGAGACGCCGCAGCGTCTCCGCGGCCTCGGCAGAGCCGCTCTCGGCCTCGCGGCGCAGCTCGTCGGCCGACTTCCCGGTCTGCTGCTGCGCGCGCTGCCGGAGCAGCTCGTCGATCCGCGCGGCGCTGTCGTGTGCGCTCGTCGCGGCCTCGCTCCGCGCCGCTTCCGTGATGCGCCGCAGCGCCTCCGCGGCCTCGGCCGAGCCGCCGGCCGCCTCGCTCCGCAACTTCTCGGCGGAGCGCCCGGTCTCGGCCTGGGCGCGCCGGTCGATCAGCTCCTCGAGCTTCCTGCGTGCGTCCTCGGCGGCGGAGCTCGTCGCCGCCGTCCCGGTCGAGCGCGCCAACGCGCCTTCTGCGACCTTCATCAGCCGCTCGATCTCGCGGATCTTCTCCTGGATCTCCTGCGGCGACGGGCCTCCGGAGTCCTGGGCGAGGGCGGGGCCGGCCGCACCGGAGAGGACGCTCGCGAGCAGCGCGCCGAGCGCGACGCGGGGAAGGCCGCGCCGAGCTCGGGCAGCGCGCAAGTTCATGGCGGGGGTGCGCATCAGCGGCTCTCCTGGGGTTCGCCCTGCTCCGACGGCTCGGTGTCGAAGACGGACTCGTCGATCCCGACGTTCTTCGCGAAGTCGCGCCACATCGCGCGCAGCTCGCCCTGCTTGTGGGCGAGCCGGTCGAGCCGCGCCTTCTGGAGCGGCGTCAGCTTGGACGGGTCGTCGGGCAGGCCCTGTCCCTGCAGCCGGGCGAGCTCCTCGCTCACGTGGATCTGGAGCTGGCGGAGCTGGCGCAGCTCGGCGACCGGGTTCACGAGAGTGTTGCGCTGCTGCCCCTGCTGCTGCTGCTGTTGCTGTCCCTGCTGCTGATTGCGCTGCTGGCGTTCGACGCGCAGCGCCTCGCGCAGCTCGTCGAGCCGCGCGACGACGTCGGACTGGATGCCCTGGCAGAACTCCCCCGGCTCGAGCCGCCGGAGCAGGTCCGCCGCGGTGTCCATGTCGTCCTTCACGCCGCGCAGCATCGGACCGAAGACCGGGGCGCCCTCGTCCTCGACCGCCTGCGCGACCGGGGCGACGGTCGTCCCGAGCTGCTCCTGTTCCCCTGCGAGAGCACGCATCTTGATGCGCTGGCTGCGCGAGAAGCTGTCCTCCTCGCCGCGCTCGTCCCACAGCGACTTCGTCGCGCCGAGCAGCGCCCGCTGCTGCTCGCTCGCCTTCGCCAGCTCCTGCTCGAGGCGGTAGAGCGCCTCCTCCGCCTGGAGCTGCTGGTAGCGCTGCTGCTCGCGCGCGAGCTCCTCGTCGGCCTGGTCGAGGTACTGCTGCGCCTGCTGCTGGTCCTCGGCCGCGCGCTCGGGGTCGTTCTCGTCGAGGCGCTGCTCGGCGTCGTTCATCTCGTCGGCCGCCGAGCCGACGCTGCGCGTCGCCGACTGCGCGGCCGTCTGCTGCATCGCCTTCGCGGCCTCGCGCGTGCGCTCCTCGAGCTGCGCCTGCTGCTCTCGGATCTTGCGCAGCTCCTCCTGCGCCTCGCGCTGCTGATCGGGGTCGTTCAGCGCGTCGCGCGCGCGCTGCAGCGCCTGCCGCGCCTCGTTGCGCGCGGACGAGGAGCTGCGCGCGTCGCCCTGCGCTGCGCTCTGCGCGGCGTTCTGCATGTCCTCCGCGGCGTTCGACGCCTCCTCGGCGGCGGACTTCGCGCGCTGCGACGACTCGGACTCGCCTGCGGCGGCGAGCTGCTCCGCGCGCTGCCGGATGCGCTCCTCGAGCATGCGCGCCTGCTGCTCGAGGTCGCGCTGGCGCTGCTCGAGATCGCGCACCGCGTCCTGCTCGCCCTGTCGCGCCTGGGCCGCCGACCGTTCGGCCGCCTGCTGCGCCTGCTCCAGCGCCTGCTGCGCCGCCGAGGCGGACTCGGTCGCGCCGGACGCGTCGCCGCCGGACGCGCGACGGGCCGCCGCGCGCAGCTCCTCCACGGCCTTCTCGAGCGCCTCGCGCGCCTCGCCGGGCGGCATCTTCTGCGCGAGCTCCTGCGCGGCGCTCGCGAGCTCGCGCTCGGGGTCGGCCACGCGCTGCGTGCTCGCGGCCTGCCCGGACGCCTTCTCGAGGCGTGCCTGCGCGTCTGCGAGCGCCTGACGCGCCTGCGCAGCGGCCTGCGCCGCGCGGCGCGCCTCGTTGGCCGCCGCCGTCTGCGCCTCGTCCGATGCGCCGGCCTCCGCCGCGGAGCGCGATGCCTCCGCCGCACGCTCCGCGGCCTCCGCCGCCGCGGCAGCGGCGTTCGCCGCGCGCTCCGCCTGCGATGCGCCCTCCTCGGCAGCCTGCTGACGTTCGCCCGAGAGGCCCTCTGCGTCCGCCGCCGCGGCGCGCGCGTCCTCCGCAACCTTGCGCGCGGCCTCGGCCATGGCGCGCTGTCCGGCCGCCAACGCGCCGTCGTCCTTCGAACGCAGGGCGCCGACCGCCGCGCGCAGCGCCTCGGCGGCCTCGCCGAGCTTCGACTCCGCCTGTGCGGTCTGGCTGCTCGACTCCTGCGTATCGCCCACGTCGAGGCCGCGCGCGGCGCGGTCGAGTGCGGCCGCCGCCTGCACCGCGGCATCGACCGCGCGGTGCGCCGCCTCGCGCGCCGTGTCGTCGCCGAAGCGCTGCCCGGCCTGGGCCAGCTGGCGCGCCGTCTCCGTCGCCTCCGCGGCGGCGTCGCGCTCGGCCCGCGCGATCTCGGCCGCCTGCCGCGCCGCGTCGAGCGCCTGCGCCGCCTCGGCGAGATCGCGTGCGGCCGCCGCAGCGGAGTCCCGCGCGTCGGCGCTGCGCGCGGCCGCCTGCTCTGCCGCGTCGCGATCGCCGGCCGCGCGCGCGTCCTGCGACGCACGCGCGGCGCGCGCCGCCTCGGCCGCCTGCTCCGCGGCGCGCTGCGCCGCCTCGCGCAGTGCCGCCATCTCGCGCTCCGCATCGCTGCCGGCGTCGTCCGGAGCGGACGCGCGCCGGTCGTCGATGTCCTGCACCGCCTTCTCGAGCCGCGCCGCCTCGCGCTCGAGCGCGTCGGCGTCGCCGTCGCGACGCGGATCGGTGCGCGCGATCGAGTCGGCGGCGCCGCGCGCGAGCTCGGAGACGGTGCGCGCCGTGCGCAGGCGCTCGCCAGGCACCTCGGCGATCCGTGCCGCGGCCTCTGCGGCGCGCGCGCGCAGTGCCGCCATGCGGCGCAGAGCCTCCTCGGCCGCCGCCACGGCGTCGAGCTTCGTGCGCTCCGCCTGCTCCTCGCCGGCGAGGCGCCCCGCCTCGCGGGCGGCGTCGGCGAGACCGGAGTCGATCTCGTCGCCCTCGCGCCGCGCGCGGTCCGCGATCTCCTGCTGCTGCCGGGCGAGGTCGCCGGCGCGCTGCGCCCGCTCCTCGGCCTGACGTCGGGCGTCGGAGGCGCGCGCCCCGAGCTGCGCCTCGACGGCCTCGAGCTGCTGCTGCAGCGCGGCCAGGTCACGGTCGATGTCGCGCATGTTCTCGTCGACGCGCGGCGCCGAGCGCGTCTCGTCGGTCTCGGCCTGCAGCCGCGCCTGCTCGCGGCGCAGCGCATCGACCTGGTTGCGCGCCTCCGCGAGCTCCCGCTGCTTGCGCTGGATGTCGTCCGTCGTGTTGCGGCGGTCGAGGACGGCGATCAGGTCGTCGAGATCGCGCTGCACGGCCTGCGAGCGGTCGGTCGCGAGCTGGAACTTGTGGCCGTCGAAGTACTCGCGGATCTCCTCCATGCTCGCGGCGATCCGCCGCTCGTCGGCGAGCTGCACGGCCTTCTCGACGACGTCCGCCTTGTCCGGGAAGCCGCTCTCGCGCAGGCGCGCGGCGAACGACCGCATGCGCACGACCAGCTCCTGGAACTGCTGGAGGTTCGAGTGCTGGTCGTTCGAGCGCGATGCGGCGATCGCGTCGGTCTGGTCGTCCGCGTCCGCGCGCGGCGCGCGCCCGGCGACCAGGGCGGCCGCCGCAAGGAGCGCGAGCGTCGCCACGCGTCGGCCACCTGCCTGTCGGATGCGGATCATCGCTGCCTCCCTGGCTCGCTGCGCCGGTCCCCGCCGAGGCCGGGGTCGAGCGGCGCGGCGAGCTCGCGCTGCCGTGCGCGGATCTGGCGTGCCTGCTCGATCAACTCGTTCAACGTCTCCCAGCGGTCCATGCGCCGGCCGATCTCGCGCAGCTTCGCCTCGAGCTCGACGGCGCGCCGCTCCGCCTCCTCGAGCGACTCGGGGCGGGCGCTGTCGCCGGACCACACACGGAGCGACTCGTAGACCGACGGCGAGAGCTCGCCGCCGGCCTCGTCGCCCAGGTCGAGGATGTCGAGCAGCGCGCCGATCTCCTCGGGGTCGAACAGCCGCCCCGCACGCTTCGCCTCGAGCACCGGGCCGTAGAGCGCCGGCCCGAACACCGACTCGGAGTCGTCGACGGGGAGCCGCAGCGCCGCGTCGTAGAACGGCAGCAGCTTGTCCACCGTCACCACCGCGCCGAGGCGGTTGAGCACGTACGCGTCGAAGACGCGCTCCACGCCGCGGCAGAACTGCTGGATCTCGCCCGTGACGCGGCCCTGCTCGACCTGCAGCTCGACGCCGCGATCGACCTGCGCGCCGACCGGGGCGCCGTCGCCGATGCCGCCGCGCAGCGTCCGGATGCCCTCGAGCGTCCGGCGCTGGTGCGCGGTGAGCTGCATCAGCTGCTCGCGCAGAGCCACCTGGCGCTGCGCCAGACGCCGGAGCAGGTCCTCGTCGGAGAGGACCTCGATCACGATGTCGGGCGCGACCGTCTCGTGCCGCCCCTGGTCGAGAGCGCGGGCCTGCACCCGCAGGACGTCGCCGGCCTTCACGAGCGCCGTGTCGCCGTCGCGCAGGTCGCCGAGCGTCACCGGCAGGTACACGTCGGCCCGCATGGCGGGAGTCGGCTCCGCGGCAGACTCCGGCGGGGCGGCCGGCGCGGCGCCCGCCTGCGGCGGCCAGACCTGCGTGGAGAGCAGCGTCGCGTTGTCCGTCACGACCTCCACCTGCGCCGTCGCGAGGCCGTAGTCGTCGCGCAGCACGGCCTTGACCGGGACGATGCCGCCCGGCGTCCGGTAGATGCGGCCGAGGGGGAACAGCACGCGCACGTCGGGTGGGGCGTCGCGCAGCGCACGGATGAGGAAGCGGTCGTCGGCATCCCGGTTCGGCTGGCCGGACTCGGCCTCGAGCCGCACGTGGAACGCCAGGTCGCGCGTCACGTCGAGCTCGATGCGGAGCGTGTCGGCCTGCCCGGTGACCGCCAGCTGTTCCGCCGGGCCGTCGTCGGGGACGAGGCTGGCGGCGGCCACGCGCATGTTCGTCTGCAGGTCGAGCGTGACGTGCGCGCCCTCGAGCGCGTCGAACGTGGGCTGCCGCACGATCGCCTCGGGCAGCCGCGAGTACTCCGGGTACCGCACGTGCGCGGTGATCGACGCGACACGCGGCGGCACGAGCGCGCGCACCACGTACTGCGGCAGCTCGTCGTCGTCGTCGCCCGCGGTCACCCAGAACCGGAACGACGCGGACACGGCCCGGAACGCGAACGCGAACCGGCCCGACGCGGCGTCCTCGGTCTCGTCGACCGGCACCATGCGCCGCGCGTCGCGCGCCTTCACCACCGGCTCGCCGTCGCCCTCCGGGTACTCGAGCTCCTCGTAGTGCAGGACGACCTCGCGGGGGACCTCGCCCTCCACGCGCGCCTCGACCTGCAGGTCGTCGCCGCGGGCGATCGCCTTCGTCCCCTCGGGGAAGTCGAGCACCGTCACGTGCGTGCGCCGCGGCCACGCGACGTCCTGGAGCAGCAGCCCCCGCCGCATCCAGAGCAGGAAGTCGGCCGGGAAGGCGAGCGCGACCGCGACGGTCGCCGCGCCGGCGACCGCCGCCGCGCGGGTCGCGCGGCGCGTGGGGCGGGTATCGACCAGCGCGCCGGCGTCGATGCTCGCCACGTGCGACGCCGCCTGGCGGATGACCGCTCGCATCATCGCGGGCGACTCGGTCTCGCCGGGCGCGTCGAGGCGGCGCTCGAAGTCGAGCGCGGACGCGACGCGGTCCTGCAGCGAGGGGACCGCGTCCTCGACCGCCTGCGCGAGCTCCGTGTCGGTGACGCGACGCCGCAGCGGGGCGAGCGCGAAGCGCGCCCAGAGCGCGAGCACCACCGCGGAGATCACGAGGTGCACCACGCGCACGCCGAGCGGCAGGTCGAGCGACCGGTCGAGCGCGAACGAGGCGACGACGAACACCGCGAGTCCGGACGCGCACAGGGCGAGCGCGCGCAGCCGACGGGCGGCCGCCAGGCGGCGCCGCACGGCGGCGAGCAGGTCGTGGACGGGACGCAGCTCCGCGTTCATCGCGGCGGCACCTCGAACGCCAGCGCGGCGCTCTCCACGTGGCCGAGCCACTCGGCCCCGCGCGAGCGCGTACGGTAGGACGTGTAGAGCAGACGCGCCTCCCAGGCGCCCGGTTCCAGATCGGCTGCCGCGACGCGCAGCCGGAGCCGGTACGGGCGGTCGCCGTCGAGACGCCAGACGCCAGTGTCGCCGGGATCCACGGGTGCGGGGGCGGCCAGCATCGAGCGCTGCAGCTTGATCTCGCGCGTGCGGCCCGCGGGGTCACGCAGGCGGAGCGTGAAGAGCGGCAGAGCGTCGTCGAACGACGCGATCTCGACCGCACCCGCGTCGCCCGCCACCAGCACCGCCTCGAGCTCGAGGGGCGCACCCGCGCGGGGCGTCGCGCCGAGCTCGAGCTCGGCCCGCGGGGCGAGGAACGCGTCGGTGCCGGAAGCGGCGTCGCGCACGAGCAGACGCTCGGCGTCGACGAGTCCCTGGTCGCCGGCGCGCAGCAGCACCGTGCGCGGCTCGGGCCCGGAGTCGCGGCCCAGTTCGACCTCGCCCTCGGCCACGACGGCGACGAGCCGCCCGCCGGCCGCGGTCGCGGCGAAGCGCGTCCCGCGCACGCGCGCGAAGAGCGCGCCGGACGAGATCTCCAGCGCGTCGCCGAGGCGCTCGGCCTGCACCGTCACGCGTCCTGCGAGCAGCTCGAAGTGCGATTCGTCGCGGCGGCGCAGCCGCGCGCCCGGGTCGAGCGCGAACTCGGCGCAGCCGTCGGGGAGCGCGCCGCTCACGGGCGGCGCCGCCCCTGCGCCGCACGCGACGCGCACGGTCAGCGGCTCGAGCGCCGCCTCGAGCACCTCGTCGTTCTCGAACCGGAACGTGCCGCTGACCCACGGCCGCGGCAGCCCCGGCTCGCGCGCTCCGGCGTGCCACTGCTCCAGGATGCCCTGACCCACGGTGACGACGGCGCCCTCCGGGTCGCGGGGGAACAGCGCGATCGCGGCGACCGCCGCCGCGGCGGCGAGGGGCGCCGCCCAGCGCAGCACGCGGCCGCGCCCGCGCACCGAGAGGGTGGGGATGGGCACGTCCTGCGTGTCGAAGCCCGGGTCGTACGGCGGCTCCGCCGCGGCGACGTGGTCGGCGCGGAACGACGTCCGCAGGGCCTCCCACGCCCGGGCCGACGGTTCGATGCGCAGCGCCTCGCGCGTCTCGTGCGCGAAGCGCAGCGCGGCCTCGACCTCCGCGCGGAGCCGGGGCTCGCGGGCGGCGGCGCGCTCGACGCGCTCGCGCTCGTCGCCGCTCAGCTGCCCGAGCGCCAGGGCGACCAGGTCCGCGCCGAGCTCCGCGTCGACCGGGGAGCGGGCCAGGACGCGCTCGGCGCGGCGCTCGGCGGCCTCCTCTGCGACCAGCCCGAGCAGGCGGTCGAGCCCGCCGGGCCGGGGCGCGAGCCCCGCGCCCTGCAGCGCCGCGCGCCATGCGGCGTCGTCGCGGGACAGTCGCTCGCGTTCGCGGCGCAGCTCGGGGGAGCCGGCGAGCAGCGCGTCGATCTCGGCGCGACGGGCGGGGTCGAGCTCGCCCCGCACGTGCGCGAGCAGATCGGCGCCCGTGCGCTCCGCGGACGAGAGCTCGTCGTCGTCGCGGGGCGGGGGAGGGTCGGGGGGGTGGGCAGGCGGCGTCATGTCGGGCAGCAACCGGCGGCGGGCGAGACGGTGCGACGTGCCCCGCAGGGGACGCGCTCGCAGCGTACGGCTTGGACGGCGCAGCCGCGACCGCATGGCGGTGCGCGGAGCGCGGTCGGCGCCGTCATCCCTGTTCGACGTATGGCTCGAGCTCTTCGCGCAACACGCGCACGGCCTGGAACATCCGGGACTTCACCGTGCCGACGGGGATGTCCAGGATCTCGGACACTTCCTTGTAGGGCAGCCCTTGCGCCGCGCCGAGCACCCAGACCGAGCGCAGCTTCTCCGGCAGCCGCGCCACCGCCGCCTGGATGCGCCCGCCCAACTCGCCCGAGAGCGCGTGTTCGGCGGGCTGCGGCTCGTGCCCGGGGACCTGCGAGGCGAGCGACGGACCGTCCTCGTCGAGTCCGGCGCTGTCCAGCGAGCTCGGGCGGATGCGCCGCAGCTTCTTCTCGCGCTCGTTCAGCCAGTGGTTGCGCGCGATCTGGAACAGCCACGTCGAGAACTTCGCCAGCGGCTCGTAGCGCGGGGCGGCGCGCCAGACCTTCACGAACACGCCCTGCATCAGGTCCTCGGCGAGGTCCCTGTCGCGGCACATGCCGTACAGGAAGCTCAGGAGCGGACGTGACCATCGCTCGTAGAGCTCCGCCAGCGCCGACTCGTCGCCGGCGGCGAGGCGCTCCATGCAACGGACGGAATCTGCCTGGTCGGACGCGGACATGGGATCGGCACGAACCGTGGAACCCCCGACCCATGGGGTGGTTCACGACGATCCGAGAATTCGAGATCGTACGCCGCCGCGGGGTCCGGCCGCGCGTTTGAACGCCCGCGCGCCGAGGCTGCGCCCGTGCGCCCCGGGTTCCGCGCGCCGCCGCGCGCCCGCCGCCGCCGTCCGCCCTCAGCGCTGGAAGATCGGCAGGTAGTTGTTCGGGATCTGCAGCAGCATCGCGCCGATCGCCGTCGAGAGCGGGTACTCGACGCGCCGCCCCTCCGAGAAGGTGACGTTGCACGGCCACTGGCCGTCGTCGAGCTGACGCGCGACGAGGTCGTCGCGCAGGCGCGTGTAGTACGCCTCCCACTCGCGCCCGCCCGCGATGTACAGCGCCTGGGCGGCGTAGTAGTTGCCGTAGAAGTAGAAGTAGTGCTCCGCGGCGTCGCGCGACGAGTGGTCGTCGTAGTGCCGCAGCAGGTACGACAGCATCGACTGGAACGAGGGGGCGGGGCGGCGGCGCTCCGTGTACTCCGTCACGTCGCGTTCGGCGATGAAGCGCCGGATGTCGTCGTCGCTGTAGAGGCCTGCGCCGTAGAGGGTCGTCAGGCCGGCTGCGGTCAGCGCGAACGACGTGCGCGTGTTCGCCTGCGCCGCCCGGTTGACCGACGCGAACTGGTACAGGAACGAGCCGCGCTCGAAGTCCGGGCGGTCCTGCGTGACCGCCGAGCGCAGCACGTACTCGACCGCCTTGTCGATGCTCTCGCGCGGGACCTGGATGCCCTTGTTGCGCGCCGCGCGCAGCGCCACCACCTGGCAGACGGTGATGGACATGTCCGAGTCCTCGGCGTTCGGCACGTAGCGCCAGCCGCCCTGGAGGTTCTGCGCCGTCCAGGTGAAGCGCGCCGCGCGCTGCAGCGCCGTCTTGACGCGCGCGTCGCGCGTCATCCCGAAGACCTCGGCAAGGAACAGGGTCGCGAAGGCGTGGCTGTACATGCGCGTGCCGTTCGCGCTGATCTCGCCGGTCTCGGGGTTCTGCACCGACAACACGTAGTCGAGGGCACGCTCGACGTTCTTCGCGTAGCGACCCCGGCCTGGCACCGAGCCCGACGCCAGGAACGCCGTGGCGCCGAGCGCCGTCACGCCGACGTGCGGCTCGTTGCGCTGCTCGACCTGGTACTGGTCGTTGACCTTGAAGCCGACGTCGCAGTGCCACGCGCCGTCCTCGCGCTGGTGCTCCGCCAGCCACTCGAGCGCCTTCGCGGCCGCGCGGCGCGACGCGGGCGTCGCGAGGGAGCCCGTCCCGTCGCCCTCCTGCGTGCGTGCGGTGAGCGGCCAGACGCCGAGCGCGGCGGCGGCGCACAGCACGACGACGGGGAGCACACGGCACAGGGGCGGTCTCAACGGTCCTCCTGTCGTGGACGTGGACGCGGGCGCGCGGCGGCGCGCCTGCTGCAATAGACGCGCGAACGGGGTCGGCTGTTCCGGCTCACCGGGGCGCGCCCCCGTAGACCGCGAGCGCGCCGAGGTAGGTCAGCGCGACGTACCCGCGGTCGTACACCACCTGCTGCCAGTTGCGGCCGATCTCCGGGTGCTCCAGCAGGTCCGCCTGCGTGCCGCGCGCGCGGTCGAGCAGGACGACCCGGCAGCGGTACGTGCGGCCGGGGCCGCGCTCGTTCACCTCGACCGCGACGACGTCGCGGCAGACGTGCGGCGACGCGCGCGGCACGCCGACGCCGACGCCCGGGATCGCCGTCTGCCACAGGCGCTCGCCGGACGCGGCGTCGAGCGCCAGCGCGAGCACGCGGTCCGCGGCGTCGGGCGGCGTGAGCACGGCCGCGACGAGGCCGTCCGCGACCGCCAGCCCCTGCCAGCCGAGGTCGCCGTCGGTGCCGAGGTCGTGCTCCCACGCGACCTCGCCCGTTGCGGCGTCGAGGCACGCGACCGCGTTCGGGTCGAGCGCCGCCACGACGCGCGCGCCCGAGCCGAACAGCGCGTTGATGCGCTTCCCCGTGTCGTGGGACCACCGCTCCGTCCCGGTCGCGAGGTCGACGCCGATCAGCGTGCGCTCGTCGCGCAGCGCGACCGCGAGGCCCGTCCCCGGTACGGCGGCCAGCGCACGCGCGAACGGCGTCGACGCCGGCGTCGTCCCCCGGAGGGCGAGCGTCGTCGCGTCGTAGCTGCTGAGGATGCTCTCGCGCGCCGACGAGGGGGACGCCGTCGGCACGATCACCGCGCCGTCGGACACGAGCATGTCGGCGACGGGGCGGTCGGCGAGCTCCCGCGACGCGGCCACCAGGCCGGACTGCAGGTCGATCGCGGTCAGCAGGTACGTGGACGCGCCGTCGTCCTCGTCGCCCGTGTGGAGCACGTACGCGAGTCCCTGCGCGGCGGTCGACTCGCGGTAGAGACCCTCGACCGCGCGCGACCAGAGGCGGGACCCGTCGGCCAGCGCGAACGCACGGACCACGGTGCCCGTGGACGGGCGCTGCGCCTCGCCGATCACGACGAGCGCGTCGTCGGTCGCGGTCAGCCGCCGCGCGTCGAGGTCGGTCGGCACGCGCCACTCCGCCCGGCCGGACGCGGCGTCGAGCAGCACCAGGGAGCTCGACTGCAGCGCCACGAGCCGCGCGCCGAGCGACGCCGGGACGCTGCCCTCGAGCGAGACGAGGACGAGCCCTGCGCCGCGGCCGTCGCCGGCCGAGACGTCCCACAGCATCTGCAGCGGAGGCTGCGGCGCCGGCAGATCCTGCGACGGCCCCGCCAGTCGCGGGTCGGCGAGCCGCTCGCGGACGGCGTCCGCGACGCGCACCCCGTCGAGCGACTCCTCCGGGTACTCGCGCCGCAGCCGCTGCAGCGTCAGCCGCTCGCCGCTCGTGTCGGCGGACGCACGGAACGCGTCCGCGAGGAGCCACAGCGCGCGCGCCGCGTCCGCCGGCGCGACTTCGGCCGAGGCGAGCAGCCGCAGGAGCGCCGCCGCGCTGCGCGCGTCGCCGGAGTCGAGGTAGAGCCGAGCCGCCAGCAGGCCCGCGTCGGCCTGCGTGCGGGCGTCGGGGTAGGTCCGCACGACGCGCTCGAGCGCCGCGGCGTCGCCCGCGTCGCGCGCGACGCCGAACGCGCGCTCGGCCCGCGCGCGGACCTGCGCGTCGACGACGTCGCCGTGCGCGCGGCGCGCGGCGGCGAGCCGCTCGCCGACGGCGCCGCGCACGTCCGTCCGCCCCAGGTCCTCGTCGGCGTGCGCCTCGAGCAGGTCGAGCCAGAGGGCGACGGCGCCCGCCACGTCGCCCGCGCCGATGCGGCGGTCCGCGAGACGGAACGCCGCGAAGGCGGCTGCGTGCACCCGCCCGGTGCCCGCGAGCGTCACCCGCACGTCCGGGAACTCGCTGCGCACGCGTCCGAGCGCCGCGTCGCCGGCCGCGCCCGCGTCGCACTCGGCGATCTGCAGCAGCGCGCGCACGGCGTCGCCGCGCTCCGGCGCCACGTCCACCGCGCGCCGGAGGTCCTCGATCGCGGCGCGCGCCGCGCCGCCCACGACGGCCTCCTGCGCCCGGTCCAGGTAGGTGGCGAAGAGCGCGGCGCGCAGCGCCGCCTCGACCCGCTCGCGCGCCTGCGGAGCGAGTCCGTCGAGGTGGCGCATCCCGGTCTCGAGCGACGAGGCCGCGTCGTCGAGGCGTCCGGCGGAGCGGAAGACCTCGCCCGCCTCGAGGCGCAGGCGCGGGTCGTCCGGGGCCTTGGCGATGCGCGCGAGCAGGCGGTCGCGCCGCTCCTCGTAGCGGTAGTGCGCCGCGATGCGGTTGCGGGCCACGAGCAGCAGCGCGGAGTCCGCGGACACCAGGTCCGACGGCGGGCGCGGCGGCAGCGGCCAGAAGTCGGTCTGTCGTCCGCTGGACGGGTCGCAGATCGCCACCCCGTCGGCGAGCGGCACGTACACGGCGTCGGCCGTGACGACCCCCGCTCCCACGGCCGCGCCGTCGACCGGCTCGCCGCCCGCCCCGAGGAGCTGCCCCGCCTCGCGCTCCGTCCAGACGCGCTCCCCGCTCTCGAGGTCGATCGCCGCGAGGCGGCGTCCGAGCAGGTACGCGCGGCCGGACGCCACGCCGAGCAGGCGCTCGAACGAGTACACCGGGGCGTTCGTCCCGACGCGCCAGCGCGTGCTCCCGTCGCGGGGGTCGAGCCCCAGCACGTACGGCGATTCCGGAGGCGCCATGACGACGGTCGTACGCGTCGCGGCGACGGGCGACGGGCGGAAGTGCACGGCGCGTTCGCGTGTCTCGTACCAGTACTGCGAGGGCGGGATCGCGGTCTGCGGGTAGGCCGCCAGCCACTCCACGCGCCCGTCCTCCACGCGCACCGCCGCGGCGACGCCCAGGCCCGTCGCGAGGTAGACGACGCCGTCCAGCTCGGCCAGCGGCGAGGTCGCGAGCTCCTTCACGGGGCGCCCGAACAGGTTGAGCTCCTGCTGGCCCTGCGCGATGCTGCGCCGCCAGCGCAGCCGCCCCGTGTGGCGGTCGAGGCACACGAGCCGCACGTCGAAGTCCGACACGTAGGTCCAGACGGCGACGATGACGTCGTCGCCGACCACGAGCGGCGGTGCCGCGACGGACTCGTGGGTGACGTACTCCGCGTCCGGGCGGCCCACGATGTCCTCGTCGGCGAGCGACCACAGCTTCTCGCCGGAGCGCGCGTCCCAGGCGCCGAGGGCGCGGTGGGGGCGCGAGTACACGATGATGTGGCCGAAGAAGACGCGGTCCATCTGCGGCGCGTCCGAGCGCGTCGCGAGCGCCGCGTACACGACGCCGTCGGCCACGGTCGGCGCGAAGAGCGCCTGCACGTTGTCGCGCCAGACCGGGGCGCGCTGCCGCGTGTCGGCCTGCCAGAGGAGCCGCCCCGACGAGAGGTCCACCGCGCGCAGACGCAGCCCGTCGGAGACGTACACGATCCCGTTCGCGACGACGGGAGCCACGGGCCGGTGCGCCGTGTCCTCGCGCCGCCGCCCCCAGCTCTGGTCGTCGTTCGTCTCGGTGCCCTGCTGGTAGCCGCTGGCGATCTCCCAGCGCGGCTTCGCCTCCGGGCGCGGCGGTGCGTCCGCGACGGCGCTGCCGTGCTCGTCGCCGCCGAACGTCGGCCACGCCCCGCGCGCCCGCCCGGGTCCGGCGAGACGCTGCATGCGCTCGACGAACGCGAAGAGCGGCTCCGCGCCCTCGGGCCCGGGCACGGCCTCGCCGAGCACCGCCGTCGCGAGCGTGCGCACGCGGTCCACGCCCGCGCGGTCGCCGCGCTGCGCGAGAGCGAACGCGAGCCGCGCGAAGACGTTGGCCTTCTCGGCCGGCGTGTCCGTCACGGCCAGCAGCTCGCGCAGCTGGTGCGCCGCGCGCGCGAACTCGCCGCGGACGAGCTGCAGCTCGGCGAGCGCCTCGTGTGCGCGGCGGCGCACGTCGCGCAGCGGGTAGAGGCGGGCCGCCTCCGCGAGGTCGTCGGTGCGCCGCAGGCGGACGCCGCGCTCGAGCAGCGCCTCGGCGTCGGCGCGGTGGCGGCGCTCCCACTCGGCGAGCGCCGACGGCGGGAGCGCGTCGAAGAGGCGTCGCGCCGCGATCTCGGCGCCCTCGAAGCGCGCCGTCCCCGTGGACGGCACCTGCACGACGAGCCCGCCGTCGCGCGTCCGTGCGAGCAGGCGGTCCAGCGCGTCGACCGCGTCGGCGTCGCGCTTCGCGGCGAGCGCCTCCGTGACGCGCTGCACCAGCGCGCGCAGCTCGTCGTGGTCGGCGACGCGGTACGAGCGACCGATCTCGAAGTCCTGCGCCCGCGCCGCGTGCGGCGCGCCGAGTGCGCACCACGCGGCGAGCGCGAGCGCGCCCCCGATGCGTGCGAAGCTCCCGGCGGAGCGGCGCGGTCTCACGGGCGGCGTCTCCTGCACACGGGCGTTCACACGAGCTGGAAGCGCTTGCGCAGCAGCCACTCCGCGGCGAGCAGGCCGAGGGCGATCGCGAGGGTCCACCCCGTGTCCCACAGCGGGTCCGGGCGCGGGTCGGTCGGGACGGGCGTCGTGCGCTTCGCGGGCGCGAGCTCCGGCAGCTCCCAGAGGTTCATGTAGCGCCCGCCGGAGGACGCGTCCGCCATGTCGCGCAGCGTCTTCTCGTCGAGCAGCAGCTCGCGGCCCTCGAGCGAGCTGCGCGTCACGGTGAACACCTTCTCGGGCCGCTCGTCGTCGTCGCCCTCCGGCTGGGCCGAGATGCGGTACTGGCCGGGGCGCGCGGGGGCGATCGTCCGCCGGTAGACGCCCGGCTCGTGCTGCGCCGCCGCCGGCACCGTGAGGTCGACGACCTCGCGCGTCCCCGGCTGCTCGCCGGGCATGTCGAGCTGCACCGTCTGCTCGGCGTCGGTGGACGGGTTGAAGTCGCGGTCGAGCACGTCGAGCGTGACGCGCACCGGGTCGTAGAGCGCGTACTCGTCGCGGTCGGTGGCGATCTTGAAGCGCTTGTTGCCGCCCAGCAGCTTGTACGTGGCGAGGTTGCGGACCGCCTCGCCGTAGAAGCGGTAGAAGTAGCGGTCCTGCGCCTCCTTGCGCATGTACCAGAGCGAGTCCACGCCGATGTAGAGCACGCGCCCGCGGCCGTAGAGCATCAGCGCGATCAGCGGGCGCGGACCGAACTTGTTGGTGTGCCGCGCGTCCCCGGAGACGGCGAGCACGCGCGCGAGCGTCTTCGCGCGGAGCGCCGGGTAGGACCAGTACTGACGCCACGACTCGGCGTTCTCCCAGAGCTGCTTCGAGCGCCCGGGGTCGCCGGTCACGTCCATGAGCGGACTCGCGAGCCCCTCGGGCGTGAGGCGGAACTCGAACCCGACGCTGCTGTCGAGCTCGGGATCGAGCGCCTCGGCGGTGCGGTCCACCACGACGGGCAGCAGCCCCGCGAGCGGCGTGTCGCGGTACATCGACGGGTTGGCGAGCCCGCCCGCGATCATCATCAGCCCGCCGCCCTTCTCGACGAACTCGTGCAGGTCCTGCAGCGCCTGCTCGGAGAGCGCGGTCGTGCGCCCGAGCTCGTCGGGCGCCACGTCGCCGAGGATCACCACGTCGTACTCGAAGAGCTTGTCGCGCGACGGCATGCGCTCCGCAGCCGACAGCGGCTGCCAGCCGGGCGCGTGGGTCGCGCGCTGGGGCGTCGCCGGGTCGCCGCCGAGCAGCAGCGTGTGCGCGAGCATCGTGTCGATGTCGCGCGTGAGCGCGTTCGAGAGGTACAGGTACTCCCAGCGCGGCGGGCCGTCGACGTAGAGCACCTTGATCTTGCGGTCGATGACGCGGATCGTGTGCGTGACCCAGTTGTCGACCTCGATGCGCTCCTCGGGCTGCGGCGGCACGCCGATGCGCAGCGTGTAGGTGCCCGCGCTCTCGAAGACGTGCGTGACGCGCACCTCCTGCTCCGCGTCGCCGCCCTCGAGCACGATCGAGTCGGGTGTGACGAGGCGCGGGGCGCCGGTCGGCGCGCCGTCGGCGTCGACGAGGCGCATCTCGATGCGCGCCGGGCGCCCTTCGAAGCCCTTCGCGCGCACCGAGAACTGGAACTGCACGGCGTCGCGCGCCAGCACGACCTCGCTCGCGCGCAGGTTCGAGACGTGCACGTTGCGCGGGGAGCGCGGGTCGCCCGTCCCGACCGCGAAGACGGGCACCTTCGCCGTGCCCGCGCGCCGTCCCGCGGCGAGCGGCGGCGGCACGCCGCCGTTGTTCTGGCCGTCGGAGACGACGATCACGCCCGCGACGGGCTCGTCGCGCAGGCGGAACGTGTCGAGCAGCGTCGCCAGGGCCTGTCCGATGCGCGTGGAGGGTTCGCCCGCACGGACGCCCCCGAGCGCCGCGCGCACGCTGTCGGCGGGGGTGAGCGCGGCGCCGCCGTCGCCCGCGGTCGCGTCGGCGCCGCCCGCCTCGTCCACGTCGTCGCCCGTCTTGACGAGCGGCGTGAGCTGCGACCCGAACGTGAGGACGTGCACGCGGAAGTCCTCGGTCCAGCGCTCGAGCAGCCCGTTCGCCCGGTTCGTGAGCACGGCGCGCGCCAGGTCGAGCCGCTGCGTGTGCGCGACCGCGTCCTCGCCGAGCCCCGTCGCCTTCGCGAGGGCGCGCGCGTCCTCGGGCTCGTAGGCGTCCTCGGTGCTCATCGAGTCCGAGGTGTCGAGCAGGACGACGAGGTGCGAGCGCACGCGCCGCAGGTCCGAGAGCTCCATGTACGGGCCGCACAGGACGAGCGCGAAGAACAGCAGCGCCGCGGCGCGCAGCCCCGCGAGCAGCGCGCGCCGGCGGGGCGAGAGGTCGCTCTCGCGGCGGTAGCCCCACCACCCGACGAGCACCGCGAGCGGCAGGACCACGAGCACGACGACCCACGCGGGCGGCAGCGCGTCCCAGCGCAGCTCCGAGCGCAGCGTCTCGGCGAGGAGCGTCGGCAGGTGCGCGATCATCGCTGCGTCCTCCGCCGCCCGATGCGGCGCGCCACGAGGACCTCGAGCAGCAGGCAGACGAGCGCCGCCTGCAGCAGTCCGCGGTGCAGCGCGCTCTGGCCCGCCGACGTGCGCGCGGCCGCGACGCCGAGGTCGCCCGCGACGCGCAGCAGATCCGGATAGCGCGCTTCGACCTCGCCCTCCGACATGCGCTCGAGGTCGCTCTCGAGCGCGTTCAGCGAGACGGTGAACAGCCCCTGCTCCGGCGGCGGCGGCGGCGCGAGCACGTCCTGCGAGCGGAAGCTCAGCGTGGTGCGGTAGGTGCCGAGGCGGTCCGTCGCGCCGAACGTCACGTAGCTCGGGGCGTCGGCGGGCGACTCGACCTGCGGGCGCGCCGGGGAGCCGTCGGGGTAGAGGATCTCGAACCCGCCGAAGTTCGCGGGGAACGTGCGCGAGAACGTCTGGAACGCGGAGAGGTTGCTCTCGGCGTTGCCGTGCGAGGTGAGCACGTAGGCGGCCTCGTGGAGGAACGCCGGGAAGAAGAACGCCTTGGGGAAGTCGCCCCACGCGCGGTCCACCGTGGTGGTGAGCAGCAGCACGCGGCCGCTGCCGAAGCGCCGCTCCACCATGGCGGGCGACGAGTCGAGGTCGGTGTAGCGCATCACGACCGACGCGCCGCGGGCGGGATCGACGGCCCCGAGCCGCATCAGCCCCCAGAGGTGCGTGGACTGGAAGTACGCCGCGCTCGCCGGGTCGGTGATGTCGCGCAGGATCGGGTGCCGGCTCGCGGACATGTCGAACTTGAACCACGGCTCGGCGCGCACGTCCGCGCGCTCGAACGGCGCGGGCAGCGGACCGTCGCCGCCGCGCCACAGCTCCTCGTTCCAGACGTCGGGCAGGGTCTTGTCGCCGACGGTCAGGAGGAGCGCGCCACCGCGCCGCACGTAGGTGTCGAGGCGCTCGCGCTCGGCCGCGCCCGGCGCCGGGCGCGCCACGTTCGAGAGGATCACCATGTCCCAGTCGTCGAGCGAGCGCAGGGACAGGAACTCCTCGTCGTCGATGGCGTGCACGTCGATGCCGCTGCCCTCGTCGACCGCGAGCGACGGCACGAGGTACCAGTTCTCCGGGACCTCCTGCTCCGCGGCCGGGTTCGGGTCGCCGTCGACCGCGAGGATGCGCAGGCGCGGCCGCACGCGGAACCCGAAGCTGCGCGTGTCGTCGAGCGGGAACGAGTCCTGCGTGATCGCCGCCTCGACGACGTGCGCGCCGATCTCGTCCTTCCCGAACGTCGCCGAGAAGCGGACGGAGCGCGTCGGCGGCGACGCGCCCGTGCCGCGCGGCGGCAGGTCCACCCACGCGGACGACTCGCCGCGCGCCGCGCCGTCGACGAGGAAACGCACCTCGACGCGGCGCGCGACGGGCGCGAAGTTCGAGACGTCGACGAGGAAGCCCGTGCGCGCCCCGGCGATGCAGTCGCGGTCCTCCTCGGGGCGGATGCCCACGATGCCGACGTTCTCGACGTCGCGGCCCGCCGGGACGAGCAGCACCTCGGCGCCCTTGCGGCGCAGGCGCTCGAGCACGGCCGTCAGCGCGTCCGCCGTCTTCGTCTCGGCCCCCGCGCCCGCGGCGGCGGCCGGGTCCGGGAGCGCGAACGACACGCGCTGCAGGTCGGTCACGATCGCGACCTTCGGGTGGCGGCCGTCCGGCTCGGGGACCGTCTCCTCGAGCGCCGTCAGCGCCTCCGTGACGTCGCCGCGCGCGGGCGCCGAGCGCAGCTCGGCGAGCAGCTGGCGCAGCTTGCCGTGGTCGTGCGACTCGCCCACGACGACGCGCGGCCGCCCGGTGGGGCGGTCGGAGCCGAGCACGTCGTTCGTCACGACGAGCGTGACGGGGTCGTCGGCGCCGATCTCCCCGATCAGGCCCGCCGCGGTCGCGGTCGCGTCCTCGAGCGTCGAGCGCAGGCCCGAGCGCGCGGCCGTGCTGCCGGAGTTGTCCACCAGCAGGAACAGGTGCGTGTGCTGCGTCTCCACGAGCGGGATGGCCGACGCGGACAGCACGGGGCGCGCGAGGGCGAGGGCCAGCAGCAGCACCGCGAGCGTGCGCAGCAGCAGCAGCAGCAGGCTCTCGAGCCGCAGCCGCTTCTGGCTCTCCCGCGCGGCCAGGAGGAGCCACTCCATCGCCGCCCAGCGCTGGCGCTGGAAGCGCCGCCGGTTGAGCAGGTGGATGACGACGGGGACCGACGCGGCCGCGAGGCCCCAGAGCATCCACGGGCTCAGGAACTGGAGCACGTCAGCGCCCGGCCCCGCCCGCGCGCGTCTGCGACGCGCGCTTCGCGAGGTACGACGACAGCGCGACGTCGAGGGGCGTGCGCGTGTCGATCTCGACCAGGTCGATGCGCTCGGCGAGGCAGCCCGCGCGCATCCGCGCCCGGAACGCCTCGAGCGCGGCGAGGTAGCCCTTGCGCAGCGCCTTCGGGTCGGCGAGCAGGTCCGGCCGGTTCTCGAGGCCCTCGAACAGCGTCATGCGCTCGAACGGGAACTCGATCTCGGCCGGGTCGAGGATCTGCAGGACGATCACGTCGTGGCCGCGGGCGCGCAGCTTGCGCAGCCCCGCGAGCACCTCGCCGGCGTCGCCGATCAGGTCCGACACCACGACCACGAGCCCGCGCCGGCGCACGCGGTCGGCGACGCGCGCGAGCACGCTCCCGAGCGCCGTCTCGCCGCCGGGCACGGCCTCCTCGAGCATCGAGAACACGCGCCGGAGCTGGCCCTGGTGCGAGCCGGGCTGCACGCTGGCGCGTACGTCCTGGTCGAACAGCACGAGACCGACGGCGTCGTGCTGCAGGACGACCAGGTACGCGAGCGCCGCGGCGACCGTCAGCGCGTACTGGTGCTTCGTCGCGCCCTCGGTCGCGAAGTCCATCGACTCCGACACGTCGAGCACGAGGTGGCAGACGAGGTTCGTCTCCTCCTCGTACTGCTTCACGTAGTAGCGGTCGGACTTGCCGAAGACCTTCCAGTCGAGGTAGCGCAGGTCGTCGCCCGGGACGTACTCGCGGTGCTCCGCGAACTCCACGCTGAAGCCCTTGTACGGGCTGCGGTGCAGCCCGGAGACGTACCCCTCGACCACCATGCGCGCGCGCAGGTCGATCTGCGCGACGCGGCCGATGATCCCGGGGTCGATCGCGTTCTTCGGCGTCTCGGCCATGGGGTGGCGCGCTCTCAGCCCGCCGCGCCCACGGCGCCCGGACCGCTCGCACTGCGCAGCGCGCCGGGCCCGCTGAGACTCCCGCTGTCGTGCGCGCGCACGGCGTCGAGCAGGCGGTCGACGACCGTGTCGGCGGTGATGCCCTCGGCCTCCGCGCGGAAGTTGGTCAGCACGCGGTGGCGCAGCACGGGGTGCGCGACGGCGCGGATGTCGTCGCTCGAGACGTAGGAGCGTCCCGCCACCAGGGCGTGCGCCTTCGCGCCGAGGACCAGGTACTGCGCGGCGCGCGGACCGGCGCCCCAGCGCACCCACTCCTTCACGAAGTCGGGCGCGTCGCCCGTCGTCACGCGCGTGGCGCGCACGAGCCGCACGGCGTAGTCGACCACCGGGTCGGCCACGGGCACGCGCCGCACGGCCTCCTGCACGGCCAGGATGTCGGCCGCCGAGAGCACCTCGTCGACCTGCTGCTCGGTGCCGCCCGTCGTGCGCTGCACGATCTCGAGCTCCTCGGAGGCGCTCGGGTACTCCACGCGCACGTTGAACATGAAGCGGTCGAGCTGGGCCTCGGGCAGCGGATACGTGCCCTCCTGCTCGATCGGGTTCTGCGTGGCGAGCACGAAGAACGGCTCGTCGAGGGGGTAGCGGCGCCCGCCGGCCGTGACCTGGTGCTCCTGCATCGCCTCGAGCAGCGCGGCCTGCGTCTTCGGCGGAGCGCGGTTGATCTCGTCGGCGAGGATCACGTTCGCGAAGACCGGGCCCTTCACGAACTTGAAGGAGCGCTCGCCCGTGGCGCGGTCCTCCTGGATCACCTCGGTGCCCGTGATGTCGGCGGGCATCAGGTCCGGCGTGAACTGGATGCGCCGGAAGCTCAGCGACATCGTCTTCGCGAGCGTCGAGATGAGCAGCGTCTTCGCGAGTCCGGGCACGCCCACGAGCAGGCAGTGCCCGCGCGCGAAGACGGCCGTCAGCAGCTCCTCCACGACCCGGTCCTGACCGACGATGACCTTGCCGAGCTCGGCGCGCAGCTTCTTGTGCGCGGCATCCAGGCGGCGCGCGGATTCGAGGTCGTCCGGCGGCGAGGCGCCGTCGGCGGCGGGCGATGCGGTCATGCGTCCTCCGGGTCGGGGTTCGTCAGTCTATACGGACGGGAGCGCGCGTTCGGTAATGGTGGAGCGCGCGGACGGCGCGCGCCCTTCACATCGGACGCCGCACGGCGCGCGCTCTTTCAGCGCGGGCGGAAGACGGCGATCCGGCTGCCCGACACCGACCAGATCACGTGGCCGTCGGTGCAGACGTTGCCGAGTCGGTCGGGGAGCTGCGCGACGCCGGGCGCGAGCGTCGCGCGCCACAGCTCCTCGGGCGCCCCGCCGAACGCGTCGAGCGGCACGCGGTAGAGCGCCTTGTAGGTGGGGAAGAGCAGCGCTCCGCGAGCGAGCGCGGGCGCGCCGGCGGAACTGAGCTCGGGGATCTCGGGCACCGCGCGCTCCCAGAGACGCTGCCCCGGTCCGCGCACGGCGATGCGCACCGCGACGAGCGGCGCCGGCGGGTCGCGCGGCAGCCCCGTCGACAGCCGCGGCAGGTGCCCCGAGAGGTAGGCGACGCCGCCCGCGACGCCGACGACCTCGTCGGGCAGCAGCTCGCCGAACGTCGAGCCGCCCTCCGTCGCCGTGCCGCTGCCGCGCGCCGAGAGGCCGTCGAGGCGCATCGCGCGGCTCGGCAGCGGCCGCGCCGCGAAGCGCAGCAGCTCCTCGGAGTCGCGCGGCGTGACGACGAGCACGTCGCCGTCGATCCGCACCGGGCCGTACTTCCAGACGACGGGGTCGGCCTCCGCGGCGGTGGCGCGCGGAGACGGCCCGAGGCGCGGGTACGTCTCGATCCAGCGGACGCGCCCGTCCGAGCCGTCGAGGCACGCCACGGCCCCGGTGTTGCTGCACACGTAGACGCGCCCGAAGCGCTCGGCGAGGCCGGAGGGGAACGCCATCTCGCGCTGCAGGTCCGTCTCGACGTTGACGGAGTAGCGCGCCGGCGGCAGCGGCGTGCCGTCGAGGACGTGCCGCCGCCAGCGGAGCTGGAGGCGCGTCGCCGGGCCCGCGGCCACGAGGTCGAAGCGCGCGACGTGCAGCTCGGTCGCGCCGCCGTTCGGCGAGCGGCCGACCAGCGCCACGTACACCGCCTGCCCGACGACGAGCGGCGGGCCGCAGAACGAGAGCGACTCGAGCTCCTCGTCGGGGTCGGCGCGCTGTGCCTCGCCGATGCCGCGCTCGTCCACCAGCCGCCCCTCGCCGCCGATGGAGAGCACGACCAGGTCGCGCAGGTCGTCCGCGCCCGACGCGACGTGCCGCTCCCCGCGGCCGACCTCGTCGCGCGTCGAGGGCCACGCGAAGAGCAGGAGGTCGCCCGCCACGGCGACGCCGAAGGGCGCCTTGCCCGGCGGGCGGGGGAACAGCTTCAGCTCCTCCTCGGAAGGCCACGACCAGGCGGGCGCGAGCGCGGCCGCGCCGCCGGCGGGGCCGGTGCGCAGCGCGTACGCCGTGAGCACCGAGCGGGTGCCGAACTCGTTGGTGACGCGCACCGCGAGGGCGGGCGAGCCGTCGGGCAGCGCGAAGGGCGTCTGGCCGAGCAGCAGCTCGCGCCCCGCCGACGGCAACTCGCGACCGAGGTCGAACGCCGCGTAGCGCGCCTCGGCCGCGAGCTCCACGGGGCCGTGCGGGGCGGCGCACGCGGGCCCCGACGGCGACGGCATCGCGGCGGCCGCGGCGAGCTCCTCGCGCACGGTCGTGCCGGGCCGCGCCACGGAGGGCGCGTCCAGCACGTACGGCGGCTCGGCCGCGGCGGCGGCGTCGATCGAGGCCGGGTCGCCGACCGCGGCGGCGAGGGCGGCGAAACGCGAGAGCAGCGCCGCCCGCGCGACTCCGGGCGGGTCGGGGGCGTCCGGGGTCGGCGGCCAGAAGCGCAGCACGTCCTCCAGCGCCTGGAGCGCGCCGAGCAGGTCGCCGCGCGCCGCGCGGGCGTCCGCGAGGCCCGCCATCAGGCGCGGCCCGGCGGTCGTGAGCGCGAGCCGCCGCGCGCCCCGCTCGAGCGCCGCCACGCCGTCGCGTCCCCGGGACGCCGCGAGGAGCGCGTCGCCGCGCGGGTCGGCGAGGCGCCGCCACAGCGCCAGGGCCGGGCGGGGCAGCGTCGCGATGCGCAGGAGCACGGCGTCCTCGGCGGCCAGGTAGACGCCCTCCGTGTCCTCGTGCAGGTCGTCGAGGGGCTCCGAGAGCAGCCCGTCGAGCTCCGTGACGGCCTTGTCCCACTCGCCGGCGGCGCTGCGGCGGTCCACGACGCCGAACAGCTCGGCGAGCGTCCCCTTGTCGACGCCGTGCACGACCACGGCGCCCGCGCCCTCGACCGACGTCGCCCCGTCCTGTGCGCGCGCCGCCGGCGGCCCGCACGCGGCGGCGAGCAGCGCGAGCGCCCGGAGGCCGCGTCGCAACGTCCCGCCGGCTCGCGCTCGACTCATGCGCGGATCGTACGCGACACCGCCGGCGAGGCTGCGGATGGTCGGGTGCGGCGTCACGCGGCGCCGCGTCAGCGGACGAGCACCTCGCCCTCGTCGGGGACGTGGAACTCGTCGCGCAGGATGCGCCGGTTGGCCCACGGGTCGGTCTCGAGCTCGTCGGCCTCCGCGTGCAGGTCGGCGGTGCGCGCCTCGACGGCGACGTTCGTCCGCTCCTGCACCTCCAGCGCGGCCGAGGTGTGCTCGAGGCTGCGGCGTGCGGGGAGCACCGCGGTCGCGACGACGAACGCCGCGGCGAGGCCCAGCGCGGCGGTCACTGCGATGCGGACGCGCGAGACTGCGGGTTCAGGCACGGGCGCCTCCGTGGCGGAAGGGGAAGGGGCCGTACGTCGCGTCGGCGCCGAGCGCCTCCTCGATGCGCAGGAGCTGGTTGTACTTCGCCGTGCGCTCGCCGCGGCACAGGCTGCCGGTCTTGATCTGACCGCAGCCGACGGCGACCGCGAGGTCGGAGATCGTCGTGTCCTCGGTCTCGCCGGAGCGGTGCGACATCACCGCCGTGTAGCCCGCCGAGCGCGCGAGCGCGCAGACGTCGAGCGTCTCCGAGAGGCTGCCGATCTGGTTCAGCTTGATGAGGATCGAGTTCGCGGCGCGGCTCTCGATGCCGCGCTCGAGACGCGTGCGGTTCGTGACGAACAGGTCGTCGCCGACGAGCTGGACGCGTCCGCCGAGCGCCGACGTCAGCCGCTGCCAGCCGTCCCAGTCGTCCTCGGAGAGGCCGTCCTCGATCGAGACGATGGGGAAGCGCTCGCTCCACGCGGCGTACAGGTCGATCAACGCCGTCGCAGGCAGCCGCGTGCGGCCCTCGCCCGGCAGGTCGTAGGCGCCGTCCTTCCAGAGCTCCGTCGCGGCCACGTCGAGCGCCAGCGCGACGTCCTTGCCCGGCTCGTAGCCGGCCTTCTCGATCGCCTCGACGAGCATCGTCAGCGCGGTCTCGTGCGTCGCGTCGGGCGCGAAGCCGCCCTCGTCGCCGACGCCCGTCGAGAGGCCGCGCGCGAGCAGCAGCCGCTTCAGGTGGTGGAACACCTCGGCCCCCGCGCGCAGCGCGTCCGCGAAGGTCGCCGGGCCCACCGGCACGAGCATGAACTCCTGCACGTCGAGCGAGTTGTCCGCGTGGGCGCCGCCGTTGATGACGTTCATCAGCGGCACGGGCAGGACGCGCGGCGGTGCGCCGCCCGCGAGCTGCGCGAGGTGCGCGAACAGCGGACGCCCGAGCTGCCGCGCGGCCGCGTGCGCCGTCGCGAGCGAGACGCCGAGGATCGCGTTCGCGCCGAGAGACGCCTTGTTCGGCGTGCCGTCGAGCTCGAGCAGCGCGCGGTCCACCGCCGACTGGTCGCGCGCGTCCATGCCGCGCACGGCCCCGGCGATGCGGCGCTGCACGTTCTCGACGGCGCGGCGCACGCCCTTGCCGAGGTAGCGCGCGTCGCCGTCGCGCAGCTCGAGCGCCTCGTGCGTGCCGGTGCTCGCGCCCGACGGGACGATCGCGCGCCCGAGCGCGCCGCCCGTCAGGAGCACGTCCACCTCGACCGTGGGATTGCCGCGCGAGTCGAGGACCTCGCGGGCGGTGACGCTGCGGATCGCGTGTGCCGAATCGGACATGGGAGCGTGACGCCTCCTGAGCGCGGCGAGCCTACATCCGTGCATCGTCCGGCGGGGAGGGAAGCTTGCGCGCGTGCGTGCGCGGCCGTCCCGGCAGCCGCGACTTGGATTGGCCGGCGGGCTCCGCGTCGGTAGCTTCCCCGCATGCACGTGCCGATCGCCCGCTGGGGACGGAAGGACCTCGCCCTCGCGACGGTCGTGTGCGGCGCCCTCGTCGCGCTCTGCTGGTGGGGCTCGCGCAGCCAGCCGTGGGTGCTCTGGCTGGCGGTCGCGCCCGCGGCGGTGTGGCTGCTCCTCGTGAACTTCTTCCGCGACCCCGAGCGCCGCCTGCCCCAGGGCGAGCGCCTGATCCTCTCGCCGGCCGACGGCGTCGTCACCGATCTCGAGGAGCTCGACGAGCCCGAGTTCCTCGGCGGACGGGCCGTCCGGCTCGGCATCTTCCTGTCGCCGCTCAATGTGCACGTCAACCGCGCGCCGATGGAGTGCAGCGTGGTGCAGGTGGACTACCGGCGCGGCGCGATGCACAAGGCCTACGACCCGCGTGCGCGCACCGAGAACGAGGCCGCGGCGCTGCGGATCGAGGTCCTCGGCGGGCGCGTGCGCATGATCGTGCGCCAGGTGACGGGCGCGCTCGCGCGCCGCATCGTGTGCCCCGTCGAGCCCGGCACCCGCCTCGCCGCGGGCGAGCGCTACGGTATGATCAAGCTCGGCTCGCGGACCGAGGTCTGGCTGCGGGCCGACCAGCCGGTCACGTGGCGCGTCCGCATCGGCGACGCCGTGCGCGGCGGGACGACCGTGCTCGGGGAGCTGGGGCCGGCGGCCGATGCGGGCCGCGGCGCGCAGCGCCCGGGCGGAGGCGGCTGATGCGGCGCACGACCGAGGGTCCCGTCGTCCCGGACGGCCTGCCGGCGTCGCTCGACGCCGACGTGCCCGCGCGGCGGCGCCGGCGCATCCTGCGCCTCTCGACGCTCCCCGCGGCGCTCACCCTCGGCAACCTCGTCTGCGGCGTGCTCGCGATCTCCTACGTGGCGGACGCGACCGCCCTCTCGGCCTCCGGCGACGCGGCCGGCGCGTCGGCCCTGCTCGCGCGCGCCGGGTGGCTCATCCTGCTCGGCATGGTCTTCGACGGGTTCGACGGCAGCGTGGCCCGCATGGTGCGCAGCACGAGCCACTTCGGCAGCGCGCTCGACAGCCTCGCCGACGTCGTCAGCTTCGGCGTCGCGCCGGCGCTCGTCGCCAAGGCGCTGATGGACGGCGCGCTCGGCATCGACCGTCCGCGCATGACCTTCCTGACGGCCGCGTTCTTCGCCGTCTGCGCGTGCCTGCGCCTCGCCCGCTACAACGCGGAGCACGACGCGCAGGAGCCGCACGAGGCCGACGAGCCGGAGGCCGGGGTGACGTCGTTCTCGGGGCTGCCGACGCCCGGCGCCGCGGGCGTCGTCGCCGGCGCCGCGCTCGTGCACCGTCAGGTGCTCGAGTGGTGGGACCTCGACGTCGCGTGGAAGCTCGGCTTCGCGTACGCGCTCGGGTTCGGCGTGCTGGCGGGGCTCGGCCTGCTGATGGTCAGCCGGGTGCCGTACGTCCACTTCGCCAACCGGTTCCTGCACGGCCGCAAGTCCGTGGGCGGCGTCGCGCTGCTCTTCTTCGCGCTGATGCTCGTGCTCAACTTCGACACCACGCTCGTCCTCGCCGTCACGTTCGCGGCGTACGCCGCGTCGGGGCCGCTGCTCGTCCTGCCGCGCCTCTTCCGCGGGCGCCCGGCCGAGCTGCCGGAGCTGTTCGATTGACCGCCGCCGCGGTCCGGGCCCTCCTGGGTCTCGGGAGCAACCTCGGCGACCGCGACGCGAACATCCGCGCGGCGCTCGACGTGCTCGCGCGCGACGGCGCCGTGCGCGTGCTCTCCGTGAGCGCGCTCCGGACGACCGCGCCGGTCGGCGGACCGCCGCAGCCGGACTACCGCAACGCCGCGGCGCTCGTCGAGACCGCGCTCGCCCCGGACGCGCTGCTCGCGGCGACGCAGCGCGCCGAGGCCACGGTCGGACGCACACCCGGTGGCGAGCGGTGGGGGCCGCGCGTCGTGGACGTGGACATCCTGCTCTACGGCGACGCCGTCGTCGCGACGGAGTCGCTGCGCGTGCCGCACCCGCGCATGGCCGAGCGACGCTTCGTCCTCGAGCCGGCCGCGGACGTCGCGCCGCAGATGCGCCACCCGCTGCTCGGGCGCAGCGTCAGCGAGCTGCTCGCAGGGCTGCCCGCGTGACGCGCATCGTCCGCGACCCGGCGGAGCTCGCGGCGTACGTGGACATGCTGCGGCGCAACCGCATCTCCCTCGGCTTCGTGCCGACCATGGGCGCGCTGCACGAAGGGCACGCCGCGCTCGTGCGCCGTTCGGTGCGCGAGAACGACCGCACGGCGGTGTCGGTCTACGTGAACCCGCTGCAGTTCGGCGAGGGCGAGGACTTCGACCGCTACCCGCGCACGCTCGACACCGACGTCGCGCTGTGCGAGCGCGAGCGCGTGGACGTCGTCTTCGCGCCGAGCGTGCGCGCGATGCAGCCGCCCGGCCGGGCCACGGTCGTGACGGTCCGCGGCGTGACGGACGAGTTCGAGGGTGCGCTGCGCCCCGGCCACTTCGACGGCGTCGCGACGATCGTCGCGCGGCTCTTCAACGTCGTGCGCCCGCACCGCGCCTACTTCGGCCGCAAGGACTTCCAGCAGACGGTCGTCGTGGCGCGCATGGTGCGCGACCTCGCGATCCCCGTCGACGTGGTCGTCTGCCCGACGGTCCGCGACAGCGACGGACTCGCGCTGTCGTCGCGCAACCGCTACCTGTCGGCCGAGGACCGCGCGGAGGCGCTGCGGCTGCCGCGCGCGCTCGTCGCCGCCGAGCGGCTCGTGCTCGAGGGCGAGACCGACGGCGACGCACTCCGCGCGTTCCTCGCGGAGGCGCTGACGTCGCCGCGCGCGGACGTGCGCGCCGACTACGCGGACGTCGTCGACCCCGACTCCCTCGAGCCGCTCGAGCGCGTGGACGGTCACGCCGTCCTGCTCGCCGCGCTGCGCGTCGGCGGCACGCGGCTGCTCGACAACCGCGTCGTCGCGCCGCCGGGCACGCCCGCCTGGGAGGACTGACGTGGCCCCGCGCGAGACCGAGGAGCTCTGCCGCGCGAAGCTCAACCTCTTCCTCGACGTGGTCGGGCGGCGGCACGACGGCTACCACGAGCTCGTCACGGTGTTCCACGAGATCGACCTCGCCGACGAGCTCGTCGTCCGCGAGCTCGCCGACGCGGACGAGCCGCGCACGGTGCGCGTGCGCGTCACGCCGGGCGCCGCCGACGCGAGCGCGGTGCCCGCCGACGACGCGAACCTGGCGGCGCGCGCGGCGCGGCTCCTGCTCGAGCACGCGGGGCACGAGGGCTCCGTCGAGCTGCTCCTGACGAAGAACGTGCCGACGGGCGCGGGTCTCGGCGGCGGCTCCGCCGACGCGGCGGCGACCCTGCGCGCGGTGGACCGCCTGTTCGACCTCTGCACGTCGGAGGAGGACCTCGAGCGCCTCGCCGCGCGCATCGGCTCCGACGTGCCGTTCCTGCTGCACGGCGGCACGGCCCTCGGACGCGGCCGCGGCGAGCTGCTCGAGCCGCTGCCCGCCGCGTTCGGGCTGCGCTTCCTGCTGCTCGTGCCGTCGTTCGGCGTGCGGACGGCGGACGTGTACCGCGCGCTGCCGCGCGACCTGCGGCCGCCGGTGTCGCCGGCCGCGCTGCGCCGGGCGCTCGAGTCGGGCGACGTCGCAGCGCTGCGGGACGCCACGCACAACGCGCTCCTCGACGCCGCCCTGAGCGTCGAGCCGCGCCTCGCGCAGGTGCTCGAGCACGCGCGGCACGAGCTCGGCCCCGGCGTGCAGCTCACGGGCAGCGGCTCGACGCTGTTCCTGCCCGTCGAGGACGACGCGCTGCCCGACATGGGCGGCTGGCCGTTCGCGACGCGCGCGCTGCTCGTCACGTAGGCCGCGTCCTGCGGCAGCCGTCGCAGCCGGCGCAGCCGAAATGGGCGACGCGGCGGCGCCGCGCCCGGACCATGCGCACATGCACGGCGTGTTCGTCGGCACGTTCGGGGCGCGCAGCGCGGACGAGCTCGCGCGGGTGCTCGCGACGCCCGAGGCCCGTCTCGCGGGGCTCGTCGAGCTGCGGCTCGATCTCGTCCCGGACGCCGAGCGGCACGTCGCGCGCCTCGTCGCCGCCGCGCCGGCGCCGGTCGTCGCGACGTGCCGCCGCGCGCACGAGGGCGGCGGCTTCGCGGGCGACGAGCGCGCGCGCCTCGCGCTCCTCGCGGCCGCCGCCGCCGCAGGCGCCGCGTGGATCGACGTCGAGGACGACGTCGCCGACCTGCCGCCGCTCGGCGGCGCGCGACTGCTGCGGTCCGTGCACCTCGCGCGGCTGCCGGAGGATCTCGACGCGCGCGTGGCGCGGCTCCTCGCGCCGCCCGCCGCCGCGGGGAAGTTCGTGGCGTGGGAGGGCGGGCCGGCCGACGCGCTCGCGCTGCTCCACTGCGTCGCACGCCACGCGGGACGGCTCGCCGCGCACGTGGTGGCGCAGCCCGCCACGCGCACGCTCTCGCTGCTCGCGGGGGCGCCGTTCGCCTACGCGGCGCTGCGGCGCGGCGGGCGGCTCGGCGTCGCGCTGCCCACGCTGCGCGAGCTCGCGTGGCGCGGCGTGCTCGGCCGCGCGCGACGCGGCGCGCGGGCCTTCGTGCTGCTCGGCGCGTCCGTCGAGGGCAGCGTCTCCCCCGCGCTGCTCAACGCGGCGTTCGCCGCCGCCGACGCCGACGTCGTCGCGCTGCCGTGGTCCTGCGACGACCCCGAGCCCGTGCTCGACGCGCTCGCGGCGTTCCGCTGGGCGGGCGCGGCCGTCACCATCCCGCACAAGCTGCCGATCGCCGAGCTGCTGCGCGCGCGCGGCGCGCGCTTCGGCGCGGAGGCGTCCGCCACGGGCGCCGTGAACACGGTGCTGGCGACGCCCGACGGGCTGCGCGCCGAGAACACCGACGTCGGCGGGATCCTCGACGCGCTCGCGCCGCAGGTGCGGGCGCTCGGCGGCGCGACCGGCCTGGTGCTCGGCGCGGGCGGTGCCGCGCGCGCGGGCGTGCTCGCCGTGCGCCGCCTCGGCGGCCGCGCGGTCGTGCACGCGCGGCGCAGCGCCGCCGCCGAGGAGCTGCGCGCCGTCGGCGCGGACGCCGTCGCGGCGACGCCGGCCGACGCGCTCGCGAGCGCGCCGCGCGTCGTCCTCGACGCGACCCCGGCGGGGGCGCCGGGCGGCGAGCCGCTGCTCGACGCGGCGGCGCTGCCGGCGGCGTGCGTCGTGCTCGACATGCTCGTCGCACCGCGTCCGACGGCGCTGCTCGCGGCGGCGGCCGCCGCGGGGCGCGCGACCGTCGCGGGCGTCGAGATGCTCGCGCACCAGGCCGCGCGCCAGGCCGCGCACCTGGGCGTCGCCGCCGACGGCCACGAGCTCGCGCTGCTCGGCGCCGCGCTGCTGCGCGCGCGCGCGCGCAGCATCGTGCTCGTCGGTCTCCGCGCCACGGGCAAGTCGACGGTCGCCACCCGGGTCGCGGCGCTGCTCGGTCGCGCGGCGGTCGACACCGACGAACTCGTCGCCGCGCGCGCGGGCGCGTCCCCCGACGAGCTGCTGCGCAGCGGACGCGAAGGCGCGTTCCGCGAGCTCGAGCGCGGCGTGCTCGCGGAACTCGCCGGCGCCGACGAGCTCGTGATCGCGACCGGCGGCGGAGCGGCGCTCGCGGGCGGCGCGTTCCACGCTCTCGCCGCGGGCGCGCTCACCGTACTCCTCGACGCGCGCGACGACGTGCTGCTCGCGCGCCTCGCCGCGGTGCCGCGCGCCGCGCTCTCCGCGCTCGCTCCCGCCGACGAGCTCGCGCGGCAGCGGGCGGAGCGCATGGACCTGCTCCGCGCCGCGGCGCGCGTCGTCCTCGACACGTCGGACGCGGCGCCCGACGAGACCGCCGACGACGTCGTCGCGGCGTACGAGCGCGAAATGCCCGGCCCGCCTTCGCCGGGTCCGTAGGATCTCGTAGGCCCGCAGCGCGGGCCTGCCCACCGCATGCAGCCGCCCCGCCCCCTGCCCGCCGTGCACCGCGCCGTCCCGTGGCTCCTCGTCGTCGCGTCCGCGCTCGGCGCCGCGGCGCGCCCGGCGGCGGCGCAGGATCCGCACCCCGCGACCGACGGCGCCGCCGCCGAGGCCGAGGACCGCGCGCGCATCGAGGACCTCGTCCAGAGCCTCAACAACCCCGTCGTGGCGCGCGTGCCCGACGAGCTGCGGCAGCGCATCGACCGTCTGCTCGCGGCCCGACACCCGCTGGCGCGCGAGGCGCTCCGCGCGATCCTGCGCGACACCGGCGCGCGGACGGCCGTCGTCGAGCAGATCGTCGTGGGCGTCCTGATCGACCCGCACGCGAGCGATCTCGTCGACGACGTCGTCGAGCGGCTGCGGATCGAGCAGGACTCCGCGCTGGCGCAGCGCCTCGACGAGCCGCTGCTGCGCTGGGCCGACACCGCGCTCGTCAGGCGGCTCGCCGAGCTGGCCGTCGACCCGGCGCGCACGCGCGCCTACCGCCTCACGGCGATCGGGGCGCTCGGCCGCACCGGTCACGGCGCCGCGCTCGCGCCGCTCCTCGACCTCTGGAACGCGCGCGACGCCGAGGTGCGGCTCGCGGCGAGTCGCGCGTTCGTGCGCATCGTGCCGTTCGTCTCGAGCAAGGACGAGGCCGCCGCGGTCCTCGCACAGCTCGAGGGCGACGCGCTGCCGCTCGCCGAGATCTTCCGCCGCCGCCTGCGCGAGCTCGGCGCGCCGCACACCGCGGTCCGGCAGAGCTCCTACGAGGCCGAGTACGTCGCGCTCGCGCGCGCCGCGCTCCCGCGCCTGCCGCTCGAGGACGTGCTGCGCCTCGGCCTCGCCTCGCCGCTGCCGGACCTGCGCAGCGCCGCGGCCGCGCGCCTCCTGTCCTACCCGTTCGACGCCGAGGCGGACCCGGCGGCGGCGCGCATCGCCGCGGGCAAGGCCCTGCTCGACGCGCTGCGCGAGGAGGAGAGCGCGACGCCGGAGTCCGACCTGCTCGACGCGCTCTTCCCGCTGGCCGCCGCCGTGCGCGAGAACGTCTCGGACGACGAGATGCGCGCGCTGACGTCGCGCGTGCGCGCCGGCGGACGGACGCCCCTCGCGGTGCGCCGCGCCGCGATCCGCGTGCTCGGCGCGCTGCGCGACCCGCGCCCCGTCGCCGTCCTCGAGCAGGAGTTCGACGCGCTCCGCGACACCGACCCCGAGGTGCGCATCGAGCTCCTCGACGCGCTCGCCGCGTCCGCGCGCGACGTCACCGGGTGGCTGAGCCGCCGCGCGCTCGAGGAGCGTGACGTGCGCGTCGCGCGGCGCATGGTGCTGCTCCTCGGCCAGGCCACCGACCCGGCGGCCGCCGAGGTGTTCGTCGCGCTCGTGCGCGACGCGCACCCCGACGACACGGTGCGCTACTACGCGGCGCAGGCGCTCGCCCGCCTCTGGGCCTACGACGGCCTCGTCGAGGCGCGCGACGCGCTCGTGCGCTACGGCCTCTCCGACCCGGCGCTCGCGGTGCGCGAGGTCAGCGTGAACGGACTCGCGAACGCGCGCCCCGGCGACCGCGCGCCGGTGCTCGCCGCGCTCGAGCGCGCGCTCGCGCGGCCCGACGAGGACGCGAAGGTGCGTGTCGCCGCGGCCCGCGCGCTGCTCGACCTCGACGCCGCCGGCGCGCTCGCACGGCTCGCGCCGCACTTCGTCCACGGGGCCGTCTGGGACGTGTACCGCGCGCGCCGCGTCGAGGACCTGCGCGGCGCGCACGTCTCCGTCGAGGACATCCTGCACGAGTCCGACGCGCTCTGGACGATGCCGCTCGAAGGCGCGCGGCCGCGCGCCCTCGACCTGCTCCAGGCGGTGGTGGACGCCGGCACGGGGCTCTACGAGGGGCGCTCGGGGCGCGGCGTCGTCCGCGAGCGGCTCGCGCGGCGCCTGATCGAGGCGGGGCGCCCGCTCGAGGCGTGCGCGGTCGCCGAGAGCCTGCTCGCGCAGCCGCCGCGCGACGACGACCCGCGCGTGCGCTGGCGTCTGCTGCTCGCGCGCGCGCAGCGCGCCACCGGCGTGACCGAGCGTGTGCAGAAGGCCGAGCGCGACCTGCTCGCGCTGGCGGGGGAGCCCGGCGTCTCGCCCGACACCCGCGCCCTCGCGGTGCTCGAACGCGCGCACGCGCTGCTCCTGCTCGGCGACCCGTCCGAGGCGCAGCGCGCGCTCGCGGCGATCGACGAGCTGGCCGCGGCGCGCTTCGACGAAGAGGACGTGGCGCGGCTGCGGCGGCTGCGCGCGGACGCGAAGGCGGGCTCCGACGCCGAGCGCGCGCGCGTGCTCGAGCTCGCGCAGGCGCTCGACACGCGGCAGGACGCGCGCGAGGCGCTCGCCGCGCTCGGCTGGCGCGCCGCGCGGCAGATCGACGACCTGCTCGGCGGGGCCCCGGACCTCGCGCGGGCGCGGCCGCTCGTCCGCGCGGCGGGCGTGCTGGTCGGCCGCGAGCTGTCGCTCGCGGAGACCGCGACGCCGGCCCAGGTCGCCGAGGCGGTCCGCGAGGCGCGCCTCGCGCTGTCCGCGTACCTCACGCGACCGTCCGCGGGCAACGGCTCGCGGTAGCGCCGCCGGCGCCGCGCGCACACGCACGTGTTACCCCGCGCGCGCACCGTGTCCGTTCCGACACGCCCGGCGCGGGAGATCCGGGGCCGGCGCGATCCCCGGCGGTTGGCCCGTGCGTTGCGCAGTGCTCCTACGTACGCTCCCGACGCGTGTCGAAAGGAATACACATGATCCGCGCTCGCTCCGTCGCCCTCGTCGTCAGCCTCGTCTGCGCGCTCTTCGCCGCGCCGGCCTGCGAGTCCGCGACCACGACCGCGCAGCACGTGGCGGACCCGGGTCCGGTGAGCTACGACGACCACGGCACGCCGGTCGGGCTCGACCGCTACCACCGCTGGTCCGACCGCATCGGGCAGGGAGCCCAGCCCGAGGGCGACGAGGCGTTCCGGAACCTCGCGGCGCTCGGCTACACGACGATCCTGAGCGTGGACGGGTCGAGGCCCGACGTCCAGGCCGCTGCGAAGTGGGGCCTGCGCTACGTGCACGTGCCGATCGAGTACAGCGGCATCTCGCGCGAGCAGGAGCTGAAGATCGTCAAGGCCGTCCAGACCGCGGACGGTCCGGTGTTCGTCCACTGCCACCACGGCAAACACCGCGGTCCGGCGGGCGGCATGATCGCGCGCATGGCGATCGACGGCGTCGACGCGGCGACCGCCGTCGAGGACCTGAAGTCGAGCGGCTGCAGCCCCAACTACCCCGGCCTCTACCGCGACGTCGCCGCGTTCGTGCCGCCGAGCGCCGCGGAGCTCGCGACCGTCCCGGACGATCTCCCGTCGGTCGTCGAACCCGCCGGGATCCTGGACGCGATGGTCGACGTGGACTTCCGCAACGACCTGCTGAAGGCCTGCAAGGAGGCCGGCTGGAGGACGCCCGAGAAGCACCCGGACGTCTCGCCGAAGCACGAGGCCACGATGCTCTGGGAGCACTACCGCGAGCTCGCGCGCCTCGACGAGTCGAAGGCGAAGGGCGCCGAGTTCATGCAACTGCTCGCCGCCGAGGAGCACGCCGCGAAGACGCTCGAGGAGGCGCTCGCGCGCAACGACGCCGCCGCGGCGGACGGCGCATTCCAGACCGTCTCCGACGGCTGCAACACCTGCCACAAGAAGTACCGCAACGAGTAGCGCGCCGGCGCTGCGCTCTCCCCGTCACTCCCTCCCCGTCCGGTGCCCGAGTGCCCTCCCGGTGCCCGAGCTGACGGGCCGCCGGGCGCCGGACCCCGAACGGCGCGTCTCTCAGTCGAGCAGCGCCCGTAGCGCCTCGACGCTCGTGACCGGCGCCGCGCACGTCCGCCCCGTGCAGACGTACGCCGCGGCGCGCCCGTCCACCGGGACCTTCGTCGCGAGCTCCGGCGCGGCCGCGCGCAGCGCGTCGCCGGCCGGTCCCGACGGCACGAGGACGACGAGCTCGCGCGGCCGGAACCCGCGCGCCGCCTCCGCGAGCAGCGCACGCGTCTGCGGGTCGTCCGCGGCGCCGGCGACGACGACCTCGCGCGCCGCGCCGAGCTCGTCGTCGAGCGCGAGCAGCGCGAACGCATATCCCATCGGGTAGCGCTCGATGGTGCCCGCCCAGCCGGCGAGCGCGCGGCGCCCGGCCGCCGCGAGCTCCTCGTCGCCGCAGAGGCGCCCGATGCGCAGGAGCGCGTACACGGCGAGCGAGTTGCCCGACGGCAGCGCGCCGTCGTAGAGATCGGTGGGGGGCGCGATGCCGTCGGCGTGCGCGTCGACGAGCCGGAACGTGCCGGTCGCGTCGTCGCGGAAACGCGCGACGAGCGCGTGGGCGATCTCGCGCGCGGCCACGAGCCGCGCGGGCTCCTGCGTCGCCTGGTGCAGCTCGAGCAGCCCCCACGCGAGGTACGCGTGGTCGTCGAGGAACGCGGGGATGCCCGCCTCGCCCTTGCGGTAGCGGTGCAGCAGTCCGCCATCGGTGCGGAGGTGCGTGAGCACGAAGTCCGCCGCCTCGTTCGCCGCCGCCGTGTAGCGGGGCTCGTCGAGCAACGCGCCGGCGCGCGCGAGCGTGCCGATCATCAGCCCGTTCCAGTCGGTGAGCACCTTGTCGTCGAGGTGCGGGCGCACGCGCCGCGCACGTGCGGCCAGGAGCTGCGCGCGCAGCGGTGCGAGCCGCGCCTCGAGCGCGTCCTCGGTCGTCCCGAGCCGCTGCGCGTGCGCCGCGAGCGGCTCGGCGAGGCGCGGGATGCTCGCGCCCGTGCGCCGCCGCGACGCCTCCTCGACGAAGTTGCCCTCGGCGCTCACGTCGTGGACGTCGCAGAAGAGCGCGGCGTCTGCGGCGCCGAGCACCGCCTCGACCTGCGCGCGCGTCCACACGTAGAAGACGCCCTCCTCGCCCTCCGAGTCCGCGTCCTCCGCGCAGTGGAACCCGCCCGCCTCGTCGCGCAGGTCGCGCAGCACGTAGTCGCAGACGTCGCGCGCGACGGCTGCGTAGCGCGGGTCGTGCGTCAGTGCGAACGCGTCGAGGTACGCGCGCCCGAGCAGCGCCTGGTCGTAGAGCATCTTCTCGAAGTGCGGCACCAGCCACTCGCGGTCGGTCGAGTAGCGGTGGAACCCGCCCCCGACCTGGTCGTGGATGCCGCCGCGCGCGAGTGCGTCGAGCGTTCCGCGCACGAGCGGCAGCAGCTCCGCCGCGTGGCCGCGCGCCGCCTGCCGCATGAGGAACGAGAGCGAGAAGGCGCGCGGGAACTTCGGCGGCGGGCCGAAGCCGCCGTACTGCGCGTCGAAGGCCGCGCGGTACTGGCGCACCGCGGTGTCGAGCGTGTCGGCGTCGAGCGTGCCGTCGGCGTCGGCGCCCGCGCGCTCGCCGATGTGACCGAGCACCTGCTCGGACTGCTGCTCGAGGTCGCGGCGCCGCTCGCGCCAGAGCGTCGCGATGCGCGTCAGGATCGTCGTGAAGCCCGGCCGCCCGTAGCGGTCGGTCGGCGGGAAGTACGTGCCGCCGAAGAACGGCTTGCGGTCGGGCGTGAGCCAGACGGAGAGCGGCCAGCCGCCCTGCCCCGTCAGCGCCTGGACCGACGCCATGTAGAGCGCGTCCACGTCGGGCCGCTCCTCGCGGTCCACCTTGATGCACACGAACTCCGCGTTCAGCAGCTGCGCGACGTCCTCGTCCTCGAACGACTCGCGCTCCATCACGTGGCACCAGTGGCACGTCGAGTAGCCGATCGAGAGGAACACGGGCTTGCCCTCGCGGGCCGCGACCTCGAACGCCTCGTCGCCCCAGGGCCGCCAGTCCACGGGGTTGTGCGCGTGCTGCAGCAGGTAGGGACTCGACTCGGTCGCGAGCCGGTTCGTGTGGCGCGGGGCGGCGGCGTCCATGGCGGGGGGCTCCGGGGGGTGGGGCGGCGGTGCGGGGTCGCCCGCGTCCTGCGCGGACGCGGGCGCGAGCAGCGCGGCAACGAGGGCGGCGACACGGACGAGGCGCACGGCAGGGGAACCACGGGCAGGTGCGGGCGCTTCCACGGTCACGTCCGACGCATCTTCGCGGACGCGCCGCGTCGTCGCTACGCGCCGCGCACGAACGCCGTCGTGACGTCCCGCGCGGCGCAGTGCGCTACGAGCGCCGCGGCGAGTGCGGACGTCACGTGCGCGACGTCCACGTGCGGCGCGCACGCGGTGCTGCCCCACACCACCGCGAGCACGGCGCGCGTCGCGGCGTCCGTGCGCGTCGCGAGCGAGTCCTTCACCGCGTTGCCGACCGGCGCGCCGTCCTCGCGCGCGACGCACAGCAGTCCCGCGACGTCGATCTCCTGTCCGGCGCCGTTGAAGACGTAGCGCTCGCCGCTCCGCCCCGGCCGGATGACGAGACCCGTCGTGCCCTCGAGGGCGCGCGTGCGGTCGAGGAGCGAGATCGGGAGACCGGAGCGCAGCGAGCAGAGGTTCGCGGCGTCGACGAGCGTCGAGATGCGCGGGAACGCGCCCTTCTGCGCCGCGCCGGCGAGGTACTCGCTGGCCGGCTTGCCGCGGCCCGAGGGCTTGTAGCCCGCGGCACGCAGCAGATCGCGCACGGCGTCGCGCACCGCCTGCGGCGGCCCGGCGTCCGGACTCTCCGCGAGCGTGCGCAGCGTCGTCGTCAACTCCTCCTCGAGAGCACCCGCGGTCGCATCGACCTGCACGTCGAACGCCTCGACGACGCCCGCGACGAGCCGTGCGTCGCAGCCCTCCGCCCGGATCGACGTCTTCATCGCAGCCCCTCCCGGGCGAGGGCCGCGTCGGCGACCGCCTCGATGTCCTCGAGCACGAGATCGGCGTGCCGCGCGCGCTCGTCGATGCGGTCCGGCCAGACCTCGCGCAGGAGGTGCAGCACCAGCACGGGCCGCATGCCGACCGCGCGCGCGCCGCGGTGCTCGTCGCTGCCGCCGTCGCCGACGAACCACGCGTGCTCGGGCGGCACGCCGACCGCGCGCAGGGCCGTGATGTAGATGGCCGGGTCGGGCTTCGCGACGCCGGCGTCGCACGAGAAGACGGCTGCGTCGAAGAGCGGCGCGAGCGCGCTGCCGTCGAACCAGCCGATCTCCTCCCACGACGCGTTCGAGACGAGCGCCGTGCGCACGCCCGCCGCGCGCAGCCGCGCGAGTCCGGCGAGCACCCCCGGCGCCACGTTCTCGAACGCGTGCGCGAAGCGCCGCGCGCGCGCCTCGGCCGCGCTGCGGATGCGCTCGAGCGGGATCGACGGGTCGATGCGGTGCGCGACGAGCCGCAGCGACTCGACCGCGTCGCGGACGGCGCCCGTCGCGCGCCCGTCGTGGTCGGTGAAGAAGCTCTGCTCGTACGCGGCGCGCGAGACGCCGAGCGCCTGCCACGTCGGCGGGCCCAGCGCGCCGCCGGGCCGCAGCGCGATCAGCGTGTGGAAGAGATCGAACAGCACCGCGCGGGGCGCCGTCATCCCTTCACGCAGACGACCTGCTTGAGCGTGTGCAGCACGTCCACGAGGTCCTTCTGCGCCTCCATCACGGCGTCGATCGACTTGTACGCGGCCGGCGTCTCGTCGAGGACCGCGGCGTCCTTGCGGCACTCGACGCCGTCGGTCGCGGCGGCATGGTCGGCGACCGTGAAGCGCCGCTTCGCCTCGCCGCGCGACATGGCGCGCCCCGCGCCGTGGCTGCAGCTCTCGAAGCTCTCGCGGCTGCCGCGGCCGCGCACGATGTAGCTCTTCGCGCCCATGCTGCCCGGGATGATCCCGAGCTCGCCGAGCCCCGCGCGCACGGCGCCCTTGCGCGTCACCCAGACGTCCGCGCCCGCGTGGTGCTCGCGGTTCACGTAGTTGTGGTGGCAGTTGACGACGAGCGCGTCCGCGTTGAACTCCGGCAGCCCCGGCGTCGCGCGCGCCGCGCCGACGACCGCCGCCATCATCAGCTCGCGGTTGCGACGCGCGAAGCGCTGCGCCCACGCCACCGCGGCGCAGTAGTCGTCGAAGTGCTCGGCGCCCTCCTCGAAGTACGCGAGGTCGGCGTCGGGCAGGTTCGCGACGTGGCGCCGCATGTCCTCCTTCGCGAGCTCGATGAAGTACGTGCCGATGCGGTTGCCGACGCCGCGCGAGCCGCTGTGCAGCATGAACCAGACGCGCTGCGCCTCGTCGATGCACACCTCGATGAAGTGGTTGCCGGTGCCGAGCGTGCCGAGGTGCTCGACGTGCCGCGCGCGCGCGATGCCCGGGTGGCGTGCGGCGAGCGCGCGGAACTCCGGCTCCATCTCCGCCCACGCCGCCGCCTGCGCCGCCGGCGGCGCACCCCACGCGCCGCGGTCGCCGCGTCCGCCGTTGCCGGTGCGCCCGTGCGGGACGGCGCGCTCGATGCGCGTCCGCAGCCCGCGCAGGTCGTCGGGCAGGTCCGAGGCCGTGAGCGTGGTCCGCGCGGCCATCATGCCGCAGCCGATGTCCACGCCGACCGCCGCCGGGATGATCGCGCCGCGGGTCGGGATCACGCTGCCGACCGTCGCGCCGATGCCCCAGTGGACGTCGGGCATCACCGCCACCCAGCCGTGGACGATCGGCATCCGCGCGATGTTCGCGAGCTGCCGCCGCGCCGCGTCCTCGAGCGGCACGCCGCGCGTCCACGCCTTGATCGCGACGCGCGCGTCGGGCTCCTCGATCAGCTCGTAGTGGGGTCCGGGCATGGCGCTCCGCCGAGGCTTCGTGCAGGAGGCGCGGCGCGGGGGGACCGCTCGCGCCGAGGTGGTAGCGGCGACTGGATTCGAACCAGTGACCTGCGGGTTATGAATCCGCCGCTCTAACCGACTGAGCTACGCCGCCACCGTTGCGCCGGTCGAGCCGGGTCTTCTACTGGGCGCCGCCGCGGAGGGTCAAGGGAAGCGCGGGCTCGCGGCGTCGCGCCGGGATCGGCGCGGAGCGCTCACGCCCCGCCGGACAGCGCGGCGAGGAGCAGCGCGCCCGTGTCCGGCGCGATGCGCGCCAGGTCGCGCAGGCTCGCGCGCCCCACGCGCAGGAGCCGCGTGCGCTCGCACGCGACGACCGTGACGCTCTGCGGGGTGGGCCCGAACGGCGACATCTCGCCGAACGCCGTCCCGGGGCCGAGGCGCGCGATCTCGACGCCGTCGCGCTCGACGCGGACCGCGCCGGTCAGCACGGCGAAGAACGCGTCCGCGGGCATGCCCTGCCGGACGACGAGGGCTCCCGGCCGGACGTTGAGCATGCGCCCGAGGCCGATCACCTGCATGAGCTGCGCCGGCGAGAGCTGCGGCAGGATCGGTCCCTGCGGCGGCGCCGGCTCGTGCTCGAGGCTCACCGCGACCGCGGTGCAGTTGTCCGCGCCGCCGCGGTGGTTCGCGATCTCGATCAGCTCGCGCTCGACGCGCACCTCCGGATCGGCCACGAGCGTCGCGAGCTCCTCGGTGCGCAGGTAGCGCGAGACGCCGTCCGACACGAGCACGAACACGTCGTGCGGCTGGATCTCCACGACCTGCGTGTCGGCCTCGACGTCCTCCTGCAGCCCGACGACGCGTGCCAGCGCGTTGCGGTAGCCGGCGAGCATCGGGTCCTCGAGCTCGCGCGGGTCGATGCCGCCCTGGTCGATCAGCGAGTTGATGAAGCTGTGGTCGCGCGTGAGGAGCTGTGCGCGACCGTCCCGGACCAGGTAGGCGCGGGAGTCGCCGACGTGCGAGACGAACGCCGTGTCGCCCGCCACCACGAGCGTCGTGCAGGTGGTGCCCATGCCGTGCTTGCGCGGGTCGCGCCGGGCCTCCTCCCACACCGTCCGGCAGGCGTGGGACATGCTCTCGGCGAGGGCGGTGCGCACGCTGCCCGCGTCGCCGCGCGGGGCGGCGGTCGCGAAGTCCTCGAGCACGTCGCGGCGCTGGGCGAGCGCGTCGCGGTAGGCGACGACCGCGAGCCGCGACGCGACCTCGCCGCACGCGTGGCCGCCGAGACCGTCCGCCACGACCGCGAGCTGCAGCTCGGAATCGACGAGGTACGCGTCCTCGTTCTCGGTGCGGACACGGCCGACGTCGGTCGCGCCCCGGGCGCTCCACAGCATGCGGGTGTCCTGCGCGCAGGGGGCCGCGGCGCGGTGAACCGTTCACCACGCTCCCGCGGATGTGGGAGTATCGGCACGTCGGTGGGGCCGCCTAGAGCCGGCACCCGCGTTCGTCCGGGGCGCCGCCGACCGCCGTACGGAGAGCCCATGCTCGTGGAGCCCATCGGGCCGGCCGCATGCCGGTCGTATCTGATCGCGTGCGAGCGCAGCCGGCGCGCCATGCTCGTGGACCCGCTCCGCGACGACGTCGCGCGCACGGTCGAGCGGCTCGGGCGCCAAGGACTCGAGCTCGTGTTCGTGGTCGACACGCACACCCACGCGGACCACCACAGCGGCGGGCGCGAGCTGGCCGCCGCGACGGGCGCCGCGTACGCGCTCCACGAGGCGACGGAGTGCGCGGGCGTCACGGAGCGCCTGCGCGACGGCCAGGTGCTCGAGGTGGGGGACCTGCGCGTCGATGTGCTGCACACCCCCGGCCACACGCCGGACAGCGTCACGCTGCACGTGGGTCACGAGCTCCTGACCGGCGACTTCCTGTTCCTCGCCCAGGACGGCGCGGGGCGCCTCGACCTGCCCGGCGGCGACCCCGGCGCGCACTGGGACAGCCTGCAGCGGCTCGCGCGCTGGTCCGACGTCCACCGCGTGCTCCCCGGCCACGACTACCAGGAGATCCCCGACTCGACGCTCGGCCTCGAGCGGCGCCGCAACCCGCGCTTCCAGAACATCTCGCGCGAGGAGTACGTCGCCTGGCAGCGCGCGGTGGCGATGCCCACGCCCGACTGGATGCTCGACGTCATCGCCGCGAATCTCGGCACCGCGCGGCACCACGCGGCGCACCACGCGGCCGCGCACGACGCCGCGCCGGAAGACCCCGCGTGCGTCGGCGGCGGCGCGTGCGCGGCCGGTCCGATGGACTGCGTGCCGCTCGTGCTGCCGGACGAGGCGCACCGCCGCATGTCCGCGGCGCCCGCGGAGCGCCCGTTCCTGCTCGACGTGCGCGAGCCGTGGGAGTTCGGCGCGCCGTTCGGGCGGCACGCCCCGGGCGCGCACCTGGTCCCTCTGGGCCAGCTCCCCGGCCGGCTCCACGAGCTGCCGCGCGACCCCGCGGCCGAGGTGCTCGTCATCTGCAAGTCCGGCGGCAGGTCCGCCCGGGCGACCGCGTTCCTGATCCAGGAAGGACGCCGTCGCGTCTTCAACGTCGCCGGCGGCACCGACGGATGGGTGCGCGCCGGCCTGCCCACCGAGTCCTGAGTCCGAAGGAGTCCCCGATGAGTGAGACCGCCCGTTCCGCGATTCCGACCATCGGTTCGCCCGCGCCCGACTTCACGGCCGCCTCCACCCAGGGCCCCCTCTCGCTCCACGACGAGCGCTTCAAGGGCAGGTGGATCGTGCTGTTCAGCCACCCCTACGACTTCACGCCGGTGTGCTCGACCGAGTTCGTCGGGTTCGCGCAGCGCACGCCGCAGTTCGACGAGGCGGGCGTCCAGCTCATCGGGCTCTCGATCGACAGCGTCTTCTCGCACATCGCCTGGATGCGCAACCTCGAGCGCGACCACGACGTGAAGGTCACGTTCCCGGTGATCGCCGATCTCGACAAGCGCGTCGCGTCGGCGTACGGCATGGTGCACGCGGGTGCGTCGGACATGGCGCCGGTGCGCGCCGTCTTCGTCATCGACCCGAAGCGCATCGTGCGCGCGCTCGTCTACTACCCGATGAACGTCGGCCGCGACCTCGACGAGATCCTGCGCCTCGTGAAGGGGCTGCAGTACGTGGACTCGCACCCGGGCACCGCGTGCCCGGCGAACTGGCGTCCGGGCGAGAAGATCATCCTGCCGCCGCCGCAGACGATCGACGACGCCGCGAAGCGCCTCGCCGAGAACGCGGGCAACGCCGACGCGAAGGACTGGTACTTCGTGAAGAAGCCCGGGTAGGCGCCGGATCGGCGCGCGCCGGCTGTCACGCGCGCGCCGGCTGCTACGCGCGAGAGAGCTTCGCGCGCCAGACGTCGAGCCGCGCCGCGGGCCAGAGCGCCGTCGCCGCGCGGAACTCCGTCTCCGCCTCGTCCGCGCGGCCGGCGCGGCGCAGGCGGCGACCGTACTTCACGTGCCAGCGCGCGGCCTGGCGGCGGGCGAACGCCGCGTCCGGGTGGCCTTCCGCGGCGAGGCGGCGCGCCGCAGCGGCGACCAGCCTGCGCGCCTGGGCGTAGACGACGAGCGGGTCGCGGCTGATGCCGCCCTCGTGGATGCGCACGCGCACGCGGCGCTCCGCGTCGCCGACGATCGCGTGCCGCGCGGCGATGCGCAGCCACAGGTCCCAGTCCTCGCACGGCGGGTACTCGGGGTCGAACCCGCCGACCTCGTCGACGACGCTGCGCCGCAGGACGACGGTCATCGTGTGCAGCACGTTGCGCTCGAGGAGCCGCCGCAGCACGTGCCCCGAGACGATCTCGGGCCGGCGCGTCCACGGCCGCGCGTCCGCCTCGAAGAACTCGTCCACGTCCGAGTGGACGAGCGCCGCGCGCGGGTGCGCGTCGAGCAGGGCGAGCTGCGCCGCGAGCTTCCCGGGCAGCCAGACGTCGTCGGAGTCGAGCAGGGCGAGCAGCTCGCCGCGCGCCTCGCGGAACGCGCGGTTGCGCGCGTGTGCGGGACCGGCGTTCGCCTGGCGCACGACGCGCACGCGTGCGTCGGCGGCGGCGAGGGCGGCGAGCACCTGCGGCGTCGTGTCGGTCGAGCCGTCGTCGACGACGAGCACCTCGAGCCCGCCCGGACACTCCTGCGCGAGCGCGGAGCGCACGGCCTCGGCCACGTACGCGGGCCGGTTGAAGACGGGCACGACGACGCTGACGCGCGGCACCCGCAGACGGTACACGAAGGCCCCGCGATCCGCGTGGGGCGCGCGCTCCGCCGGCCGCTACATTCCCCCGATGCCCCGCCGCGCCCTGCTCGTCGGACTCGATGCCGCCGACCTCGACGTGCTGCGTCCGCTCCTCGCGCGCGGCGACATGCCGCACCTCGCGGAGCTCAGGGCGCAGGGCGCGTCGGGCGTGCTGCACTCCACGGTGCCGCCCGTCTCCGCGCCCGCGTGGGCGTCGTTCCTCACCGGCTGCCACCCCGGGCGCCACGGCCTCTACTCGTTCGTCGTGGAGCGCGAGGGCGGCGCGACGCAGCTCGCGACGCTCGCCGACGTGCGCGCGCCGAAGCTGTGGGACTACGTCGCCGCGCAGGGCGCGCGCTCGCTCGTCGTGAACGTGCCCGTCACGTGGCCGCCGCCGCCGGTCGCGGGCGCGCTCGTCACCGGCATGCTGACGCCCGAGTCGCGCGCCGTCGCGTGGACGCACCCGCCCGAGCTGCAGGCCGAGATCGAACGCGTCGTGCCCGGCTACCGCATCGACGTGGACCGCGCGATGCTCGACGACAAGGAGACGCTGTTCGGGCAGCTCTCCGAGATGACGCGCCGCCGCGCCGCGCTCTTCGTGCACCTGCTCCGCACCCAGGACTGGCGCGTGGCGGTGACCGTCTTCACCAACACCGACCGCGTGCAGCACGCGTTCTGGCGCAGCCGCCGCGACCTGGTGGACGCGCACTTCCGCGAGGTGGACGCGCACATCGGCACGCTGCTCGCCGCGATCGACCGCAGCGAGACCGTGGTGCTGCTCATGAGCGACCACGGGTTCCAGAGCGCGCACTGGAAGCTCTACATGAACCGCGCGCTCGAGGAGGCGGGGCTCCTCGCGACGCGCCGCGGCGGCGACCCCTCGTCCTACGACCGCCGCCGCCCGGACTGGTTCGCGGACTTCCAGGGCGGACGCGGCGACGCCGCGCCGAAGCAGGGCGCGCTCGAGCGCGTGTTCTCGAGCGTCGGACTCGGCGGTCCCCACGTCATGGACTGGGCGCGCACGCAGGCGTTCACCTGGTCGCTCGACACGGGCGGCGTGGCCGTCAACCTGCGCAGCCGCTACCCGCACGGCAGCGTGGACGACGCCGACTACGAACGCGTCCGCGACGCCGTGATCGCGGCGCTGCGCGCGCTCGAGCTGCCCGAGGGGCGGCCCGCGTTCCGCACCGTGCGCCGCCGCGAGGAGGTGTACGCCGGGCCGTTCGCGGACCGCGCGCCCGACGTCGTCACGGAGGCCGACGACGCGCTCGACCTCGGCATCCAGCTCGACGCGAAGCAGCCGTTCCGCCGCCACAAGCAGCCGGAGGGGCACCACAGCCCGCGCGGCTTCGTGTGCGTGACGGGACCCGGGTGCCGCGCGGGGGCGACCATCGAGGGCTCGATCGTGGACTGCCTGCCGACGCTGCTCCACGCCGCGGAGCTCGGCGTCCCGCCCGGCCTCGACGGCCGCGTGCTGACCGGCGCGTTCGCAGACGGCCGCGCCGTGCGCGCCGCCGACGCGCTCGCGCTCGAGTCGGGTGCAGCGGAGGGGTTCTCGGCCGAGGAGGAGGAGGCGCTGCGCCGCTCGCTCGAAGGGCTCGGCTACCTGTGAGGCCCGCGTGACGCAGCGCACGCGCGTCGTCTGCACGCTCGGCCGCTCGCAGCCGGGGGGACCCGCGGCGCAGGACCGGCCCGACTACGTCGCCGGACTCGTGATGGCCGGCATGGACGTCGCGCGGATCAACCTCTCGCACGCGCGCGGCGCGACCGACTTCCTCGACGGGCGCGCGCCCGACTACGCGCGCGAGCGCGCCGCGATGCAGGCGGTGCGCAGCGCCGCGGCGACCGCCGGCCCCGAGCGCCACGTCGCGATCCTGCTCGACCTGCAGGGCATGAAGCTGCGCGTGTCGCTGCCGACCGAGCTGCGCGCGGCAGGTCTCGCGTACGACACCGGCGCGGTGCTGCGCATGCGGCTCGCCCTGCACCCGGCGCCCGACGAGCTCGGCTGCGACGCGTCGCCGCGCGTGGCCGAGGCGCTGCGCGCCGCGGTCGCCGCGACGGGGAGCGTCGACGTGGCGTTCGCCGACGGCGACCCGCTGCTCGTGTGCGAACGCGTCGAGGACGACGTCGCGCTGCTCCGCGCCGTCGAGCCGGGGCGGCTCTTGCACCGCAAGGGCGTGACGTTCCGCGGCGTCGAGCTCCCCGACGAGCCGCCGCTGCCCGTGCGCGACCGCGTGGACGTGGCCGCGCTCGCGCTGCCCGCGATCCTGCGCGGCGACGCCGACTTCCTCGCGCTCTCGTTCACGCGCAGCGTGGCCGACGTGCGCGCACTGCGCGCGTACTGCCGCACCGCGGTCGCGTGGTTCCGCGAAGGCGAGCCGCCCGCCGAGGAGTCCGACCGCGCGCTGTTCGAGGCGCTCGACCGGCTGTCTCCCGGGCTGCGCGCGGAGTACGCGCACGGCGACGCGCGCGTGCGGATCGTCGCGAAGCTCGAGACGCGCGCCGCCACGCGCAACCTCGACGGCATCCTCGCCGAGGCCGAGGCGGTGATGGTCGCGCGCGGCGACCTCGGCCTCGCCTGCCGGCCCGAGGACGTGCCCTGGCTGCAGAAGGACATCATCCACCGCGCGCGCCTGCTCGGGCGTCCGGCCATCGTCGCGACGCAGATGCTCGGCAGCATGGAGCACCTGCCCGAGCCGACGCGCGCGGAGGCGGCGGACGTCTTCAACGCCGTGCTCGACGGCGCCGACGCGCTGATGCTGTCGGGCGAGACGGCGACGGGCACGCGCCCGCACGCCGCGCTGCGCACATTGCGCGCGATCGCGTCGGCCGCGGAGGAGTGGGAGTCGAAGCGCCGCACGGGCCGCGGCTTCCACCTGAACATGCTGCGGCAGCGGGTCGAGGCGCTGCGCGCCGCGCAGCAGCGCACGCCGGGGTGGGTGGACGTGACCGACCGCCTGACGCTCGAGGCGGTGCGGGTCGCCGAGGGCCTCTCGTGCGACGCGATCGTCGCCGCGACGCGCTCCGGCCAGACCGCGCGCCACGTCGCGCGTTTCGACCCGCTCGTGCCGGTCGTCGCGATCGTCCCGGACGAGCGCGTCGCGCGGCGCCTCGCGCTCGTCGGCAGCGTGCGCGCCGTCGTCGCTCCGGCGGCGACGGCCGACGAGGCGCTCGAGCAGGGCATCGCACGCGCCGTGCGCGCGGGACTCCTCGTCGACGGCGCGCGCGTGCTCGTCGTCGGCGCGCGCGAGGACGACCCGCCCGGCGCCACGACCGCCCTGTCGATCCGGCGGGTGCGCGTCCAGGAGTGAGGCACGGCTCGTGCGAAGCACGAGCCGTGCCTCACGCGCCAGTGGGTGCACGCGGGCGTGCGGCGGCCTACGCGGGTGACGTCCGCCCCCTCGGTCGCACGGCCCGCGAGCACCATGGCCCGCGGCACTGCGCGTGCGGAGCACGCTCGCGCCGCGGGCGGAGGGGGGCACGCCGCGTTGCGAAGGGGACGGTCCTCGCGCAGGCTCGCGGCGTGACGACTCGTTGCGAAGGGGACGGTCCTTGCGCAGGCTCGCGGCGTGACGACTCGTTGCGACGGGGACGGTCCTCGATGCGGGCCGTGCGACCGAGGGGGCGGACGTCACCCACGTAGGTGACGCACGCCCGCGAGCACCCCACTGGAGACGCGGGCGCGCGGCGCGCCCCGCACGCCCCGTGCCCCGCTCCGCCCTCCGGCGCGGCGGTCGCGTAGCGAGCGCCGTGACGGAGGGATGGTGCTTGCGGGCAGTGCGATCGGTGGGGTGGACGTCGGCCGCGTAGGTGACGCACGCCCGCGAGCACCCCACTGGAAATGCGGGCGCGCGGCGTGCCCCGCACGCCCCGTGCCCGCCCCCGCCCGCCGGCGCGCGCGTGCCTCGCACGCGCCAGTGCCGGCGGGATGGTGCTTGCGGGCCGTGCGACCGAGGGCGTGGACGCCACCCACGTAGGTGACGCACGCCCGCGAGCACCCCACCTGAGACGCGGGCACGCGGCGTGCCTCGCACGCCCCGTGCCCGCCAGCGCGGCGTGCCCCGCACGCCGCGTGCCCGCTACGGTCCGCCGGTGCGACGGACCGATGAGGGGACGACGCCGTGTGGTCCCGTCGCGAGGCGGCCGTGCGGCGAGGGCCCCGGATCGAAGCCATGCAGAACAGCTCGAAGGGTCAGGACTCGCTCGGACTGTTCGACTTCGGCGTGCTCCTGCAGGCGCTGTCGAACAACCTGAAGGTCGGCGTGCTCGCCGTGCGCAGCGGCAAGCGGGAGAAGTTCCTGCACCTCGACCGCACGAGCCTCGAGTGCATCTACACGGCGCGCCCGAAGGTGAGCCTGCGCAAGGTGCTCTACAACCACAGGACCGTCGAGCGGACGGTCCTGCGCCAGGCCGCCGCCGAGCTCGGAGCCTTCCCCGACGAGCACGTCCTCGCGCAGTGGCTCGTCGAGAACGCGGGCGTCACGCCGGAGCAGATCCGGCGCGCGCACGCGTACCAGATGGTCGAGGAGGTCCTCGAGCTCTTCTACTGGGAGAACGTCGGCTTCGAGTTCCACGGCGGCGACGCGCCGGCCGTCCTCGACCGCGTGGACGCGGGCGAGCTGCGCGTCGTGGGGCAGCCGCAGGCGACCGACAACGTGCTCATCCAGTGCACGAAGATCATCGACGACATCGCGAAGTTCGACTCGGTCACGCCGTCGCTGCGCGACGTCTACGAGCTGCACTTCGGCAGCCTCGACGAGCTCGCGCGCGCGGTGCCCGACCGCGGCCAGCGCGAGTTCATGCTCCTCATCGACGGCATCCGCGACATGCGCGAGATCCTGCAGGACATGCGCATGAACCGCTTCGAGGTGCTCGAGCTGTTCTACCGCTATCGCAACGAGGGGCGCATCCGCCCGAAGAACGCGTTCGAGCTGCTGATGCTCGCCGAGAACCGCCGCAAGGAGTTCTCGCTCGAGAAGCGCGCGCGCGTCCTCGAGCGCGTCAACGAGCTGGGTGTCGAGGGCTTCGGCGTCGTGCTGCCGCTGGCGGAGACGTACGAGGCGCTCGGCCGCTCCGCGAAGGCCGCCGAGTGCTACCGCCGCCACGCACTGCTGAGCGCGCGCGAGGGCCACGTCGACGCGGCGCTCGAGAGCACGGTGCACGCCGCGGAACTGGCCCCCGACGACCCCGAGGTGCGGCGGCTCGAGATCGACCTGCTCGTCGGCGCGGGCCGCCTGAAGGAGGCCGCGCACGCCTACAAGGCGCTGGCGGAGATCCACCGCGCGCAGGGCGACCTGGCCGCCGCGCGCGCCACGCTCGAACAGGCCGTGCGGCTCTCCGAGCGCGACCCCGTCGTGCTGCGGCGTCTCGGCGAGGTGCTGGCCGAGGCGGGTGACGCGCGCGGCGCGGCGCTGCGCTCGCGCATGGCGGGAGACGCGCTGCTCGCGGCCGGCGAGGCGGCCTCGGCGGCCGCCTGCTTCGAGCGCGCCCTGACGCTCTGGCCGCGCGCCTGGAACACGCACTTCCGGCTGGCGCGCGCGCTGCACGCGGCGCAGCGCTCGGACGTCGCCGTGCAGACGCTCGCGGACGTCGTGCGCCTCGCCACCGGCGAGACTGCGCGCGTGAAGGGCGAGGCCGCCGTGCGCCTGGTCGCGCGCGTCGAGGAGATGCTGCGCGAGGTCGGCGGACTGATGTCGTCCGCGACGGTGCAGGTGGGCGCCGCCTACCGCGCGCTCGGCCGCCCCGACGACGCCGCGCGCATCCTGTCCGACAGCGCCGACGCGCTGATGACCGCGAAGCGCTACCGCACCGCGTGCGAGATCCACGCCGAGCTCGTCGAGCTCCGGCCGGACGACGTCTCCGTGCGGCGCCGCTACGCGCGCTGTCACGCGGCGCTCGGCGACCGCAACCGTGCTCTCGCCCAGCTCCGCCGCGGCGCGGCGCGGCTGACCCGGGCGGAGCGCTGGCAGGACGCGAGCGACGTGTTCCGCGAGATGCTCGAGGTGGATCCCGCGAGCCTCGCCGCGCACATCGGCCTCGCCCAGGCGCTGCTCAACAGCGGCGGACACATCGAGGCGTCCGAGCACTTCCACCGCGCGGGGCTCCTGCACCGCGCGTGCGGCCGTGCGCAGGAGGCGCTGCCGTTCTTCGCCGAGGCCGTCGAGAAGCGCCCGAACGACGCGCTGCTGCTCGCGGAGTACAGCGAACTGCTGCACTCGAGCGGCGCCGACCCCCAGGTGTCGCTGCGCGTGCTCACGGCGCTCGTCGAGCTGCGCCTCGCCCAGGGCGAGCCCGCGCGGGCGGCCACCGCGTTGACGCGCATCCTCGAGATCGACCCGAACTGCCCCGGCGTGGCGCAACTGCTCGCGCACGCCGCGGACGAACTGCGCCGGCGCGCCGACGCGGCGGCGGCCACCGCGCGCCGGACGACCGGCGAGCACGCGGTCGTCGCGCCCGCCGAGTCCTGAGCGCGCACGCTCCACTGCACCCACTCGCGACGCGCGGTCCGCACGTCGTGCGGCGCGGCTCGTCGCGCGGGCTATAACGCCCCGTTCGCGGCCGATGACGGCGCGCGACGGGAGCAGCAGACCATGGCCGACGACCAGATCGCCGCGCGCCGGCAGAAGCGCGATCTCCTGCGCGAGCAGGGACAGAACCCGTACCCCGACCGCTGGGAGCGCACGCATGCGCTCGACGCGGCGCGCGTGCTGCCGGAGGGCACGCAGGGCGTGCGCGTGGCGGGGCGCGTGATGCTGCGCCGCCAGGTCTCGAAGAAGCTCGTGTTCCTGACGCTGCAGGACCGCGCGGGCGCCATGCAGGTGAGCCTGCGCGCCGGCACGCTGCCCGACGAGGCGCTCGCGACGCTCCTGCGCACGCTCGACGTCGGCGACTTCCTGGGCATCGACGGCGCCGTGTGGGTCACGCGCACGGGCGAGCCGACCCTCGACGCGAAGGACGCGCGCATCCTCTCGAAGGCGCTGCGCCCGCTGCCCGAGAAGTGGGCGGGGCTGCAGGACACGGAGTCGTGCTACCGCCAGCGCTACCTCGACCTGCTCACGAACGACGCGACGCGCGAGCGCTTCCGCTTCCGCACGCGCTTCGTGCGCGCGCTGCGCGACCGGCTCGACGCGCACGGCTTCGAGGAGGTCGAGACGCCCGTGCTGCAGACGAAGGCGTCGGGCGCGCTCGCGCGGCCGTTCACGTCGCACCACAACGCGCTCGACATCGACGTCACGCTGCGCATCGCGCCCGAGACGTGGCTGAAGCGCCTGCTCGTCGGCGGCTACGAGCGCGTCTACGAGTTCGCGCGCTGCTTCCGCAACGAGGGCATGGATCCCTCGCACCTGCAGGACTTCACGATGCTCGAGTACTACGTCGCGTACTGGAGCTACGAGGAGAACATGCGCTTCACGCGCGAGCTCCTGCAGGCGGTGGTCGCCGAGACGCGCGGCTCGCTGCGCTTCCCCTGCGTCGGGCACGACGGCGTGACGCGCGAAGTGGACCTGGGCGGCGAGTGGCCCGTCGTGCGGATGACCGACCTGATCCGCGACCGCGCGGGACTCGACGTGACGGCGCTGCGCGACCCGGCGGAACTGCGCGCGTGGTGCCGCGCGCACGGCGTCCACGACGAGGGCCTCGACCGCATGGCGTGGCCGAGCCTCGTGGACCTGGTCTACAAGCGCACCGTGCGGCCGGAGCTGCTCGGGCCGCTGTTCGTCATCGGGCATCCGATCGAGCTCTCGCCGCTCGCCCGCCGCAACGACGCGGAGCCGGGCGTCACCGACCGCTTCCAGCTCCTCGTGAACGGGTGGGAGGTGGTCAACGCATACAGCGAGCTCGTGGATCCGGACGACCAGCGCGCGCGCTTCGAGGAGCAGGCCGCGCACCGCGCGGGCGGCGACGACGAGGCGCTCGAGACCGAAGAGGACTACCTGCTCTGCATGGAGCACGGCATGCCGCCCGCATCGGGCTGGGGCATGGGCATCGACCGCATGGTCACGCTGCTGACCGGGCAGACGAACCTGCGCGACGCCGTGCTCTTCCCGCTCATGCGCCCGCTCTGACCCGCGCGGCGACGAACGGCAGCTACCCGCGGCGGTCGGTGGGGACGCGCCACGCCACGTACCACGTGACGCCGATGCCGATGCAGGCGAGGAGCGCCGCGAGTCCCGTCCGCGCCGGCTCGCGCGCGAGCAGCAGCGCGGCGCTCGTCGCGAGCGTCGCCCACAGCACGGCGAGCACGCCGACCTTCGCGCGGACCGGCAGCCCGCGGCCGTCCTGGAACCGCTCGATGTAGGGCCCGAGCCACGGGTGCTCGTGGAGGCGGCGCCGCAGCGCCGGCGAACTGCGCGCGAAGAGCCACGACGCGAGCAGCAGGAACGGCGTCGTCGGCAGTCCGGGCACGAACACCCCGACCACGCCGAGCAGCGTGCTCGCCACGCCGAGCGTGGCGAGCAGTGTGCGGCCGGCGGGGAGGAGCGGGTGCGGCACGGGGAGTCCAGCGGGAACGCGCGGTCGCGCAGGCTGCGTCCCGGGCGCCTCCCGCCGGGCGATTCCTTCGACCGGGAGGCGCTTCATGCTTCTATCCGGATCGAAGCATGCCATCCGTCGCGGACCCGCTGCCCACGCTCAAGGCCGTCGCCGACGCCAGCCGTCTGCGTCTCCTGCGGCTGCTCGAGCGCGAGGAGCTGACGGTGGGGGAGCTCGCGCGCTGCACCGCGCTGCCGCAGAGCACCGTCTCGCGGCACCTCGCCGTGCTGCGGCGCGCCGGCCTCGTCGAGGAGCGCGCGGAGGGCGTGCGCTCGTACGTGCGCCTCGCAGCCGAGGGCGACGGCGCGGCCGCGCCGCTCGTCGCGGCGCTGCTCGCGATGGTGCGCGACGCCGACCTCGCGCACGCGGACGACCTCGACCGCCTGGACGCGGTGCGGCGCGAGCGCACGGCCGACCGCGAGGCGCTCTTCGACGCCCTCGCCGACGACTGGGACGCGCTGCGCGAAGGGCTGCTCGGCGGGCGCCTCGCCGCGCCCGAGATCGCGTCGCTCCTCGTGCCCGACGGCCTGCGCGTCGTGGACGCCGGCACCGGCACGGGCGTGCTCCTGCCGTGGCTCGCGGAGCTCGTGGGTCCGGGCGGCACCGTCGTCGCGGTCGAGAGCGCCGCGCGCATGGTGCGCCACGCGACGGAGCGCGCGCGCGCCCTGCCGAACGTCGAGGTGCGCCGCGGCCGCATCGAGGAGCTGCCGGTGCCCGAGCGCTGGGCCGACGCGATCCTGCTCAGCCTGTCGCTCGGCCACACGTCCGATCCGGCCGCCGCCGTCGCGCGCTGCGCGCGGGCGCTCCGGCCGGGCGGACGCCTCGTCGTCTGCGACGTCGAGTCGCACGGCGACGAGGCGCTCGTGCGCCGCCTCGGCGCCGGCTTCGCCGGGTTCGAGCCCGCCCGGCTCACGGAACTGCTCCGTGCGGCGGGGCTCGACGGCGTGCGCCGTGTCGAGTTGCCCGCGCCCCCGGGGGCGCGGCACGCAGAGGATCACGCGGGACGCTCGGCGCGGGCGTCGAAGGTGGGACGACTCACCCCGCTCGTCGTCGTGGGCGTCCGTCCCGCGCGCACGCGCCGAACGTCCGGAAGGAGCAGATCGTGAGCAGCACGGAGACCCGTACGAAGACCGCGGAGAGCGCGGCCGACTTCAAGGTGAAGGACCTCTCGCTCGCCGAGTGGGGCCGCAAGGAGATCGAGATCGCCGAGTCCGAGATGCCGGGCCTCATGGCGATCCGCCGCGAGTACGCGGCGTCGAAGCCGCTCGCGGGCGCGCGCATCGCCGGCTCGCTGCACATGACCATCCAGACGGCCGTGCTGATCGAGACGCTCGTCGACCTCGGCGCCGAGGTGCGCTGGGCGTCCTGCAACATCTTCAGCACGCAGGACCACGCCGCGGCGGCGATCGCCGCCGCCGGCATCCCGGTCTTCGCCTGGAAGGGCGAGACCGAGGAGGAGTACTGGTGGTGCGTCGAGCAGACGATCCGCTGGCCGGGCGGCAAGGGCCCGAACATGCTGCTCGACGACGGCGGTGACCTGACGCTCGTCATGCACCGCGACCACCGCGAGCTGATGGCGGGCGTGCGCGGGCTCTCCGAGGAGACGACGACGGGCGTGCACCGCCTGCACCAGATGGTCGAGAAGGGCACGCTGCTCTGCCCCGCGATCAACGTCAACGACTCGGTCACGAAGTCGAAGTTCGACAACCTCTACGGCTGCCGCGAGTCGCTGCTCGACGGCATCAAGCGCGCGACCGACGTGATGATCGCGGGCAAGGTCGCGGTCGTCTGCGGCTACGGCGACGTCGGCAAGGGCTGCGCGCAGTCGCTGCGCGGGCAGGGCGCGCGCGTCACCATCACCGAGATCGACCCCATCTGCGCGCTGCAGGCGCTGATGGAGGGCTACGAGGTGCGGACCATGGAGGAGATGGCGCCCGTCGGCGACATCTTCGTCACCGCGACCGGCTGCTGCGACGTCATCCGCCGCGAGCACATGGACGCGATGAAGAACCAGGCGATCGTCGGCAACATCGGCCACTTCGACGACGAGATCGACGTCGCGAGCGTGTTCAAGGACCCCGAGCTGCGGCGCGTGAACATCAAGCCGCAGGTGGACCAGGTCGTGTGGCCGAACGGCAAGCGGCTCACGATCCTCGCCGAGGGCCGGCTGCTCAACCTCGGCTGCGCCACGGGGCACCCGTCGTTCGTGATGAGCAACAGCTTCTCGAACCAGGTGCTCGCGCAGATCGAGCTGTGGCAGCGCGGCGCGTCCTACGAGCGCAAGCTCTACACGCTGCCGAAGCACCTCGACGAGAAGGTCGCGGCGCTGCACCTGCCGCAGCTCGGCGCGCGCCTGACGAAGCTCCTGCCGAAGCAGGCCGAGTACCTCGGCATGCCGGCCGAGGGGCCGTTCAAGCGCGACGAGTACCGCTACTGATCCCGCGGCGGCGCCGGGACCGCCGACGGCGGTCCCGGCCCGCACCCGCTTGCGCGCGGGGCGGCGGCGCGCTCCACTCTGCGCCATGCCGCGCCGCCCCCCGAAGACGCACCGCCTCGTCTGGCTCGATCTCGAGATGACGGGGCTCGACCCGTCGCGTTGCGTGATCGTCGAGATCGCCACGCTCGTCACCGAGGCGGACCTCGAGATCGTCGCCGAGGGGCCCGACCTGGTGCTCCACGCGAGCGACGAGCAGCTCGCCGCGATGCCGCCCGTCGTGCGCCGCATGCACACGCGGAGCGGTCTCCTGCCGGAGATCCGGGCGTCGCGCCTCTGCGTCGAGGAGGCCGAGGCGGCGACGCTCGCCTTCGTGCGCGAGCACTGCACGAAGCGCGGCGTGCACCCGCTCTGCGGGAACACGATCGGCACCGACCGCCGCTTCCTCGCGCGCTACATGCCGCGGCTCGAGGAGTGGCTCTCGTACCGCTCGATCGACGTCTCGACGATCAAGGAGCTCGCGCGCCGCTGGACGCCGCGCGCCTACCGCGACCGCCCGAAGAAGGCCGAGGGCCACCGCGCGCTCGCCGACATCCGCGAGAGCGTCGCCGAGCTGCGCTACTGGCGCGAGGCCGTCTTCCGCACGTGAAGCGGCGACTCAGCGCGCGCCGAACTCGAGACTGCCGGCGAGTGAGTGCGGTACACGCAAGGCGTCCTCACCCTGGCTGGCCGCGTGCCGGGTCGCCGAGCTCGGACTCACTCCGGTCCGAAGTCGCGCGTGATCGGGCGCCCGGGCGCGTCGCCGTGCTCCGCGCCCGGGCGCGTGCGGAACCACGCGACGAGCCGGCGGTGGATCTCGGCGTCGGTCGCCCCGGGATCCTCGCGGCGCAGCCTCTCGCGCATCAGCTCGGCGCCGACCTCGACCAGCTCGAGCGCGATGCGCAGCTTCTCGGCCGGCTCGAGTCGGCGCTCGGGCGTGATCGGGATGTCCCGCACGCGTGAACGATGGCAGCCGCGCTCGCGAGCCGTCGAAAGCTGGCCCCGCGCGCCCCTGCCCTCGGTAGCCTGCGGGGCTCGCGGAGGACGACATGCGGATTCTCGAGAGCTACGTCTGCGGCACCTGGAAGGCGGGCGAGGGCGCCCTCGCCGATCTGCACGACCCGACCACCGGCGCCGTCGTCGCGCAGTGCGGCACGGGCGGCGTCGACATGGGCGCCGTGCTCGCGCACGCGCGGAACGTGGGCGGACCGCTCCTCCGCGAGATGACGTTCGCGCAGCGCGGCGCGCTGCTCGGCGCGGCGTCGAAGGCGATCCACGCGCGGCGCGAGGAGCTCATCGACCTCGCCGTCCTGAACGGCGGGAACACGCGCAAGGACGCGAAGTTCGACCTCGACGGCGCCACGGGCACGCTCGCGGCATACGCGGCGCTCGGCGCGAAGCTCGGCGAGGCGCGCGTGCTCGCCGACGGCGAGGGCGCGCAGCTCGGGCGCACCGCGCGCTTCTGGGGCGAGCACGTGCTGCTGCCGCGCCAGGGCGTCGCCGTGCACGTCAACGCCTTCAACTTCCCCGCGTGGGGCCTCGCCGAGAAGGCCGCGTGCGCGTGGCTCGCGGGCATGCCCGTCGTCACGAAGCCCGCGACCGCGACGGCGCTCGTCGCCCACGCCATCGTGCGCGTGCTCGTCGAGGAGAACGTGCTGCCCGAGGGCGCGCTGCAACTGCTCTGCGGCTCGGCGGGCGACCTGCTCGACCACATGCGCTCGCAGGACGTGCTCGCGTTCACGGGCTCGGCCGACACCGGCCTCAAGCTGCGCTCGCACTCGAACGTGCTGCGGCGCGGCGTGCGCGTGAACGTGGAGGCCGACAGCCTGAACTCCGCGGTGCTCGGCCCCGACGTGAAGCCGGGCTCCGACACGTGGAACTTCTTCCTCCGCGACGTCATGACGGAGCTGACGCAGAAGGCCGGGCAGAAGTGCACCGCCGTGCGGCGCATCTTCGTGCCGGCGGGAACCGCCGACGCCGTGCAGGCCGAGCTCGTCGCGCGCCTCGGCGCGGCGAAGGTCGGCAACCCGTCGGAGCGTGAGGTCACGATCAGCCCGCTCGCCACCGCGGCGCAGCGGCGCGACGTGCTCGCCGGGATCGAGCGACTCACGGCCGAGTGCGACGTCGTTCTCGGCGGCACCGACGCGCCCGCGACCGTCGGCGCCGACGCCGCCGCGGGCTACTTCGTCGGTCCCGTGCTGCTGCGGGCCAAGGACCCCGCGACGTCGCGCGTCGTGCACGAGCACGAGGTCTTCGGCCCCGTCGCGACGCTCTTCGTGACGAGCGGCGACGCCGCCGAGGTCGCGGAGCTCGTCAACCGCGGCGACGGCTCGCTGGTCGCGAGCGTCTACAGCGACGACCGCGACTTCGTGCGCGCGATGGTCCTCGCGATCGGCCCGTACCACGGGCGCCTCTACCTCGGCTCCGCGAAGGTCGCCGACCAGACGCTCGGCTCGGGCGCGGTGCTCCCCGCGTCGATCCACGGCGGCCCCGGCCGCGCGGGCGGCGGCGAGGAGCTCGGCATGGAGCGCGGGCTGCGGCTCTACCAGCAGCGCGTCGCGCTGCAGGGCGACCAGAGCGTCCTGAAGCGCCTGATCGGCTGAGCCGTCGGGCGCGCGCGGCTACTCGCCGTCGTCGTCGCCGAAGTCCTCGTCGTCGTCTTCGTGCCCGTGCCCGTCGTCCGGCGCGCCGTCGCCGGGCTTCTCGGTCGTGGGCGCGTCGATCGCGAAGCGCGCGGCGTCGGGCGCGAGATCGCGCGCGTCCACCTGGAACGCGTGTCCTGCGACGACCACCGCGGACCGCCCGCGCGGCCCCGGACCGACGGCGAGCGTGACGGGCTCGCCGCCCGCGCGGCCGACGACGACCTCGTGGTCGGTCTCGGCGGACTCGGCCGTCTCGGCGACCTCGACGCCGAGCAGGCTGCGCACCCACGACGACACCTTCAGCGCGTCGGCGGGGGACTCGGCGCCATCGCGCACGAGCGTCCACGCGCCGCCCTCGCCGCGCCGCAGCTCGTAGCCGGCGCCGTCCTTGGCCGTGACGCGCACACTCGTCACGTCGTCGGCCGTCCACCCGTGCAGGAGCTTCGGCTCGTAGAGCGAGAGCGCCTCGGGGGTGAGCCGCTCGACCGCCGACTTCGCGAGCACGACCACGCGCTCCGGCGCGCCGGGCAGCACGGCGTAGCGGTCGTCGCCGCCCGCGACCTTCGGACCGATGCGCACCGTGTGGAGCGCGTCGTCGGCCGCGCCCGGCGGGCCCCAGCGGACCACGATCTCGTCGTCGAAGTCGGCCGCGCGCGCCGCCCAGTCGCTGGGCCGCAGGCTGCGCATCGCCGTCGCGAGCGACGCCACCTGCGACGCGCTCGCGGCGAGCGGCAGGTGCGGGCTCGTGAGCGTCCACTCGGTGCCGGTGCGCGTGTCGGGCCGCGACATCTCGAACGTGCGCTCGCCGGCGCGGATCACCACGCGGCCGAGGTCCGCGTCCTTCACCTCGACGGGCTGCAGGTCGAAGAGGCTCGAGCCCGGCGCGAACACGGGGTTCCAGCTCCAGCTCGTCAGCTTGTAGACGACGGGCGGATCCTGCTCGCTGTCGAGCCGCACGTAGAACGCGTCCTTCGCGCGGTCCGCGGCCCCGAACACCGTGCGCCGCGTGCCGTCCGCGGCGACGGCCGTGACGCGATACGGTGCCGCGTCGATGCCCGTCTCGGCGCGCTGCGCGGGATCGACGAGCTCGGTCGCGTTCAGCGCGCCGCCGAGGCGCTTCACGAACTGGTCCACGCCCGCCTTGCGGAGCGCGATGCCCGTGGCTCCCTCGACGAGGTTCCACACGCCCTTCTCGTCGGCGAGCCCGATCGTCCAGTTCGGCGTCGCGATCTCGATGCGCTGCGGGCTGCCCTGCGCGATCTCGGGGAGCGCGAGGTCGTGGAAGTGCTTCGCGTGGGGCGTCTCGGGCTCCGACGCGCCCGCTTCGGTCCGCGAGAGCCCGAGCGCGGCGCGCAGGTCCGCGGCGACGGAGTACGCGGCGTCGGCGTTCGCGCCCTCCCAGCGCAGGCGCACGAAGGCGCCGCGCTCGCCGCTCGTGCGGCCGACGTCGAAGTCGGCGAGCACGCGTCCGTCCTTCGCGCGGCAGACGACGTGCGTCGCGCGCTGTTCGGTGAGGTCGAACTTGCCGAGGGCCGCCGCGTCGTCGAGCCGCAGCTCGCCGCGCGCCTCGACGACGGCGTCGAGGAGCGTCGTCACGACGCCCGCCGCCGCCGGCGCGCGGAACGGCTGGAGCGCGAGCCAGCGCTCGCCGTCGCGCTGCAGCGTGAACGTCTCGGCGCCGCCCGGGCCGGCGACCTCGATCGCGGCCACGTCGTCCGCGGCGAACGCCGCCGGACCGAGCCGGACCACGGGCACCTGCTCGCGGAGCGGCGCGGCGCTCGGCCGCGAGAGCTCCTTCGCGGCGACCGCGATCGCGAGGACGACGAAGAGGACCGCCAGGATGCCGATCTGCTTCATGGCTACCTCCCGTGCGACGCGTTCCACGCGTTGCGGCGCCCGAGGCGCGTCACGCCGATCGCCGTGCCCACGCCGATGATCAGGAACGGCACGAAGACGAGCGGCGTCAGCGTCCACACGAGCGCGGCGATCTCCGACGGCTTGTCGAACGTCCGCGAGCGCGCCTGCTTGCTGCGCACGCGCACGATGTCGTCGTCGAGCGTCATCGAGGCGAGCGCGTTCAGGAGCAGCATCTGGTTGCCGGGCGCGGAGAGGAACCCGTCCTGCCACATGCGCGCGCAGCCCGCGACGTAGAGCACGCCCGGCTTCGGCGTCACCGGCTGCTCCGGCGTGTCGGGCGGCGGCGGGAGCGGGCGGCCGTCCGGGCCGCGCTCGAGCGCCACCGGCCACTTCGGGCGCTCCTTGCCCGCGAACGCGTCGGGGAACGTGCCGGTCAGCTTCGCGACGAGCGGGCGCTCGGCGAGCTCGTGGCCCGCCGGCTGGAGGTCCGCGTTGCGCAGCGGGCGGTTGCCCTCGATCTCCCACGCGTTCGGACCCGTGTGGATCAGCTCCTGCACCTCGATCCCGGCCTTCGAGAGGGCGTCCCTGTCGAGCTCGAGCGCCGTGCCCCACAGGTAGATCAGGTCGCCGAGCTCCGCGGTGACGGGGTTGTCGGGCGACATCCCGCTCGACGTGATCCCGATGTGCACGGGCAGCTTGAGGCGCATCGGCTGCAGGAGGTTCTGCAGCGCGTTGCCCGAGTTGACGGTCAGGGCGATCGCGTTCTCCTCCTGCATGAGGATGCGATCCGAGACCTTCACGCCGAGCGGACCGAGCACGGCGTCGACGCCCGGGTCCGCGGACTCGACGCTGGGGATGATCCGGCCGTAGTCGTCGGGGCGGTAGTTCCACGTGTAGCGCTGCGCTGCGAGGAGCGTGGGCTTGCCCGAGACGAGCGCGCGGTTCAGCTCGTAGCGCGCGCGGTCGTCCCACTCCACGGGATCGATCGCGACGAACGCGTCGTACTGCTCAGGCATCGGCTGGTGGGCCGTCATGCCGACGCGCACCACGTCGTACTTCTCGGAGCGCAGGAGCTGCTCCACCTGCCCGTAGCGCTCGCCGTCGGGCACCGGGCGGCCCATCTGCTGCAGGTACATCGCCATCTGCGGGTCCACCTGGTCCTTGCCCAGGTAGAGCGCGATGCGCGGCGGCGCCTCGCGGATGAGCCGCGCGACCGTGCTCGCGACCAGCGACTCCAGTTCCGGCAGGCGCTCGGGCACGATCGGCGCGATCAGCTCCTCGTCCTTCTCGCGGTAGGCGAGTCCCAGCGTGGCGTAGACGTACTTCGTGCTGACCTCGGTCGCCTCCATGGTCTGCACCTGGAAGGGGCGCACGCCGCGCTCGATGAGCCGCCGCTCGATCGACTTGCTCTCGTCGGTCTTCGCGACCTCCTTCTCGTCCGCCTCCTGCTCCTTCTGCTCGTCCTCCGTCGTGACGGCGAGGTTGGCGGCCTCCATGTGCACCACGCGCACGTCGAGCATGCCGCCCGACTGCAGGCGCATCTCCTCGAGCCGGTCCGCGAGGTCGCGCTCGAGCTCCGCGTAGGCCCCCGGCATGTCGCTGCGCGGCGAGACGTAGAACGTCGCGCGCACGGGCACCTCGGCGCGGCGCAGCACGTTCACCGTGCCCTCGCTCAGCGTGTAGAGGCGCTCCTCCGTCAGGTCGATGCGCGAGAGCGACGAGCCGTCGAGCAGGCGCGCCGCGAGGAGCGCGCAGCCGACCGCGAGCGACGTGCACGCGAGCAGGATCGTCCGTGCGCGCGGGGCCCGCCGCAGGCCGACGAACAGCACGTTCAGGTAGAGGAACAGCGCCGTCCACACGGCGAAGAACAGGACGTCCGCGAGGTCGAGCACGCCGCGCCCGAGCGCGTCGTAGTGGCCCCACGTGCCGAACACCGAGTCGAAGAGGCTCCCGAGCCCCGGGATCTTGCCGTCGAGGATGTCCGCCACCTGCTGCACGCCGACGACGAGGCTCACCATGCCGAGCACGAGCGTGACGATCGCCGCGAGGAGCTGCGAGCGGGTGAGGCTCGAGAAGAAGACTCCTGCGGCGCACCACATGCCGGCGAGCAGGAGCGCGCCCAGGTAGCCCGCCGCCAGCGCGCCCTTGTCGGGCTCGCCGAGCACCACCAGCATCAGCGGCAGCGCCGCCGTGCACGCGATGCCGACGCAGAGGAACAGGTACGTCGAGAGGAACTTCGCGACGACGAGCTCCCAGTCCCGCATCGGGAACGTGAGGAGCATCTCGTACGTGTTCTCCTGCCGCTCCTCGGCCCACGAGCGCATCGTCACGAGCGCCGCGAAGGCCACGAGGATCCAGGGCAGGAAGCCGAAGAAGCCGCGCAGGTCGGCGCTGCGCACCAGGAACACGCTGAGCATGTACGGGAGCTGGACGATCACGACGAACAGCACCAGGAACACGTACGCGAGCGGCGAGCGGAAGAGCTGACCGAGCTCGCGGCGGAGCAGCGTCAGGACGTTCGTCATGCCGCCTCCTCCTGCGCGGCGTCGTGGGCCGCGTGCTGCGCCGCATCGTGCGCGTGCGACGCCGCGCCCTGGCGCGTGAGCGTCAGGAACATCTCCTCGAGGCTGCCCTCGTGCCAGCTCAGCTCGAGCACCGTGAGTCCCCGCGCGTGCGCCCACTCGCCGACGCGCGCGAGCAGCCCCGGAGCGGTCTCGACGACGTCGAAGACCGCGCCGTCGCCCGCGGTCGTGACCGCGCCCGCACCGTCGATGCGCGAGAGCTCCGCGCGCAGCGTGGCGACGTCGCCGCCGCGGACCGCGACGCGCACGCGCGGCCGGACGCCCGCCTGCGCCCGCAGCTCGTCGGCGGTGCCGGCGCCCACGATGCGCCCGCCGCTCATCACGAGCAGCCGCTGCGCGAGCGCGCTCGCCTCCTGCAGGATGTGCGTCGAGAGCAGCACCGTGCGCTCGTGCGCGAGCTCCTCGATGAGCGCGCGGATGCCGAGGATCTGGTGCGGGTCGAGGCCCGTCGTCGGCTCGTCGAGGATCACGACCTCGGGGTCGTGGACGAGCGCCTGCGCGAGCGCGGTGCGCTGCCGGAAGCCCTTCGAGAGCTCGAGCACGGGCGTCCGGTACATGCGGTCGAGCCCGCACTTCGCGACGACCCAGTCCACGCGCTCCTTCAGCTCGCGTCCGCGCAGGCCGCGCGCGCGCGCCACGAAGCGCAGGCACTCGCAGACCTCCATCGAGAGGTAGAGCGGCAGCGTCTCCGGCAGGTAGCCGATGCGCCGCCGCACCTCGAGCGGCTCGGCGACGACGTCGTGCCCCGCGACGACGGCCGTCCCGGAGCTCGGGAGCTGGTACGTCGTGAGGATGCGCATCGTGGTCGTCTTGCCGGCGCCGTTCGGTCCGAGCAGCCCGACCACCTCGCCCCGGCGGGCCGTGAAGCTCGACTCGTGCAGCGCCGTGACGTTGCCGTAGCGCATCGAGATCGCCCGTGCCTCGATCACCCCGTCACCTCCTGCCCCGTGCGTCGCGAGCCGCCCGCCGCCGTGCCGCGCGGCGCCCCCGCGCCGCGTGAGTCGCGGGCGGCGTGCGCAGCCGCGGCCCCGCTCGTGCCGTCCGCCACCTCGTGCGTCCGCGGCCGGGCCGCGCACGCTCCCGCGGGCGCCCCGACCTCAGCGGGAACGGACGGAGGAGCCGCGCCGCGTGCGAAACGGATTCCGCCGCTGCGACGTCCGGCTCGATCCCCCCGCCCCTCGCCGTCGCCCCGTCTCAGTAGATCCAGCAGTCGCGCTCGTGCGAGAGCTGCTCGATCGACCCGCCGACGCAGCCCACGTTCACGATCAGCCGCGCCGCGTCCTCCTTGTCGAAGCCCGGGAAGCGCGCGCAGACGTCCGCGATCTGCTCCTCCGGCGTCAGCGAGGGCATGACGAGGAAGTAGTCGCGGAGCGTCTTGAACTCCTTCTTCACCGCCGCGCACGCCTGTGCCGCGTCGCGCAGCCGCACGACGCGCGCCCGCTCCGAGACGATGCCCCCGCGCGCCGCGAACGCGTCGAGCGCGGCGTCGTCGGCGCCGGCGAGGGCGTCGATCGACCACTGCCCCGACGCCTCGTAGACGTCGAGCCGCCGGTCGAGCGCCTCGACGAGCGGCACGTCGCGCTCGAGCACCGTCAGCAGCACCCGCTCGAAGCACGCCTCGTCGCCGTCGGGCAGCCGGCCCCACTCCGCGTCGTGGAAGAAGTAGTGCTCGGGCCGCCCGCGCACCCAGGCGCAGCGCGTGCGCCCGTCCTCGCCCCCGGCCGCGCCCGTGGCGTCGGTCGTGTCCGTCGTCTGCTGCACCGCGTCGCCCACGCTCATCCCGCGCTCCCGTCCCCGGACTCAGCCCCCGCGGGCGCCCGTCCGAAGCCGCGCACGATAGCAGCGCGGCCGGGCCGGACGAAGGTCGCCGCCCGGCCGGCGCCGCCCGTTCACAGGCTGCCGGGCGCGGCCCGCGCGCGGCGCGACACCGCCGACGCGGCGTGCGGCGCCGCCGGGCGGCGGCGAGTGCCGGCGCGACGCTCCTCGACGCTCCTCGACGCTACTCGACGCAGCCCGACGCGCCCGCTCGACCGCGCTCCCGACGCACGCCCGACGCACGCCCGACGCACGCGACCGGCCCGGTGCCACCGACCCGGATCCGTCGCGCGGCGCCCGCCGACGCACCCCCCGGGGACGCCGCGGCGCGAACCGCTTTCCTCTCGTCGCCTCCGGGCCGGACGCTAACCTCCCGCTCCCGCCACCGCGCCCCGGGCCGACCCCGCCCCGGGCCCACGGGCACAGCCCGCGGCGCCGCGCGCGGCCGGGACCCCGAGGTCGGGGCGTGGCGCAGCCTGGATAGCGCGCTTGCTTGGGGTGCAAGAGGTCGCCCGTTCAAATCGGGTCGCCCCGACCAACGTAAGTCGCGACGCACGCACGCTTTACGGTCGCGTCCTACGCGTCGGATCCGCGCGAGTTCGGGGCGCGCGAGAACAGAGTTGCTCTAGGAGTTGCTCTAGCGCGGGCCCGCGGACGGCGCGGAATCGTCGAGCCCGAGGGCGCGGAGGAGTGCCAGAGGCCGCGCGACGCGGAGGTGGTAGTCCATCCGGGTCACCACCTCGCCGCGTAACTCATCCGGGTCCGTGTTCCCACTTCGATCACGCCACTTCGCCGGCAGGACGCCGGCGTCCACAAGTGGGAGGACGGGTAGCACGAAGGTGTGGGACTCCGGTTGAAGGGACTCAACGAGCGACGCGATCTCCTCCGCCCACGCACGGAGCGCGAGCAGGCTCGCGCCGACAGGACCGTGTGGCCGCACCACGCCGATCCGGGCGGTGTCGCACGCCTCGCGGAGAGCGCGTGCCAGGCTAACGGGTGCGCCTTGGACACCGAACGCCACCCACCAGTTCTCCGGCCCGTTGATGGCGTGGACCCGCCCCGGCTGCCCCAGCCATGCGAGCAGTTCGACTCCGACGGCGGCTGCACCGCGTTGCACAGCGAGACAGGTCGCGAGATCTTGAAGTTGGAGTCGCAGCTGGGTGAGCGCATGCACCACGTTCGACTCCAGATCGGCGGAGGGGCTGAGGCTTCGGGCTACGGACATGCAGCGTTCGTAGCCCCGCAGGTCTCCGATGTACGCGTACGAGTTGGCCGCGTTTCTCATCTCGTTGGCGCCGTTGCGCCGCTCTCGGTAGAAATCCGACTCATTGCGATGGGCGGCCAAGAAGCTCGGCACGCGGCGCTGAAGGACATCGCGCAGCACCTCGCCCCCGTCGTCTAGCGCATCGTTGACGCAGAGCACGCGCGTCGCGAGCGGTGACGGAGCCTCTCCGTAGCGCGCGAGCGCAGCTCGGAACACGTGGCTGGCGTTCGGATCGACCAGAACGACTGTGAGTCGGTCGTTGGATCGTGCGGCGTCAAACAGCACCTGCCGGAGGTGCTCGTCGCGGAAGGAGTACCCTAGTACCAGCAGCGTCACCTGCGTCTCGGGAGCACCGAGAGTCGCGGAGAGCTGTGCCAGACCGTGGGCGTACGGAGCATCCTGAGCCGACTTTCGCGCCGGGTAGACGAGTAGCGGCTCGCAGGCACCCCCGAACCAGCGCAGCGGGACGCCGTCCGTCTCTGTCGGGCGCAGAGGCGAACGGAAGTACCCGCCGAGCTCGTCGCGATACCAGAGCACCGAACCGTGGAGCTTGTGGAGGCAGAAGTCGACGTCCGCATCCTCGAAAACGGTCGGATCCCATCGCAGCCGGAATCCGTCCTCCCAGCGCCGGTGATGACGCTCGCAGAACGCTTCCATCCCGGTGTCGTAGTTCGTCGAGAAGACCACGACCTGTCCACGGTTCCTGAGCGCCACGAGTTCGTCGAGGTAGCCGACTTGGTCGGGTGCCAGAAACGCCTTCTCGCGAATGTGGCGCTCCGTCGCCAGGCGAAGCTGCTGCGCGGCTTCGGCCGGAACGGGAAGGTCCTCGCGACTCCGGAGAAACGCGTCCTCCTCCGGAGCCGCGAGCCGCACCAGCGCCTCGTACACAGCCTCGATGTCCGGCTCGTCATCGCCCGAGACGCCAGGCTCGGCGCGGCCGTGGTTGAACTCGGTGAGGAACCTCACCAGCCGGTCGTAGTGCGGTAGGGCGTCCCGCAGGCCGCGATCTTGGAGGTGCTGTCGAAGCGTCGATACGAAGCCTCGCGTAAGCGGGACCCCCGCGAGAGCGGACGCCCCCGCTCCGAGGAACACGACGATTGGGCACTGCCCTTCGTTGGCCGCACCACGCGCTCCAGGGTCGTTCCGCATCCAGAAGACGATACGTGCGCACGCGGACGGTCGTGGCCCCCGGCACCCGCGAGCCGGTGCCGCCGCGCTCGGTCCGGGCTCCGACGCCCTGGCTACCCAGAGCGCCGCGTCGGCGCGCTGCGAGCACGCCGCGGGTTCGCGATGGGCGCTAGGTCCAGCCCCATCACCGACGCCCGCCCTCGATCGCGGACCGCCGCCGCGCAGATCTGCGTGGTCTCGAGCTTGCTGTGCCCGAGCTGAGTCATCAGGTCCGTGATGGACCCGCCCCTTTCGAGGAAGTGCGTCGCGAAGCTCTGCCGGAGGCTGTGGAAGGTCAGACCCTCGCGCCCGAAGTGTTCTGCGGCGCGGAGTGCGCGCGTCCAGCGCCGACGCCTGTCGGCCCCGCATGGAACCGGTTCGCCTTCGGGCGGACACTATGACGTGACGTGAACCCCGGTGCCGTTCCGCCTGCCCGTATCGACGAACTGCTCCTGCACCGCGACCGCGTGCGGAGCCTGGCGCGGGCGCTCGCGCGCGAGGGGGTTGCGGCGGAGGACGTCGAGCAGGATGCGTGGCTGCTGGCGTTGCGCGCCGCGGGACGGAGCGTCGACGCGCCGCGCGCGTGGCTCGCCGGGGTCGTGCGCAACGTCGCGCGGAACGCGCGTCGCGCACGGGCGCGCCGGGAGCGTCACGAGCTGGCGGCGTCGCCGCGCGGGAGCGCGCTGCCCGTGGACGAGGCCGTCGCGCGGACGGAGTTGCACGAGCTGGTCGTGCGCGCCGTGCTCGAGCTCGACGAGCCGTTCCGCAGCGCCGTGATCCTGCGCTACCTCGACGGTCTCGGGCCGCGGGAGGTTGCGGTGCGGACGGGTGTGCCGGTCGAGACGGTCCGCTCGCGCGTGCGTCGCGGCGTCGCGCGCGTGCGGGCCGCACTCGACGCTCGGTTCGACGGCGACGCGCTCCGCTGTTCGGCGTCACTGCTCGCGCTTGCGGGCGTCGGTGCGGGCTCCTCGCCGGCCACCAAGGGAGTCGTCATGGCATCCGCCTCGAAGAAGTCGATCGCGATCGTGAGCGCGATGTTGCTGCTGGCAGGGGCCGCGGGGTTGTTGGTCGCACAGGCGACGGACCGGCGGGAGCGCGCGGACGAGACTCCGGGGTCGGCGTCGCCGGAGATCGGGAACCGAACCGCCGAGAGAGGCGCGCGTCGGCGCGTCGATCCCGGTGCGACGCAGGACGCCGCGGCCGGCCACGGCGCGGCCGCCGACGAGTCGGCCGTCGGCGTGGACCTCGACACCGCAGTCGCGGACGCGTTGCGCGGCGCGCTCACGACGTCCGGCGCCCCGACCGGAGCACGCGACGTCGTGCGCGTGACGGACGCCACCGGCAAGCCCGTCGCGGGGGCGCGCGTGGAGCTGCGCCGCGCACCCTCGGTGGGGTGGCCGTCGGACTACGCCGCCGTGCTGTCGGCGATGCTCGCGGAGCCCGAGCTGCTCGCGCAGGGGATTACCGACTCCGAGGGCGGCGTGCGGCTCCCGGAGCTCGCGAGCGAGCCCCGCGCGTACGTGCGCGTCGCGAAGGACGGTCACGGCGCCACGACGATCCGGCACGGCGCGGGAAGCGCAGGCGTCGCGGTGGCGCTCGGCGATCGGCACGACGTCACGGGCACGATCCGCTTCGTCGGCGGGGAGCCGCAGGCCGGTCTGATCGTGCTCCTGACGACCGGCGACGGCCCGCCCGTCGTCAACTACCGCACCGAGACGACCGGCGACGGCCGCTTCGCGATCGCCGACGCGGCAGCGGGGCGCTACGGCGCCTGGGTCGCCTGGCGGGGTGGGCTGCCGGTCCACGTCGGCGCAGTCAATCTCCCTGAGGACCGCGCGCCCGTGCTCTCGCTGCGGCTCGGGGGGCGGATCACAGGCCACGTGCGGCGAGCAGCGACGGGCGACACCGTTGCCGGCGTCCGCGTGCTCGCCTTGGGTGCGGGCGCCTACATCGGGCAGGCGACGACGGACGACGACGGCGCGTACGAGCTGCGCCTCGTGGGCGACGACGACGTGAAGCGCCTCACCGCCTGGAAGGACGGGCTCGCCGAGGTCGCGTTCGGCGGCGCGCCGTTCAGCGTGGGAAGCGGCGTCGAGCGCGTCGCGGACTTCGAGATCTTCGCCGGAGGCAAGCTCGTAGGCGTCGTGCGCGGGCCGGAGGGACCGCTCGGCGGGGTCTCGGTCCAGGTCTGGACGTCGGACCACGGCTACATCACGAACACGACGACCGAGACGGCCGCCGACGGCAGCTACGTCGTCGACGGGCTGCGCCCGGGCGTTGCCCTGGTCCTCGCCGCCGGTGCGACGAACCTGGTGCATCCGGGTCAGCCCTCCGACTCCGATCGCTGGCGCGCTCTGCTCGAGGACGACCTCGACCCGCGCTGCGCCGCCACCATCGTCGAGGGCGGCGTCGTGCGCCTCGACGTGACGCTGGAGGAGCCGCCGAAGCGCGCGACGGCGGCGCGCTGAGCGCCATCCGGGCGCGGTCGGTCACGCGACGAACGGTGTCAGACACCGTGTGCACGCGAATGCGATCGAGTTCTTCGCCGACGGACGTGGCGGCGTGTCGGTCGTGCTGACGCTGGCCGCGACGGCCGTCGGCCGCGGGTGGGACACGGTCGGCCACGCGGCGGGCACCTACCGGAACCGAGTGGATGTCGACGTCGCACCGGAGTGAGCGCGACGCACGCGTCATCCCGGTAGGCTGAGCCGCGCTCGGGTACAGGGGGAGCACCGTGCCGCGCAGTGAACTGGGCGTCCATCGGCACCTGCGGAGCGAGACGTACGGCGCGCTGCTGCTCTTCGCGGTGGGGCTGGGCCTCATCGCGTTCGCGGCACACGCCCTGCTCGTCGGAGCGGGGGCAGCGACGACGCGCTTCGTCGTCGTGCTCGTCGTGGGCATCGCGGCTTCGACCGCGGGCGGCTGGACGCTCGGCGCGCGCCTCGCACTCCTCCGGAACGTGTCCGCGTGCGCGCACGGAGCGGATCTCGTGTCGCTGGAGGTGGTGTCAGCCGGGGAGGAGACGCTCCGCGCCGTGCGCACGTCGCTCTGCCTGTGCGCCGACGTCGAGAACGCCGAGCCCTTCGACTGGAGCGTGTTCCCGTGGCACGGCGAGCCGTTGCCGCTCTCCGCGCGGCCGCGGCGCATCGCCGGCCTGCGCGCGCGGATGGCGCCGCGGCCGTGCGTGCCGTTCCTCTCGACGGGGTATCCCTTCGCAATGTCGCGTGCGACGCGAGACGAACTGCTCGGTGCCGATGCGCCCGTCGACGTGGCTGCGGACGCGATCCGCTGGCGTCCGGAGCTGCCAATCGGCGCAGCGCCCGACACGCCGGTCGGGCGGCGCAACCGGACGGCGCTGGTCGGTCTGCTCGTGCTGCTGCTCGTGCTGGGACTCGGCGTGGTGCTCCTGCCGGGGGACTGGAAGCTGCTGTGCGCACTGCCGGGGGCGCTCGGCTCGGTCGTCTGGTTCGCGCTGCTGCCGCGGACCGCGGCCAGCTTCGGAACCCTCACGCTGACCGACGCCGGGATCGAGTTGCGTTCGTTCCTCGGACGTCGGCGCGTGCCGTGGGACGACGTCGCCTGCATCGAGGTCCGTTCGTTCGACCTGCACGCTCAGAGGATCCGACTCATCGGCGGTGCGCTCGGGATGGCCGCCCACGCGCTCGGTCCGCTCCTGCACGCGGCGACGTCGTATGCGGAACAGGGCGTTGCGGAGATCCACCGCCGACGAATGGAGCAGATCGACGCGGACGGCGTCGCCGGCGACGAGATCTCGCGTCGGCTCGACGCAGCCGGCGCGCTGCGCCCGCACACGGTCCCCCTGGTCCGGGTGCGGCGCACGGATCGCAGCATCGCACTGCGGCTCCCGGGCTGCCACGGCTGGCGCGCCGTCCGCGCACTCGGCGCCGCAGCCGCGTTGCGCGGGGCACGCCTCGACGCCGGCTGAGCGCGACCGACGCGCGGCGCCGGCAGCCGCGCCCGAAGCTACCTCCGGATCAGCCCGAGGAACGCCTTGCGCTCCACGAAGAGCAGGTGGGCGGCGAGGAGGCAGATCCCGACGAGCATCGGCTCGCCGAGGCCGTGGCCGCCCGTCACGAAGACGTGGAACGCGAGGATGTTCACGATGATCGGGCCGAGCACGAGCAGGCCGAGGTTGCGTGTCCGCGGGATCGCGACGAGCACGCCGCCGGCGACCTCGAGCAGCTTCACGAACTTCAGCCATCCGGTGGGCCCGAACGCGGCCATGAAGTGCGCGATGGCGGAGCCCTCGGGCGGCGGCGGCTGCTCGGGGGCGAGGTCCAGGAGGACCATCAGCCCCGCGAACACGAACGCGAGACCGAGCAGGGCGCCGGCGACCGTGGGGATGTGCTTCTTCATCGGATGACGTGCTCCGGGTGGTTCGTCCGCGCAGGTGCGCTGCGCGGACCGCGCATGATGCAGCCGCGCCGTCGCGGCGTCGCGCGGCATCCGCGGCGGCGGGAACGCTCGGTCGCGCGCGGCGTCATCTCCCCGGGCCCGGCTGCTTGCGGCGGCGGGGCGCGGAGGTGGCGATGCGTCTGCGGCGGTTCGCGGTGGCGGGAGCGCTGGGCGCGCTCGCGTGTGCGCTCGGCGGCGCGCCGCTGCGCGCGGCGTCGAAGGACGTCGATCCCGTCGCGGCGTCCGATGCCGACTATCGCAAGCGGCTCGAGACGTGCGACGCGGACGACGTCGCGGCGCAGCGTGCGCTCGCGGCGTGGTGCCTCAAGGCGCGGCTCCCGGAGCGCGCGCGCGAGCGCTTCCGCCGCGTCGTGGAGCTCGTGCCGGACGACGCCGAGGCGCGTGCGGCAGTCGGGGAGGTGCTCCGCGGCGACGTGTGGGTGACGCGCCGCGCGGCGCGCCGCCTCGACCACGACGCGCGCCGCCGCGCCGTCCCCGAGGGCGACGTAGCAGCGCTCCTGCAGGTCGCCGACGCGGCGCTGCGCGACCGGCTGCTCGACCAGGCGGAGGACGTCTACCGCGACGTGCTCGCCCTCGATCCCGCGAACGAGGCCGCGCGCCACGCGCTCGACGCGGAGCCGACGACGCCGCTCGAGCGCGCGGTCGTGGACGCGCTCGGACCCGCCGGCAAGTCCCGCGACCGCGCGGAGGCGGCGCTGGAATCCGCTCCGGCGCTCGATCCGGAGGCGATCGGGCGCTGGATGCTCTTCGTGCGGGCACGACTGCGGAGGCTCCCGCACCACGAGGGCGGCGACGTCGAGACGCTGCGCGATCCCGCGTGCGCCGTGCGCTACCGCGTCGTCGTGAACCGCAAGGGCGCCGGGCTCTCGCTCGCCGTGCTGCTCCACGGCGGCGGTCCGTCGCGCGAGGTGAACGACGGTGCGTGGGACGACCTGCGCTATCTGGCGGAGGGGCCGTTCGATGTCGTCGCGATCCCGCGCGTCCTCGACGACACGACCGGCGCGGGGTGGATCGTCGAGAGCGGACCGCGCATCGTCGAGCAGCTCCTGCACGAGGTGCTGCGCGCGCACCCGATCGACACGAACCGCGTCTTCCTGCACGGCTACTCGATGGGCGGCTACGGCGGCGCGTACCTGGGGGCGCTCGCGCCCGACCGCTTCGCGGCCGTCGGCGTGGGCGCGGCCGGCTGGTGCTCGGGCGGCGCGCGTGTCGGCAACTTCCTGCACCTGCCGGTCGCGCTGCACATCGGGGCGGAGGACCGCGAGTCGGACCACGTGGGGACCTCGCGCGAGTTCCGCGGGCTGCTCGACGCGGCGCGCGCGCAGCGCCCGTGGGGCTACCCGCTCGAGTACGTCGAGTACCCGGGCGTCGGCCACCAGCTCCCGATGGAGGACGCGCCGCGCGCGTTCGCGTGGATGGCTGAGCGCTCACGCGACCCCGACCCGGTGCGCGTGGTGTGGGAGCCGTTCTCGACGCAGCTCTATCCCACGCACCGCCCGTGGTGCTGGTGGCTCGGCGCCGACGCGTTCACGAACGACGCGCGCGCCGAGGCGGTCGTGGTGGGCGACACGGTCCACGTCACGACCACGCGCGGCTTCCAGGGTCTGACGCTCTATCTCGACGAGGACGTCGTGGACGTGACGCACGTCGTCAACGTGATGCAGAACGGCAAGGGCGTGTTCCGCAAAGTGCCGAAGGCGAGCCTCGCGACGCTGGTCCGGACGTTCGCGGCGCGGAACGACCCGGAACTGACCTACGCGTACGCGGTGCCGTTGCGCTGAGTGCCGCCCCGCACACTCGACACCCCTGAGCAGTTCGGCACGGGGGGATAGCATCCGGTCGGGTCGAACCGCGGCGCCGCGTCGCCGCCGGAGGAGGGTGTGTGCGGGGTCTCGTCGCCGTCGTCCTGGGTCTCTTCGCCGTGCCGTGCGTGTTGGCCGGATCGTCACCGGCGCGCGGCGCGGGTGGCGCCGCATCGGAGCCGCCGCGTTTCGTGGTGGGGCCCCGCTACGCGCTCGAGCTCCCGACGCTGCCCGAAGACGGCGACATCGCGCGCGGCCGGCGGATCGTCGAGCTGCTCGAGGACCTGGCGACGCGCCTCGACGCGGAGTTCGCGAAGGCCGACGTGCTGCCGAAGTCGCGCCGCGCGGACGCTGCGGCCGTCCGGCGCTTTGCGACGACCGGGCCCGTCGCCCTGGCGAAGGTCGAGGACGCGGAGCGCGTCCACCGCATGAGCGTGCGGCTCGAACGCACGCGCGACGCGATGGCGGAAGCCGGACGCGCCCTCGGGTTCGTCGCGAACACGCAGGGCACCGCGTTCTACGACAACGGTCAGTCCGCCGTGCTCGGCGTCGTCGCGAGCGACGACGAGCCGGTGAGCATCCCGACGCTGCTCGACTGGGGCGGGCTCCAGTGCCTGAACGACCGACTGGGGCTCCGCTACAGCAGGCCAGAGCAGCCGGTCGGCGCCTGCGTGCCGCTCGGGTTCGCGCACTTCCTGCGCTGGAGTCACCTGCAGGACGCCGCCGCCATGCCGGCCCGTCTCGGGGGGATCGGCGAGCAGTACGGGGACAAGGTGCGCGCGCTCCTGACCGCCGAAGGTGGCAGCACGTTCCCGTCGCTGGACGAGCTCTTCGCGGCGCGGCCCGCCGACTTCGATTCGCACCCGGACCGCCTCTACGGTGCCGCCGTCCTCCTCACCGAGTTCGTGTGGGAGGCCTCCGAAGCGTCGCGCAAGGCGTATCTCCAGGCGCTCCGCGACTACGCGAAGACGGGCAGCCCGGTGCCCGAGTTCGCGCCGGCGGTGCTGTTCGCGTCGTTCAAGCGCCTGCACCGCGACCCCGCCGCGTTCGAGGCGGCGTTCCACGCGTTCGTGAGCGAGAAGAGCGCAGAGCTCAACCGGCAGAAGGCCGCGGCGCAGTAGCGGGCGGCGCGACGCCGCGCCTCGGCCCGCGCTCGCGCGCGACGCGCCGCGGCGGGAGACTCTCGTCATGCGACGCGTCGCGATCCTCGTGTTCCCCGGTGTCGAACTCCTGGACTTCGCCGGTCCGGCGGAGGTCTTCGTCGTCGCGGCGGAGGGGAAGGCCTTCGAGGTGCTGACGGTGGCGGAGCGCCCCGGGCCCTTGCGCACGATGGGGGGCATCGAGCTCGTCCCGTCGCACACCTGCGACGACGCGCCGCGCGCGGACGTCGTCGTCGTTCCCGGCGGCGACCTCGGACAGGTCGGCGAGGCGGGGCGCGCGTGGGTCCTGCGCGCCTCCGCCGAAGCCGAGATCGTGCTGGCGGTGTGTTTCGGCGCGCTGCTGCTGGCCCGGCTCGGGCTGCTCGACGGTCTCGACGCCACCACACACACGTGGGGACGCGAGGGGCTCGCGCGCGCCGCGCCCGCGTGCAACGTGGTCGCGGGACCGCGCTTCGTCGACGCCGGGCGCGTGGTCACCTCCGCCGGAGTGACGGCGGGGATCGACGCCGCACTCCACGTGGTGGAGCGGCTCCTCGGCCCGGAGGCGGCGACGTGGACGGCCGAAGGCTGGATGGAGCACCGCCGCGGCTGAGCGCGGGCGGCGGCGCGCCGCCGATCACTTCGACGACGGCGTCGTCGTGGTGGCGTCCGGGACGCGGAACACCGCGCGGCGCAGGAACAGCAGTGCGAAGCAGGTGTCGATCTCGCGCCGGCCGTTGCCGTAGCCAATCGAGCGCGAGCGGAACGCCCCGGACTCCTCCTGGCGCTCGAGTATCCGCTCCGCCCCGGTGAACCACCAGTCGCACGCGCCGACGCGCGTCACCCCGGCGAGCACGCACGCCCGCTCGAGTCCGTACAGGAAGTAGAAGTCGTCGAGGCCGTCGTTCCGACGCCGCGCGGCGGGCCCGGATGGCGCGGTCGTCAGCGCGTCCAGGTCGAGTGCGAGCCATGCGAGGCCGTCGCGGATCGCCGTCTCCGTGAGTGCAGCGGTGCCCGCGTCGAACACGCGCGCACCGTCGAGCTCGCTGCGGCAGATCACGAGCGACGAGACGCCGCCTGCGGTCATCGAGGGCCCCCACTCCGCGACATCCGGGCGCGCGCCGAGATTGCGCGCGGGGTCGAAGCGCGAACCAGCGCAGCTGTATGCCCAGCCTCGCGCGTGGTCCGTGGGTCCGGCAGCGTCGGACGTCGCGCGCGAGGCGGACGCCGCGCCGCGCGCATCCACCCTCGGGACCTCCGGTCCCTCCTTCGCCTGCGCAGCGATGAAGTGCCGCAACGAACGCAGCCAGACTGCGTCGTCGATTGCGACGCCGAGGCGCGCGCCGGACTTCAGGCCGAGCAGCGCGAACTGCGAGTTGCTGTGGTCGTGGTATGACCAGGAGATGTCGCTCCGGTCGTAGCCGAAGCCGCCGCCCTCGGCGAGCGTCGGCGTACTGCTCGGCGTCGTCGCCGTCGCGTCGGAGTCCTTGGGCTGCGGACGGCGCCACCCGTCCAGAGGTCTTGCGTTGCGCGGCGTCCTGCCGTCGTCCTGCGCATCCACGAGCCATGCGACCAGCTCGGCCGCCCACGCGCTATCGGTCGCGCCGACGGGCACGGTGGCTCGCTGCGACCGAGGTGGCGCGCCCTTGCCGAGGGCTGTGACACCGCGGTTGTGGCGCGCGTCGAGCGCGAGCAGGCAGCACGCGACGAAGTACGTCGAGATGCCGTCGCCGGCCCCGCGCCGACGCAGGGCGTCGTCGCCCGGCTCGCGGCCGCGCCAGTGGCGGCGCAGCGCGTCGAACCCGCGCTCGAGGGCCGGATCGTCCACGGGCACGTCACAGGCCGCGAGGGTGTACACGCAGAGCGCGTCGAGACCCTTGTCCCACGGCCCTCCCGGCCAGTCCTGCGAGGGATCTCCCTGCGGGAGGTCCCCTCGCACCGGCCGGCCGGCGATCGGTGACCCCGGCTCGAGGCGGAACGTGCCGTCGTCACGCTGGATCCCGCGCAGCCACGCCACGCCGGCGTCGATCGCCGCGTCCACGCGCGCCTGGAACGGCGCGCGATCTGCCGCGACGTCGCCTGCGGGCGCGTCCTCGGCTCGCGCCGCCGAGCGGCCCGGTGCCCAGACCGCAATCGCGGCAACGACAACCTTGGCCGCGAGCAGCCCTCGCCCCTGCCTCATGCGAGGCAGCGTACTCGCCCGTCCCCGTCGCGACAACCGGACGCAGCGGCGTCGCGCGCTGACGCCTCGCGCGTCAGCCGCGGAGATCGCGGTAGTAGTACGTCGTGCCGACGAGGCCGCCGCGCGGGGCGAGCGCGTAGTCGGGGATGTCGCCGGCGCGCACCCAGCCGAGCGACTCGTAGAGCCGCGCCGCGGTCCCGCCCGTGACGGCGTCGAGGACGAGGAGCCAGCGCCCGCAGTCGAGTGCGGTGCGCTCCACGGCGTGCATGAGCGCGGTCGCGACGCCGCGCCGGCGCGCGCGGCGGTGCACGAGCAGCTTCACGAGTTCTGCGCGGTGCGGCTGGTTCTCGGGCAGGCCGAGCACGAGCTGCACGGTGCCGCAGACGCCGTCGGCGTCCTCCGCGACGAGGACGGCGCGGCGCCCGGCGGCGACGTCGGCTGCGACGGCGTCGAAGAAGGCGAGCGCACGCTCGCGCGACAGCGGGTGCAGGAAGCCGACGGATGCGTCGCCCTCGACGCTGTCGACGAGCAGCTCGGCCAGCGCCGAGACGAGCGCGTCGTCCAGGCGCCCCGGGCGGCGGATCGCCGGCGCGGTCGTCATCGCAGACCCGCGCCGAACGCGGCGAGGACGACGGCGTAGCGCGTGCTGCGTCGCGTCGGGTTGCGGAACGTGGTGAGCGTGCGGTCGGGCCGCATCACCAGGCAGTCGCCCTCGCGCAGCAGGTGGCACGCGTCGTCCATCGTCACCTCGAGCGTGCCCGCGAGCACCCACACCTGCTGCCACACGTGGACCGCACCCGGCAGCGCCTCGAACGTGACGCGGCGGCCCGCGGGGAACTCGATCTCGACGATCTCGACCGGCTGGCCGCTCCCCGCCGGCGTGACGGTGCGGCGGCGGTAGCCGCTCTCCGGGTCGCGCCACACGGGCTGGTCGGCGCGGCGTGCGACCGGACCCGCGCCGCGAACCCGCACGTCGTCCTCGAGCAGCGCGCCGAGCGTGACGCCGAGCCCGTTCGCGAGCTTCGCGAGCACGACGGCCGTGGGGCTGCTCTCGCCGCGCTCGACGAGCGAGATCATCGAGCGACTCACGCCGCTCGCCGCCGCGAGCGCCTCGAGCGAGAGCCCGCGCTCCGCACGGAGTTCGTGGACCCGCGCCGCCACGCGCGCCGTCACATCGCCGGAGTCGTCCTGCATGCCGGAGTTCTATCCAGGATGATGGACGAGCGTCCAGCGAGATCCGTGTCGCTCGATGCGCCGAGCCCGACGCGCGGGCCTCGTCGTCGCGCGGGGTCAGCCGACCGGGGCGAGCTCGGACTCGATCGTGGCCCGATGCGCGGGAACGCGTGGAGTTCCCGGCGAATCGCAGCTCAGGGGGTCGATCGACGACACGCGGAGATCTACCGCAGCGTGCGTGTGACCGAGCCGCTCCGGTGCGTGCGTCGTCGTCCGTCGCCCGGGCCCACGCGCGCGCCCGGCGAGGCGCCGCCGGCTACGCCGCGGGGCCGCCGGCGCGCGCGGCGCCGAGCTTGCCGGCCAGTCCGAGGGCGAACGCGTCGCGCGGGAGCTGTCCCATCTGCGCGTACAGGTCGAGGAAGTCCCAGAGGTTGTAGGCCTCGACGATCCTGCCGTCGCGGCACGTGGCCGTGAGGAAGCCGCGCAGGGTGACGGGACGCGCGGCCGCGTCGCGGGTCACCGCGTCGAGGTGGCAGATCGCCCAGATGCGGTCCTTCGACTCGACGTAGTCGTCGATCGTGAAGCGGAACCCCGTGAGCTGCGCGCACAGCGCGCGGTGGAACGGCTTGAAGTCGGGCGGGCCCTGCATCGGGCGCTCCGACAGGCCGAACGCCAGTCCCTCGCCGACGAAGTACGTGTCGATCGCGCTCTCGTCCTCCTCCGTCCACACCCTCCGGAACCAGTTCACGATCGCTTCGCGCTGCGACATCACACACTCCTCTCGAGAGACCGCCGCACGCCTGCTCCCCGCACCGCCTCCAAGTTTCGCCGATCGGGCGCGCGCGCGCATCCACCGGCCTCGGCGGCGGCGTCCGGACGGCTCCGTGAGGTCGGAGTCGCAGAGCGGGCTCGAGTGCGGGGGCGTTGCGTGCCGAAGAGGGGACGTTCGCGGTCGCTGCGCCGCGATGTCGATCCGGGCTTCCCGACAACGCACGGTCGGGAAGGGGAGAGATCGCCTCGTGAGGGGCGCGGCGCGCGGATTCACGCTGACGGAGCTCGTCGTCGTCGTGACGGCGATCGCGGGCCTGCTCGCGGTCGGCGTCGCGGCGTTCGCCTCGGCGCGGCGCCGTGGCAACGAGATGAACGCCGTCTCGAACCTGCGCATCATCGCCCTCGCCCAGGCGCAGTTCCAGGCCGACGCCACGTGCGACGTGGACGGCGACGGCCGCGGCGAGTACGGCCTCCTGCGCGAGCTCGCGAGCGGCGTCCCCGTGCGGACCGAGCCGGACGGCGCGAACGCGCTCGGCGCCCTGCGCACGCCGCCGCTCCTCGCGCCGCGCTTCCGGAAGCTGCGCGGCGGCGTGCTGCTGTACGCCCAGGACGCGGGGTACTGCTTCGACCTGTACCTGCCGGCGGCGGGCGGCGTCGGCGCGCAGGAGCGGCTGCCACCGTTCGCGCCGCCCCTCGACACCGACCTCTGCGAGAGCGCGTGGTGCTGCTACGCGCTGCCGGCCGAGCCCGACGTGACGGGCGGGCGCATCTTCTTCCAGAACCAGGACGGCGCGCTGACCTGGCGCGAGGCGGGACCGCGCTCGGTGTCCCCCGGCGCCGCGTTCGCGGTCGGCGGCCCGGACGACGGCATCACCGGGCGCGCCGCGGTCGGCGCCCTCGGCCGCGACGGAGCGCTCTGGCAGCGCGTGGACTGACGCGCTCAAGTCGCGCGCCTTCGCGTACCGACACGGGAGTGTGCGCGGTCGCTGCATCGCGCGCGGGTTATCCGGGCTCCTCGGCGCGGGCATGCCGGGGAGGGGAGAGCTTGATGCAGCGTCGTCTGCGCGGATTCACGCTGATCGAGTTGATGATCGTCATCGCGATCATCGCGATCATCGCCGCGATCGCGATTCCGAACCTCCTCTCGGCGCGCCTCAACGCGAACGAGACGTCGGCCGTCGCCACCCTGCGCACGGTCGCGACGGCGCAGGCGCAGTTCCAGTCGAGCTGCGCGTGCGACGTCGACCGCGACGGCACCGGCGAGTACGGCCTGTTCCGCGAGCTCTCCGGCGCGGCGACGATCCGCACGGCGGCGGACGGCTCGAGCACGGGCGGCAAGCTGCTGAACCCGCCGATCCTCCCCGGGCGCTTCCGCGTCCTCGCGGGGACGCTGCAGGTGTTCGCGCAGTCGTCGGGCTACCGCTTCGACATGGTCCTGCCGGGGGCCGGCGGCACGGCGCTGCACGAGCGCGCCACGACGTTCGGGGCGAACACCGACACCGAGCTGTGCGAGACGACGTGGAGCTGCTACGCCGCGCCGCTGAACCACGGCAGCTCGGGCGTGCGGACGTTCTTCACGAACCAGCAGGGGCACGTGACCTGGAAGGACGACCCCAACCTGAACATCGGCGCCGGCCAGGCGTTCCGCGCGGGCGGCAGCCTCGCGACGATCACCGGCATCGCGGCCGTCGGCGCGACCGGCCGCGACGGGCGCTTCTGGAGCCAGGTGAACTGACGCGGGGCCGCGCGCGCGCGCGCTCGGTTCAGCCCTCGTCGCGCAAGCGCGCGCGGCGCAGCACGTGGTCCACGGAGAACCGCCCGGGGCCCATGAGGCAGACGGCGACGAGCACACCCGCCAGCACCAGGGTGCCCTGGACGCCGCTGTCGATCCTGATCCGGCCCGGAGGCCCGTCCAGGCCGGGAACCTGACCGGAGGCGCCGGCGACCGCGAGGGTCGCGAGCGACAGGCCCGCCGCCTCGCGCGTGCGGAGTCCGAGCAGCAGCGCCGCGGACGCGACGATGCGCAGGGCGCTGATCACCCGCAGCCCTGCGGAGTCGCGCGGCAGGTTGCCCGGCTCCGGCTGCGCGACGATCAGCGCGTACACCGCATCGGCGAGGAGCGGCACGGCCGCGACGGCGCGCAGGACGAGCAGGCCGAAGTCCGTGCGCGGGTCGGCGTGCTCGCGCCGGCCGCCTGCGCGGCGGATGCGCGGCTGCAGGAAGTCCCACGCCACGTGGACGTGCGCGTCGAGCCGCTCCAGGCACTCGGCCCAGCCGCGCTCGTCGAGGGGCGGTGAGTCGGAGCCCCGCGGCCGCCACTGCGACACCGTGACGCGCGTGCCGTCCTCCGTCGGCTCGAGGTCGATCTGCACGCGCGCCGCCCCGGCGGGGGCCGCTTCGTCGCCCGAGACCAGCACGATGCGATCGTCCGCGACGTCCTCGTAGACGCCGTGCCACGCGCGGTCCTCGCCGTCGGCGCCGCAGAGGCCGAAACGGAACCCGCCGCCCGGCCGCGGGTCCACGGCGCAGCCCGGAAGCGACCAGCCGTGCGCGCCCCAGAAGTGGGCCAGCGCCTCGCGCCGCGTGAGAGCGGTGTGCAGCAGCGGCCGTGGCGCGTCGATCACGCGCGTCACCACGCAGTGCTCCCGGAGCGCGTCCCCGCGCGCGTGCACGTCGGCCGTCATCTGCACCTCCCCGGCCGGCAGCATACCGCTCGCACGGGGGGGCGCTCCACGCCCGGCCCGCGCGCCGCTCAGCGCGCGTCGGGCCAGGCCGGGAGCAGCCCGTGCAGGCGCGCGACCACGTCGGGGCGCTGCGCGGCGATGTCGAACGCCTCGCGCGGGTCGTCGGCCAGGTCGTACAGGGTCAACGTGTCGTCCGAGCGCTCGACGAGGTGGTGGCGCCCGTCGTAGACGCCGCGCTCCACGCGCTCGAGCGCCGGGCTCGCGCAGCTCGGGTGGCTCTCGCGCAGCTTCTCGAGGAGGTGGAGCTGCGAGCCGCGCATGGCCCGCGCGACGCGGCCCGCGACGTCGCGCTCGAGCGACTCGCCGTCGAGACCCTCGGGTGCCGCGACGCCGCAGAGCTCCAACACCGTCGGGAACACGTCCTCGAGGCGGACGACGTCGTCCACCACCGCGCCGGCGCCGCGCATCCCCGGGCGCCGGACGAGCAGCGGGATGCGCCCGATCGCCGCGTCGAGTCCCACGCGGTGCGCCCAGAGGCCGTTCTCGCCGAGGTACTCCCCGTGGTCGCTCGCGACGACGACGAGCGCGTCGTCGAGCAGCCGTCGCGCGCGGAGTCCGTCCAGGAAGTCGCCGGTCTGCGCGTCGGTCCACGCGACCTCGCCCGTGTACAGCCGCGGCAGGAGGCGGCCGACGGCGGGCGCGACCCGCGCGATCCCGACCAGGTCGTCGAGCGCCGACCACGTGTCCCAGGCCCGTGCCGCGCGGACGTCGCCCTCGGGGGCGTCGCCCGCGACGCGCGCCACGTAGTCGTCCGGCGGGTCGTACGTGAGGTGCGGGTCGATCGCGTTCACGAAGAGGAAGTACGGCTGGTCGGCGGCGTGGGCGAGCTCCGCGAAGCGCAGCGCGGGCGTGTACGCCGCCGTCGCCGGCGGCAGGGGCTGGTTCGCCCCGGCGGGCAGGCGCGGCGTCGGCTCGAAGCCCTGCGTCAGTCCGAACTCGTCGGAGATGACGGGGTTCGCGCTGAGGCACGCCGTCCGGTAGCCCGCGTCGCGCAGCAGCTCCGCGAGCGTCACGGCGCCGGCCGCGAGCGATTCGCGCCGGTCCATCAGGAAGCCGTGGTGTTCGGGGCGCAGGCCCGTGAACAGCGACGCGTGGGCGGGGCCCGTCCAGCCCGCCGGCGTCCACGCGTCGCGGTACGTCGTGCACTCGCGCGCGAACGCGTCGAGGCGCGGGGTCGCGCTCTGCGCGGCGCCCGCGAACCCGCAGCGGTCGGCGCGGAGCGTGTCGAGCACGATCAGGATCACGTCCGGGCGACGCGGTGGAGCGTCGTCGTCGCTGCGGGAGCCGTCGCCGCACGCGGCGAGCAGGGCCGCCGCGAGGGGCAGCGCGCGCAACGAGGTGGGGACTCGCGGGCGCCGGGCGCCCGCGGGGCGTGGGGTGGGTGGCACGTCAGGCTCTTCCTGCGTGAGCGGGGTGATGTGTGCGTGGAGTCACCCGTGAGACGACACGCGACGCGTGTGGGTTTCGCGTTTCGCGTGCACCCGCCGAGGCTCCCGGCCGGCGCTCCGCGGGCCGGTTCGGCGTCTCCCGCCCGCGCGGCGTGACGTCCGTTACTCCCGGAGGTCTCCGCCGTGCGCGGCCGCGCAACCTGCGCCCGCCTGCGTGCGGTCCCCCTGTGACCGGAGAGGAATCCGGGACCGGAGGTCCGCCATGCGTCCAGGGTCGTCCGTTGCGCTCGTCTCCAGGTTGGTCGTGGCCGTCACCCTCGCCGCACTCGGCGCGTCCCCGGCGCACGCCGGCGAGACGCGCGGTCCGGCGTTCGGCACGAACCGCTACACGGCGTCGATCACCGACACCGGGACGGAGCGCGACTGCGACGACTACGTCGGCCTGCTCGCCGCGGGCGAGCGCGTGAGCCTGACGCTCAGCGTCCCGAAGGGCTCGGACCTGCGTCCGACGCTCGAGGTGCTCGGCCCGGACGGCGCGCTGCGCACCGTGACGCTGCGCGCGAAGAAGGCCGGACGCGTGCTGACCGTGCGCGACTTCGTCGCGGACACGTCGGGCGACTTCACCGTGCGGGTGCAGGGAGCCGCGGGCACGCAGGGCGCCTACACGCTGAGCTTCCGCACGCCCGCCGCGCCGCCGCGCGTGAAGGCGCGCGTCGCGCCGGGCGGCGAGCCGACGACGTCCGTCGCGTTCGAGGCGGTCGAGGGCATGACCGCCGACGTGAAGGTGACGTGGGCGCGGAAGGCGACGCCCGCGCGCATCGTCGCGGTGCTCGACCCGCAGGGCGACGACGCGCTCGCGCGCGCCGGCGGCCAGGCGCTCGTCACGACCACCTCGAAGAGCGCGTCGCTGGCGGCGCTGCCGCTCGGCGTCGGGCACGGCAGCTACCGCGTCGTCGTCGCGGACGCGGAGGGGCAGCCCGTCGCGGCGAACGTCTCGGTGCGGCTGCGCGCGCCGGAGCGTCCGCACTCGAAGGCGCCCGTGGCGCTCGGTGACGAGCCGTTCCTGACGGCGCGCTCGGCGCCGATCGAAGGCGTCGCGGGTCGCGCCGTGCGGCTCGACGGCGCGCGCCTCCTCCCGGGCGTGCGCATCTACTTCGGCGCGCGCGAGTCCGCGAACGTGAGCTGCGCGTCCACCGGCAGCTTCGCGGAGGCGGTCGTGCCGACGGGCACGCCCGGCAGCGTCGTGCAGATCACCGCGGTGGGCGCCGACGGCCAGGCCTTCGCGCGCAGTGCGGCGTTCCGCTACGTCCCCGCGGCCCGCATCGACGCGGTCACCGACCTGGCCGGCAACGCCGTCATGGGATGGAGCCGTCTCGGCGGTCTGGAACTGCGGCTCGTGGGCGACAACTTCCGCGCGGGCCAGATCGTGCGCTTCCCCGGCGACGTGGACGTCGCGGCCGAGATCGTCTCGGCGACGGAGCTGCACGTGCAGGTGCCCGTCGGCCCGCCGCTGCGCCAGTACCTGCTCGTCGTGGACGAGTGGGGGCAGATCGGGCGCTCGCCCGAGCAGTTCGAGCTGAAGACGCCGCCGTCGTTCCTCGCGCAGCCGTTCATCCCGGCCGTGTTCGCGGAGCACGTCGGCGGCACCGTGGCGCTGCGCGGAGCGAACTTCGAGCAGACCGACGTGCTGCTGCTCGACGGCCTGCCCGCCGCGTCGGTGTTCGTGGACACCACGCTGCGCCGCTTCGACGTCGCCGCGGCGGCGGCCCACAGCATGACCGTCGCCGTGCGCGACCGCCTGGGCGTGGTGGTGACGGCGCCGGACTTCGTGGTCAAGCCGCCCGCCACGGTGGCGACCGTCACCGTCGTCGACGGCGCCGGCCCCGACCAGCGCGGCGTGCCGCTCGGCGGCGGCGCGCTGGTGCGCGTGACCGGGTCGGACTTCCACCCGGCCGACGCGATCGGCCTCGGCGGCGCGGTCGTCACGCTGCTCTCCGGCGACGACCACGGCTTCGAGTTCCTGTCGCCCGCGGGCTCGCCCGGCGATGCGACGCTGCGCATCGTGGACGGCGCGGGCCAGGTGACGGAGGTCGAGGACGTCGCGCGCTTCGTCGGCTTCGCGGCGCCCGGCGACGCCCGCATCGACGCCACGACGGCGGCGAGCGCGGCCACGCGCGGCGCCGTCGCCGACCTGGACGGAGACGGCTGCGACGACGTCGTCGTGGACGCGACGGACGCTCTCGCGCGCGTGCTGCTGAACGACGGCGCCGGCGTGCTCGACGACGTCACGTCGACGTCGCTGAGCGCAGCGCTGAGCGACCGCCGCGCGGCCGAGGCGCTCGTCCTCGGCGACGTGGACGGCGACGACGACTTCGACCTGATCGTCGCGGCGCCGCCCGCCGACCCGCAGACCTCGAGCGGCATCCGCGTGTTCGGGAACAACGGCGCGGGCGGCTTCGCGCCGCTCGACGCCCTGGCCCCGTCGGCGACCGCGCACGGCGTGGTCAACGCGGTGGACCAGTACGGCTACCAGCACGCGCTCTTCGGCGCGCGCACGGCCGCCGGCGGCACCACGGCCCTCGCGCTCGGCGACATCGACGGCGACGGCTACGACGACCTCGTGGTCGGCCGCGACGCGCCCGAGACGGACGCCGTCTTCCTCGACCTCTCCGCGGTGGACCTGACGCGCGACCCGCCGTTCATCGACTACTGGGTCGCGCAGTACAGCCAGGTCAACCAGGAGCGCGCGCACGCGGCCACGCACGTGCACCTGAGCAGCGGCCTCTCGTGGGACGGCGTCCCCGACGCGTCCGACACGGTGCTGCCCGCGGTCACCGCGAGCGGGCCCGCGTGGGTCGCACGCGACGTGGCCCTCGCGGACATCGACCGCGACGGCGACGCCGACCTCGTGCTGACGTGGGACGATCCGACGACCGTGACCTGGGACGGGCAGCGCGGTGCGTCCACTGTGCCGGTGCTCGCGACGCGCGTGCTGCGCAACGACGCCGGGCGGCTCGTGGACGTCACGTCCACGTGGATGCCGAACGGCGCGGGCGACGACTACCGTCAGGCGGACCGGCTCGCGCTGACGGACGTCGACGGCGACGGCGACGCCGACCTGGTGCTGCTGTCGTCGGCGGGACTCTCCGCGTGGCGCGGCACGGCGGGCGGCGGCTCGGCGTCCGCGCTGCGGGTGCTGCGCAACGACGGCTCGCGCTTCGTGGACGTCGGCGCGTCGGCGCTGCCCGCGCTCGCGGGGGGCGACGACCTGCGCGGGAGCGGACTCGCGGTGCGCGACCTCGACGGCGACGGCCGCGTGGACATCCTGGTCGCGACGCCGGACGCGCGGATCGTGGGCGGGTCGCACGTGCGCTCGCTGCGCGTGCTGCGGCAGACCTCGACCTGGCAGTTCGAGCACGGCGACACGTACCTGCCCGCGGCCACGACGGACACGGGCGAGGCGGATGCGCTGCTGCTCGGCGACTTCGCGGGCGACGGCGCCCCGTCGCTCCTGCTGCTCGGCGACAGCGCCCCGTGGCGGAGCCCGGACGGCGCGCGTCTGCGCGTCTACGACTGGCTGCGCTGAGAAGGCACGGGCGCCGACCCGGCGCCCGGATCCGGCGGCGGTCGCGGGGAAGTCCCCCGCGGCCGCCGCCCTCGTGCGTACGCGGCGGAGCGGCACGTCTTCGCGGCGGCGCGACCCTGCCCGAGAATGCCCCCGCGCGCGCGGCGGTACGCCGGCGCCGCGGGGAGGGACGCGCGATGGCCGGTCGTGTGCTCGGGTTCCTGGCCGTCGTCGCCGTGCTCGTCGGCGTGCTGCTGTGGTCGCAGGAGCGCGTGGGGCCGCTGCGCGTCTCCGGCTTCATCGAGGCGGACGTCGTGCGCGTGGCGTCACGCGTCGGCGGGCGTGTGCGCGCGGTGCACGCGGCCGAGGGCGAGAGCGTCACGTCCGGGCAGCTCCTCGTCGAGCTGGACCCGTTCGACCTGCTGGCGCAGCGCGCCGCCGCGGAGGCCGAACTCGCGAGCCGCCGCGCCGTGCTCGCGCGGCTCGCGGCCGGGGCGCGCGCGGAGGAGCTCGTGATGCGGCGCGCACGCGTGGACCAGCGCGCCGCGCGCGTCGCGGAGCTGACGCAGGGTCCGCGGTCGCAGGAGATCGAGGCGGCCCGCGCGCGCGTGCGCCGCGCCGACGCCGCGCTCGAGCTCGCGCGCGTCGAGTACGAGCGCGCGCAGGGGCTCGTCGCGGCGTCGGCGGCGAGCCGCGACGAGCTCGACCGCGCGCTGCGCGCGCTCGACGCGGCGCGCGAGGAGCGCAACGCGCTCGCGGCGGACCTCGCGCTGCTCGAGGCGGGCACGCGCGTGGAGGTGCTCGCGCAGGGCCGCGCCGAGGAGGCGGCGGCGCGCGCGGAGCTGGCGCTCGCGGAGGCCGGGGCGCGCCCCGAGGAGCTCGACGAGGCACGCGCGGGCGTCGCGGCGGCGCAGGCGACGCTGGACGCGCTCGACGTGCGCATCGCGGAGCTGCGCGTGACGGCCCCGTGCGACGGCGTCGTCGAGGCGCTCGACCTGCGCCCCGGCGCGACCGTCGGCCCGGACGCGCCCGTGCTCTCGCTGCTCGATCCCGCGCGGCTGTGGGTGCGCGCGTACGTGCCCGAGGACCGGCTCGACTTCCGGCCGGGCCGCCGCGTGGGGATCCGCGTGGACGCGTTCCCGGGGCGCACGTTCGCAGGCGAGGTCTCGTTCGTCGCGCGCGAGGCCGAGTTCGTGCCGGGCAACGTGCAGACTCCCGAGGAGCGCGTGAAGCAGGTCTTCCGCATCAAGGTGGACCTGCGCGACGGCCTCGACGTGCTGCGCCCCGGCGTCCCCGCCGACGTGCTGCTCGAGGACGGCGAGTGAACACGTCCGCGGACGCGATCGTCGTCCGCGACATCGTCCGCAGCTTCGGCGCGCGGCGCGCCGTCGACGGCGTCTCGTTCGCCGTGCCGCGCGGTGCCGTGTTCGGGCTGCTCGGGCCGAACGGCAGCGGCAAGACGACGCTCCTGCGCATGCTCTGCGGCGTGCTGCGCCCGAGCTCGGGCAGCGCGCACGTGCTCGGCTGCGACGTCGCGCGCGACGCGGAGGCGCTCAAGCGGCGCATCGGCTACGTCTCGCAGAAGTTCAGCCTCTACGGCGACCTGAGCGTCCGCGAGAACCTCGCGTTCTACGGGCGCATCTACGGACTGGCGCCCGAGCAGGTCGTCGCGCGCAGCGCGGCGGTCGCGGAGCTGACGTCGCTCGGCGACCGCATGGAGCAGCTCGCCGACACGCTGTCGGGCGGCTGGAAGCAGCGCCTCGCGCTCGCGTGCGCGCTGCTGCACGAGCCGGAGCTGCTCTACCTCGACGAGCCGACGGCGGGCATCGACCCGGTCGCGCGGCGCGAGCTCTGGGACCTGCTCTTCGAACTCGCGGGGCGCGGCGTCACGCTGGTCGTCACGACGCACTACATGGACGAGGCCGAGCGCTGCTCGCACATCGCGTACCTGCAGGACGGCCGGCTGGTCGTCGCCGGGACGCCCGCCGAGCTGAAGGCGCTCCCGCGCGTCACGCCCGAGGGCAGCCGCCGCATCGAGGTGCGCGTGCCGCGTCCCGCCGAGCGGCTCGCGGCGCTGCGCGGCGTCGCGGGCGTCCTCGACGCGACGCTCTTCGGCGAGACCCTGCACGTGCAGCTCGCCCCGAGCGCCGACGCGTCGGACCTGCGCCACGCACTCGGCGCCGACGCCGAGCTGCGCGACGTCCCCCCGAGTCTCGAGGACGTGTTCGTCACCCTCGCCCGCACCCGCTCCGCGCCCGGAACGGGGGACGTTCCTCCCACGGCCTCGACTCCCGAGGGCACCGGAACCGGGGACACCCCCGAAGCCCCGCGCGCGCCGCGCGCGTCGCCGCTCCGCGGCCTCGTCGCGATCCTGCTGAAGGAGCTGTCCCACATCCGCCGCGAGCCGGCGACGCTCTTCTTCATGCTCGTGATCCCGCTGCTGCAGACGCTCGTCTTCGGCTACGCGATCGACACGCGCATCGAGCACGTCCCGACCGTCGTCTTCGACCTGGACCGGACGAGCTCGAGCCGTCGTCTGGTCGAGGCGTTCGAGGGCACGACGACGTTCGACGTGACCGCGTCCGTCGATTCGGAGGACGCGTTCCGCCGCGCGCTGACGTCCGGACGCGCGAAGGTGGGCGTGCGCATCCCGCCGGACTTCACCGCGGACCTCGTCGCCGCGCGCGGCGCGACGGTGCAGGTGCTCGTCGACGGCTCCGACTCGCAGGTCGCGACGACCGTGCTCGACGCGACGACGCTGCTCGGCCTGCGCCTCTCGCAGCGCATCGGCTTCGCGTTCGCCGAGGCGCGCGACATGGCCCCCGCACGCGACGCGAGCGGCCGCGCGGCGCTGCCCGTCGAGATGCGGCCGCGCCTGCTCTTCAACCCCGAACTCGAGAGCGCGCGCTTCTTCGTCCCCGGTCTCGTCGGGATCATCCTCCAGATCGTGCTGCTGTTCCTGACGTCGTTCTCGATCGTCCGGGAGCGCGAGCGCGGCACGCTCGAGCAGCTCTTCGTGACGCCCGTCGGCCGCCTCGGCCTGCTCCTCGGGAAGCTCCTGCCGTACGCGCTCGTCGGCGTCGTCGAGACGCTGCTCGTGCTGCTCGCGATGGTGTTCGTCTTCGACGTGCCGATCCGCGGCAGCGTGCCGCTGCTGTTCACGCTGTCATCGCTCTTCATCGTGACGGCGCTCGCGATGGGACTCCTCGTCTCGACGCTCGCGCGCACGCAGCTCCAGGCGATGCAGTTCGCGTTCCTGGTGATGCTCCCGTCGGTGCTGCTCTCCGGGTTCATGTTCCCGCGCGCCGGCATGCCGCTCCCGATCCGCCTCGCGACGTACGCGATCCCCGTCACCTACTACATCGAGGTGCTGCGCGGCGTCGTGCTGCGCGGCGCCGACCTCGCGGACCTGGCGCCGCACGTGCGCGGGCTCGTGCTCTGCGGCGGCGTGCTGCTCGTCGCGAGCCTCGTCCGCTTCCGCAAACGCCTCACCTGACCCCACACAACGAACGGGGACGGTCCTCGTTTCTTGCGTCACGCAAGAAACTCGACCGGATGGGGACGGTCCTGGTTTGTTGCGCTACGCAAGAAACTCGGCCGAAGGGGGACACTCCTCGTTCGCCCGCGAGGTCGTGCGACGCGCCCCTCGCCGTGCGTCGGGCGGCGCCGCGTCAGGCCGCGGCGCGGCGCCGCATCAGCAGCGCCTGGACCAGCATCGCCGCGTAGAAGGCGGCGAGGTACGCGCCCACGGCGGTGCCGAGCCAGACCGTGATCGCGACCGGCAGCACCAGGCTCATCCAGAGCATCCACGGCGCGCCGTCGCCCTGGCCGCTCCAGCGCACCCCCTGCGCCGACGCACCCGCTGCGACCGCGCCGAGGACGAGGCGCAGCCAGAGCGCGCCCGGGTCCATGTCGGTGCCCTTCGCGAGGTGCAGCACGGCCTGGAAGAACGCGATCATCACGGGCAACTGCAGCAGCGCGGCGACGAGCCCCGCGCCGTCGACCATCGAGATGCCGTTCTCGCGGTAGAGCGCCTTCAGCGCGGCGCTCTGCTGCGCGAAGTCGTCCTTGTGCTCCGCCGTGAGCGCCTTCACCTGCGGCTTGATGCGTCGCATCACGGCCGCGTGGTGCTTGCTGCGCACCGCCAGCGGCAGCGTGACGGGCACCAGCGCCGCGCGCACCGCGAACGTCAGCAGCGCGACGCCGCCGAGCGGACTGCCGACGGCCTCGCCCGTCGCGGCGATGCCGCTCTGGAGCGCGTCCACTGCCTGTGTCCAGATGCCCATGCAGCATGGATCGGCCCGCGGCGGGTGATTCTGGATCGGCGCGCGACGGCGACGTCCCCGTCTGCCGCGCGAGCCGGGACGCTTCGGCCGGGCGGCGCCCGGTGCCGATGAGCCTGCGTGGCCGACGTCGCCGACGGACTGCGGAAGTGCGGCAACTGCGGCGCGCTGCTCGGCGCGGCGCGCGGCGGCACGGTCACGTGCGCCTACTGCGGCGCGACGCACGACGCACCGGCGGCGCGGATGCCGCCGCCCGGCGCGGAGTCGCTGCTCGAGGGACTGCGCGAGGCGTTCAGGGGCAGCGTCTCGGCGCAGGTGCTCGTGAGCGGGAGCACGCACTACGAGGTGAACGGCGTCCGCTACGACGACCTGGCCGCCATGCCGCCCGAGGTGCGCAGCGTGATCGAGCGCATGGAGCACGTCGTCGGCGTGCCCCTCGCGGCCGACGGACGGAGCGCCGCGGCCGCGCGGCTCGGTGACGGCGGCGTCGCGGTGGCGCTCGAGGCGCAGCGCACCGACACCGTCCGCCGCGTGGTCGGCGAACTGCGTCCGGCGGACGCGCCCGCACCGGGCCCCGCACCGCGCCCGCGCATCACCCTCTCGGCGCAGGCCGAGCTGCCCGGGACGCCGCCCTGGGCGACGCGTCTCGTCGTCGTGGCGATCCTCGCCACCGTGGCCGTCGTCGCGCTCGCCCTCGTCGGCATCGCGGCGGCCCGCTGACCGCGCGCGCCGTCAGCGCTCCCAGCGCTCGAGCTGCCGCCGGTGCCGCAAGAGGTGCACGATCGCGTGCTCCATCAGCATCTCGGGGTCGTAGCGCGGTCCCCAGCGGACCTGCAGCTCCAGCGCGCGGATCGTCGCGTAGTCGGCTCCGTCGAGCGGGTCGAGCACGTCCTCGGTGTGGCGCAGCGACGCACGCAGCGCGCCGCGCACGTCCGCAGGTCGCTGCGCGGCGTCGGCCGGCGGCAGCCAGCGCTCCTCGTACGGGAGCCCCCGCGCCTTCAGCACGTAGTCCGCGTAGCGGTGCGCCGCGCCGATCGCGTGCAGGCAGATCGCGCGCACGGAGCGCGTGTCCGGGTCCGCGGACGCCCGCTCGGTCGTGTAGGCGGCGTGGTCGAACGTCTCGACGACGCGGCAGAAGTCGTCGGCGGCGCGCGCGTACTCGTCGAGCAGGGCGCCGACGGCGCCCGCGCGTCCGGGACGTGCGAGGAACTCTGCGGCGGCGGGGGAGAGGGGCATGGCGGCTCCTGATGGAACGAGAGCCGCGGAGTCTAGGCCCGGCCTTCTCACGAGGCTCGCGCACTTCGTGACGACCGCGTCGGCGCAATCCAGGCTCGGCCCGCATGCGGCGAGCACGGAGCGCGCACCGGGCAGCGTCCTGAGCGAGGACAGAGCGTCGCGGGCAAGGCGCCGAGGCGATCGCGACGCCGTAGCGTCGCGAAGCCGAGGCAACGCAGCACGCGGCGCTCTGGACCGCTCAGGTGCGTGAGTCCTCGTGAGAAGGTCGGGCCACGCCGTCAGCGCCCGGCCGCGTCGGACGGCGCGCGCCGCAGCACGAAGCGCGGCGCGTCCGCAGCGTCGCTCGCGGCGACGGTCACTTCTGCGCCCGCGGCGCACGCGACGCGGCGCCACGTCGTCTCGATGCGCACCCGCGGGAGCTGCAGCGTCACCGGCGCTCCGGCACCGAGCGACGTCTCGAACTGCGGCAGCGGCCGCTCCACGACCGCCGTCGTGAACGCGACGTCGAACGCGTCCGGATCGGACCGGCACGGCTGCGCGCGCGCCGTCGTGCCCTCGGCGAGCACGCCGACGATCGGGTCGGCGACGCACGCGCCCGCGGCGGTCTCGACGTCGAAGTCCTGCACGAACGACAGCGTGTGCAGCCATGCGGCACGCAGGGGATCGGCACGGGCGTCCGCGTCGTCGCCGCAGTATGTGGTGCGCGGCGGCTGCGGCGTCGTGCAGGTGAGCGTGGCGTCGTCCGGCCGCGCCGTGCCGCTCGCGAGCCGCAGCAGGCAGCGCACCGCCGCGGCCGCGTCGTCCGCACCGACACACGCGGTGAACATGCCGCCCTCGACGTCCACGAACCCGTAGCCGGGCGCGCCGCCGAGCCCGGCGCGCGCGAGCTCCGCTCGTGCGCGGGCCGCGTCCACGTGCAGCGGGACGCGGTACAGCACGCCTTCGGCGGTGTCGCCCGAGGGCCGCACGCGCTGTCCCCAGACCGGCTGCGGCGCCGCGCGCAGCGCTTGACGCAGCGCGTCGGCGCCGCCCGGATCGCCCGCCGCATGCGTCGCCGCAGCGAGTGCGAGTGCGTTCTCGAGCAGTGGATGCTCGAAGCGCGCCGCCGGCGTCGCTCCGGGCGCCACGCGACTCCACGCGGGTCGCGGAGCGCCGCCGCCGAGCCGCTCGACCGACACCACGAGCGCGCGCCCGTCCGGCAGACGCGCCGTGCCGCTGCCGCCTTCGTCCGCGCCGCGCGTCGTCCTGAAGCGCGCGGCCCGGAGTTCCGGGATCTGGATGCGCACCGGCTCCGCGCCGGCGAAGGGCGACGTCGTGAACGTCGGGATGGGCTGCGCGACCGCGCACTCGCCGAAGGTGAGCGCGACGGCGGCGTCGCCCGCGCCGTCCGGCCCGTACGCGGCGGAGACGCCGAGGCCGTCGAGCAGCGTGTCCACCTGCGGGTCGCCGATGGCGACGTCCACGTCGACGGCCACGTCGAAGTCGCTCACGTAGCTGTGCTGCACGCCGCGGAGCGCGGACCGGCGCCGCCCGTGCGGGACGTCGAGGGCGAGCTCCTCGACGGCGCCGCGCGCGGCGAGCTCCGCGCGGGCCGCGGCGAACGACGCCGTCGTCCACGTCACGTCCGGCGACGCCGGTCCGTCTTCGCGCGCGCCGAGTGCGACGTGCACGCGCACGGCGCCGCCGCCCGTCGTGGCCCGCCGGTCGAGCGCCCGCTCGAGCGCGGCGAACGACTCCGCCGGCAGCACGGCGACGACGCCCGCGGCCGTCGCGTCCACGAACGCGTCGCGCGCCGCGAGCTCCGTGTTCGGTTGCGTCGAGAGATCCGCGCGGAGTCCCTCGACAAGCCGTGCGAGGTAGGCGGAGGCACCGTCGCGCGGCAGCGGCGCGTTCGGCGCGTCGCGCAGCGGCTCGGGCACGAGCCCCTCGTCGTCGCCGCCGTCGTCGAGCGCCGCGCCGACGTCGTAGACGCGCAGCACGTCGGGTGCGAGCGCCGCGAGCGCAGTGGGGTGCAGGTCGCCGAGCACCTCCGGGGCGAGGTCGCGGACGCGCACGAGGATCGCGCGCCGAGCGGCCGCGTCCGGCGCCTCCGGCAACGTCGCGAGAACGCGCTCGGCCTCCGTGCGCAGCAGCGCGACGCGCTCGGCGCGCAGTCGCGCGGCCTCCGCGCGCGCCGCCGACCGGGTCGTGGCGATGCGCTCGCGCGCGGCAAACGACACGTGCGAACGCTCCGGCGCGTCGCTCGCGCATGCCGTCAGCGTCAGGATCACCAGCGCCGCACCGAGTCCGTTGCCCCACGCGCGCAGCATCGCCACCTCCCGTGAGCGCGCATCTCCGGCGGCGCAGGTCATCGGCGGGTCACCCGTGACACCCTCCTGGGACTCCATCCGCTACGATCGCGCCGGATCGGGAGCCGCTGCACGGGGTGAACGACGCACCGTTCACGTTCGGTTCACCCGCGCACGCGAGGCTGCGCGCTCGTCGCGGCGGACTGCCCGGCGGAGGAGGTGCGGGATGCGCTGGACCTGGGCGGCGGGACTCGGGCTCGTGGGATGGGGGATCGCGGGCGCGCTCTTCGCGGGAGTGCGCGGAGCGGACGCGGCGCAGACGCCGCATCCGTCGCGCACGCTGCGCGTGTTCGAGGCGCTCTGCGCCCACGCCGTCGCGCCGCAGGACGCCGTGGCGAAGGCGCTGGCCGCGCACCCGGGGACGGCCGTCGAGATCGAGCTCGACACCGCGCTCCGCGACGGTCGCGCCGTGGCCGCGTGGGAGATCGAGGTGCTCGCGGACGGCGTGCTGCACGAGGTGCGGATCGACGCGCACGACGGCAGCGTGCTCGCCGGTGACGACGACGACGGCGACGAGCCCGGCGACCGCGACGACGGCCCCGACGACGAGACCGCCGAGGCGGCCGCTGCGGCAAAGGGCGTCGCGGCTGCGAGCGTCACGCTGGCGCAGGCGCTCGAGCGCGTGCGCGCGCAGGGCGGCGCCGTGACGAAGGTGGAGCTCGAGACCGAGGACGGCGCGACGACGTGGGACGTCGAGTACGTCGCGGGCGGGCTGCGCCGCGAACTGGAGCTCGACGCGAAGACCGGCAGGGTCGTGCCCGACGACGACGAGGACGCCGACGACGAAGGAGACGACGATGACGACGAGCACGACGACGAGTAGCCGCAGGGATCGCGCACTCCGCCGCACCGCCGCGACGGCGGCGCTCGCGGCGCTGGCGCTCCTGCCCGCCGGGCTCCCGGCGTCCGCGCGCGCGGAGGTTCCCGTGGGCACGCCGACGTTCCCGACGCCGCTCGCGATCGACAACGCGTTCCTGCCGGTGGTGCCCGGCGCGATGAAGGTCTTCGGCGGACGCGACGGGCGCCAGTCGGTCGTGATCGTGGAGCGCCACCTCAACGAGACGCGCACGTTCACGTGGGGCGACGAGGTCGTCGAGTGCCGCGTGGTGGAGGAGACGAAGTTCGTCGCCGGGCAGCTCGTCGCACGCGAGCAGGTGTTCCTCGCACAGGCCGGCGACGGCTCCGTCTGGACCTTCGGCGAGATCGAGGACGACGATCCGGACGACGACGGCGGCGACGACGCGAACGAGCCGGGGGGCTGGGTCGTCGGCCAGGTCGCGCCCGGCGATCCGGTCGATGCGGTATCGGCCGCGGCGCCGTCGCTGCGCATGCCCGCGACCCCGCAGCGCGGCGACACGTGGCTCTCCGAGAACGTGGCGCCGCACTTCGTCTCGGTCGCGCGCGTGCAGTCCGACGAGGCGGCGCTGCGCGGCAGCGCACGCCGGAGCGCCGCGCGGCGCGGCCTGCGCGTGCACGTGAACGACACCGCCGACGGCTCGGCCGAGACCGAGTGGTACGCCGAGGGCTTCGGTCGCGTGCAGGCGCGGGCGCCGGGCGAGAGCCTCGTGCTGCGAGCGTCCACGCTGCGCCGCAGGACGCGCTGACGTGCGCGTGCTCGTGGTCGAGGACGACCCCGATCTCGGCGAGATCCTGCGCGCAGGGCTCGTCGAGGAGGGCTACGCCGTCGATCTCGAGACGCGCGCGGTGGACGGGCTCTGGCGCGCCACCACGATCGAGTACGACGCCGTCGTGCTCGACGTGATGCTGCCGGACGGGAGCGGCGTCGAGCTGCTGCGCTCGATGCGCGCGCGCGGGCGCGAGGCGCCGGTGCTCGTGCTGACCGCACGCGACGCGCTCGAGGACCGCGTCGACGGCCTCGACGCCGGCGCCGACGACTACGTCGTGAAGCCGTTCGCGTGGGAGGAACTGCTCGCACGCCTGCGCGTGATGGTGCGGCGCGGCGTGCGCGGGGGCGCGCCCGTGATCCGCCACGCGGAGCTCACCCTCGATCCCGCGCGCCGCGAGGTGCGGCTCGGGGGCGACGTCGTCGAGCTGACGCCGAAGGAGTTCGAGATCGTGCACGTGCTCGCGCGCGAGCCGGGGCGCGTCTTCTCGCGCAGCGAGCTCGCCGAGCGCATCTACGACGACGAGCACGACGCGTCGAGCAACGTGCTCGACGTGCTGCTCTCGCGCATCCGCCGCAAGCTCGCGCAGCACGACGGCAGCGCGTGGATACGAACGGTGCGCGGGGTCGGGTACGCGCTCTCTCACGATGCCGCGTCGTAGGAGCCTGTCCGAGAAACCCGTCGGAACCGGTGAGCGAGCCACGCCGCCCGCCGGTCTGCGGCGGCTGCTCCGCCCAGGCACGCCCTTCGCCGCACCGCGCAGGCTCGATGATGCTTCGGCAGCGGCTTCGCCTGCGCGGCACGACGCCCGGCGCACCTGGACGAAGCCGATCCTCGACGGGTTTCTCGGACAGGCTCCTAGCCTCCGCACGCTGCTGCTCACGGGGCTCGTCGCGCTCGACGTGCTCGTGATCGGCGGCATCACCGCGACGGTGTGGGCGCACGAGCGGAGCGCGGCGCACCGCCGCCTGCACGAGGACCTGCGCCTGCGCGCCGACACGTTCGCGGGCCTCCTCGAGATCGACGCCGACGGACCGGAGTTCGAGCTGCCCGCGCGCGCGCTGCCGGAGTACGCCGAGCGTGGCAGCGGCGGCTACGCCGAGATCGTGCAGGTCGAGGGCGCGTACCGCGTGCGCTCGCCCTCGCTCGGCCCCGAGCACCTCGCCCCGCGCGGCCCCTGGGAGGACGGCGCGTATCGCTACGACGCGCTCGCACCCGGGCCCGACGGCATCCCGTGCGAGATGGTGACGCACTCGTTCCGCGCGCGCGTCGAGCACGAGCCGGAGGACGGCGAGGAGGGCGGCGCCGCCACCGACGCGGAGCGCCGCTTCCAGGTGATGGTCGCGGCCGACGCGCGCCCGCGCGACGCCGCGCTCGCGGAGCTGCGCACGTTCCTGGCGCTCGTCGCGGGCGGCGCGCTGGTCGTGACCGTCGCCGGCGGGCTGCTGGTCGCGCGTGTGGTGCTGCGCCCGATCCGGCGCATGACCGAGGAGGCCGCGCGGCTGACGCCCGACGAGCCGCAGCGGCGGCTGCCGCCCGAGGCCGTGGTCGGCGAGCTCGCGAGTCTCGCCGAGACGCTGAACGGCGCGCTCGAACGCCTCGACGCCGCCCTCGCGCGCGAGCGCCGCTTCGCGTCGGACGCGAGCCACGAGCTGCGCACGCCGCTCTCGGTGCTGCTCGGCAACGTCGAGCTGTTGCTGCGCCGCGCGCGCACGCCCGACGAGTACCGCGCGGGACTCGAGCGGCAGCTCCGCATCGCGCAGCGCATGCGCGGCCTCACCGAGAACCTGCTGGCGCTCGCGCGCGCCGAGTCGGGGCGCTGCGACACGGCGCCCGTGGCGTTCGGCGACGTGGTGCACGTCGTCACGGACGAGCTCGCGCCCCTCGCCGAGGACGCCGGGGTCGCGCTCGACGCGGCGTGCGAGGACGTGGTCGTGCGCGGCGACGGCGCAGCGCTCGCGGCGCTCGTGCAGAACCTCGTCGCGAACGCGGTGAAGTACGCGCCCCGCGGGAGCACCGTGCGCGTGCGCCTCGCACGCACCGGCGGCGACGCCGTGCTGTCGGTCGCCGACGACGGGCCGGGCATCGCGCCCGAGCACGTGCCGCACCTCTTCGAGCGCTTCTATCGCGTGTCCGGCGGGAACGACGCCCGCGAGGGTGCGGGGATCGGCCTCGCGATCGTCGACTGGATCGTGCGCGCGCACGGCGGGCGCATCGACGTGACGACGGCACCCGGCCGCGGCACCACGTTCACCGTGCGGCTGCCGGCCGAGCCGCGCGCGGCTCCCGAACCCGCCCTGACCGCCGACGCCTGAGACCGCCGCGTCACACGCCCGCCGGTGCCGGGGCGAGCGCGCGGCGCGGTGCCGCGAGCGTGTCGCGCGCGGCGAGCCGCTCGCGGAAGCGCAGGTGGCGAGCGCGCGTCCACTCGACGAGCGGACGCCACGCGGAGGCGGTCAGCCGGTGGCGAATGAGGAAGCCCCAGAGGCGGTTGCTGCGCTTGTAGAGGTGCGACATCGCCAGGTACGCGGGGACGGCGCGCCAGTCCTCGGGGCGCCGCGTCCAGATCGACGCGTACGACGCGAAGCGCTCGTAGCACCACGCGTAGCCCGCCTCGAGCTGCTCGACGCTCATGCGCGCCGGCCGGAACACCACGTGGGCGGTGTCGTAGCGCGACCAGTCGCGGTGCAGGATGCGGCCCTCCGCCTCCATGCGGCGGAAGAACGGCGTGCCGGGGTACGGCGTGAGGATGTGGAACGTCGCCGACTCGAGGCGCGTCTCCTCGATCCACGCGAGCAGCCGCTCGAAGCAGTCGGGTCCGTCGTGGTCGAAGCCCAGCACGAAGCTGCCGTTCACCTGGATGCCGTGGTCGTGCAGCACGCGCACGCGCCGCGCGTAGTCGGCGGCGCTCGGCGTGCGCTTGCGCGCGTCGGCGAGGTTGGCGTCGGTGAGCGACTCGAAACCGACGAACACGCCGGTGCAGCCCGCGAGCGCCATCTCGCGCACGAGCGACGGGTCGTCGGTGACGTCGATCGTGACGGCCGCGCTCCAGATGATCCCGAGCGGGCGCAGCGCGCGGCAGAGCCGCCGCAGGTACTCGGGGCGCGAGCCGAGGTTGTTGTCGGTGAAGACGGCGTACGGTCCGCCGTGCGCGCGGATCTCGTCGACGACCTGCTCCGGGTCGCGCATCTGGTAGGGCACGCGCAGCCCGTCGGTCGCGAGGTAGCAGAACTCGCACCGGTTGTGGCAGCCGCGCGTGGCGATCACGCTGAGCGTCGTCAGGAACGACGCGCGCGGCAGCACGTCGCGGCGCGGTGCCGGGTCCTCGCGGTAGGGGCGCGCGTAGCTGCCGCGGTACACGGGCAGGAGCGTGCCGCGCTCCGCGTCGCGCAGGATCTGCGGCCACACCTGCGTGCCCTCGCCGAACGCGAGCGCGTCGGCGTGGGGCGCACACTCCTCGGGGCACGAGACGACGTGCAGCCCGCCGAGCACGACCAGCGCGCCGCGCTCGCGGTACCAGCGCGCGAGCTCGTACGCGCGCGCGGCGAACGTCAGGTGGACGGTGATGCCGACGACGTGCGGGAACGGGTCGGAGGGCGGCGGACCCTGCAGCAGGTTCTCGTCGTGGTACGCGACGGTCCAGTCGGGCGGCGTCGCCCCGGCGATGCTCGTCAGCGCGAGCGTCGGCGTCAGCACGTGCTTGCCGAAGCTCGCGTGCCGGTCCTTGGCGTAGAACGGGTTGAGCAGCAGCGCGTGCCGCGTGCGGCGCTCGAAGGGCCGCAGACGCGCGGGGAGCTCGGGCGCTTCCACCATGGCGCGGGGCAGCGGGCGGGTCATGTCGTCTCCCGTTTGAAATGTTCTTTGCAATGCAAAGTCGATGGGCGTGACGGGGCCGCCCGAGGGTTCCGAGTGCGCTTCGCGCGCGGACGCGTCAGCGCCCGCGGGCGGAGCGGATGAGCGCCTCCATGTGCTCGACGTAGCGCGCGAGGGCGGCGCGCCCGGCGTCGGTGAGGCGGTAGGTCGTGCGCGGCACGCGGCCGTCGAACGACTTCGTGCACGCCACGTACCCGGCGTCCTCCAGGCGGCGCGCGTGCACGGAGAGGTTGCCGTCGGTCAGGCCGAGCGCGTCCTTCAGCTCGACGAAGGTCAGCTCGGGCGCGCCGGCGAGCGCGCTCACGATGCCGAGCCGCACGCGCTCGTGGATGACGCGGTCGAGCGCCTGCGCGGCACGCGCCGCGCCCGCCAGCCGCTTGGGCCGCTCCGTCCGCTCCGACCGACGCTTCGGTTCAGCCGCCATGGCGCCTCGCTACGAGAGCTCCCGAGACCAGGTGCAGTCCGCCGAAGCCGGCGGCCATCGCGACGTCGCCGAAGAGGCGCGCCGCGGGGACGCCCGGCAGCGCGACGAGCGCCGCGGCGCCGAGCGCCACGAACGCGCCGCCGGTGGCGGGGATCACGGGCGGGGAGAACGCGCCCGCGGCCGTGACGCCCGCGCCGTAGCAGAGCAGCCACATGCCCGGCAGCACGTCGTACGCGCCGGCGCGTGCGAGCGCCGCGGTGAGCAGCGCGCCCGCGACCAGGGACGGACAGAGACAGAAGAGGAAGCGCCGGCCGGCGCCGCGCGAGAGCGGGGCGGACAGCCGAGCCGCCTTGCGCGTCAGCGCGACGGCGCCGATCCCGGCCGCGACGGTGGCCGTCGCGACCCAGACCACGAGCCACGCGCCGTCTCCGCGGCCCGCGCGCAGCACCGCCTGCGCGGCCGCCGCACCGAGCAGCGCGACGCCTCCCATCGCCATGCCGCCGCGCCCGGGCACCGCGCTGAACTCGGCTGCGCGCTCCATCGTGCCGCGGATGTACTGGAGGTCCGCGGCGGCGCGCTCGTGCAGCGCGGGCCCGGTGTCGCGGCGGCGGAGAGGGGCTCCCACGGGCGTGCAGCGTGCGCTCCCGCGAGGAATCCGTCAAGCACTTTTCTCCGCAGAGTCGCGCGCCCGCGGCGCGCTGCCGCGGCCGCACCGTGCGCGGCTACGCTGCGCGGCGATGAACGCGCAGACGCCGCCCGACGCCGCGACAGCGCGGGCGCGTCTCGTGCGTCTGCTGCAGGGCGCGTACTCGGGCGAGCTGGCGGCGACCTACGCGTACGTCGGGCACGGCCGCTCGCTGCGTGACCCGGTGGAGCGCGAGGAGATCCGCGCGATCGAGGTGCAGGAGCACGACCACCGGACGCGCGTCGGCCGGATCCTCGCCGCACTGGGCGCGGGTCCCGACGCGCGGCGCGAGCGGCGCTTCACGCGCATCGGCAAGACGATCGGGCTCCTCTGCCGCCTCGGCGGCTGGTACGTGCCGATGTACGGCGCAGGCCGGCTCGAGCGCGGCAACATCGTCGAGTACGAGGTCGCGGCGCGTCTCGCGCAGGCTGCCGGCCGACCGGAGTTCGTCGAGGACCTGCTCGACATGGCCGAGGTGGAGTGGGACCACGAGGCCTACTTCCGCGCGAAGGTGCTCTCACACCCGCTGCGGCACGTGCTGCGCGTCTGGTCCGCGCCGCCGCCGCGCGCGGAGATCCGCGCGTCGTTCCTGCGCGAGCGCGCCGCGACGTCCGCCGCGTTCGCGGCGGCGTCACTCCGCGGCTGAGCCGTCCGGACGGAAGAGCGCCTCGCCGCGGTGCAGTCGCCGCGCCGTGCGGAACGACTGCTCGCGCGCGCGGCGCGTCGGGAACTGCGCGGCGAGCCAGCGCGCACAGGCGGTGAGTGCGAAGTGCGTTGCCGGCGTGTCGCCGCTCTCCGTCGCGCGCTCGACGCGGCGCGCGGCGACCTCGAGCTGCTGGTACGCGTGGAAGCCCGCGTCCTCGCGGTGTACGGCGTGTCCGAGCGTCGCGAGGAGACGTGCGGGCGCGCCGCCGCGCGCGAGAAACGTCCACGCCGTGCGCGCGGCCGCGTCGACGGCGGCGCGCGTGTCGTAGTGCGCGAGCAGCTCCGCGCGCAGGGGCTCCGGATCGCCCTCGGCCTCCGCGGCGCGCGGCAGCGGAGCGGCCGGCACGTTCAGGAAGCGGTCGAGGTAGACGGACATGGCGCCGTCGAGCACGCCGCGGAAGAGCTCCGGCGACGGCACACGCCGCAGCCCCTCCGCGACGGCGTTCGCGTAGGTCAGCGTGTGGTGCACGGTGTCCCAGTCCGACGTCTCGTTCGCCGTGCCGAAGCGCAGCACGCGCAGCACGGCGGCGTGGACGACCGCGTCGGCGAGCGCGGCCGGCGGCTCCCCGGCGCGCACGCGCCGGACGAGCTCCGCGACGGTCGCGGCCGGCGTGTCGCCGAGCAGCAGGTCGACGAGCGCGTCGCGGTCGCGCGCGACGGGCACCACCTGCGGCGGTGCCGCGAACGGCTCCGCGGGCACCTCGCCCGCGGCGTCGGCGACGAGCGCCGCGACGTCCACCGGCGAGCGCCACGCCGTCGTCTCCTCCATGCGCCGCATCTGCACGAGCTGCGGCCCGAGCGACGTGAACAGCGTGGCGACGAGCTCGCGCGGCGCGTCGTCGCCGCCGCACGACTCGACGAGCTCCGCGCACTTCAGCGCGTAGTCGAGCGTGTGGCCGACGTCCGCGTAGCGGTGGTCGGTGCACGCGGCGAGCACGGCGTCCAGCGCGGCGGCGGCGCCGTGCCGTTCGACGAGCGTGCGCAGCACGCGATCGGTGCCGGGACCGTCGCGCACCTCGACGGTCTCGCGCAGCCACGCGCGCAGGCCCGCCGCGTCGCGCCCGCTGCCGCCGAGTCCCGGCAGCGGGCGCCGCGGCGCCTGGCCGCTCGCGTCCGCGGCCACGTGCAGGAACGCGTGGAAGCGTGCGCGCTGGCGGTCCACCGGGTCGAGCAGCGGCTCGATGCGCGCGGCCGCCGAGAGGATCGAGAGCCCCGGCTGCCAGCCGGCGTCGCGCTCGAGAGCCCCGTGACGCGCCGCGAGGACGAGCGCGTCGCGCGCGCCGACGCCGGCCTCGGCCAGCTCGACGACCGCCTTCGCGACCACGAGCCAGAGGTCGTCCGCGAGGCCGCGCGCGAGCCGTGCGAGCCCGTGCTCGCGCGCGTCCGCCCGCGGCGCCCGCGGGTCCACGAGCACGACGCCGTCCTCGACGACGACGCGGTGGCAGGGCACGTCGTCGGCCCACGGGTCGAGCGTCGCGCCGCACGTGACGTCGAAGCGCGCGTGGTGCCAGTGGCACGCGAGCAGGCCGTCGTGCACGTCGCCGCGGTGCAGCGGGAAGCCGAGGTGCGGGCAGCGGTTGTCGAGCGCGAAGACGGTGCCTTCGTGCCACAGCACGACCAGCGACGCGCCGCCCGCCTGCACGTGACGCAGCCCGGCGGTCCGCAGCTCCTCGACCGTCCCGACGACCACGAGTCCGTCGCTCCGCGCGTCCATCGCCACCTCCGGCGCCGAAGATAGCTGCCGACCGCGCGGAGGAGTTCGAAGCGTCAGTCGGGCCAGCGGACGCGCCTGTCCTTGAGTTCGCGGACGGACTTCACGAAGTCGCGGCCCTTCGCGAGGAGCTCCGGCCGGTCGAGCAGCTCCGCTCCGTACGTCACACTCACCACGTACGTCGCCGTCTGCTTGTTGTCCGCCCACACGTACCACTCGTGCCGCTCGCACGCGTGCGACTCGCGCGAGGTCGCCGTCACCGCCGCCTCGTAGCGCGGCACCGGCAGGCTGCTCTTCCGCGGCGTGACGCAGCGGTCCTCCGCCACGTCCACGGGGCCGCGTCGGAAGTTCTCGAAGTACGCCTGGCACAGGCGCTCGACGTCGGTCGGCGAGACGGGCTCGCCGATCTGGTCGAACGTGATCACGGTGTTCGACTGCGTGTCGCCGGTGCGCGTGAAGTGGAGCCACTTCTGGACCACGACCGTGATCGAGCGGCTCTCCGCGGCGTCCTCGTCGGCCGTCCACTTCGCCAGGAGCTGCAGACCGTCGGTGTGTCGCAGACCCTCGCGCGGCACCTTCGACCAGCGTTCGTCCTTCAGCTTGCGGACGTCCGCCCAGTACGCGAGGTCGTGGAACGTGTACCCGCCGTGCTTCTCGCCCTCGTAGTCGGCGCGGACGCGTGCGAGCGGATCGTCGGCGTCCCCGTCTCCCTTCACGCCCCGGGGCGCGCGTTCCGCGACGGCCGTCGCGGCAGCGATGGGTCGCTCCGCGGCGGGCTCCGCGACGGCCGCAGTTGCCGCGGCTGTCGTCGGCGACGCCGCGCCGCTGGCCGCGACGCGTGAGGTGGGCGTGGGCGGGTCGACGTGCACGCGCGGCACCGCCGAGTCGATGCCGGTCCGGCCGCGCGCGCCGCCGACGTCGGGCGTCGCTCCGGCGAGTTGCGTGCCCGCGGGATCCTGCACCGTGGATTGCTGCGTGGCGGCGACGTGCAACCCGACGGCCGCGGCGATCCCGACCAGCGCCGCGCACGCGACGAGCGCGATCTTCCCCTTCACGATGCCTCCTCCGGCGACGGCGCTCGCAGCGGCGGGCGTCGCACCGTCCACGTGCAGGAGCGGCGCGAGCGCCCCGAGCCAGCCGCCCGCGCCGCCCCCGAGCTCGGTCCGCAGCGCGTCGGCCGCGCGACGCACGCGCGTCCGCACGGTCTCGACCGGCGTGCCTGTGCGCGCGGCGATGACGCCGGGGCCGAGATCTTCGTAGAAGCGCAGGAGCAGCGTCGAGCGGTACGGCTCCGCGAGCCGCAGCACCGCCGCCACGACGCGCTGCTGCGCCTCGGCGGCGGCGACGACGTCGACGGGCGCGGCTCCGGAGCCCTTGCGCACGGACGCCGTCGCGTGCTGCGCCGTCTCGTGGTGCTCGCGCCGCGTCGCCGCGCGTGTGCGCTTGTAGGCGCGGTGCCGCACCACGACCGCGAGCCACGCGCGCAGGTTGCGGGCGTCGGGCGGCGGGGCGTGCAGCGCCTCGAGCCACGTCTCCTGCTCGATGTCGTCGGCGCTCGCGAGGTCCGAGGCGAGCGCGCGCGCGAGCGTCCGCACCCACTCGCGGTGGGCGAGGAGGTCCTCGACGCGGACGGCGGACTCGGAGGTGCTCATCGTGGCCGATACTGGAGTCCCGGCGCCGCGCGGACCGGTTCAGAGGGGTGCGCGCTCATCGCGGCGCAGGGGACCAGGGAGCCGGCGGCTCCGCGTCGCGTCGCCAGCAGATGTCCAGCTCGCCATGCGACGCGACGACGCGGTAGTGCTCGCGGATGTACGCGTCGAGCCGCGTCGCGCCGAGGCCCGCGACCGCCGCGCGGCGCTTCGCGACGAGCTCGTCCTGGCGTGCCGCCGGGAGCCCGAAGCGCCAGAGGACGACGCAGCGCACCGGCCCGCGTTCGAGCTCCTCGACGATCGCCTGCTGCACCGTCTCCGAGTCCGCGACGCCTGGGTGCAGCTCGTGCCAGCGCGTGGCCGGCCGGCGCTCCGCGAGGGCGTAGAGAACCATCTTCGAGGCGACGATCGCGTCGTGGCGCGCCGCGCCGACGTAGATCGGCTCGTCGGGCGGCACGTGTGCGTCGATCCAGTCGGCGGTCGGCACGAGCGTCGCGTGCCACACGGCGTGCGTGCGCACGCCGCGCGCCGGGCCATGGTCCACCACGACGCCTTCGCGCCAGAGCAGCGCGACCTCGGCGATCGCGGGCGCCTGGCGCCCCGCACCGGCCAGCGCGCACAGTGCGAGCGCGGCCGTGACGAGCCGCGGTGCCGCGCGTCGCTCCGCGCGGGCGGGGACGTCGAGGGCCGCGACGCCGAGCGCGGCGAACACCAGCATCGACACGGGGTGCGTGTTCTGCTGCACGTGCGCCGACGCGAAGAAGAGCGGCACGGCGACCGCGGCGAGAGCGACGAACGCGCCGCGCGCGGGCGTCCGCTCGCTGCGCAGTCGCCACGTGGCGAGGGCGCCCAGCGCGACGACGAGCGGCAGGCGGCACGCGGCCCAGTTCCCGATCGCTCCGAGCGCTGCGATGGCGGCGCGCGCGTCGCCCGGCGCGGCGCGCCAGCGTTCCAGCGGTGCGGGGTTCGGCAGCAGTCCGGGGAAGGCCTCCCGCATCACCAGCGGGAAGACGCGCGCCGGGAACACGAAGAGGTCCTGCCACGCGTCGCGTCCGGCCGACGCGGCGACGAGCACCGCCACCGGCACGACCACGAGCGCGCAGCCGCCGGCGAGCCCGCCCAGGGCTCGAACCGTTCCGGTCGCGGCCTGCCGGAGCCCTTCGCGCGTGGCCGCGGCGTGCGCGAGGAGCGCGGCGGTGAAGGCCAGCGCGGCGTGGAACGCGACGTCGTGCTTGCAGCACGCTGCCGCGCCCAGTGCGAGGCCGGCGGCGACGAGCGCGCGGCGCGAGCCCGTGCGGAACCACGTCAGGAGCGCGTGGAGGCCGAGGACGATCGCGAGGAGCGCCGGCTCGTACGACGACAGCTCCGGCCGCGCCGTGAACGAGGCGAGCACCAGCGTCGCAGCGAGGAGCACGCCGCTGCTCGTCCGCGCGCCGAGACGACGCGCGAGCGCGAAGAGCAGCGCCGCCGTCGCCGCGACGAGCACCACCGCCGCCACGGCGGGCACGAGCGCGTGGCGGCCGAACACGCCGAGCAGCGCCGCGGCCACGTAGAACTGACCCGGCGCGTACATCGTCCAGAAGTCGCGGTAGGGGACGTCGCCGTCGAGCACCCGCAGCCCGCCGACGAGCGCCTTGCCCCCCGGCTCGCGGCACGGCACGGAGACGAGCAGGAGCGCCAGCGCCGCGGCGCCCACGAGCAGCGCGTCCCGCGTGTCGCGTCCCGCCGGCCGCGCATCGTCCGCCACGCTGCGAGTGTACGCGCGGGCTGTCGCGACTAGAGTGGACGTCAGCCCGGACCATTCATGAGGCTTGCGCACGTCGTGACGAGGATCGCGGCGCGATCCACGCTCGATGCGGATGCGGCGTGCACGGTGCGCGCCGCCGGCTACGTGCTGAGCGAGTCGTCATGAGTGGTCCGGGCCAGAGGTGGGCGATGAGCGCCGCGACCACGATCACTCGGACTCTTCTCGTTCTCACGACGTTCGGCGCCGCGCTCGCGGCGTCGGCCGCGTCGGCCGTCGCCGAGGAGACGCCCGCCGTCCCGGTCCGCGGCACCGCGCGGTTCGATGCGGCCCTGGTCCCTGCGGGCGACGTCGACACGTACGGCGTCCGCGCGGCGACGGGCCAGCGGCTCGACGTGCGCGTGCGTCGTCGCGGCAAGCACGGCGTCGCGACCACGCTGCGCGTCGAGACGCCGGAGGGCGAGCTCGCCGGCGCGGAGTCGGGCGCGAGCGCGCACGTGGCCGTGGACGTGACCGAGGGCGGCACGTGGCGGGCGAGCGTGGCGTCGCAGGAGCCGCTCGCGACGGGCGCCTATCGCGTGCAGTTCACGTTGCGCGCGCCGCCGCGCGTGCGCACCGAGCTGCCCGCCCCCGGCGACGACGGCAGCTTCCGCGCCGTCGTGCCCGCGGTGCCCGGCGCCGCGTTGACCCTCTCGGTGCGCTTCGCCGGCGACGTGCCGGCAGCCGTGCGCCTGCTGGCTCCGGGGGGAGCCGAGATCTCCGGCGTGGACGACGCGCTGCGCCGCCGCGGCAGCACGCTGCGCGGCCGGATCGTGCTGCCGGACGACGTGCCGGCGGGCGAGTACACGGTGGTCGTCGAGGGTGGCGCGGCGACGCACGACGTGCGGATCGACGCGCGCGTCGCGCCGGTGCGCCGCGGTCGCGTGCGGCTGGCGGACCTCGAGCCCGTGATCGCGTCGACGCCGTTCCAGGCCGCCGTCGGCGAGGAGTTCACGTTCGGCGCCGTGCACACGCGCGATCCGGCGGGCCGCGGCGCGGCGCCGACGGTGTTCCTCGGTGCGACGCCGCTCGAGTTCGTCGCCGACACCGAGACCGACGTGACCGTGCGCGTGCCCGCCGACGCGCCGCGCGGTCCGCAGCGTGTGCTGCTGCGCACCGCAACCGGGCAGGAGGCGCTCTCGCGCAACGACGTCGTCGTCGCGGCGCGCCCGCTGCTCGCCGCGATCGCGCCCGACGCCGGCAGCTCCGCAGGCGGCTTCGAGCTGACGCTGACCGGTCGCGATCTGCCCGCGGCCGCCGATCTGCGGCTCCTGTTCGACGGACTCGCGTTCACGCCGCAGCAGATCCTCGAGGCGTCGCCTACGCGCATCCGCATCGCGGCGCCCGGGCGCAGCGCCGGCGCGACATCGGTGCGGGTCCGCGACGCCGCGTCGCTGCTCGACAGCGGCGGTCCCGGCACGCCGTTCACGTTCCTGCCCACGCCGCGCGTGGACGAGGTCGCGCCGCAGCTCGTGACGACGCTCGGCGGCAACGGCGTGACGCTGACGGGCATCGAGTTCGGGCCCGGGGACCGCGTGCTGCTCGAGACGGGGAGCGCGGGCGTGTTCCAGGACCTGAGCACGACGCAGACGACGTACGTCTCGCCGACGCGCCACGTGTTCCAGGCGCCGGTGCGCGCGCCGGGCAGCTACGCGATCGTGGTGGAGAGCGCGCTCGGCCTGCGCCGCACGGAGTCCGCGACGCTGCGCGTGTTCGCGCTGAGCGACGCCACCGCGGCGCTCGGTCTCGACGTCTTCGATCCGGGCGACCTGTCCTCGCTCGCGACGGGCGACCTCGACGGCGACGGGCGCGAGGAGCTCGTCGTCGCGCACGCGGGCAGCGGTCCCGCCGCCGCGACGTCGGCGCTGCGCGTGCTGCGTCTCGACGGCGCAGGTGCGTTCCAGGACGTCACGGATGCGCTCGTGCCCGCGCCGCTCGCCGACGACGACTGGCGCGCGCGGCGTGTGCGCGTGCAGGACGTCGACGGCGACCACGCGCCGGACGTCGTGATCGTCACCGACGACACGTCCGTGCCGCCGAGCGGGCGGAGCGGCGTGCGCATCTTCCTGAACCGCGCGGCGTCCGGCGCGCCCGGCGGCCGCGCGCTGACCGACGCGACCGACGCTCTCGCCGCGCCGGCCCGCATCGCGCAGCCGGCGTTCGGGGCCGGCTCGTCCACGCCGTACGTCGCCGACGACTGGCGCGGACTCGACGTGTGGGTGGGTGATCTCGACGGCGACGCCGACACGCACGCCGAGATCGTGCTGACGGCCGCGCAGCCGTTCTCCGAGTACTGGGTGGACATCGGCAGCTATGCGTACACGCCGTTCTCGGGCGGCTATGCGTACGCCATCTACTGGCCCGCGACGCGTGTCCTCGGCTGGGACGCGGGCGCGCGCGCAGGACTCGGCGCGTTCCGCTTCGAGGCGGACAGACTGCCGCGGGCGCAGGGGCTGACGATCAGCATCGCGGGCGCGCCTCCCGGCGTGTACACCGGCACGTGCAACTCCGCCTTCCGCTGCGAGCACGTCATCACCCCGTTCGCCGGGACCGCGCTCGACGTCGCGGACGTCGACGGTGACGGTCGCCGCGACATCGTCGTCACGAGTCCGTCCGCGATCGAGAAGCGCGCGTACGGCGGCCAGCCGCTGCAGCCGTGGTCGTCGCTGCAGGTGGCGCTCAACCGGCCGCGTCCGACTCGTGCGCTCGGCACGCTCACCGACGTGACGGCCGCGCTCGTCGCGCTCGGCGATCTGCGCGCGGACGTGGTGGCGGTGGGCGCGCCGGACCCGGCGTCGGGCGGCGCGATCGCGATCGCCTCGCGCACCGGCGGCGGCGCGGAGCGTGCGCTGCGCGTGCTCGCGTGGGACGGCGACGACGAGACCGCCGCGTTCGTGCGCGTGGACGACGACGTGCTGCCCGTCGTCGCGAACGGCGACGAGGGCCAGGCCGCGGCGCTGGCGTTCCGCGACCTCGACGCCGACGGACGCGACGACCTGGTGCTCCTCGCGGAGCACGCGCCCTCGCCCGGGCGCGCGGCGTTGCGCGTGCTCTTCGCGCACGGCGCGTCCGCATCGCCCGTGGGCTGGCGCTTCGCGCGCGGCTTCGGCGGCGACGCGGACGCGCTCGTCACCGGCGGCGACGACCTCGAGGGGAGCGTGCTCGCCCTCGGCGACCTCGACGGAGGCGGCGTCTTCGACGCCGTCGTCGGGCGCGTCGCCGACACGCCGCGCGCCGCGCGGCTGCGCGTGCTGCGCGGCGACGACGGGCGCTGAACGCGGCGTCGGGCCGTGATCAGCCGCCGTGCGGCGGCGCGGCGGGCGGCTGCCACAGCTCGACGCGTCCGCCCTCGGGGTCGGTGACCCAGCCGAACGCGCCGTACTCGCTGCGTTCCACGCGCTCGTCCACGGCGCAGCCCGCCGCGCGGAGCTGCGCGAGCATGGCGTCGAGGTCGCGCACGCGGAAGTTGATCATGTGCGCGTTCGACGCCGCACCGAAGTAGCCCGTGTCGTGGGGGAAGGCGCTCCAGACCACGCCGGCGCCCGCCGTGTCGTGCGGCGTCGAGAGCGGGAACATGCCGCCCCACCAGGCCTCGTCCACCGGCACGCCCAGGTGGTCGCGATACCAGCGCGCGAGCGCCTCGCGGTCCCGCGCGCGCAGGAACACGCCGCCGATCCCCAGCACCTTCTCCATGTCGAGCCTCCCTGCGGCACTCCGCCGTGCGGCCGAACGTACCACGCCGGCGCGGCGGCGCCCTGCCCCGTCAAGTGCGGCGCGCATCGTTCCGATGCGGGGGTGGAGACACCCGGCCCGTGCCCACCGCCCGCCGTCCGAGAGCTGCACGAGGCGCGATCAGCGTCGGCGCCGCGGGCGCTCTCGTCGTGCTGTTCGCGCTCGCAGCGATCGCGTTGATGCTCGCGCTGCCGCGCGGAGCGGACGCGTCGCCGCGCAGCGAGTCCGCGACCTTCCGCCTGGGCTGGGACGCGTACGGCGTCCAGTCGGGCGCCGCCGTCGATCGGATGGGCGACGCGCGGCGCAGCACGGCCGCGGCGCCCGCGTCGCGGCTGGTGGGCGCCGTGCAGGAGGCCGGCCGCGCCTACGTGACGGAGCGCCCCCGCGAACTGCGCGCGGAGATCCGCCGGATCGATGCGCTCGCGCGGCGCACGCCGAGCGACGAGTTACGTCGTCGTAACCTGGCGGCCGAGCTCGCGCGGATCGAGGGACGCTGACGTTCCGCGAGCCCGCATCGTTCACCAGCTCTCGCGGCGCATGCGGCTGTGACGCTGTCAGCTCGTGGCCTCCGTCCGTGGCGCCTGCCCTGTGGCCACGCGGCAGTCCGTCCCGGCCGAGCCGGAGGCGCGAGATCAAGGAGGCGCGACGAAGTCGGGGTTGAACGCCCCGTTCGAGGAGCGCCGACGCAGAGATCGCGACTCCGGCGACGCGCCGGGCGCGGGAGCTGGTGAACGATGCGGGCTAGACTCGCGGGGTGCGCGCCCGCGCCGTGCTGATGCTGGTCCTCGTGCTCGTCGCCTGCGTCGCGACGCTGCTGCTCAGCGCTGCCCTGCACGACGTCCCTGCGCCGCTGCCGCCCACGGACGCGCCCGCCGGGGACCGCGCCCGCGCCGCACCGCGCGAGCCCGAGCCGATACCGCGTGCGCACGTCGTGCCGTCGCCGCCCGACGTGTCCGCTGAGCCCGAAGGACCCGGAGACGACTCGTTCCGGCTCGCCGTCACGAGCGGTGACCTCGAGCGCATGTCGGTGTCCATCGCACAGGGCCCGCCGACCGAGATCGTCGGCACGGACTCGATCGACGGGGAACCGCCGCAGCAGCCGCAGCCGCCGTGCACGACGCTCGTCGGCAGCGTCGCTGCGCCGGCCGGCGTCGCGCCGGCCGACGTCTCCGTGGAACTCGCCGTCTGCCGCGCGGGCACGTGGTCGCGGCGGCGCGCCGTGCTGGACGAGGCCTGGGCGTTCAGCGTCGCGGACGTCCCGGACGCGGACATCGCCGACACCGTGCAGTTCCGCGTGCAGGTGCGCGGCAGCGTGCCCGGCACCGTGACGCTCCCGCGGGAGCGCGCGCTCTCCGGCCCGGTGCTCGAGGCGCGGCGCGACGTGCTCGTGGGGATGCGGTTCGTGGACCGCGACGGCGCACCCGTCGAGGGGGTCCACGTCTCCACGTGGTACGGGCCCGTGGACCATGCCGGCGCACGCTCGGGCGCCGACGGACGCGCCGCGCTGCGCCTTCCGCCGGGGTGGGTCGGCTGGCTGCACCTGAGCGGTCCCGGACTCGCGTCCGACGAGGTGCTCGCGACGGTCGGCGACGCGGAGACGCGCGAGCTCGGCGACGTCACGGTGGGCCCGCCGGGGCGCGTCGAGGGCGTGCTCGTGGACGCGGAGGGCCGGCCGATCGCGGGGAAGCCGGTCGTGCTCGAGCGCGAGCCGTCGGGGCGGCACGCGGGCACCTTCGCGACCGACGCCGAGGGCCGCTTCGTCGCGGACGGCCTCCCGACGGGGCCCTACGTCCTCTTCATCTGCTGGTGGGAGCCCGACGGCAGCCGCCGCGGCGCGCGGGCGTCCGGCGTCGCCGCGGGGACGGCCGACCTGCGCCTCGTCGCGCGGCCGCTCGTCGGGCTGCACATCCGCATCGTGGACCACGTCCACCACCGGCCGGTGCCGCTGCCGCGTGCGACGACGATCGTGCGCGCCGTGGACCCCGCGCGGCCAGCGTGGTCGCACTACTGGGCGGGGAGCGACATGAGCTGGTTCGGGCTCGAGCTCGACCGGCCCGGGACGTACGAGGTCACCGTCGCGACGCCCTTCCACGCGCCGGCCGTCGTCTCCGACGTCGTCGTCGAGGAGGGCCGCGACGCCGACGTCGAGGTCGTCCTCCGCCCGCGCTGACGGAACCCGAGGCCGGTTCGGCGAGCGGGGCGCCCCGCGGCGCGAGTAGCCTCTCCGCGTGGCGGACGGGAAGGACCGCGGACCGGGCGGATCCGGCGACAACGGACCCGACGGGTTCGTCGAGCGCGCCGAGCGCGTGCTCGAGGGCTACGCCGCGCGCATCGTGCTCTCGGTGCTGATCCTCGTCTCGGTGCTGCCGCTGCGCGAGGTGATGGGGCTCCTGCCGCACGGCGTCGAGCTGCTCCCCGAGCAGGGCGTGCTCGACGTCTTCTTCTTCTGCGTGTTCGGCGCGGAACTCGCCGTGCGCGCCGTCGCGTTCGGGCGCCGACCGGGACGCCGTCCCCCGGGCGAGTGGGTGCTGCTCGCGCTCGACCTCGTCGCGGTGCTGTCGTTCCTGCCGCTCCAGCACGTCGTGGACCTGCGCCACGCGCGGCTGATCCGGCTGAGCCGCATCGTGCTGCTCTTCGGCTACTGGAGCCCGATGGTGCGGGACCTGTGGTCGATCCTGGTCTCGCGCGAGCGGCGCTTCCAGATCCTGTTCGTGCTCTTCTCCGGCGTCGTGCTCTCGTTCGCGGGCGCGGTGGTGCTGCACTGGCTCGCGACACCCGACTTCGACGGCGACCTGCAGCAGGACACGTTCTTCGCGACGCTGTGGTGGTCGTTCCGGCAGGTCGAGGATCCCGGCAACCTCGTAGAGTCGCCGACCGACGGCGCGGTGGTCGTCGTCTCGCTCCTCCTCACGTTCGCGGGGCTGGTGCTGTTCTCGTTCCTGGTCGGTATCGGCACGGCCGCCATCGACGAGCTGATGCAGCGCTCGCGCATGCGGCCCGTGGGGCTGCGCAACCACTCGGTGATCCTCGGGCTCGGCGAGCACAGCCACTTCCTGCTCGACGAGTTCGCCGACCTCTACCGCAAGAACCGTCGGCCGCTGCGCGCCGCGGTGCTCGGGCCCGCGCCGACGCTGCCGCCGCTGCCGGCCGTGCACGCGGCGCCGTACCGCTACCGCCGCGGCGACCCCGTGCGCAGCGCGGACCTCGACCGCGTGGACGTGGCGCGCGCGAAGCGCGTGCTGGTGCTCGGCACGCAGCCGGTCGACCCGGACGCCGCGGTCGTCGCGGCGATCCTCGCCCTGCGCGACCGCAGCCCGCACGTCGACGTGTACGCGGACCTCGAGCACGAGAGCAACGTCGCGGCCGCGCGCGCCGCCGGCGGCGCGCGCACTCACGTCGTCGCGACGGGCGCGTTCGTCGGGAACTACATCGCGCAGAACGTCGCGAACCCGGGCATCTACCGCCTCTACCGTCAGCTCCTGACCTCGGCGGGCTGCGAGGTCTACACGTACATCTTCGACGCGGAGGAGCGCGCGCGCTTCGTCGCCGCCGCGGGCGCGGACGGCACGCTCGACTGCGTGGAGCTGCACGCACGCGCGGCGCGCGAGTTCGGGGCGACGCTCATCGGCTACTTCGTCGCGCCGCCCGCGGACGGCGAGCTCGAGTTCGACGACCTCGCCGTGCTGCTCGCGCCCTGCGGCCACGACGGTCCGGCGTACGCCCGCGACGGCGCGGGCCGTGTCCGCGCCGATGCCGTGCGCGGCGTCATCGCCGTCGCGCTGCGCTTCGAGACGGTGCGCGCGTTCGGGCAGGAGCTCGTCGCACGTCCGCGCGCGGAGCGCCGCGTGGGGACGGCGGACCCGGCGCTCGGCGCACTGCGCCTCGAGCCGACCGGCGGGCACGTCGGGCGCGTCGTCGTGGTCGGCGACACGCAGCGCATCCCGCGCGTCGTCACCGACCTGATCGCCGTGTACGGCGCGCTGCGCGTGGACGTGCTCACCAGCCGGGCGGACGTCGGCGAGGCCCTCGCGCGCGACCTCGTGCTCGCGTTCGAGCGCACGCTTCCGGGCCGACCGGTGGAGCGCGACGTCACGCCGACCGGAGCGCGCTTCGCGGTGGAGCTGGCCGACGGCGGACGCGCCGAGGTCGCGTTCGGCACGGTGGCGTGGAGCGACTCGACGCGGCTCGCGCGCGATCCCGCCGTGGACCTCGCGCGCACCGACGTGCTGCTGCTGCTGCCGCGGACGCGCGGCGCCGACGCGTCCGACGGGCACGTCGCGCTCGAGTGCCTGCAGCTCGCGGAGCTCGAGGAGCGCGGCGAGGCGCCGTATCCGTCACACACGCGCGTCGTCGCGATGGTGCAGGACCCGGTGAAGGGCGACCTGCTCGAGCACCGCCTCGTGCGCGACGGCGACCGCGCGCGCCGTCAGCGTTTCACGGTCATCTCGAGCGAGCGCGTGCGGCACCACTTCCTCGTGCAGAACACGTTCGTGCGCGGGCTGAACGCGGTCTACGCCGAGCTCTTCGCGCCCGACGGTCCCAGTCTGCGGCGCGTGTTGCCGCGCACGTCGGGCGGGGCGGTGCCGTCCGGTGCCGTCGATCCGTGGACGCTCGCGCGCCACCTGCTGGAGGAGCGCGGGCTCATCCTCTTCGGCGTCGAGCTCGGTGCGCCCGGCGAGCACTCTCCGGCGACGACGCTCGACCCGCGCGAGCTGTTCTCCGGCGCCACGCTCGCGTGGCAGACCGTGCGCGCGCTCTACGTGCTCGGCACGCGCGAGCGCGTCGCGGCTGCGGCACGCTGATCCGCCGGCGAGTTGCGCTGCGTGCGCTCGCGGCTACCCTCTCGCGCCATGCACACCTCCCGACTCGCGCTCGGCCTGTTCTGTCTCGCGGCCCTCTGCCTGCCCGTTCGCGCCGAGGACGCGCCGGCGAAGGAGCCCGCGGCCGCTGCCGCCGAGGCGGCGCGCTGGAGCGGCCCGCCCGAGGCGCGGCATCCGGCGACGGCAGCCGAGTTCGAGCCGAAGGCGGACGCTCTGCCGAAGCACGTGAAGCGGCTCGACGGCACGCCGGGCACGACGGTGAAGGCGCAGAAGTTCCGCGACGACCCGATCGCGAAGGGGCTCGTGGAGCCCGCACCCGTGCGCGTCCACGCGTTCGGGCTGCAGGCCGAGGGCGGCGAGCCGGGCACGGTGTTCGTGTACGAGTACGAGGAGGCGCCCCCGCCCAACCTCGAGGCGTACTGGTCGCTGCTCTTCTGGGTCATCGACGACGCGCCGACCAAGGCGCACCCGGAGCAGACGTTCGTCACGGGCCGGTACGGCATCGTGCTCTCGTTCCCGTACGGCGACCCGGGCGCGGAGTGGTTCAAGGAGCACCTGCGTTCGCAGTTCGCGATCCCGGCCCGCGCGCTGCACCCCGAGTCCGCGGACCTGCTGGGCGCGATGCTCGCGGCGCTCGAGAGCGACGATCCGGCTGCGGCTCTCGCCGCGTACGACAAGTCGCCCGATGCCGCGGCGAAGGACGCCGAGTGCCTGCGGATCGCGGGCACGTGCGCGCGCATGCTCGAGGACTGGCCCCGCGCGGAGCAGTACTACCGCGCGGCGTTCGACCTGCTGCGCGACCTGCGCGACCCGCTGCCGCCGCCCGCGACGTACAACGTCCTCACGTGGCTCGGCTACGCGACGCTCTATCAGCAGAAGTACGACGACGCGATCACGGCGTTCCGCAAGGCGCACGCGTACGGCGTGCCGCGCGAGGTCGAGGGGAGCGCCGTGTGGGGGCCGTACAACATCGCCTGCGCCTGCTCGCTCGCGGGTCGCCTCGACGACGCCGTCGCCGCACTGCGGGCGGCGATCGAGGTGAACGCCGAGATCAAGGAGCACGCGCGCGAGGACGCCGACCTCGCGAAGCTGCGCGAACGCGACGACGTCAAGGCGCTGCTCGCCGACTGAGGCGCCGCGGCGCGCGCCGGCGGCGACGTCAGCGTGCGCGGCCGTGCGCGCGGCCGTGCGCGATGGCGCGCCACGCCTCGTCCGGGTCGAAGCGGACGACCTCGGGCGGGTGATGGCATCCGGTGCAGACGTCTCGCGCCGACCACGTCGGCGCGCCGCCCGGCGGCACGATCCCCTGCACGGCCGACGCGATGTGCCGCGCGCGCGGGCCGTGGCACGCCTCGCAGCCGACGCCGAGCGCGTCGCCCGCCGCGTCGTCGGCTGCGACGCCGGCGGCCGGCACGTCCACGAGGTGACACGGCACGCACTCGGGTGCGCGCGCGGCGCGCTCGCGCGCCAGGCTCTGCATCGCGCGTGCGTGGCGCGACTCGGCCCACGTCGCGTGCTCCGCCGCGTGGCACTCGGCGCAGGCCGCCGAGCCGGCGAACCCGTCGGCCGCACGCGCGCGGAGGAGATCCGGCACGAGCGTCGGGTCGGCGGCGGCCGCCGCGGCGCGGTGCCGCTCGACGAGCGCGACCGCCGAAGGGAGCCCCGGCACGTCCTCGCCGAGCCATGCACGCCACGTGCGCACCGCACGGAGCGACGCGTCGAGATCGACGCAGCGCACGTAGACGGCGAAGCCGCCGATCTCGACGACGGGCGCCCGCGCGCCGTCGAAGGCGACGACGTCGCGGTCGCCCGGCGCGGGCAGGGACGCGGGGGCGTCGCTCGCGGCGAGCCCCAGCGCGACCGCGGGGAGTCCGTCGCACACGGCGCGGGTCTCGTCCGGATCGAGCGACGACGCGACGACGACGGCGTCGCAGCGCCCCGCGAGCTCCGCGAGCGCACGTTCGAGCGCGTCACGCGCCGCGACGAAGCGCCAGCCGGGCGGCAGCGGGCGGACCGGCTGCGTCAGCCCGACCACGCCGAGGCGGCGCCCGTCCGCGAGGTCGTGGAGCGTCCACGCCGGAAACGCCGCGGAGCCGTCGTCGCGGACCAGGTTGGCCGTCACCACGGGCAGTTCCGGGCGCGCCGCGGCTTCGGCCACGAGGGTGTCGGCCACGAGGGCCTCGAGCTCGCCCGGGACGAACGCCGCGTAGTGCATCCCGCGCAGCGCGTCGAGGGTCGTGGCGAGGCGCAGCGCGCGCGTGGACGCGTCGCCCTCGGCGGCGTTGCCGAGGTCCACGACGAGGTCGCCCGTGCGCACCGTCGAGGCGAGGTACGCCGCCCGGCGGGGGAGCCCCCCGAACTGGCGCTCCTGGCACTTGCAGGGCTGCAGGTGCCCCCGGGTCTCGCCTGTCGCGAACACCCGGACGGCCGCCTCCAGGGCTCCGCGCGGCCCGGGGGCGCCGCCCCCCGCGTCGCGGACGCCGCCGGGTGGCGAGGGGGGCGTCCCGCAGGCCGCGAGGAACGTGACCAGGAGCGCTGCGACGCGTCGGGCGGACGTGGTTCCGGGCACCCGCGGATCCTGCCCGCGTACGGCCGGCGCCCCGAACGGAATGCCCTGCCCGGGGGGCCCGGCTCCCCCTCAATCCCGTTGGGCGGGGGGCCGCTTGGGGTAGCCTGCCGGGTCCCATGGGGAGTCGTCCGCGCCCAGCGCGGTGTCCTCCCGCGGGAGGGTGCGGGCACGGAAGGAACGATCCGCGTCCGGTGGCGGTCTGCAGTGCTTGAGTGCACTGCGCACCACGGCCGGTGGCGGTGCATGTTGGTGGGCCCACCGCGTGCGACGCGCGGTGAGCAACAGGAGGATCGACTGATGGAGTACGGGAAGTTGGCGGCCCTGACGGTCGCCGCGATCGCCGTCGGTGCGAGCGGCTGCCGCTGCCTCGACTCGGGCGAGGCGCCGGCCCGCAACGAGCCGGTGCGCGAGAAGGTCGTCGAGGTGCGCACGGCGGGCTACACGCCCGGCGTGCTCGGGCGCCCCGGCGAGCTCGACGCGTCGTGGAACTGGAACGGTCAGGCGCTGCCGACCGGCGACCCGGCCACGAGCGTCATGACGATCGAGAAGTTCGCGCCGGCCGCGGTGAACGTGGACGCGTCGTACGACTACACGATCCGCGTGCGCAACATCGCCGCGACGATGCAGCTGTCCGACGTGGTCGTCACCGACCACCTGCCGGCCTCCGGCTACACGTACGAGAGCTCGTCGCCGTCCGGCAAGGTCAGCGGCGGCGCGATCACGTGGGACATCGGCACGCTCGGCGCCGGCGAGTGGCGCGACATCGTCGTGCGCGGCAAGGCCACGAGCACGGGCATGGTGAAGAACTGCGCGAGCGTCGCGTACGTGCCGCTCGTCTGCGTCTCGTCCGACGTCGTCGCCGCGAGCCTCGACGTCCAGAAGCGCGCGCCGCTCGAGGTCGTGCTCTGCGACGAGATCCCGATCACCGTCACGGTCCGCAACCCGGGCACCGGCGTCGCGAACAACGTCCGCGTCGTCGACACGCTGCCGGACGGCTGGACGGTGGACGGCCGCACCACGATCACGTGGGACGTCGGCTCGCTGCCGGGCGGCGCGGAGCGCACGCTCCAGGCCACGGCGCGCGCCTCGAAGACCGGCACCTTCACGAACAACGTGAAGGCGACGGCCGACGGCGGCCTGACGGCCGAGTCGTCCACGCAGACCGCGGTCCGCAAGCCGGTCCTCGCGATCACGAAGAGCGCCAGCTCGAAGATGCAGGTCCTCGGCCGCGACACCACGTTCACGATCACGGTCGAGAACAAGGGTGACTACCCGGCCAACGACTGCGTTGTCAGCGACGTGATCAGCGGCGCCGAGGCCGTCACGATGATCAGCGACGGCGGCTCGCTCGCCGGCTCCACGATCACGTGGAACCTGGGCAGCCTGGCGGCGGGCGCCTCGCGCACGCTGACCCTCAAGGCCAACCGCACGACCGAGGGCACGATCTCCGACACCGCGACCGCACGCGCGTATTGCGCCGACCCGGTCAACGCGTCCGCCGAGACCGTCTACCGCGGCGTTCCGGCCGTGCTGCTCGAGGTCGTCGACGATCCCGACCCGATCGTGATCGGGGGCACGACCACCTACACGATCACCGTGACCAACCAGGGCACGGCGGACGATCAGGACCTGACGATCGTCTGTGCGCTCGAGGACGGCGTCGAGTTCGTCTCGGCTGCCGGCGCCACGACGCACACGGCGGGCAGCGGCTCGGTGAAGTTCGCCGCGCTGCCGACCCTCTCGCCGAAGGCCGTCGCGACGTGGACGGTCGTCGTCCGCGGCACGAAGGCCGCCGACTCGCGCTTCAAGGTGACGCTCACCACGAAGCAGACGTCGCGTCCGATCGAGGAGACGGAGTCCACGCGCTTCTACGAGTAGCGTGGGCTGACGCCTCACCGGGCCGCACGGCCCGCACGTGAGACACGAGGGGGTGCGGATCGCGAGATCCGCACCCCCGTTCGATTCCGGCGCTTCCTCTCCCGGCCGCGGCTGCATAGCATCCCGAGGGGCCGCGGCAGCCCGCGGTCGCAGGGGGGAGCCATGTCGAGCCGGAAGCCCGCCGTAGCCGTGCTCCTGTGCATCGCGGCGGCGCTCGTCGCCGGCCCGTACGCCGTGCGCACGACCGCGCGCGCCGGCGACGCCGACACGGCGGTCGCGCGCTCGCTCGTCGATTCCGGGCGCGATGCGTTCGCGAAGAAGCGCTACGACGAGGCCCTCGCGCTGTTCGAGAAGGCGCTCGCCGAGCGTCCGGACTACGGGGACGCCGCGTACTGGCAGGGCCAGACGTTCGAGAAGATCGGGCGTCCGAGCGACGCCCTCGCCGCCTACCGCGTGTTCCTCGAGATCCACGCCGCGCGCAGCGAGCCGTCGCGCGAGGACGCGGCGCTCGCGGCGAAGGTGGAGAAGCTCGTCGAGAAACTCGCCGCCGCGGAGCGTGAGCTCGACGCGCTGAACGCGCGCTTCGTCGAGCGCGTGCTCGCGTTCGCCGAGGCGCGCGTCGAGACGGACCCGCGGCTCGCGCGCGAGGCCGTGGACACGGCTCTGCGCGTCGCCCCCGAGAGCGAGGCCGCGCTCGCGCTGCGCGACACGCTCGGGGGCGGCGCGGACGAGGGCGGCGAGGCGGGCCTCGGCACGCCGCCCGCCGGTCCGTTCGCGCGCTTCGCGCTCGAGCCGTGGCACGACCTCATCGCGAAGAAGAGCATGGGCACGAGCTTCGCGCGCTACGAGGACGGCGCGATGCTCGTGGACACGCAGGGCGGCAGCGTCTCGAAGTGCGTCGACCGCATCCGCACCGGGCCGCGCTTCGTGTACGAGGCCGACTTCCGTGTGCTCGAGGTGCACGCCGACACGTGGCTCGTCGGGCTCGCGTTCGCGCACGACGGGCAGCACTTCTACGCGGCGTTCACCCAGGCGCCGCAGGCGGTGCTGACGCGCAACGACCTCGGCGGCGGATTGCAGGAACTCGACCACCACCCCATGAAGCCGCTCGCACTCAACCGCTGGCACCGGCTCGCGCTGCGCGTGGACGGCGCGAAGCTGAGCGTCTGGCTCGACGGCGAGGTGGTCCTGAACGTCACCGTCGACGACCCGAACGACCTCCAGGGCGAGCTCGGGATCTTCCAGCAGCGCTGCAAGGCGCAGTACCGGCTCCTGCGCGCGGCGGTGATGAAGTGAGGCGCGGGCGTCGTGCCGCCTGGCTCGCCGCGGCGCTCGTCGCGTGCGTCGCAGGTCTCGGGCTCGCGGACCGCGCGACTGCGCAGTTCCACGCCGAGCGCGGCGACAAGGCGCTGAAGGCGGGGCAGGCGGCCGAGGCCGAGCAGCACTTCACGCGCGCGCTCGAGGAGGACGCGACGTATGCCCCTGCGCGCTTCGGACTCGCGCGCGCGCTGCTCGCGAACGGCCACCGCGACCAGGGACTCGACGAGCTGCGCGCGGCGCTCGATGCGCTCGGCGGCGAGAAGGCGTGGAAGTCCGACCTCGCGGCGGCGCGCAAGCTGCTCGACGACACCGATCGCGCCGGCGCCGAGCTGCGCGCGCAGGTCGACGCGCACGTCGAGGCGCTCGTCGCCTTCGCCCGCAAGTGGCGCAAGAAGGACGAGGCGCAGGCCGTGCGCGCGCTGCGCGCCGCGCTGGCGCTGCGCCCCGGCGACGAGAAGGCCGCGGCGCTCATCGAGGAGCTGGGCCAGTCGCCGAAGGGCCCGGCGGTCGAGCTCTTCGACGGCCGCAGCACGACCGGCTGGGTGGCGATGACCGACCAGGTGTGGACCGCGTCGGGCGGCACGCTCACCGGCAGCACGAAGACCGACCCGTACATCGGGCGCTCCGAGCGCTACGTCGAAGGCGACTTCGACGTGAGCGTCGAGGCGCGCCTGCTCGAGTCGTTCGAGGGGCCCGACTACTTCGCCCTCGCCGGCGCGAGCGACGGCAAGGACGCGCACTACGTCATCGGTCTCCTGCGCGGGAAGCTCTTCTTCGAGGAGCAGCGCAGCGGCGACGACGACCGCACGTTCGTCAACACCGCGCCCGCGCACGACTTCGACGCCGCGCAGTGGCACCGTTACGAGATGCGCTTCCGCGGCGACCACGTCACCGCCTACGTCGACGGCGTCGAGCTCGCCGCCGACGCCGAGCGCCCCGCCTCGAAGCGCGCCGGCTTCGTCGGCCTGATCGTGCAGAACTGCAAGGCCGAGTTCCGCCACGTCCGCTTCACCCCGTGGTAGGGGGGAGCGCGCATCGCCGCTGACGCGCCGGCGCGAGGCGAGGCGCCCGCAGCGCCCTACCCCCGCACCGCCGACCAGAGCTTGGCCGAGCGGCTGCGGGGGTTGCGGCGCGTCTCGTCGCGCGTCGGGCGCGCGGGGCGGGCCGGTGCGGCGGCGGGCGCCGGGAGCCACAGGCCGGCGGCGGTGCCGGAGTCGAGGGCGCTGCGGACGGCCTGCTCCTCGCCGGAGTGGAAGGTCAGGAGCGCGACGCGGCCGCCGGGGCGGACGAGCCAGGGCAGGTCGCGCAGGAGCGCGGCCAGGTGCTCGTGCTCGCGATTGACGATCACGCGCAGCGCCTGGAAGGTGCGGGCGGCGGGGTGGGGGGTGAAGGGGTCGGGGCGGCGCCAGCGCGTGCCGGGGATGCCCTTCGCCGCGAGGACGACGGCGACGAGCGCGGAGGTCGTCGCAGGCGCGGCGCCGGCGTCGCGGGCACGGACGATCGCGCGCGCGATCGCGGCGGCGTCGGGCTCGTCGCCGTGGCGGACGAGGACGTCGCGGAGCGTCTCCTCGTCGGCGCGAGCGAGCCACTCGGCGCCGGTCTCGCCGCGCGCGCGGTCCATGCGCAGGTCGAGCGGTCCGTCGTGCTTGAACGCGAAGCCGCGCTCGGGCCGGTCGAGCTGCATCGACGAGCAGCCGAGGTCGGCGAGGACGCCGTCGACCGCGTCGACGCCCGCGCTGCGCAGCACCTGCGCGGCCGCCGAGAACGGCGCGTGGTGCGCGTCGACGGCGAGACCCTCGGCGGCGAGGCGCGCGGCGGTGCGGGCGAGCTCCTCGCCGTCGCGGTCGAGCGCGACGACGCGACCGCCCGGCGCGACGGCGCGGGCGACGAGCCGCGCGTGGCCGCCGCCGCCGAGCGTGGCGTCGAGGAACGTCTCGCCGGGCGCCGGACGCAGCGCGGCGAGGACCTCGTGGGCCATCACGGGCAGGTGCGAGCCGGCCGGTGTGCTGCCGCGCTCGACGGCCTTCTCGAACTCCTGCGGCCAGCGCTCCGGCGCGTGCTCCTTGTACTTCTCGTCGAAGCGCCGCGGGTGCGTGCCGCGGTAGCGCGGGCGACGGCGGTGCGGTGTCGCGTCGTCGTCGCTCACACGCTCACGCCGGGGCGGTGGGGTGGAAGTCCACGTTCACGAGATCGGCGAGCGGCACGTAGCCGATCTTCGCGTAGATCGAGTTCGAGATCGGGTTGGCGAGATCCGTGAACAGCGAGCACCAGCGCCGGCCGGAGTCGAGCAGGTGCTGCGAGAGCGCGGCGACGAGCGCGGTCGCGTAGCCGCCGCGGCGCCGCTCGGGCGGCGTGTAGACCGCGCCGACGCGCGCGCCGCGCGCGGTCTCGCCCTGGATCGCCGCCTGCGCGACCGGGCCGCCGTCGTCCCAGACGAACACGCGGCCGGCGCGCAGCGCGGCGTGCGCCACGTCCTCGAGGCTCTCGGCGAGACCCGTGTGCGTCTCGCGCTCGAACGCGCGGTAGCAGCCCACCACGAACTCGGCGTCGGCAGCGCCGGCGACGCGCATCGCGCCGCGCGGCCGCGGCGGCGGCACGACGCGCGTCAGCTCGAAGAGACGCAGCCGCTGCAGTGTCTCCGCGCGGAGGCCGCGCGCCGGGCACCACGCCGCAGCGAACGCAGCGGCTGCCGGCGCGGGTCCGTGCAGACCCGGGACGCGCCATCCGCCACGCTCGAGGTCCTCCGCCACCAGGTGCGCCGCCGCGTCGCTCTCGACGTAGAGCTGCAGGCGGTGCGGGGGTGTCATCAGCGCGACGCCGACGACGCGGCCCGCTTCGTCGCGCACGGCGGCAGCGTAGTGCGGCGGAGCGTACCGTGCGGGCTCGTCCCGGCACGTGCGCGCGACCGCCAGCGGCAGCGCGTACCAGACCTCGCGCGCCAGCAGCTCGGACTCGGCTGCGGCGAGGAGCTCTCCGGTCGTCGCGAAACTCTCGATCGTCGGGCTGCCGGACACGTAGCGCTCCATTCCGGGCACGCCACGTCGCGGCCCGGCCGACGGATTGTGCTCTTCGCGAAGACTGCGGCGAAGCAACGCCGCGCGCCGCATACGGCCGGCGCCGAGCGCCCGGTTGCGCTGCGGCGGGAAGGATGGGTAGCTTCGCTGGACCGGTCGCCCGCGCGTGGCGGATGTCGCGCGCTCCCGCAGCGGGCGCCGGCGTGGAAGGAGAGTGCAACGTGGGACTCCGCCGCTCCGCCGTCGCGCTGGGCTGTCTGGTCGCGGTCGCCGCCATGCCGGCCGACGCCGCACTTCCGCCGTACAACGTCGGGCCGTTCGTGTTCGTGAACCTCACGTCGGACGCCGGGGGGATCAGCTTCTTCCGCAGCTTCACGTTGGACACGCAGACCGGCGCGCTCGACGTGAACCTCGGCAACACGGACTTCGCGCCGCAGACCGCCGGCGTCAGCGTGACGCTCACCGCCCACGTGGAGGCGGATCCCAGGATCACGTACACGCTGCAGGCGACGAACGGGTCGGGGCAGGCGCTCGACATGCGGCTGACGATCGACTCCGTCGCACAGCCCTACGACCAGACCAGCAGCGGGCGGCAGTCGCTGAGCATCACGGCCGTGGACCAGGGCGGCGGAGGCGTGAGCGTCACGCCCAACTCGGTCGCGGGTGGGGCCGCGCCGGCGGTGCAGCGCTTCTACTGCGGGGCGCAGAACCTGCTGAACCCGCCGTATGCGCAGACCTTCGGCACCGAGCTGACGCGTGCGCTCTTCGGAGCGGCGGTCGGCGCAGGGAAGAGCGACGACGCGGCCGGACCGACGACGGTCCCCGCTCCGGACTTCACGGTCTCGACGCTGACCCCCGACGGCAAGTGGAACAAGTTCACGACGGAGACGGCGTTCCTGCTGTCCGCCGGCGACGCGGCGACGTTCGAAGGCGTCGGCCAGATCGCGCTCGGTTCGGGCGGCGGCGGCGAGGCGTTCCCGACCTACGCCGGCACGCTCACCGGCGCGCGCTCCGTGAAGGCCTCGAAGATCGGCAAGCTGAAGCAGAAGGACTTCACGCTCGACGTGGAGATCGGCGAGACGACCTGGTCGGCGCTCGACCCGACGGAGCGCTCGTTCGGCGGGACCTCCGACGTTCGGAAGGGCGGGAAGACGATCAAGCTGGCGTTCGACTCGGCCGGGGAACTGGGCCTGCGCACCTTCATCGAGAGCGCGCTCTCGTCCGCCTCCGGCGGCGAGGTCACGATCGAGTTCCGCAAGCCGCCGAAGGCGGGGGCGTCGATCCGCAAGGACGGCGCGAAGTCGCGGCTGGTCATCTCGGCGAAGTTCCGCGCGACGAGCGGCGACGTGACGAAGAACGGCACGGCCAAGATCGTCGTGAGCGGCGCGACCAGCACGGACTGACGGCGCTCAGCGTCTCTCGGCGAGCAGCGTCACCCAGTCGGCCGCACGCTTCGGCGCGTCGAGCCCGCTGATCCGTTCGAGCGCCGCGGAGGCCGCGGCGACGACCGTCGCGTCGGCGTCCTCCGTGCGTTCCAGCAGCGCGCGGAGCGCCGTCGGAGAGCGCAGCGCGCCGAGCGCGACGCACGCCGCACGGCGCACGGCCGCGTCCTCGGCGTTGAGCGCGGCGCCGACCTGCGGGACGATCGCCTCCGCGAGGTACGGGTGCCGGCCCAGCGTCGTCAGCGCACGCAGGCGCGCGAAGCGCTCCCCTTCCCGCGCGGCCGTGAGCGTCTCGTCGAGGTGCTGCGCGCTCCAGGTGTCCTCCGCCTCGAGCCACGCCGTCCACAGCTCCTGTGTGGGCTGCAGGTGGGTTCCGGACAGACTCTCGAGCGCACGGTGGGCCGCGCGTCCCACCGCGGGGTCGGGGTCCGCCAGCAGCTCGACCAGGCGGGGCGCCTGCGCCGCGACGCCGAAGCGGGCGATGGCCAGCGCCGCCAGGCGGCGCCCGGCCGGGTCGGCGTCGGCGAGCATCCGGACGAGGGCCTCGTCGGCACCGGCGGCGAGCGGCCGCTCCCGGCGCAACGGCATCCGCAGCAGCCGGCCGACGACGTCGCGGTCCAGCGCCGACTCGACCCCGAGCAGCGCGGAGAGCGATCGCGTCCCGAACGTCGGATCGACCTCGGCGATGACGTCGAGGAGCGTCTCCTGGACGCGCCGCGGCGCGCGCTCGACCGCCGCCCGCAGTCCCGGACCGCGCACGTCGTCGCGCCGCGCCGCGGCAGCCAGGGCGCCGCGCAGCCCGCGCAGCACGAACGGCCGCTCGAGCTGGGCCGGGTCGGTGTTCAGCGCCGCGTCGATCACCAGCGGCAGCGCGCCCGGCAGGTCCAGGTCGCGCACCATCAGGTAGAGCTGCGCGCGCTGCGTGGGTGTGGCGTCGGCGGCCGCGTAGGGCCGCAGGAGCTCGAGCACGGCGGCCGCACCCAGGCGCTTGAACACCATCTCGACGAGCGCACGCCGGCGCATGCCGGGCGGGTCGCCGGCCACGGCACCGTACGCCACCAGGAGCGCCGGGCGGCGCTCCGGGTCGAGCGCGCTCAGCCGCTCCACGATCTCGTAGCGCGCCTCGACGTCGTCCTCGGGGACGGCCGCGATCATCTCGAGCACGACGGCGGCGGCGTCGGCGGGGTCGACCTGGCGCTCGGACGCGTGTGCGCGCCCCAGTGCCACGAGCACGACGAGCGCAGCTGCGCCGACGTGACGTGCGACGCGGCGGCGGCGGCGCGCCATCACGGCGCCTCGACCTCGAACACGGAGAGGACCTCCATGGTCCGCACCGTGCCGCTGCGGTGGACGCGCGGCAGGCCCGGCAGCTCCAGGGACCCGTTCGCGATGCGCGGGTCGAACGTCAGCTCGAGCTTCGTGTGGTGCACGCCGTTGTCGCGCTGCACGTTGACCTGGTTGCCGGCCGACATCATGCCGAGCACCTTGATCACCGACGAGCCGGCCGCCGAGAGGTTGCGGTCGATGAAGTCGTTCTCCGCGTACATGAACGCGTCCATCTCCTCGAGCGTCCCGAACACGGAGTCGCCGAAGTAGATGTTCCCGGAGTCCGCCACCGCGGAGTCCTTGATCGCGATGAACGCGACGCCGTCCTGGTTCTTGTTCGTGAGCAGCAGGTTGTCGGAGAAGTAGATGTTGCCCTTCACCACGAACGTGACGCGCGTGCCGCCCGCGTCGTGTTTGAGCGCGAGGCTGAACAGCGACAGGTTGTGCAGCCACAGGTTGCCGTCGATGTAGAAGACCTTCCCGTTGCTGCTCGCGCCGGGTTCGCCTCCGACGCCGGTGAGCGTCAGTTGTGTCGCACTGCCCGGCGAGACCGTCGAGCTCGACGAGACCCGCTCGTACGGGTCCTCCAGGAAGTAGTCGTTCTTCGCCGTGCTCAGGTACTCCGCCGAGCGGTCGCTCGGGTTCATGCGGAAGATGTGCGCCGGGTTGTCCTCGGGCAGCTGCCACGCCGAACCACCGAGTGCGTTGGCCGCGTACGTCGGGCTGCCCGTGGCGAACGCGCCCGCCACGTCGATGTCGTGGTTGGTCTCGTACTGCATCGCGCCGATGTCGGGTGCCGACTGCGCGACGCCCTCCTCGCCCGACGTGCCGCTGATGCTCCCGGCCGCACGCACCGTGCCCGCCACCGTCGCGTCGCCGCCGAGGGCCATGTCGCCGCCGCTGTAGAGGTCGCCCGTGATGTCGTCGGCCTCCGTCCCGCTGCCGCCGAGGTTCAGCGAGTACGTGGGGTCGCGGTCCGAGTTGCCCGCGAAGATCGCGTGGTCGAAGAGGGCGAGCGTCGAGTCGCGCGCGACGCAGCGGACGCGCCGCGCCACCCCGCCCACGACACCGGTGGACTCGATCGTGAAGGTCTGGTCGCCATGGTCCGTCACGTCGACGTAGTACGCGCCGGAGCCGAACGCGACCGGCGAGCCGACGCTCCCGAGCACGCCGCTGCCGCCCGCCGTGAGCTTCACGAGCGAGTCGGCGAGTCCCGCCTCCGCGAGGAGGCGGCGCTGCGCATGGTGGATGGACTCCTCGCGCTCGCGCTTGGTCGAGAGGCCGACCGTGATCATGGCGAGCGTCATGCCGACGAACACGAGCGTCGCGACGAGCACGACGTACAGCGCCGCACCGCGCCGCGAGGGCGTGCGCACCGGTCGTGTCGTGTGCATGGGGCCTCCTCGCTCCGCTCAGTCGTAGATGCGCACCGAGCTCTCGCCCGAGCGCGTCACGCGCTGCCCGTCGGCGTCCAGCCGGGTGAGCGTGAGCCGCACGATCACGCGCGAGCCGACGCGTTCGAACGAGAGCCCGGTCTCGTCCACGAGTCCGTTGCCGTTCTCGTCCGTGTCGTCGTCGGTCTCGCCGTCGAGGAACGCCGCGACGTTGCGGACGAGCACGACGGGCGTGGAGCCGGTGACGTCGAGGACGACCTCGCCCTCGTCGATCGTGCCGTCGCCGTCGTCGTCGAGCCCGTTCGCGGGGTCCGCCGGATCCGCCTGCTGCGTGATGGTCGTGGTCTCGCTCCACGTCACGGCGCTCCCCGAGTACCCCTCGCGTCGGCGGAACGTGATCGACGAGCCGCCGTCCGGGGCCGCGAGCGCGTCGGCGATGGTGGACGAGCCGGCGTCGGCGAGTTGAGCGACGATGCGGTCGAGTGCGAGCGCCACCTGCCGGTCGAGCTCGGTCTGCGCGACCGTCGCCCGCCACGTGCCGTACGCGCGGTTGGTGCTCGCGAGCACGGCGGCGAGCGCAATCGCGGTGATCGTCGCGGTGATCGCCATCTCGATCATCGTGAGACCGACCGAGCGGAGTCCTCGCGTCCTCATCGCAGCGTGGTCTCGTAGGAGACGACGCGATCGCCGGTGGTGCCGCGCCAACGCACGCGGACGATCACCGGCAGCGCGAGCAGGTCCGCGCTGCGGTCGTCCGAGTCGAGCACGTCGTCGCCGTTCAGGTCGCGGGGGAACCCGAGCTCGGGGATGTTCGCCGTCTCGCGGATGACACCGTCGCCGTCGAACGGGAGCACCACGCTCCCGCAGTTCTCCGAGTTCCCGATCACCTTCTCGAGCAGCGTCACCGAGAACACGTCGCCGGGCGCCGTGCCGGGGCCGTCGGGGTCGTCGGTCGCGTCGGCGTTGTAGAGCCGCGGCACGTCGCGCAGATCCGATGCCCGGATCTCCTCGACCACGCGGCGCGCCGCCTGCGTCGCGACCGTCGTCTCACGGTTCATCGCGTCGAGCTGGAGGCTGTAGACCATCGTGCCGAGCACGGCGAGCGCACCGATGGCGAGCACCGCGAGCGCGACGGAGGTCTCGATGAGCGTGAAGCCTCCCGCGCCGCGTCGTGCGGTCGGGCGTCGCGCGCGGAGACCGTACGCCACAGCGATGGGAGCGCAGGGCATTGGGGCCTCCGGGGAGTGGCCGTGCGACGGCGCGAACATCCGCTCCCGGCAACCGCTGCTCGTCGGCGGAGAGTTCTGTTCGGTGATCGGGAATGCGCTCGCTAGCACTTGAGGAGAAGCGGGTTGCGCGCGCGGGGCACTCCGCGCGACGCCACGCGGGACGGGAGGCGGACGTGGATGTCACGGTGCGGCCGGTGCGGCCGGACGAGCGCGAGGCCGCAGCGAGACTCCGCTGTGCGCTCTACACGGCGTGCTCGTTCGGCGAGAGCCTCGCCGAGGTGGATGCGTGCCTGCGCGGCGGGCTGCTCGGCGGACTGCCGTGGACGCTGCTCGCCGCCGAGTGCGAGGAGCGCCCGGGCGAACTCGTCGGGTTCGCGGAGGTCTCGCTGCGTTCCGTGGCCGAGGGCTGTGACACGTCGCAGCCGGTCGGCTACCTCGAGGGCTGGTGGGTCGCACCGGAGTTCCGACGGCGCGGGATCGGCCGCGCCCTCGTCGACGCGGCGCTCGCGTGGGCGCGCGCTAACGGCGCCGCGGAGTTCGCGTCGGACGCGGAGCCCGACAACGAAGAGTCGCTGCGCGCACACCACGCACTCGGCTTCGAGGAGTGCGGCCGCAGCGTGCACCTGCGCCGCGCGGTCGCGCCGGGCGATGACGCCGTCGCCGCAGCGCGCGGAATCCGCGGGCGCGTGGCGGATCTCTACGACGTGTTCGTGGACTGGCCCGGCCGTCTCGCACGCGAGCTGCCCGGGCTCGTCGCGCGCCTGCGCGCGGCCGGCGCACGGCGCGTGCTCGACGTCGGCTGCGGCACCGGGCGCCACGTCCACGCGCTGCGTGCCGAGGGCTTCGACGCGCACGGTGCGGACCCGTCGCCCGACATGCTCGGGCAGGCACGCACGCTGCTCGGCGGCGACGCGGGACTCCACGCGTGGGCCTTCGGCGACGACGTGACGGCGGCGCTCCGTGCGGCGGCGCCGTTCGACGCGGTCATCGCGCTCGGGAACGTCTGGCCGCAGGTGCTCGGCGAGGACGAGGCGCGCCGCGCTGCCGCCGCCGCCCGCGAGCTGCTGCGTCCGGGGGGCACGCTGCTCCTCGGACTCAAGGCGCTCGGCGTGCGCGCCGCGTCGGGCAACCCGTACATGCCGCTGCTCGTCCGCGAGCACGAGGGGCGGCGACTGGCGTTCGTGCGCTTCGTCGAGTTCGACCTGCCGCGTGCACCGGATGGCGTGCGCCTCGCGCGCTTCCACATGCTCGTGGCCGGCGCCGAGCCGCCGCTCGAACGCGTCGGCACGACGCGCGTCTGGGAGCCCGACGAGCTGCGTGACTGGTGGCGTGCCCGCGGCTTCGAGGACGTGCAGCTCTCGGCGGGCCTCGGCGCGCCCGACACGCCGCCGCCCGGCGAGGACGTGTTCCTGCAGGCGCGTGCGCCGTCCTGACGTGCGCACTCAGCGCGGCGGGGCGGTGACGTCGGTCGTGCGGAACGCGTCGACGACGCACGGCACCGTGTCGCTTCCGCCGTCGTCGCGCCGGAACTCCAGCACGTAGCGACCCGGCGCGAGCACGGGCGACGTGCCGCAGCTCCGCTCCTCGTCGTGACCGAGGAGGAACGTCGCGCGGATCTCGGCACCGTCGCGCAGCACGCGGTCGGGGCAGCGCAGGTCGCCCCCCTCGTCCGCGCGCACGCGCACGAACCCGCCCGCATCGAGCACGACCGAGCGCTCCGCGACATCGCCCGGAGCGATCTCCAACTCGATCTCGGTCGCGAGCCACGGCGTGTCGCGAGTGGTGCCGTCCGGCGCGTTGCCCACCGTCAGCGCGACATGCCCAGGCATCACCTCCATCTCCACCCACCCGGACACCGGCCGCAGCCGGCGACCCGACCAGCCGGTCCTGCCCGGTGAGACCTCGAAGACCCACAACTCGTCGGGAACCGCGCCGGTCCGCCCCGCGACGCGCAGGCGAACGCGCGCGGTCGTGCTGCCGTCCGGCTGCAGCGGCACGCGGACATCCTGCTCCAGGCCGCCCTGGCTCGCGTCCACGACGACGGGTTCGCTCGCCGCGTAGCCGATCGCGAGCACCTGGAAGCTGCGCGTTCGGTGACCCCAGACGTCGACGCCGCGGTCCGGCACGGGGCGCGGTGGGGGTGGATCGTCCGGAACGCGCAGCGCGGCGCTCTCGTAGATCTGGCGCGGACCGTCGCCCGTCAGTTCCACGACGCGCATCCGCAGCGTGCGCAGCGCGCCGCCGGTCGCCGCGTCGTACGGGACGAAGCGCACCGTGATCGTGCGCCAGAGCGCGAGACGCACCCCTGTGGTCCCGGTCGCAGCCGTGGCGAGCGCACGCCCCGCCCGTGGCTGCTCCCACTGCACGCGCGCCTCCAGCGAGACGTCTCCTGGGGCGAGCGCGCGCAGCCGGAACGCGCCCGAGACGTCGGTACGGGCGCGCCGTTCGTTCAGCGTCCAGAGCAGGTATCCGGCGACCTGGTCGTCGGAGGTGTGCCATGCGCGCACCTCGACGTCCGCGACCGGGGTGACGCCGTCCGCCGCGACGACGACTCCGGCGATCTCGCCGCCGGGCGCGAGCTGCGCGACGATCCGCGCCGCCCGCGCGTCGCGCGGGATCGCGTCCGAGACCCACGGCGCGAAGCCGTCTGCGTGCACACCCACGCGCACCTCGTCTGCGTCGCGGTCGGGTGGGTGCGCGCGCCCGGCCGAGTCCGTCGTCGCGCGGAACTCGGCGACGCCGGTTGCGTCGGCGACGCCCACGGTGGCACCTTCGAAGGGCAGCCCCTCCGGGTCCAGGACGAGGACGTCGAGCGTCGACGCATCCGGCGACGCCGCGTCGTCGGCCGCGTCGTCGTCGCCCGTGTGTCCGGCGGCCGTCGTGGCGGGAGCCTCGGCCTGGACGTGCGCGCGCTCGGTGTCCGATCGCTCCGTCTCCACGGTGGCGGTCGTCATGTCGGCGGCCGGGCGCGCACCGTCGTCCGCCGCCGGCTCCGAGCAGCGCTGCAGCAGGATCCACACGACGAGCGCGATGAGGAACGGGGCGACGAGGTGGTGCAGACGCCGCACGCCGCGAGCGTAGCGAGTCGGATCGGTCGCGGGAACCCCGCGCGCGACGTCACGCGTGACGCGCGCAGACCCCGCGTACGATGCGCCCCGTGGCTCCCCAAGCTGCCGCCGCCGACCGTCGCTGGCTCTTCGGGCCGCTGCCCGACCTCCTGTTCGGGTGCGGTCTCGCGTACGCGGCGGTGTTCGTGCTGGAGGCGTTCGCGGGTGCACGCATGCGCTCCGCGCTGCCCTACACGACGGCTCTCCTGCCCGTCAGTCTGCTCGCGAGTGCGCACTACGGTGCGACGGCGCTGCGGGCGTACGAGCGCGCGGAGGACCGCCGCGGCTACGCGCTCTTCACGCTCTGGTCGACGCTGCTCCTCGGCGCCGCGTTCGCGGCGGGCGTGCACGTCGCCGTGCTGGGCTCGTGGTTCGTCACCGTCTACCTGACGTGGAGCCCGTGGCACTACGCGCTCCAGAACTTCGGCGTCGCGATGACGTTCCTGCGCCGCCGCGGCGTGGATGTCGCGCCGCGTACGCGACGGCTCCTGCACGCGTCGTTCGTGCTCTCGTTCGTGCTCGCCGCCGTCGCGATGCACGGCACGCGGACCGATGCCGCGTACGCGCCCGGGGCGCTGCGCGCCGGGGCGATCGCGTTCCTGCCCCTCGGTGAGCTGCTCGGCGTGCCGGTCGGGAGCGCATCCGTCGTGCTCGTCGCGGCGGGTGTCGCCTACGCCGCGGCGACGACCGGCGCGCTCTGGACGCTTCGACGCGCCGCGCGCTGGAGCGAGATCGCGCCCGCGCTCGTGCTGATCGCGACGCAGGCGCTCTGGTTCTCGGTGCCCGTCCTCGCGCGTCACGCGAGCGTGTTCGGCGGACTCGAGCCGCTCTCCGTCGAGCACGCCGCGTATGCGTTCCTCTGGGTCGGAGCCGGTCACGCCGCGCAGTACCTGTGGTTCACCGCGTGGTTCGCGAAGGCGCAGGGACGCTCCCGCAGCCACGGACTGTTCGTGTTCAAGGCGCTGTGCGCGGGCTCCGCGCTGTGGGGCGTTCCCGCGCTGCTCTTCGCGCCGGGACTGCTCGGCCGCGTGCCGTACGACGAGGGCCTCGCGCTGCTCGTCGCGGCACTCGTCAACGTGCACCACTTCGTGCTCGACGGCGTCGTGTGGAAGCTGCGCGACGGCCGCGTCGCACGCTTCCTGCTGGGTGCGCGCGGCACCGCCGACAGCAATCCGTCGCCGCCGCGCCGCGTGCCCGCCCTCGTGCGCGCCGCGCTCTGGACGGGCGGCCTCGCCGCGCTCGCGCTCGCGTGCGTCGGCGCGCTGCTGCCCGAGCGCGGCTTCGTGGGCCCGCTCGAGCGCGACGACCTGCGCACCGCGGAGCGCACCGACGCGCTGCTCGACCATCTCGGGCAGGCGAGCGCCGAGAGGCGACTGCAGCTCGGTCAGGCGGCGCTCTCGGCCGGCGACCTGGCGCGCGCGGAGCAGTACCTGCGTGCCAGCATCGACCTCGCGCCCCGCGCCTGGGCGTGGGTCGGGCTCGGCGACGTCCACGCCCGGCGCGAGGAGTTCGTGCGCGCGAGCGAATGCTACGAGGCGGCGCTCGCGCTCGACCCGGCACAGCCCGTCGCGACGTTCCACCTCGGCGTGATCGAGCTGAACGGCGGCGACGCGACGCGCGGACGCGAGCGCGTCGCACGCGCGCTGGAACTCGCGCGCGCCGACCCCGATCCGCCGGCGGGGCTCATCGACGCGATCGAGGGCGTGCTCGACGAGGTCGACGCGGCGGAGGCGTCCCCCGAGCGGCGTTGATGTGCCGCGCCGCGCGCGTGCTGCTCAGCGGGCAAGCCACTCGCGCAGCGCGCCCTCCACGGCCAGACATGGACGGAACGCCGGCAGACATCGCGTGGTCAACGGCCCGGTCGGCACCCAGCCACACATCGGACGCGCCGGAGCGTCCGGACTCGCGCGCACGCGCATCACCAGCGGCAGATAGCCGTCGCCGAGTCGGAAAACCGCGTACGCCGCGACGTACAGCGCGAGCACCGCGCCGCCCGTGACGAGCAGCGCGCGCCGCCGGCGCGGGAAGGCCCGCGCGGGGCGACGCGGGGCCGCGTCTGCGCCGTCCGGGAGCGTCAGCGGTTGCGCCACCACTGCTCCACGGCGATGCACGGTGCGAACAGGACCAGCGAACGTGCCGGGTGGCGCGCCGCGATCATCCACGTTCCGGAGTCGGGTCCGCACTGCACCTCGCCGCACCACAGCGTCCCGGACGCGCGCACTCCGGTGTACGCGGCGACGTACAGAGAGAGCGCCGTCCCGAACAGGAGCGCGGCGAAGCGACGACCTGCGGGGAGCGTGCGGTGGCGCCGCGGCGGCGGCACCGTCGTCTCCACCGCAGGGACGATCAGCGGTTGCGCCACGCCGCCTCCAGCGCAAGGCAGGGCATGAACGCGGTGCCGAGGACGCCGTACGCGGAACCGGAGCCGTCGAAGTAGGTGGTCGTCTTCGATCCGAACGGTCCACACGCGACGATGCGCCCGCGCCGAAGCTCGAGCAGGTCCGTCGCGCGCAGTCCCGCGTACGCGCCGCCGTACAGCGTGACGACGACCGCGACGTACGCCACGAGCCGCCGCAGTCGAGCGAGCGCGCCGACCAGCCCGACAGGTCGGCGCGGTGGCGGGAGCGTGTCGGTGTCCACGGCGTCAGCGTAGCGGACGGGAGCGGGTCACGACTCGGCGATGGCGAGGTGTCGTCGCAGCGGTTCGGCGTCGGCGACCGCACGTGCCGGCGGTGGGGCAGCGGTCGTGCGATCTCTGGCAGCACGCCGCGTGGCGGCAGCGCGCCTGGGCACGTTGGGTGGTGACCGTCGCCGTTTGCGACCTGTGGCGAGGGCGGGAATCGAGGGGAAGAGCAGACGAAGAGGGGAATGGGCGACGGGACTCGGATGCGAGAACACGGGCGGGGCCCGGCTCCGCTGCGCTCCGCCACCCACTCCGTGTTCTTGGCGCATCCCCGTGGCACTTCCAGGAGCCATTACCCATGGCTCCTGGATGCGCGCTGCGCGCGCACCGTGCCCTTCGAGTCCCGTCGTCCTCGCCTCGTCGTGCGGGGCCCTAACGCAAGCGGCGACGGTCACCGTGGGTGGTGACCGTCGCCGTTTGCGACCTGTGGCGAGGGCGACGGGACTCGAACCCGCAACCACCGGATCGACAGTCCGGTACTCTAACCAATTGAGCTACGCCCCCGCTTCGTGTCAGGCTTCGGGCCGGCCGGCCGGGCGTGCGTGCGGTCTCGGTGGGGCGGTCGTGCGTCCGTCGGTCGCTCGCGTGTGCGCTCGCTGCGCGGGGCGGTCGCTGGTGGGCGATGCAGGGCTCGAACCTGCGACCCCGTGCTTGTAAGGCACGTGCTCTGACCAACTGAGCTAATCGCCCGTGCACGTCGGCAGGCGGGTGTCGCCCTCGGGGCGGTCGTGCCGTCCGTCGAGCGAGGGGGAGATGATCGCGGGCGCGGGGGAGCGGTCAACTTCTTCCGCGTGGCTGCGGGGGCCGCCGGACGCCGTCGAGGCGGGCCGTCGAGGCGGGTGCGCGCGCTGCCCGCGGCGTCGTGGACGCGGCGTCGGAGCTCGGATCCGGCGCAGCGGGGGGCGCCGCCGAGGGCGGCGCGCGCCGCGTGACTCGCGCGCTCGCGCGGCCCGCCGCAGCCTGACCGCGCAGCGGCACGGGACGCGGCGCGGGACGCGGCGCCGGATGCGGCGCGGGGTGCGGCGCGGCGTCGACGGCGAGTCCGTGCGGCGCGCGAGGTCCGGGCGCGCCCGACGACGCCCGGAGCCGCACCGGAGTCGGACGGCGCGCTCGGCCTGTCGTCGCCGGGGCGAGCGCCGGCTCCTAGACTGCGCCGATTCGGCGGCCGGGCCGGGCGCAGGTGGCGTCGGGTGCGCCGGGGAGAGACGCATGCGGATCGCGGTGATCGGGACGGGTTACGTGGGCCTCGTGGCGGGGACGTGCTTCGCCGAGACGGGGAACGACGTCATCTGCGTCGACAAGGACGAGGCGAAGATCCGCGCGCTCCACGAGGGGCGCATCCCGATCTACGAGCCGGGGCTCGAGGAACTCGTCAAGCGCAACGTCGCCGAGGGCCGGCTGACGTTCACGACCGACACCGAGGACGCCGTCAAGCGCTCGCTCGTGTGCTTCATCGCGGTCGGGACGCCGCCGGACGAGGACGGCTCGTCGGACCTGCGTGCGGTGCTCGCCGTGGCGCGGGCGATCGGGCGCGCGATGAACGGCTTCAAGGTGGTCGTGGACAAGAGCACGGTGCCGGTCGGCACGGCCGGGAAGGTGGCCGAGGCGATCCGCTCCGAGACCGACCACCCGTTCGACGTCGTCTCGAACCCCGAGTTCCTGAAGGAAGGCGCCGCGATCGACGACTTCCTGAAGCCCGACCGCGTGGTCATCGGCTGCAACGACCCGCGCACGGCCGAGATCATGAAGGAGCTCTACGCGCCGTTCGTCCGCACCGGCAACCCGATCCTGGTGATGGACGTCGCCAGCGCCGAGATGACGAAGTACGCGGCCAACGCGATGCTCGCGACGCGCATCTCGTTCATGAACGAGATCGCGGAGCTCTGCGAGCGCCTCGGCGCGAACGTGAACGACGTGCGCAAGGGCATCGGCCTCGACTCGCGCATCGGCGCGAGCTTCCTCTTCGCGGGCATCGGGTACGGCGGCTCGTGCTTCCCGAAGGACGTGAAGGCGCTCGTGCGGACGGCGCAGTCGGTCGGCTACGGGCTGAAGGTGCTGCAGGCCGTCGAGGACGTCAACGAGCACCAGAAGCACTGGGTGCTGCGCAAGGTCGAGTCGCAGTTCGGCGCGGACCTCACGGGCCGCACGTTCGGCGTGTGGGGCCTCTCGTTCAAGCCGCGCACGGACGACATGCGCGAGGCGCCGGCGATCGTCGTCGTGAACGGACTGCTCGAGCGCGGCGCGGCGGTGCGCGTCAGCGACCCGGTCGCGCTGCACGAGGCGCGCCGCCACTTCGGCGACCGCGTCACGTACTGCGAGCACCACTACGAGGCGCTCGACGGCGCCGACGCGCTCGTGCTCTGCACCGAGTGGAACCAGTTCCGCAACCCGGACTTCGACCGCGTCCGGTCGCTGCTGAAGCAGCCGGTCGTCTTCGACGGCCGCAACATCTACTGCGCGAACCGCCTGCCCGAGAAGGGCTTCACGTACTTCGGCGTCGGCCTGCCGCAGGGCTGAGCGCGGACGCGTGCGCGCCCGGCCGCATGGGGCGCGATTGACGGACGGCCGCGCGGGCGTACGCTCGGGACGCGGCGGACCACGCAGATCGAGCGGCGCAACCTGGGGGGCGCACGCGTGTCCGCGCGGAGGGCGGGCATGGGTCGTGGCGCGGACGGGCTCGTGACGCGCGCGCGGGCGGCGTGGCTCGTCACGGCGGGCGTCGCCCTCGGCGCGCTCGCACCGTCGGCGGCGCTCGCGCACGGCGGCGCGTACCAGCCGCCGCCAGCGCCCACCGACGCCGGCGGCGCGTCCGGGCCCACGACCGGAGGCGGGACCGTCCGCGGGCCGATCACGCCCGGCGGAGGGCCGACGAAGGGCCCGAGCACGCCTCCCGACTCCGGCGGCGGCGACGAGCCCCCGCCGCCGTCCGGGGGCGGCGACGTGCCGCCGCCGACCGGCGATCCGGGGGCCGCCCCGGGCGACACGCCCGCACCCCCCGCGCGCATGCGCGGGAAGACGGGCATGGCGGTCGTCGACTTCAACGACTGCGACTGGGCGCGCTGGTGGTTCGCGAATCGCCTGCTCCTGCTCACGTGGGACGCGCGCCGCGGCGACGTCAACGACGCCGACCTGACGCCGAGCGGCCGGGAGTCCGACGGCCCCGACTGGCGCGAGCGCGCCCGCGCGGCGCTGCGCACGGCGCTGCGCTCGGACGACGAGTCGCTCGCGTCGGCCGCGGCCGTGGCGCTCGGGAAGGCCGGCGACGCGGCCGACTCGACGGCGCTCGCGCGCGTCCTCGCGGACCGCCGGCGCGACGTCTCGGTCCGCGAGGGAGCGGCGCTCGGACTCGGCATGCTGCCCGCCTGTGACGACTCGGCGGCGTACGCGCGCGAGACGCTCACGGCCGTCGCGTCGACGCCGGAGGAGACGGCCCGCCTGCGCGCGATGTGCGTGTACGGCCTCGGCATGCGACGCGAGGCGGCGTCGCTGCCGTTCCTCGTCGACGTCGCCGTGAGCGGCGGCACGTCGTGGGACGTGCCCGCCGCGGGCGTCGCCGCGCTCGGACTCGCCGCCGACGACATGACGCTGCCGGAGCTCCTCGACCTGCTCGACGGGCCGCGTCGCCGCAAGGGGCGCGAGGCCGTGCGGCGCGCGTACGCGGCGCAGGCGCTCGCGATGCTCCACGACGAGCGCGCCATCCCCGGCCTCATCGACGTGGCGTTCGGCGAGGAGGAGCACGCGCGCCGCGCCGCGGTGCTCGCGCTCGGGACCGTCGCGCGCGAGGACGACGACCGCGTCGCCGACGTGCTCCTGCACCTGCTCTGCAACAGCCGCGACGTGGCGACGCGCTGCTGCGCGGCGATCGCGGTGGGGCGCCAGGGCAACCCGCGCGCGGAGTCCGCGCTGCTCTACGGCTACCGCAAGGGCACGCTCACGCTGCGGCCGTTCGCCGCGATCGGCCTCGGCCTCCTCGCGCGCCACGACGGACTGACGCGTTCCACGCGGCCGCTGCTCCACGACCTCGCCGAGCGCAACGACGTCCACCTGCGCGCCGCGCTCTGCGTCGCGGTCGGGCTCGCCGGCGAGCGGCGCGCGGCGCCTGCGCTGCGCGAGATCGTCGCGGGCGACGACCCCGCGCCGCTCCGCGCGTACGCCGCGCTCGCGCTGGGCCTCGTCGGCACGCTGGACGAGGACGCGCCCACGCTGCGCGCTCTGCTCGACGTCGGTCGCGAGCCGGACCTGCAGCGCGAGGCGGCGCTCGCGCTCGGCATCCTCGGCGACCGCGAGGCGATCCGCACCCTCGCGCTGCTCGTGCGCCACGGCGGCAGCACGTACGTCGAAGGCACCGCCGCCGTCGCGATCGGGCGGATCGGCGGGCGCAACGCGGCCGAGGCCCTGCTCGAACTGCTCGACGACGCGCAGTCCACGCCGTCCGCGCGCGCGATGGGCGCCGTCGGGCTCGGGCTCGTGCTCGACCGCAGCGACGGCCGCGCGCTCGCGCGGCTGGGCTCGGACCTGAGCTGGTGGCTCTTCACGCCGACGGTGCTGGAGATCCTCTCGATCCACTGACGCCGGGGTCGGCCGGGACGCCCGCGCGGCGGCGGCGCGCGATCTCCCACATCACGACGGCGCCCGCGTTCGCGACGTTCAGGCAGTACCAGCCGTCGGCCATCGGGATCTCGACGGCCGCGTCGCACGCCTCCGCGAGCGCGTCGGAGAGGCCCGTCGCCTCGCTCCCGAGCACGACGGCGACGCGTCCGCCGAGGTCGGCGTCGTCGAGCGTCACGAGCCGCCCCTTCAGGTGCGCGGCCAGCGCGCGGACGCCGCAGCGCTCGCGCAGCGCGCGGAGCGTCCCGGCGAGATCGTCGGTCCGCCACACGGGCACGCGGAAGACGGCGCCCATCGAGACGCGCGCCGCGCGCCGCACGAACGGGTCGCAGGTCGCCGCGTCGATCAGGAGTCCCGCGCCGCCGAAGCCGGCGACGGTGCGCAGGATGCCGCCCACGTTCTCGGCGTTGGAGACGCCCTCGAGCGCGACCACGAACGCGTCCGCGCGGGCGCCGAGCGTCGCGAAGAGGTCCGGGGGCTCGGGGGCCTCGGCGACGGCCATCACCCCCTGGTGCACGTGGAAGCCGACGATGCGCTCGAGCTCGTCCTTCGAGACGACGAACGCCACGAGGTCGGGCTCCGGACGCGCGTCGCAGAGCGGCGCGAGCTCCGCGAGCCAGCGCTCGTCGAGGAGCAGCGAGCGCACGCGCAGCGGGCTCGCGAGGAGTTGCCGCACGACGCGCGCGCCCTCCGCGACGAAGCTGCGGTCCCTGCGCAGCGCCGCGACACGGCGCAGCGAGCGGTAGACGGCTGCCCGCGGATCGTCGATCCCGGCGAGACGCTCGACGCGCACGGGCGTGCGCGTCAGGCGCCGACGGGGCGCGGCTTGAGCACGAGCAGCGAGGTGTCGAGCAGCGGCAGCACGCGGTCGGCGGTGCCGCCGAGCAGCAGCCGGCCCCCCGCGTCGTGGCTGCCCCGCGCGCCCATCACGACCAGGTCCGCGTCGAGGCGGCCCGCGAGCTCGAGGACGACCGGCGCGGCGGACCCGGCGAGCAGGTGCCGGACCGCGGCGGACGGGCGCTCGAGGCGCTCGCCGACGAGGCCGTCGAAGCGCGCGCGCGCGTCGGCCTCGCGCTGGCGGTGGTACTCGGCGACCAACTCGTCGTCGGCGTCGCCGGCGCGCAGCACGGCCTCGGCCGAGTAGTCGACGACGTGCGCCACGTGCAGGCGCGCGCCCGTCTCCGTCGCGAACGACTCGGCGAGACGCAGCACGTCGGGCGCGACGCCGTCGAAGTCGATCGGCGCGAGCACCGTCCGGAACTCGTGCGACGGCCCCTCGCGCGCGACCCACACGGCGGCCGGGCAGTCGATGAGCAGACGCCGCGCGGTGCTCCCGAGCAGCCGCCGCGCGAGCGCGCTGCGGGTGCGCGTGCCGACCACGACGAGGTCGCGGCCGTGCGCGGCGACGTCGGCGAGGAGCGCCGCGGCCGGGTTGCCGAACTCGACGGACAGCGTCACGGCGAGCCCGGCCTCGCGCGCCGGGGCCGCGAGCTGGTCGAGCCGGGCGAGCGCCGCGTCGCGCACGTTCGGGCGTCCGGCGTCGATCGCCTTCCGCAGCAGCTCCTCGGCGATCACGTCGATGTCGAGCGTGGTCAGGAGGTGGAGCGCCGCGCGGTTGCGCCGCGCCACCCAGATCGCCTTCTCGAGCGCCACGCGGCTGAAGCGGCGGAGCGGGCCCTCCTCGACGAGGTGTTCGTCGCCCGAGAGGTCGAGACCGACGACGACGTTGCGGAAGCGGTCCATGGCTGCGGGCCCCCTGCTCGGCGCGGCTCCTGCGCGCCGGGCTCAGGCTACCACTGCGTCGCAGCGCCTCCGAACGGCGCCGCGGGGCGGATGCGCGCGCTGCCCGGATTGACGCCCCCGCGTGCGGCAGTAGCCTGAGCCGGGCTGGATCGCCAGGCGCCCGGAAGGGCGCGGAAAGCACCGGGGGACGATGCACTCAGATCGCAGCGAACGCGCACGGACCGCCGGTCGTACGCACGCCGCCCGCGCGCGGGTGGGAGCGGGCGTGCTCGTGCTCGCCGTCGCGGCCGTCGCGCATGCGCACGGCGGCGCGTACCAGCCGCCGCCGCCGCCGATGCCTCCCGCCCCCTCGGTCCCGCCCGGCCAGCGACTCGGGGGACCGACGACCGGCGGCGGCGACGTCGGCGGCCCCACGACCCCGGGCGGCACGGACATCGGCGGGCCGACGACCGGCGGCGGCGGGCCGGGCAAGGGCCCGACGACCCCCTCCGGCAGCAGCCCCGGCCCGGGTGGCGGGCCGACGACGGGCGGCGGGGGCGGCGCGGGCGGCCCCACGACGGGCGGCGGGCCCAACACGGGCGGGCCCAACACGGGCGGACCGTGGCGGCCCACGCCGAAGCGCTTCTCCGGCGCGCCGACCGGGATCGACCACTGGACGCGCTGGTGGTACCCCAACCGCCGCGAGGTCATCGACTGGACCGCGCGCGTCTCGAACCGCCGCAACGCCGCCATCACGCCGAGCGGGAGCGCGGCGCGCTCCGCCGACGAGATGTGGCGCTGCGAGGTGCAGGCGGCGCTCCAGGCGCAGCTCGACAGCCGCGACGAGGACCTCGCCTCGGGCGCGGCCGTCGCGCTCGGCAAGCTGGGCGACCCGGCCGACGTGCCGTCGCTCGTCGGACTCCTGCGCGACATCTCGCGGCAGCAGCCGGTGCGCGAGGCGGCCGCGCTCGGGCTGGGACTCATCCCGGCGACGGGGCCGACCTCCGACGACGCGCGCCGCGCGCTCGAGGCGGTCGTCGCCGAACTCGGGGAGCCCGACCGGCTGCGCGCCGTCGCCACGTACGCGCTGGGTCTGCGCGGCGCGGACGCGTCGCTGCCGCTCCTGCTCGACGCCGCCGCGGCCGGCGACGCGACGTGGGACGTGCCCGCGGCGGCCATCAGCTCGCTCGGCATGTGCGGGCACGAGCTCGTGGAGCCCGACCTGCTGGAGATCCTGGCGGGCAAGGCGCGTTCGCGCGAGCGCACGCCCGTCCGGCGCGTGTACGCCGCGCACGCGCTCTCGACGTACCGGACCCCGGAGTCCGTCGCGGCCCTGCGCGCGGCCGCGTCCGACGACGACGTGGACGTGCGCCGCGCCGCGGTGCTCGCGCTCGGCGCCGTCGCGACGGCGGACGACGACGAGACCATGGACGTCCTCACGCGCGTGCTGTACCGCGACCGCGACGCGCCGTGCCGCCACGTGGCGGCGCTCTCGATCGGACGCATCGGGCACGACCGCGGCGAGGCGGCGCTGCGCCACGCCTACAAGAAGGGCGACTCGCTGCTCCAGCCGTTCGCGGCGCTCGGGCTCGGACTCTACGCGCGGCACGACGGCCACGTGGACGCCGCCGACATCGTCGTCCGCGACCTCGAGGAGCGCGCGAACGCCGAGTTGCGCAGCGCGCTCGCGATCGCGGTCGGGCTCTCCGGCAACAGCGCGGGCGCGCCGGTCCTGCGCGAGATCGTCGCGGACCGCGGCGACCCGGCGCTCCGCGGCCACGCGGCCGTCGCGCTCGGCCTGCTCGGCGACCGCGACCTCGGTGCGCCGCTGCTCCGCAGCCTGCTGCTCGAGGCGAAGGACCCGGACGTCCAGCGCGAGGTGGCGCTCGGACTCGGGATGCTCGGCGACCGCGACGCGACACGGCTCCTGGTCGGTCTCGTGGACGACGGCGAGAGCGTGTTCGTGCAGGGCTCCGCGGCGATGGCGCTCGGGCGCATCGGCGGGCGCGACGCCGGCCGCGCGCTGCTCGACCTCCTGCGCGACGACGGCCGGCCGAAGCTCGCGCGGGCCATGGCCGCCGTCGGGCTCGGCCTGCTGCTCGACCCGACCGAGGGCCGCCGCATCGGTGCCGTCGGCGCGAACCTCGACTGGTACCTGTTCACGCCGACCGTGCAGGAGCTGCTGACGATCCTCTGACCGGATGCGGGTCAGCCGCGCCCGTCGGCGTCCTCGTCGAAGCCCTGTGCACCGACGAGCGGCACGTAGCGCACGTCGAACAGCGACGCGACGTCGAGCCGCCCGCCGCGCAGCGTGGCGCGCACGAGGCGCTGCGCACCCGGGGCGCCGACGGGAGCGACGATCCGTCCGCCCTCACGGAGCTGCGCACGCCACGCCGCGGGGAGCGCCGGCGCCGCGGCGGCGGCCACGATCACGTCGAACGGCGCGCGCGCGGGAACGCCGAGCGAGCCGTCGCCCGTGAGCACGACGACGTTCGCGTAGCCCAGCCGGGCGAGCCGTGCGCGTGCCGCGTCCGCGAGCTCCGGGATGCGCTCGACCGAGACCACCTCGCGCACGAGCAGCGACGCCACCGCCGCGGCGTAGCCCGAGCCGGTGCCGACGTCGAGCAGGCGGTCGTCGGCCCGCGTGCACGCGTGCTCGAGCGTGGCCGCCACCATGTACGGCTGGCTCACGGTCTGGCCCCGCGCGAGGGCCACGGGCGCGTCGTCGTACGCCCGGGCCGCGCTCTCGCGCGGGACGAACGCCTCGCGCGGCACGCGCGACATCGCGTCGAGCACACGCGCGTCCGCGAGTCCCCGCGCGCGGAGCTGCTCCGCTACCATGCGGAGGCGCCGCGACCGATAGACGTCCTCGGGTCCGTCGCGCATCGCCGACATCCCACACGACCCGCGGGGAACACGCCATGACTCGCTTCACGTCCGACGCCCGCAGGTTCGCCCGGCGCGCCGCGGTGGGGGCGGCGCTCGCCGCCGCGCTCGCCGCGCCGCACGCGGCGCCGGCGTCCGCCGCCTCCGAGGTGGGCCACGCCGCACCGCCGCCGGTGTTCGACGACGGCTCCGGGACAGCCGCGCGGCCCGCGCCGCTCGCCGCGGCGACGCAGCAGTACGTGCACGGCGACCCGACGGACGACGAGCAGCTCTTCCTCGAGCTCATGAACCGCGCGCGCCTCGACCCGCAGGCCGAGGCGGACCGCATCCTCGACGACTACGACAACAAGCAGGTCCAGCAGGCGGTGGACTTCTTCCTCGACCAGCGCCCCGGGGTGGAGTTCACGCGCCGCGAGAACCACGACTACTTCGACGCGCTCGCGCCGTCGGGACCGCTCGCGTTCCACCCGCAGCTCATCGCCGCCGCGCGCAAGCACTCGCAGGTGATGCTCGCCGCCGACCTGCAGACGCACCAGGCGACGGGCGAGAAGGCGCTGCGGCAGCGCGTCGAGGACGAGGGCTACGACGGGCTCGCACTCGGCGAGAGCGTCTACGCGTTCGCGAAGAGCATGGTCCACGCGCACGCCGGGTTCGCGATCGACTGGGGCCAGCCGCTCGACGGCGGGTCCGGGAGGCCGCTGCACGGCCACCGCGACGCGCTGATGAACGACACGTTCCGCGAGATCGGCATCGGCGTGATCGACGACGCCGAAACCGGCAACCAGGTCGGTCCGCAGCTCGCGACGCTGGACTTCGCGCAGCCGTCGGACGACTCCGTGCGGCTCGTCACCGGCGTCGTGTTCGACGACCGCGACGGCGACGGCTTCTACGACGTCGGAGAGGGCGTCGCCGGCGTGCGCATCGAGTCCGACGCGTCCGCGTTCTTCGCCCTCAGCTCGGCGAGCGGCGGCTACGCGTTCCCCGTGCCGAAGAACGCGGGCGCGATCACCGTGACCGCGACCGGCGCGGAGGGCACGGCGGGGGAGTTCATCGGGACGCAGGAGCTGCGCGTCACGGTCGGCACCCGCAACGTCAAGGCCGACTTCAGTGCGCCGCCGGAGCCGCAGCCGCCCGTCTTCACCGCCGTCGCCGGCTCGAGCGGGCGCAGCTTCCAGGACGGCCGCACGCTCGACGACTTCGTGGACGTCGGCGTCCTCGACCCCGAGGTGGCCGGACTCGGCGACGTGGACGTGAGCGTGGACATCACGCACGCCGACCGCACCGGGCTCCACGTGCTCCTCACGAACCCGGCGGGCACGACGGTCGTGCTGTTCGACGGCGAGACCCCCGGCGCGCACCTGCGCGGCACGTTCGACCGCACGCTGCGGCCGACGCAGCCCCTCGCGGCGCTCGTGGGCGAGGCGTATGCGGGCTCGTGGCGGCTGCGGGTCGTGGACGACGCGGGCGGCGCGCCCGGCGGGACGCTCGTCGGCTGGACGCTCCGCGTCCGCCCGGCGTGGATCCGTCCGCTGCACGCGCCGACGTCCGGCCTCTCCGTCACGTCCCTGAAGGTGAAGGACGCGGCCACGGCAGGCGGCGACAAGCTCGTGCTCAAGGCCGTCGTGGACGCGGGCGGCACGCTGCTCGATCCGCTCGCGCCGGGCAGCGTGCTCGTGACCGATCTCGACACCGACGCGCAGGTGCTCTTCGTGCGCTTCGGCGAGGAGCCGGCGGCGGAGGGCCCCGTGGTCACGGCGACGTTCCAGGCGAACGCGAAGGGCACGTCGCGCGCGGCGCTGAAGGTGAAGGCGTCGGCGTTCGACCTGCCGGGTGCGCTGCCCGCGCGCGTGCGCGTGCACGTGGACGTCGGGGGCGCGCTCGTGTCGCAGGACGTCGCGCTGAGCAACGGCCGGTCGGCCGGTCCGCCGCGTTCGCAGTTCCTGTTCGTGGACAAGGTGCTCAGCCGGCCGACGGCGGGCGGGCCGGCGACTGTCGTGAACGGTCGGTTCGCCGCCGCGGACGGAGCGCTCGCCATCGCGGGCCGCGTCGACGTGCAGGTCGGCGACGCCCGGTTCCGCATCGACGCAGGCGACATGACGACCGCCGCCACGAAGCGCATCTACAAGAGCGCGTCGGGGCTGCGGAAGCTCGTCCTCGACCCCGTCGCGGGCACCTTCTCCCTGAAGGTGGACGGTGCACACTCGCCGCTCGACGGCGACGTGGCGTACGTCGCGCTCACGATCGGCGACGCGTACTTCGGCGCCGCGCAGGTCCTGCCGCGCACGGCCGGCACGAAGATCGTCTACCCGTGACGGCGCGGGACCGCGCGCCCGCCGGAGGGCGCCCGTGACGCGCACGCTCCACCTCGGCGGCCCGGGCGCGCGTCGCGCGGCGAGCGACACCCTGCGCGGCGGCGCGCTGACGTTCACGAGCCCGCGCGGCCTGGGCGCCGCGCAGGTGTGCCTGATCGAGGCGCTGCCGCGCGACGCGGGCGCGCGCGTCCTCACGGGCATGGACACCGAGGGCGCGGTCGCGCTCGCCGTCCACGTGCTCCACCCGGAGGCGGAGCCGACGTGGTTCCACCTCGACGCGTACGTCGCCGCGAAGGTCGCGCGCGTCTTCGCCGACAACGGCGCCGCGCTGACGCCGCAGGTCGTCGTGGACGTGCCGCCGGGGCCGTTCGACCTGGCCGCGCTCGCGTTCCCCGCGTCCTCCGAGAGCCAGCTCATGTGGGACCTGCTCGAGGGTGTGCACGATGCGCTGCGGCCGGGGGGCCGCCTCGTCGCCGCGACCGACGGGAAGCCCGGCGCGCTGCGCGGCGCGCTCAAGAAGGTGTTCCGCAACGTGACGCACGCCGCCGCGGGCGCGGGTCGCCGCGGCGGCACGGCGTTCCTCGCCGAGCGGCGGCGCGCCACGCCCGCGCTGTCGCCGCGCGCCCACGACGTGCGCGCCGTGCTGCGGCACCGCGACGGCGCGCAGACGACGCTCGACGTCACGACGCGTCCCGGCACGTTCGCGTACCGGCGCATCGACCCCGGGACGCGCGCGCTCGCCGAGTGGTGGACGCCCCAGGGCGACGAGGACGCGCTGCTCGACCTCGGCTGCGGCAGCGGCGTGCTCGGCATCGCGGCCGCGCTGCGCGTGCCCGCGGCGCACGTCACGCTGGTCGACTCGAACGCGCGCGCGCTCGACTGCGCGCGGCGGAACGCCGAGCGCGCGGGCGTGGCGGCGCGTGCGACGACGCTGCTGCGCGCGGACCTCGAGCAGCTGCCGGGCGCGCAGGCCGCGGTGCTCGCGAACCCGCCCTACTTCGCGGACTTCCGCATCGCGCGCGCGTTCGTCGCCGCCGCGCGCGACGCGCTGCGCCCCGGCGGGCGCGTCACGCTGGTCGTGCGCGCCGGCAGCGCCGCCGACGCGCACGCGGAGATCCTGCAGGACGTCTTCGGCGCGACCGCGCGCGACGACCACGCCGGCTACGCGCTGCTCTCGGCGGTCCGTCGCGACTGACGCGTCGGTCGGCGCGAGCGCGCGAGTCCGCCGCTCAGGCCACGTGCGAGCGCAGGAACGCGACGGTGCGGCTCCACGCGTCGCGGGCGGCGTCGGCGTCGTGGACGTCCGGGCGCGTGTCGTTGAAGAACGCGTGGTCCACGCCCTCGTAGGTCTTGAAGTCGTGCGGCTTGCCCGCGGCGACGAGGCGCTCCTCGAGCGCGGCGACGACGGCAGGCGTGACGAAGCCGTCGCGCTCGGCGAAGAGCCCGAGCACCGGGCACTCGAGCTTCGCGACGTCGGGCTGGATGTTCGGGTGCACGCCGTAGAAGTCCACGCACGCGCCGACGGCGCCCGCGTTCTCGCACGCGCCGTAGAGCGCGAGCTGGCCGCCGAGGCAGAAGCCCATCACGCCGACGCGCGCGGAGCCGCACGCGTCGTGGCCGCGCAGGAAGTCGACGGCCGCGCGCAGCTCGCGCGCCACGCGCGGCACCTCGAGCGCCATCATCAGGCGGCCCGCCTCGTCGGGGTCCGTCGTGCAGGTGCCGTGGTAGAGGTCGGGCGCGAACGCCGTGAAGCCCTCCTCGGCGAGTCGGTCGCAGACGTCCTTGATGTGGTCCACGAGCCCCCACCACTCCTGCAGCACGACCACGCCCGCGCCGCTCCCGGTCTCCGGCACGGCGAGGTAGCCGCGCCCGTGCGTGCCGTTGACGGGGAACTCGACGAGCATCGGAGCGCCTCCACGTGCGGAGTCAGGCGTTGGTGAGGACGACGTGCCGCGCGTCGCGGTCGTTGCGCCCGCGCACGTTGTACCCGTACGTCTTGCCGAAGCGCAGCACGACGCGCCCGCCGGCGCGCGCCGGGGCGCCCTCGACGTAGATGCGGCGGACGTCGGCCGTCTCCTTGATGACGAACAGGTAGCGGCAGGGCAGCCGCGCCATCAGGTCGGCCAGCCGCTCGTGTTCGGCGATTCCGAACTCGTTGCCGCCGTACGCGCTGAAGTCGCTGTCGTACGGCGGGTCGAGGAACACGAGGTCGCGCCGCTCGAGGTGCGGCGCGAGGTCCGCGAGCACGCTGCCGAAGTCGCCGCAGGCGAACTCCGCGCGCGCGAGGGCGGCGACCGTGCGCGGGTCGCGCAGACGCTCCACCTTGCGCGCGAACGGCTTCGCGTTGTAGCTCGCGCCGCCGTAGGGGATGTTGAACGCGCCGTCCGCGTTCTGGCGGAACATCGAGCCGTAGCAGTACTCGCGCACGAACAGGAAGTCGGCCGCCGCGGCGGCCCCCGTCGCGCCGTGCTCCCGCTCGCGCACGAGCCCGTAGAACGCGGCGCGCACGGCCGTCTCGCCGTGGCGCGCGCACTCCGCACCCTCGAAGCGCACGGCGTGGCGGAGCTCGAGGCGCGCGAGGCGCAGCGCCTTGTCGGCGAGCGACGCGGCGAGGCGCGGCGCGAACGCGTCGTCCTCGAGCGCGCGCGGCGCGTCCGAGAGCGCCGACGCGGCGTCGGGGGCGCGCTCGCCCTCGCGCGCCGACTGCAGGAGCGCCTCGAACGCCGGCGCGAGCTGCGCCGCGAGCGGACCGAGCGCATCCCACGCCGCGGCGAGCGCGTCGCACGCCGCGAGGAACTCCGCGTCCTGCCGCTGCGTGAGCACGTGCAGCGCGACGAGGCGCGGGTGCAGGTCGGAGAGGTGCGCGCGTCCGGAGAACGGCGTCAGCGCGAACGGCGCGAGCCCGCCCATGAACGGGTCGACGAGGTGCCGCACGTCCCACGGCACGTACGGCGCGAGCGCCGGCCACTCGCGCGTCTTGCCGCCGGGCCACTTGAGGAGCGGACGGAAGCCGTGGACGCCGGTCAAGCCAGCAGCGCGCGGGCGACGAAGGTCAGCACGGTGATGCCCACGACGTCGTTCATCGTGGAGATGAACGGACTCGACGCGACCGCGGGGTCGCGGCCGAGGCGGTGCAGCGTGAGCGGCACGAGCGTGCCCATCGTGGCGCCCGAGAGGATGGTGAGCGCGATGGCGATCGCCGGGATCAGCGCGACGCGCAGGGGGTTCTGGTCGCCGCCGTGCGTCAGGCCGGGCTTCAGGCTCGGCAGCACGAACAGCACGTAGGCGTAGAGCAGCGCCGCGAAGAACGCCGCGAACACGAGCCCGGACATCAGCTCCTTCACGATCACGCGCCCGAGCTTGCCGAAGTCCACCTCGCCGACCGCGATGCCGCGCACCGTCACGGAGCTCGCCTGCGTGCCGACGTTGCCGCTCATGCCCGCGATGATGGGGATGACGGCGGCGACGAGCGCGACCTTCTGGATCTCCTCCTCGGCGCCCGCGACGAGAAGGATCGTCACCAGGCCGCCGCAGAACGTCGCGAAGAGCCACGGCAGGCGCGCGCGCACCGTGCGCCCGACCGAGCGGCTGTAGACGTCGTCGGGCGTCGTGCCGGCCTGCAGCGCGGCGTCCTCGGTGGCCTCCTCCTCGACGACGTCGAGGATGTCGTCGACCATGATCCGGCCGACGAGCCGCCCGTCCTCGTCGACGACCGCGACCGTCGCGACGTCGTAGTCCTGCACGAGGTCCGCGATCTCCTCCTGGTCGAGGGTCACCGGCACGGTCAGGACGTCGGTGAGCATGACCTCGCGCACGCGCGCCTCGGCGGGGCAGGTGAGGAGCTGGCGGCTGCGCACGCGGCCCGTGACCCGGCCCTCGCCGTCCACGACCCAAGCGTCATAGAGGTCGCCCATGCGCGGGCTGTACTCGCGGCGCACGACCTCGATCGCCTGCGCGACCGTGAGCGACTGGTCGATGCGCAGGAGCTCGGTCTGCATGATGCCGCCGGCCGTCTCGGGGTCGAAGCGGCGCAGCTCGCGGATCTCCGCGGCCTTCTGCGGCTCGATCTCGGCGAGCACGCGCTCGCGGCGGTCGGCGGGCAGCTCGTCGACGAGGTCCGCGGCGTCGTCGGACTTGTGCGCCTCGGCGATGTCGGCGATGACGTCGTCGGGGAGGGCGTCGAGGATCTCCTCGCGCGTCTCCTCGTCGTCGATCTCGCGCAGCACGCGGGCCTGGCTGATGGTCCCGAGCGCCTCGAACGTGCGCGTGCGGATGTCCTCCGACTCCTCCTCGAGGAGGTCGGCGACCTCGCGCGCGTCGAGGTCGGCCAGCGCGAGCACGATCTCCTCGCGCGTGCCCGTCTCGAGCAGCGTGCGCAGGGCGTCGTCGTCGTCTTCGGGCTCCGTGTCGGCCATGCGAGCCGGCGAGTCTACTTCCGCCGTGCGAAGTGCCGCGCAACGCCGGAGCGGCACCCGCTGCACGGGTTCCGTTGGCCGGGCCCGACGCGACCGGTAGAACGGGCTCCGGACGCCACGCAGAGGAGGAGCGCGCGATGATCCGACCCCACACGGAGCGGACGCCGGAGGGCGACGGGCTGCGGCCCACGCCGTTCCCGCGCAGCCGCAAGGTGTACGTGACGGGCAGCCGCGACGACCTGCGCGTGCCGTTCCGCGAGATCGCGCTCGGCGCGACGCGCAACCCCGCGACCGGCATCGAGCGCCCGAACCCGCCCGTGCGCGTCTACGACACCAGCGGCCCGTACACCGACCCGGCGGCGGCGATCGACGTGCGCCGCGGTCTGCCGCCGCTCCGCGCGGCCTGGATCGCCGAGCGCGGCGACGTCGAGGAGCTGGCCGGCGGCACCTCGCGCTACGCGCGCGGCCGCGAGGCCGACAGCGCGCTCGACGGCGTGCGCTTCACGCGCACGCGGCGCCCGCTGCGCGCGCTGCGCGGCGCCAACGTGACGCAGATGCACTACGCGCGCCGCGGCGTCGTGACGCCCGAGATGGAGTTCGTGGCGCTGCGCGAGAACCTCCACCGCCAGCAGGCGCGCGAGTACCTCGCGCAGCACCCCGGGCAGTCGTTCGGCGCGTCGATCCCGGCCGACGTGACGCCGGAGTTCGTGCGCGACGAGGTCGCGCGCGGTCGCGCGATCATTCCCGCGAACGTCAACCACCCCGAGAGCGAGCCGATGATCATCGGCCGCAACTTCCTGGTGAAGATCAACGCCAACATCGGCAACAGCGCCGTGGCGTCCACGATCGAGGAGGAGGTCGAGAAGCTCGTCCACGCGATCCGCTGGGGCGCGGACACCGTGATGGACCTCTCGACCGGCGCGCACATCCACGAGACGCGCGAGTGGATCCTGCGCAACGCGCCGGTGCCGATCGGCACGGTGCCGATCTACCAGGCGCTCGAGAAGGTGGACGGCCGCGCCGAGGAGCTGACGTTCGAGATCTTCCGCGACACGCTGATCGAGCAGGCCGAGCAGGGCGTGGACTACTTCACGATCCACGCGGGCGTGCTGCTGCGCCACGTGCCGCTGACGGCGCGGCGCGTCACGGGCATCGTCTCGCGCGGCGGCTCGATCATGGCGAAGTGGTGCCTCGCGCACCATCGCGAGAACTTCCTCTACACGCACTTCGAGGAGATCTGCGAGATCATGAAGGCGTACGACGTCGCCTTCTCGCTCGGCGACGGACTGCGTCCCGGCTCCATCGCGGACGCGAACGACGCGGCGCAGTTCGGCGAGCTCGAGGCCCTCGGCGAACTGACCGAGATCGCCTGGCGCCACGACGTGCAGGTGATGATCGAGGGTCCCGGCCACGTGCCGATGCAGCTCATCCGCGAGAACATGGAGAAGCAGCTCGCGGTCTGCAAGGAGGCGCCCTTCTACACGCTGGGTCCGCTGACGACGGACGTCGCGCCCGGCTACGACCACATCACGAGCGCGATCGGCGCCGCGATGATCGGCTGGTACGGCACCGCGATGCTCTGCTACGTCACGCCGAAGGAGCACCTCGGCCTGCCCGACCGCGAGGACGTGCGGCAGGGCGTCGTCGCGTACAAGATCGCCGCCCATGCCGCGGACCTCGCGAAGGGGCACCCCGGCGCGCAGGCGTGGGACAACGCTCTCAGCCGCGCGCGCTTCGAGTTCCGGTGGGAGGACCAGTTCGACCTGGCCCTCGACCCGGAGACCGCACGTGCCTTCCACGACGAGACGCTGCCCGCCGAGGGCGCGAAGGTGGCGCACTTCTGCTCCATGTGCGGCCCGCACTTCTGCTCGATGAAGATCACGCAGGACGTCCGCGACTACGCCGCCGCGCACGGCATCGCGTCCGAGGAGGACGCGCTCGCGAGCGGCATGGACGAGATGAGCCGGCGCTTCCGCGAGGGCGGCGCCGAGATCTACGGAGCGGAGGAGACGCCGGCGGGCAACCCGGCCTGAGGCGGTGACGCGGCGCGGCGCCGTCGTCGGCGTGTTCACGGCGCTCGCCGCGGCGCTGCCGTTCACGCCCGCCCTCGGGGGCGGGTTCCTGGACTGGGACGACCGCACGCTCCTCGTGCACAACCCGCGCTGGCTGGGCGCGGACGGGCTGCGCTGGATCCTGACGTCGTCCTCGGGCGGCGCGTTCGGTCCCTACCAGCCGCTGACGTGGATCTCGTACCGCCTCGACCACGCGCTCTGGGGCCTCGACCCGCGTGCGTTCCACGTCACGAACGTGCTCCTGCACGCGCTGACGGCCGTCGTGCTCGCGGGCTGCGCGCGCCGCCTGCTGGCGCGTGCGCTGCCGCGGCTCGCGGAGCGGCCGCGGGTGCTCGCGGGCGCCGCCTGCGCCGCGGCTCTGCTCTGGGCCGTGCACCCGCTGCGCGTCGAGGCGGTGGCGTGGATCACGGAGCGCCGCAGCGTGCTCTCGGGCCTGCTGCTCGCGCTCTCGCTGCGCGCCTGGCTCGGATACGTGGACGCCGCACCCGGCGCCGCGCGCACGCGCGCCTATGCCGCGTCGCTCGCGTGCGCGGCGCTGTCGCTCCTCGCGAAGTCATCGGCGCTGGCGTGGCCGCTCGTGCTGCTCGTGCTCGACGTCGCACCGCTCGGCCGCCGCGGAGCGCGGCGCCTCCTGCTGGAGAAGCTGCCGTTCGCGGCGGTGTCGGCGCTCGTCGGCCTGGCCGCGTGGCGCGGACAGGTGGAAACGGGCGCGTTCGCCGCGGTCGGCGCGCTCGGACGCTGCGTTCTCGCGGGCTACGGCGCCGCGTTCCTCGCGCTGCGCACCGCGCTGCCCTTCGGGCTGCACGCGCACGTGCTGCGTCCGCAGCCCTTCGACGCGCTCGCGCCGCAGTTCGCCGTGCCCGCGTGCCTCGCCGCCGCGGCCACCGTCGTCGTCCTCGCGCGGGCGCGGCGCGCCCCGGGCAGCGCTGCGGCGTGGGCCGCGGCGCTGCTGCTGCTCGCTCCGGTGAGCGGCCTCGTGCCGATCGGCTCGCACGCGACCGCGGACCGCTACACGTACCTGCCCGCGTTCCCGCTGGTCCTCGGCGTCGTCGGACTCGTGGCGCAGCGCTGGTCAGAGCATCCGCGGCGACTCGCGGCGGCGGCGTGCGCCGCCCTTCTCGCGCTCGGCGTGACGAGCGCGCGCCTCGCCGCGACGTGGACCGACACGCGCGCGCTGTTCGCGCGCGTCGTCGCGTTCGAGCCGGGCAACTGGCTCGCGCACGGCATGCTCGCGGAGCTCGCGCTCGCCGACGGCGACGTCGCCGGCGCGCGGGAGCACGCCGAGACCGCCGTGCGGCTGCACGAGACGCCCGACGCCCTCGCGCGACTCGGGTGGATCGCGCTGCAGGGGGGCGACGCGGCGGGTGCGCGCGCGGCGCTCGAGCGTGCGCTCGCCCGCGACGCGGCGCACGAGGTCGCGCGCATCGACCTGGCGATCCTCGAGGCGCGGGCCGGCGACCTGTCCGCCGCCGAGACGGAGCTGCGCCGCGTGCTCGCGCAACACCCGGACTCCGCGCAGGCGCACTACAACCTGGCGCTCGTGCTCCATCGCACCGGGCGCGACGACGCCGCGCGCGAGGCGGCGCGTGCGGCACTGCGGCTCGAGCCGGGCTACGCGGCGGCCGCGGCGCTGCTCGCGCAGCTCGGCGGCTGAGGGGACCGGACCTCAGGAGTCCTTGCGCAGCGCGCCGACGCGGATCATCTCGGCGCGCGCACGTTCGATCAGCGCCGCCGCCTCCGGCGTCGCGGCGATGTCGTGCAGCTGCGCCGCGTCCTCCGGGTGGCGGAACACCTCGGCGCCGCCGTCGCTGCGCAGGATGACGCAGTGGCCGTCGAGGTAGACGGCGTGCGCCGGACCCTTCGCGGCGGGGGACCACGGGGCGAGCTGCGACGAGTGGTTGAGCCGCGCGAACACGGGGTACGGCGTCGCCGGCGGCGCCGCCGCGGCGTCCCACGTCGGTGCGAGGGAGCTGCCCGGCAGGGTCGGCGGGTTGCCGGGATCCACCAGCGACTGCAGCGTGGCGGGCACGTCGCGCAGCGAGACCGGCTGCGCGACGCGCGTGCCGCCGGCCGCGCCGCCGGGGAGCCGGATCAGGAGCGGCACGCGCACGCTCTCGTCGTAGAGCTCCTTGCCGTGGCCGACGCCCGCGTGCTCGCCGAAGGCCTCGCCGTGGTCCGACGTGATGACGAGCACCGTGCGGTCGAGCACGCCGCGCTCGCGCAGCGCCGCGACGAAGCGCCCGATGTCGGCGTCGAGCGCGGCGATGCACGCGTCGTACGCCGCGTGCGCGGAGGCGAGCTGCTGCGGCGTGAACTCGTCGCGGTGGTGCGATCCGCCCTTGGCGTACTCGCGCTGGTAGTCCCCGAGCTGCGCGACGTCGCCGAAGCGCGACGCGTACGGCTCCGGCGGCAGGTACGGCGCGTGTGCGTCGTACAGGTTCAGGAACGCGAAGAACGGCCGCTCGCCGCGCGCGTCGATCCACGCGAGCGTGTCGCCGAAGACCCCCGGCGCCGGCTTGCGCCACAGCAGCTCCTGGCTGCCGGCGAGGTCGGCGAGCGCACCGGCGACGCGCTGCGCGATCGAGCTCGTGTGCACGACGTGGCCGGGCCGCAGGTCGTAGTCGGCGTAGTGCACGAAGCCGCGGTCGAGACCGAACGTGCGGTCGCAGTACGTCAGGTTCGCGACGAAGCCGCCCGTGGTGTGGCCGAGCCCGACGAACCACTCGGCGAGGGTCGGCGCACCGGCCTCGAGCGGGCCCTTCCAGTGCGCCTGCGTCTCGTGGCGGTGCCGCCCGGTGAGCAGGGCGACGTGGGTCGGCAGCGTCCAGCTCGTCGTCGCGATCGCGCTGTCGAAGACGATCGACTCGGAGGCGAGCCGCGACAGCTCCGGCGTCGTGTCCTTCTCGTAGCCGTGGAGTCCGAGCGCGGAGGCGCGCACGGTGTCGAGGACGACCAGCAGCACGTTCGGCGCGTCCGCGCGCGGCGCGGGCATGTGCGCCGTCAGCGCGGCCGTGCGGCGGCCGTCGCGCACCGCGCAGAACACGCCGCCGGCGATCGTGGCGAGGACGCCGAGCGCGAGTCCCGCCGCGACGAGACGCCGCGCGAGCACGGGCCGCGGGGCGAGCATCCGGCCGGTCTGGACCGCGACGCCGAGCGCGAGCAGCGCCGACGCCCACCACGCGATCGACGCGAGCCAGAGCAGCGGCGCGAGGGCGAGCAGGAACACGGCGAGCGCGTAGACGACCTGCGGCGCGCGCAGCCGCGGCAGCAGGCGCCCCGCGGCGATCAGCGCGAGCGCGAACACCAGTGCCAGGGCCGCGTCCACGAGCGGCGCCGTCCACGCGTAGTACTCGGGCAGGTGCCAGACGATGCGGTGGTCGAACTCGCGGCGCTTGACGAGCACGATCGTCTCGAGCGCGCCGGCGCCGAGCCCCGCCGCGAGCGCGACGCAGAGCACGTACGGCGCACGCAGCGGCGACGCCGGTGCGAGCGGGGGCGCGGGGTCGGGGCGGCCGTCGGGCGGCATCGTCATGGCGCGTGCGGCGACGGCGGCGGCGCCGGAGCCTGTGAGCTATCTCGGCGCGCCGCCCGGCGAACTGAAGGTCGCGGGCGGCGCGCCGGCGGCGTGCTCAGACGTCGAACCGGACGCCCTGCGCGAGCGGCAGCTCGGTGCCCCAGTTGACGGTGCACGTCTGGCGGCGCATGTACGCCTTCCACGCGTCGCTCCCGGCCTCGCGTCCGCCGCCGGTTTCCTTCTCGCCGCCGAACGCGCCGCCGATCTCGGCGCCGGAGGTGCCGATGTTGACGTTCGCGATGCCGCAGTCGCTGCCCTGGTGCGAGAGGAAGCGCTCGGCCGCGCGCACCGAGTCCGTGAAGATCGCGGACGAGAGCCCCTGCGGGACGCCGTTCGAGACGGCGATGGCCTCGTCGAGGTCCGCGACCTCCATGACGTAGAGGATCGGCGCGAAGGTCTCCTCCTGCGCCAGCGCGAAGTCGGGCGGCACGCGCGCGACGGTGGGGGACACGTAGAAGCCCGGCCCGTCGAGCACCTCGCCGCCGCAGAGGATCTCGCCGCCCGCCGCGCGGATGACGTCGATCGCGCGCTTGAACTGCGCGACGGCGCCCGCGTCGATCAGCGGACCGCAGAGGACGCCCTCGTCGAGCGGGTGGCCGACGCGGATCGACGCGTACGCCTGCACGAGCCGCTCGGTGAAGCGCTCCGCGATGCCGCGCGAGAGCAGCAGCCGGCGCGTCGTCGTGCAGCGCTGACCGGCCGTGCCGACCGCGCCGAACGCGACCGCGCGCAGCGCGAGCTCGAGATCCGCGTCGTCCATCACGATCACGGCGTTGTTGCCGCCGAGCTCGAGCAGCGTGCGCCCGAAGCGCTCGGCGACGCGCGGTCCGACGATGCGCCCCATGCGGCACGAGCCGGTGGCCGAGACGAGCGGCACGCGCTCGTCGTCGAGCAGCGGCTCGCCGACCTCGCGCACCTCGCCGATCACGCAGTTCGCGATGCCGCGCCAGCCCGTCTCGCCGAGGACGCGGTCGAGGATGCGGCACACGGCGAGCGCCGTGAGAGGCGTCTTCTCGGAGGGCTTCCACAGCACCACGTCGCCGCAGACGAGCGCGATGCACGCGTTCCACGCCCAGACCGCGACGGGGAAGTTGAACGCGCTGATCACGCCCACGGTGCCGAGCGGGTGCCACTGCTCGTACATGCGGTGGCGCGGGCGCTCGCTGTGCATCGTGAGCCCGTAGAGCTGGCGCGACAGGCCGACGGCGAAGTCGGCGATGTCGATCATCTCCTGCACCTCGCCGAGCCCCTCGGAGAGCACCTTGCCCGTCTCGATCGAGACGAGCGCGCCGAGGTCCTCGCGCGCCGCGCGCAGCGCGTCGCCGAAGCGCCGCACCACCTCGCCGCGCCGCGGCGCCGGCTCCATGCGCCAGCGCGCGAACGCCTCGCAGCCCGTCGCGAGCGCGCGCTCGAGGTCGGCCCGCGTCGCCTGCGCGACCGTCGCGAGCGTGGTGCCGTCGGCGGGGTTCACGGACGGCAGCGACGGCCCGTCGCCGACGTGGAAGGTGCCGTCGTAGGCGCCGGGGTTGGGCAGGTCGGGGTCGATGCCGAGGCGGCGCAGGAGTGTCGGGACGTCGAGCCGGGCGGAGCTCACGGATCACCTCGTCGGGGACGGTGCGGACGCAGCGATCCGCCCGGGCATCCTCGCCCGGAGCCCCGGCGGCGCCTACCGAAGCCCGTGGGCGCGGAGCTTCGCGTAGAGCGTCTGGCGGTGGATGCCGAGCGCGCGCGCCGCGGCCGAGACGTTGCCGTGCGACTCGTCGAGCGCCGCCTCGATGACGGTGCGCTCGACGGCCTCGAGACGGCGGTCGGGCAGGCGCCGCACCAGCTCGGCGGGCGTGGCGTCGTCGGTCGTGCGCGGCGTGGCGCGCGCCCCCGCGATCGGGATGTTCAGGTGCGCGGCGTCCACCTCGCCCTCGGTGCAGAGGATCGCCGCGTACTCCATCACGTTGCGCAGCTCGCGCACGTTGCCCGGCCAGTCGTATGCCATGAGCGCGCGCGCGGCTCCGGCCGAGAGCCCGTCCACGTGCCGCGCCATCTGCTGCGCGAAGTGGCGCAGGTAGTGCTCGGCGAGCAGCAGCACGTCGTCGCCGCGCTCGCGCAGCGGCGGCAGGTGGATCGGCGCGACCTGCAGCCGGTAGAAGAGGTCCTCGCGGAACGCGCCGCGCCCGACGGCCACGCGCAGGTCGCGGTGCGTGCTCGCGACGACGCGGATGTCGATCGCGCGGTCCTCGATGCCGCCGACGCGCCGGATGCGGCGCTCCTGCAGCGCGCGCAGGAGTTTCGCCTGGAGCGGCAGCTCCAGCTCCGCGACCTCGTCGAGGAACAGCGTGCCGCCGTCGGCCGCCTCGAACAGGCCCTCGCGACCGCCCTCGCGCCCGCCCGTGAACGAGCCCGCCTCGTAGCCGAAGAGCTCGCTCTCGAGCAGCGACTCCGTGAGCGCCGCGCAGTTCACGGCGACGAACCCGCCCGAGCGGTTCGGGTCGGCGTCGTGGATGGCGCGCGCCACGAGCTCCTTGCCGGTGCCGCTCTCGCCCGTGATGAGCACCGTGGTCCCGGGCGCCTGCGCCAGGCGCGAGACCTTCGCGAGGGTCGCGAGGATGGCGGGGGAGCGGCCGAGGATGCCCTCGGTGCCCTGCAGCTTCGCGACCTCCTGCCGCAGCGAGCGGATCTGGCGGCGCAGCGCGCGGCCCTCCAGCACCCGCGCGATCACCGCCCCGAGCTGGGCGAGGCGCACCGGCTTCTCCACGAAGTCGACGGCCCCGCGCTTGAGGGCCTCGACGGCGGTCCCGACCGTGCCGTGGCCCGAGAGGATCACGAACGCCGTGTCCGCCTCCTCGTCGCGCTGGTCGAGGAGCGCGAGGCCGTGGCCGTCGGGGAGCTGCAGGTCGAGCAGCGCGACGTCGGGCGGCCGCCGCTCCATGCGTGCGCGCGCCTCGGCGAGCGACGCGGCCGTGGAGACGTCGTGCCCCTGCGCGGAGAGGCCCGCAGCGAGGTCGTGCGCGAACTCGCGGTCGTCGTCGACGAGCAGAACGGTGGCGCGGGGCATGGCGGAGGGCCGCTTCCTCATCGGGACCGCGACCCGCGCCACTTGACGTCTCCGCGGGCTCCCGCGCCGACGGCGTGTGACCGCGCTCGCGCCGCACGCGGGGCTTCTCCGGGGCCCCGCTTCCGACCCCGCACCGGATGTCGCCCGGTCCCCGGGCCTTTGGTAGCGTCCGCCCTCTTCCGGCGTGCCGTCCGCGCTGTGTTCCCGAGACCCCCTCTGAGCCAGGAGAGCCCGATGGATCCCGCCCACCTCGCCACCCCCCGTCACGCCGTCGCCGTGATCGGCGGCGCCTGCTCCGGCGCCGAGGCCGCGGAGCTGCTCGCGAAGGCGGGCGTCGTGACGGTCGTCTTCGAGCAGAACGCGCGCCCCTTCGGGAAGATCGAGGACGGGCTGCCGCGCTGGCACGCCCGCCAGCGCTCGCAGGAGTACGTGCGGATCGGCGAGAAGCTGAAGACGCCCGGGATCGTCTACGTGCCCTCTACGACGATCGGCGAGCACGTCACGTTCGAGAACCTGCGCGACTGGGGCTTCAGCGCGATCGTGCTCGCGTGCGGTGCGTGGGGCGACCGCCCCCTCGGCGTCGACGGCGAGCAGGCGGCCGAGGGCAAGGGCCTCGTCTTCCAGAACCCGTTCATCTACTGGTTCAACCACCACGAGGAGTCCACGTACGACGGCCCGCGCTACGAGATCGCCGACGGCGCGGTCATCGTGGGCGGCGGGCTCGCGTCGATCGACGTCGTCAAGGCGACGATGCTCGAGACCACGGCCGCGAAGCTGCGCGAGCGCGGCATCCACGCCGACGTCGTCGAGATGGAGCACCAGGGCCTGAACAAGGTGCTCGACGCCCACGGGCTGACGCTCGCCGACCTCGGGCTGCGCGGCTGCACGCTGGTCTACCGCCGCAGCGCCCGCGAGATGCCCGTCGCGCAGTTCAAGGACGGCGCCGACGAGGCCTCGAAGCAGAAGACGATGGACGTGCGCGAGAAGCTGATGGCGCTCACGCAGCAGAAGTTCCTGTGCCAGTTCCGTCCGAACACGCTGCCCAAGCGGCTCGTGTTCGACGATGCGGGCAACGTCTGCGGCCTCGAGGTCGTGACGACCCGGACCGAGGGCCGCAAGGTGATCGAGGTCGAGGGCACGACCGAGGTCATCCCGACCACGCAGGTCTTCTCGTCGATCGGCTCGATCCCGCGCCCGATCCCCGGCCTGCCGCTGCGCGGCGAGTTCTACGACTACGAGGACTGGGACCTCGGCCGCGTGAAGGGCATGCCCGAGGTGTTCGGCGTCGGCAACGTCGTCACCGGGCAGGGCAACATCGCCATCAGCCGCCGCCACGCGCAGCGCGTCACCGACGTGCTGATCCAGAAGTACCTCGGCCTGCACGAGGAGCGCCTCGACGAGCCGGGCGGCGTCCTGCACGGCGCCGAGGCGGCCGGCGCCGAGGCGGCGGGCAAGGTGCTCGAGCACCTCGACGGCAAGTCGAAGCTCGACCCGGCGGCGCTGCAGGCGCTCGTCGCGCGCGCCCGCGCCCGCGGCGCCGAGGTCGGCTACGACGGCGGCTTCGACGCCTGGATCGCGAAGCACACCCCGCCCGACCGCGTCTGAGAGGCGGGAACGCACTCGAACGGGACGGGGCGCGTGCCGCGGCACGCGCCCCGCCTCGATTCCGCCCGCCCTCGCAGTGGGGACAGGGCTGCCTTTTTGCCTTTACCGGGCAAAGTGTGGGGCTCCTCCGCCGAGGCTGCCCGGCGCCGCCCGGGTCGCCTGACCGTGGGCTGCGCCGACCGAACAAGGCAAAAGGGGCAGCCCTGTCCCCGCTCCGGGTGTCTGCGCTCCGGGAGACGTGGGGGTGCCTCGGGAGGAGGAGCGGCTACGGCGCCGCGAGGACCTGGTTGTAGCAGTTCTGGACCGACGGGAAGATCGGCGAGCCCTGGAAGAAGGCCAGGTTCGGCAGGATCTTCAGGCGGTGGTAGAGCAGCGAGCCGCCGCCGCGGACGGTGTCGTCGACCTGCACGGCGAAGACGGCCACGCGGCAGTAGACGTCGCCGATCGACGTGCACGTCGCGCCGTTCAGGCAGGTGGGGGCCGTGCCCGCGAGCGACGTGAACGAGAGCGTGAGCCCGAGCGGCCGGTGGCTGCCCTGCAGGTACGAGAGGCGGTAGTCGGCCGGGACGGCGTTGCAGCGCCCGCCGACGAAGTCCCACTTCACCTCGTAGGCGGTCGCCGTGGTGAGGTTGGGGAGCAGCTCCGGCTGGCGGTCCACGATCGGGAAGAACGAGACGCGCAGCAGGTCGGACTTGCCCGGGAGCTCGTGCGCGACGGCGTTGCCGCGCAGCGTCGCCATGTCGGCCGACGAGAACGCGAGCGTGGTGCGCTCCGTCGCCATCGAGCCCGACTCCGTCGGCGCGGCCATCGGCCCGCTGCCCGCCGTCGCGAGGCCCATCGCGCGGCCGACGTGGTGCGCGACGATGCCCGCGATCTCGCGCGCCGCGCGCTCGAACTGCGTGACGATCTCGGCGTAGCGCGCGTTCTGCGTCGCGTTGCCGGGGTTGAAGCGGCCGGTGAAGTAGCGCAGGTCGGCGTCGGTCAGCGGGTTCGCCCGCAGCGGCTGCATGGCCTGGCGCCACGCCGCCGACGCGTCCGGGTTCGCGCCGCGCGGGTCGAGGATGCGCGTGCGCGCGCCGAGCCCGATGCGGTTGCCGTCGGCGTCCTCGACGGACAGGTCGTCGCGGCGCTGGTTGCCGGTGTCGGTGTCGGCGTGGCCCCAGGCCAGCGGCTCCGCGGCGTCGGTCGGGTCGCCGGCCTGCGCGGCGCCGCCGATCTCGATGCGGTTGTAGGTCTCGCCCGCCTTCCCCGCGACCGACGTGACGTCGTCCACGACGAACGAGACGGGCACCGCCGAGCCCTTCACCGCGCCGTTGGTCTCGTTGGTGCCGAACAGGTCGCGCACGTACGCGAGCACGTACGCCTCCATCACGTCGCGCGCGACGCGCCGCATGTCCGCGTCCACCGACGACAGGCCCATGCGGTCGAGGTCCTCGGCGAAGTCCGCGTTGAAGTGGAGCTGCCACACCTCGGTCTGCTTGATGACGCCGCGCGGCAGCCGCACGGACCCGGACGCGAGCGACTTGAAGCTGCGGCTCGTGTCCACGAGCAGCGTGTCGGTGTCGAGGGTCGTCGGGTCGTCCGGGTCGCCGTAGAGCGGCGCGTTGCGCACGGCCACGCGCCACGTCCCCGTGGACGCGCCGTCCGGGGTCGAGCGCGTGTCCAGGTTCAGCGTGCACGTCGCCTCCGTCTCGGAGACCACGGTCACGTCGCTCGCGATGATCGGCGCGCGCCCGCCGCGCTCGAGGCGGATGTCCATGCCCGGCTGGAAGTCGCGGCCCGAGAGCGTCACGTCGAGCGCGGTGTCCACCTGCACGCCGCGCGACGGCGAGAGCCGGCGGACGACCGGCACGAGACCGGTCTGCGCGATGCTCACGACCCCGCGGCGCTTCTGCGCCTTGCGCGGCGTCGTGCGCAGCAGCGCGCGCCACGCGCCGGGCGCGCTCCCCGCGTTGCCGAACTCGAGGCGGAAGCGCCCGTCGGCGTCGAGCGTCAGCTTGCCCTTCGGCCCCGTGCCGAGCCCGGCGACGTCGGACGCGTCGGGCCGCACGATGCGCCGCAGCTCGCCGCGGAACTTCGACTTCGGCCCGGGCGAGAGGTCGTAGCGCAGCACGTCGCCCACGCGCCCGTCGAACTCCACCGACGCGGTCGCGTCGAGCGCGAGGTCCTCGGTCGACGTCTCGTCCACGACGAGCTTCGCGTCGCGGGCGCCGAGCTTCAGCAGGTAGCCGCCCGGCATGTTCGCGCGGACGACCAGCGTGTACTCGCCCGACTCCGGCAGCGGGACGCCCTTCCAGGTCACGACGCCGCTGCCGGGCTTCGAGCGGTCGGCCGGCGTGCCCGCGACCTCGATGGTCGCGCCGTCGATCGCGCAGAGCATCAGCTCGAGCTCGGACGCGGCGGCGCCGAGGGCCGCGTCGGGCGCGAGCGTCGCGTCGAGCGTCGAGCCCGCCGGCGCGCGCAGCAGCACGTGCACCTCGGTCGTGTTCTGCGAGATGAACCCGCGCAGCTCGTCCTTCGCGCGCGCGTTCGCGAACGTCGCCTCGATCGGCGGGCCCGGGTCCTCGCCGGCCCGAGCCGGACCCGGGTGCAGGGCGAGTCCGAGGAGCGGGGCCAGGAGCGCGGACACGAAGGCCAGGGTACGGACCGTGCGCATGCGTCGACTTCCTCTGTACTGTTCCGATCGGAGCCCGACGAGCGTCCGCCACGCGACGTGCGGCGCGAAGCGATTCCCGTCGCGGAATGGCGGGGCGTCCCGGGGCGTTCGCCGGGAGGCCGCGGCCACGACGCTACACTCCGCGGCCCGTCCGTGTCGGAGGCGCCATGTCCAACCACCGCGAAGTGATCATCATCGGCTCGGGCCCGGCCGGCCTGACGGCCGCCATCTACACGGCGCGCGCGAACCTCGCCCCGCTCCAGTTCGAGGGCTACCAGCGCGGCGGCCAGCTCATGCTGACGACCGAGGTCGAGAACTACCCCGGCTTCCGCGACGGCATCATGGGCCCCGAGCTGATGGACGAGATGAAGGCGCAGGCGGTGCGCTTCGGGACCGAGATCGTCTCGAAGGACGTCGAGCGCGTGGACCTCTCGTCGCGGCCGTTCGGCGTGTGGGTCGAGGGCGAGGAGTTCCGCGCCGACGCGCTCATCGTCGCGACGGGCGCCACCGCGAAGCTGCTCGGCGTGCCCGGCGAGAGCGAGCTGATGGGCCACGGCGTCTCGACCTGCGCGACGTGCGACGGCGCGTTCTTCCGCAACCGCGTGATCGGCGTCGTCGGCGGCGGCGACTCGGCGATGGAGGAGGCGAACTTCCTCTCGCGCTTCGGCTCGAAGGTGCTGCTGATCCACCGCCGCGGCGAGTTCCGCGCGAGCAAGATCATGGCGCAGCGCGTCGCCGACAACCCGAAGGTCGAGCTGGTCCTGCACACGGCGGTGCAGCAGGTGCTCGGCGAGGGCGGCAAGGTGACGGGCGTGCGCGTCGCGGACACGCGCGACGGCGCGGAGCGCACCATCGCGCTCGACGCGCTCTTCGTCGCCATCGGCCACACGCCGACGAGCGCGTTCCTCGGCGGGCAGCTCGAGCTCGACGAGAACGGCTACATCGTCACGCGCGGCCGCGGCAGCGCGACGAGCGTCGAAGGTGTGTTCGCGTGCGGCGACTGCCAGGACCATGTCTACCGGCAGGCGATCACGGCGGCGGGCTCGGGCTGCACCGCCGCGATCGACGCCGAGCGCTGGCTCGAGGCGACGAAGTCGGGGCGCGGCGCCTGACCGGCGCGTGACGACGTCGCGTAGCGTGGAGCGGATGCGCCGCCTTCGCCCTCTCCTCCTGACGACCGCCGCGGTCGCCGTCGCCGCCGGCGCCGCGGCGCTCGCGCTCCCGTCGCCGCGCGCGGAGGCCGCCGCGCCGCGCGTCCTCGTGCTCGGCTTCGACGGGGCCGACGCCGGCCTCTGCGAGCGCTTCGAGGCGGAGCAGAAGCTCCCGAACCTCGCCGCGCTGCGCGCCCGCGGCGGCTACGCGCCGCTCGCGACGACGAACCCGGCGCAGTCGCCCGTCGCGTGGGCGTCGATCTCGACGGGGCAGAACCCCGGCGAGCACGGCATCTTCGACTTCCTGAAGCGCGTGCTGCATGCGAGCGACGCGGTGCCGCAGATCACGATCGGGCTCGTCTCGCCCGTGCGGCGCGTCGTGCTCACGAAGCTGCAGCGTGCGGCCGTCGTGGCGCTCGTCGGCGCGGGCGGCGCGCTCGCGGGCGGACTCGTCGGGTGGTTCGTGCTCGGTGCGCGCAACCCGGTCTGGCGACGCGGCGGACGCCTGCAGGCCGCGGCGCTCGCGCCCGCGGCGCTCGGCGCGTGCGGGGCGCTGGTCGTGCTCTCGTGGATCCCGGAGCGCGTCCCGTATCCGCGCAACGAGCGCTCGGGCGAGCCGTTCTGGGTCACGCTCGACCACGGCGGCCGCGCGTGCGAGGCGATCGAGGCGCCGCTCGCGTTCCCGCCCGACGAGATGGAGCACGGCGCGTGCCTCTCCGGGCTCGGCGTGCCCGACCTGCAGGGCACGTGGGGCTCGTGGGCGATCTGGACCGACGACCCGCGCGTGCCCGGCTCCACCGAGACGGGCGGCGTCGGCTGGTTCGTGCTGCGCGGGACGACCGAGTTCGACGTCGTGCTGCCCGGTCCGCTCGACCCGCTGCTCGATCCCGCGCGCGGCAGCGAGATCACGCGCAGCGCCGACGAGGAGAAGTACACGCGCGAGCTGGCGCTCGACTGGCAGAAGCCGCAGCGGCGCCTCAGCGAGACGCGCGAGGCGCTGCGGCGCGCGGAGCTGCGGCTCTCCGCGCGCGTGCACGTGGTGCTGCAGCCCGGCGCCGGGGCGACGGTCACGACCGCCGAGGGCGTCACGCGACAGCTCGCGCCCGGCGTGTGGAGCGAGCCCGTGCCGGTCGTCGTGCCGCTCAGCCCGCTCGCGTACGTCTCGGAGCGCGGGCGGCTCGCCGGACGCGTGCGCTTCCTGCTCACGTTCGACGACGCGCGCGGCGACATCACCGACCCGGGCGGCTCGTTCCGGCTGATGGTCGCGCCGCTGCAGCTCGACCCGACGGTCGCGACGCCGCCGAACTTCCCGCTGTCGAGTCCGCCGTCGTATGCGCGCGAGCTCGCGGCAGCCGCCGGCCCGTACGAGACGCTCGGCTGGCCCGAGCTGACGAACCCCGTCAAGGACGACGCGCTCGACGACCGTCTCTTCCTCGACCACGTGCGGCTGCTCCTCGCGCAGCGCGAGAAGCGGCTCTACGCGCGCATCGACGCGGGCGGCTGGGACTGTCTCTTCGCGATGTTCCCCGAGACGGACCGCGTGCAGCACGCGCTCTGGCGCCACACCGACCCGCAGTCGCCGCGCTACGACCCCGTGCTCTCGCCGCAGCTCGCGGGCGAGATCGAGGCGATCTACCGCGAGATGGACCGCATCGTGGGCGAGGCCGTGCGCCGCGCGGGGCCGGACACGCGCGTGCTCGTCGTCAGCGACCACGGCTTCGCGTCGTTCCGCCGCGGCGTCAACCTGAACAACTTCCTGCGCGCGCACTCCTACCAGGTCGGGACCGGCGCGAACGTCGGGCCGCTGAAGGTGGGGGATCTCGTCGGCGGGCGGTTCTTCGCCGACGTGGACTGGTCGCGCTCGCAGGCGTACGCGATGGGCCTCGGGCAGATCTTCCTGAACCTGAAGGGGCGCGAGGGCGGCGGCATCGTGGAGCCGTCCGAGGCGCGCGCGCTCCTCGCGCGCATCCGCGCGGACCTGCTCGAGCTGCGCGACGCCGACGGCACGCGCGTCGTGCGCGAGGTCTACTACGGCAGCGACCTCTACCGCGGTGCGCGCGTGCTCGAGGCGCCCGACCTCGTCGTCGGCTTCGAGCGCGGCTACCGCGTGAGCTGGCAGACCGCGCTCGGCGGCACCGACGCGGACGTCATCACCGACAACACGCAGCGCTGGAGCGGCGACCACTGCTCGGTGGACCCGAGCCTCGTGCCCGGCATCCTCTACTCCAGCGAGCCGCTCGCGGAGGGCGTCGCGCCGAGCGTCCTCGACGTCGCGCCGACCGTCCTGCACCTCCTGGGCGTCGAGCGCGCCGACCTCGAAGGCCGCCCCGTCACCGCGCGCTGAAGTCACCGCGCGCCCCGTCACCGCGCGCCCCGTCACCGCGCGCCCCGTCACCGCGCGCTGGGCGCGAGAAGGGCTACTCGCCCTCCTTCTGCTTCTTCTTCCTGCCCTTGCCCTTCTTCTTCGGCTTCTCGCCGTCCTCGCCGCCCGTGTCGTCGCCGTCGGTCGCGGGCTCGTCGGCGCCCTCGGTGTCCGTGCCGTCGGCCTTCGTCCCGTCGCCGTCGGCCGGCTGCGCGCCGTCCGCGGGCGCGGGCTCGGTGCCCGACGTCTCCGACGCGCCGTCCGCGGGCGGCGGGGCCGTGCCGTCGCCCGCCGGCGCGGCGTCGCTGCTGCCGGGCGTCTCCGTCGCGGGCGCCTTCTGGCCGCCCTCTGCAGGCGCCTTCTTCGGCTTCTTCTTCCGGCCGTTCAGGAAGTCGTCGAGCAGGCCCCCGGCCTTCTCCTTCAGCGCGTCGCCGAGCTTCGGGAACTTGATGTCCGGGTCGGAGATGGCGCCCTCGAGGCGCAGCGGCAGGTAGCCGTCCTTGTCGAGCAGCTTCGCGTACTTCTCGAAGGTCCCGCCCGCCGCCTTCGGCTTCACCTTGAAGCCGTAGTCGAGGGCGCCGTCGAGTCCGACGGTCCCGCCGAGCAGCAGGTCGAGGCCGGAGCCCGCGAGCGCCACCTCGCCCGTGGTCACGTGGCCGCGCTTGACGGTGAACGGCACCTTCGCGTTGGCGAACGCGAGCCGCTTGCCCGCGCCCGTCAGCTCGAGCAGCGTGCCGATCCAGTTGTCCGACTCGGCGAAGACGTCGTCGAGCGCGAGCGTGCCCTCGCCCGTCACGCTGCGCTTGAGCGTGTCGGCGTCGAGGCCCTTCGCCTTCAGGTTCACGTCCATGCCCGTGACGCCGCCCGCGCGGCCCGTCTCGCCCACGGCGAGGATCGGCGCGGCGCGCGAGAGCATCGGCGCGAGGTCCGCGCGCACCTGCACCTTCTCGGCGTGCAGCGTGAGCGTGTGCTCGGGCTTCTCGCCCACGAGACCGATGCGCGCCTCGCCGCGCGCCGTGCCGCCGTTGACGTCCGCCTCGATCGGCGCCACGACGAGCGTGCCCTCGGCGAGCGCGCCCGTGAGCGACGCGCGCGCGAGGTCCACGTACGGCGCCTTCACGCCCGCGGCCTGCAGCTCGAAGCCGCCCGTCCACGCGGCCGCGTCCTCCCGTCCGCGCGCCACGTCGCCGTGGAAGCGGAAGGGGCCCTCGATGCGCTCGAGCGTCGTGTCGGGCAGCAGCTCCGGGTGGTTCCGCGCGAACGCCGACTCCACGCGCACGCGGCCCTCCGTGTCCACGCGCAGCGGCGTCGGTGCGTCCGCGGGCGCGTCGTCCGGGCGCGTGCGCGTCACCGCGGTCTTCGCGGTCAGGTCGAGTCCCTCCAGCGTCAGGTGCGCGTCGAACGGCGCGACGGAGAGGCTGCGCATCGCGACGACGGCCTCGGGCACGCTCAGCGTGAGCTTCGGCTCGCGGAACACGCCCCCCGCCACCGGCGGCGAGCGCACTTCGATCTCGGTCGCCGTCAGCTCGAGCGAGCCGCGGCCCGACTCGCCCTCCTGCGTGAACGCGAACGCCGCGGTGACGCGACCGGACGCGTCGGTCTCGGGCGGCGCGCCGGCCGCGCGTGCGAGCGCCACGAGCGGCGCGAGCGCGCCCTCGAGCGTGCCCTTCGCGCGCACGTGACCCGCCGCGTTGCGCTCGGCCGTCGCGTCGAACGCGAGGTCCGGCGACGTCATGCGCGCGCGCGACACCGACACGACCGGCCGGGCCGTGGTGCCGGTGACGCCGGCGATCACGTCGAGCGAGCCCTGCACCGGGGACGCGCTGCCTTCCTGCACGAACGCGAGCAGGTCCACCACGGCCTGGAGCGGACCCCGCAGGCCGGCCTTGACGTCGAGGTCGGGGGCGGCGCCCGGTGCGGGGCTGCCCTTGTCGTCGAGCACGGCGTCGAAGCGCAGTCCGCTCGCGGACGAGAACTCGACCCGCCCCGACGCGACGCGGCGCTCGGCCAGCCGCACGCGCACGGTCGGGACGGACAGCCGCAGCTCCTCGTCGCTCAGCACGCGCTCGGGCGCGGCCGTCCGCGCGACGCGCACCTGCCGCGCCGCGACGTTCAGCGACGCGAGCACCTCGGCGTCGTCGCCGGTGCCTGCCAGCTTCGCCTCGCCCGAGACGTCGAGCTGGCCGCCCGCGCTGAACGCGTGTTCGATGCCGAGCTCGGCGAGCAGCTCCGACAGCGCCTGCACCGGTCCGTTCAGCTCGAACGTGGCGTCGCCGCCGCCGGCGCCCCCGCCGCGCAGCGTGCCGCCGAGCTTCGCCGTGAGCCCGTGCGAGCGGACGAGGAGGCGCGGCAGGCCGAGCTGCGGCCGCTCGAGCGCGCCGTCCACCGTGAGCGTCCCCTCGTAGTCGCCGTCGACGGCGCGCACCTCGCCACCGCTCACCGCGGCGGCGAGCTCGCCGAGCGGCCGCAGGCGCCCGGAGAACTGCACGCGCGCGGTCGCGGACTGCACCGCGTCGAGCGATGCCGTGGCGCTCAGCGTGACGGGCCCGTCGAGCGCGAGCGACGCCGTCGGCACCTCGGGTGCCTCGAGCGTGCCGGCGACGACCGCCGCCGCGCGCAGGCGTCCACCGGGCGCGTACGGCACCTTCAGGTGGCCGAGGGTGTGGGCGGCGGCGAAGAGCGCGTCCAGATCGCCCTCGAGCTGCGCCGAACCGCTCAGCTTCCGGGTCGCGTCCACGGCCGCGCTCGCGTCGAGCGTCACGGGCCCGTCGTCGAGGCGCAGGGTCGCGCGCGGGATCTCCGGGTGCTCGAGCGACCCGGCGGCCTGCACCTCGGCGGTGATGCGCCCGTCGAGCGGGACGTCGCCGGCGTAGAGGCCGAGCCCGCGCGCGAGCGCGACGACGTCGCGGACGCGGCCGTCCGCGCGGAGCTGCGCCACGATGCTGCGGTCGGCGGCGAGTCCTCCCGTTGCATCGACGTGCAGGTCGCCGTCGAGCCGCAGGCGCTCGAGCGCGATGCGCGGCGCCGCCGTCGTGCCGCCCGCGGTCGCTGCGAAGTCGAACGTGCCGCGCAGCGTGCGCAGGTCCACGCCGCCCGCGCGTGCCGCCGTGCCGCCCGCCTCGAGCAGCTTCTCGAGCGCGCCCGAGCCCTGGGCGCGGAAGTCGAGCGTCCCGTCGGGACGCAGCGCACCCGTGGCGTCGATGGCGAAGCCGTCGGCCGCGAGGCGCGCGCTCTCGATGCCGAGCGCGAGCCCCGCGCTCGCGTCGGCGCGGCGCGCCGTCGCCACGATGTCGAGCGCGCCGGCGACCGCGAGCCCCTCGGGCGCGACGCCGAGCGCGCGGGCCCGCGCGACGAGCAGCGACACGTCGCCGTGGACCTCGCTGCGGAGCTCCAGGCTGCCGTCGCGGCCGACGGAGCCGCCGGCCGCGAGCCGCGCCTCGGGCAGCGCGAACGTCAGGCTCTCGACGGTGATGCGCTCGGGGCCGAGCGTCGCGGCCAGCGCGCCCTCCGCATGGTCGAGCACGAACGGCTCCGCGCCCGCGCCGCGCGGCAGCCGCAGACCGTCGAAGCGCAGCGTGCCGTCGGCGCGCGCGGGCTGCGGGCGGAAGACGAGACGCCCCTCGACACGCCCCGCGGCGCCGTCCGGCACCTCGAAGCCGATCGCCCGGAGCGCCGCCGCGGAGCGCGCGATGTCGGCGCCGAGCACGAGCTCGCCGTCGAGCGCCTGGAGCGTGCCCGTGACCGCGCCGTGCGCGTCGAGGCCGTCGCCGCGCAGCACGGCGTCGCGCAGCGTCACGTGCTCGCCGTCGGTGCTGAACGACGCGGTCACGCGCAGGTCCTCGGCCGACGCGTCGCGCGTGCCCGTCGCGGCGCCGAGCGCCACGCCGCGCAGCGCCAGCTCGAGCGTGCCCTGCGCCGCCATGCCGTGCGTCTCGATGTCGAGCTTCCCGTCGAGCACGCCCGCCGTGGGGACCTGCCCGAGGAACAGCGCGAGCAGGTCGCGGTTGTCGCGCGCGTCCACGTGCTCGAGCCGCAGGTGCGACGTGATCGCGATGCGCTCGACGGGCAAGAGCGCGCCGTCCGGGTCGAACAGCGTCGCCTCGCCGTCGACGCTGAGCCCGCCCTTCTCCTGCGGCACGCGGAGCCGGAACGTCGTCGGGCCGGCGCGCGTCGTCAGGTGCCCGGCGAACTCGACGCCGCTCTGCTCGACGACGACGTCGTCGCCCTCGACGAACGCGAGCGTGAGGCCGTGGACTTCCACGGGCACGTCGATCTCGGGCAGCACCAGCGCCTCGGGGCCGCCGTCGCCGCCGCGCTTCACGCGCTTCGTGCGCACGACGCCTTCGGTGTTGGTGCCGCCCGAGCTCGAGCGGCGGATCGTCACGACGGGGTTCTCGAAGACGAAGCGCCGCACCTCGAGGCGCCGCGCGAGGAGCGGCGGGATGCTCGCGTCGAGTTCGACGAGCGGCGCGTACAGCAGCGGCCGGTCCGTGCGCTCGGCGTCGCGGATCTCGAGGCCCGTCAGCCGCACGCCCCGCGACCACGAGACCTCGAGCGTGCGGAACTCGACGGGCGTGGCGACGTTCTCGCGCAGCCACGTGCGCACCGCCTCGTTCAGCCACGAGGTGCTGATGAGCGACGGCAGCAGCGCGATCACCCCGGCGAACGCCAGCAGCAGCGCCAGCAGGATCCACGGCCAGCGGCGTCTGCGCGGCGGCTCGTAGTCGTCGTGCGCCGCGGGCGGCACGTTGCCGATGCCGGCGGGGAGTCGTTCGGGCGAGGCGTCGGAGGTCATGGGGTGTCCCTTCGCGGAGTCGCCGCGGGCGGGCGGCGGCGCGCGCGCGCTGCCGCCGGGGGGCACGCGCAAGCGGCGTTCCGGACCCGAGGCTACCCGGTCGGCATAGGAGCGGCCGCGCTCCGGCGGGCCAGCCACTCCCCGGTGGCCGAACCGGGGGTCGCGGCGACCTCCTCCGGGCTGCCGTACGCGACCAGGGCGCCCCCCGCGTCGCCGCCCCCGGGCCCGAGGTCGACGACGACGTCCGCGGCCGCGACCACGTCGAGGTGGTGCTCGATCACGACGACCGTGTTCCCCACGTCCACGAGCCCGCGCAGCACGGCCACGAGGCGCGCCACGTCGGAGGCGTGCAGCCCCGTGGTCGGCTCGTCGAGCAGGTAGACGATGCCGCCGCGCCCGCCCCGGGCCATCTCCGCGGCGAGCTTCACGCGCTGCGCCTCGCCGCCGGAGAGCGTGGGCGACGGCTGCCCGAGCTGCAGGTAGCCGAGGCCGACGTCGTCGAGCACGTCGAGCACGCGCGCGATCTTCGGGAACGCCGCGAACGCGGGGCGCGCCTCCTCGACGGTCAGCGCGAGCACGTCGGCGATCGAGCGCCCGCCGAAGCGCACGGCGCGCGTCTCCTCGTCGTAGCGGCTGCCGCCGCACGCGTCGCACGGCACGCTGACGTCGGGCAGGAAGTTCATCTCGACGCGGATCGCGCCCTGCCCCTTGCACTCGGGGCACTGCCCGGGGGCCGAGTTGAACGAGAAGCGGGACGCGTCGAAGCCGCGCACGCGGGCGTCCTCGGACTCCGCGAAGAGCGCGCGCAGCGGGTCCATGATCTTCGTGTACGTGGCCGGCACGCTGCGCGACGTCTTGCCGATCGGGCTCTGGTCGATCTCGAGCACGCCGCGCACGAGTCCCGCGCCCTCGAGCGCGGCGTGCTCGCCGGGGTCCGGGCCGGTGCGCCCGAGCGCGCGCAGGAGAGCGGGGAAGAGCACGTGCCGCACCAGCGTGGACTTGCCGCTGCCCGAGACGCCCGTGACGCACGTGAGCGCGCCGACCGGGAAGGGCACGTCGAGGTCGCGCAGGTTGCGCGCACGGACGCCGGTCAGGACGAGCGCGGGCAGCTCGGTCCACGGGCGGCGCGCGTGCGGCGCCGCCGCGGCGCGGCCCGCGAGCCACGGGCCCGTGACGCTCGCCGGGTCGCGCATCAGCTCGTCCGGCGTGCCGACCGCGACGACGCGCCCGCCGCGCGAGCCGGCGCCGGGGCCCATGTCCACGACGCGGTCCGCGGCGCGGATCGTCTCCTCGTCGTGCTCGACGACGACGAGCGTCGCGCCGCGGTCGCAGAGCCCGCGCAGCGTGCGCAGGAGCCGCGCGTTGTCGGCGGCGTGCAGCCCGATCGTCGGCTCGTCGAGCACGTAGCACACGCCGCGCAGGCCCGTGCCGAGCTGCGACGCGAGCCGCACGCGCTGCGCCTCGCCGCCCGAGAGCGTGCGTGCGCCGCGGTCGAGTGCGAGGTACGCGAGGCCGATCTCCTCGACGAACGCGAGGCGCCGGTCCACCTCGGCGCGCACCGGCTCGAGCACCGCGCGCTCCAGCTCCGACGCGGGTTCCAGCCCCGCGAGCCACGCGCGCGCGCGATCCACCGTGTGCGCCAGGAACTCGTGCAGCCCGCTGCCGTGGTAGCGCACGGCGCGCGCGGCGGGGGAGAGGCGCGCGCCGTTGCAGGAGCGGCACGGCGGGCGCGCGTCGGCGTCGTCGCTCTCGTCCCACTCGACGCCGCGTCCGCCGCAGCGCCTGCAGGCGCCCTGCCGCGTCGACGCGGAGAGGTCGCCCGGGTCGAGCGGCCCGTACGACGTGCCGCAGTCGGTGCACGCGGCGACCGACGAGAGCAGCTCCGCCTCCTCGAGGTCGTCGTCGAACGCGACGTACAGCGTGCCGCCGCCGCGGTCGAGCGTGCGTTCGACGGCCGACGCGAGCTCCGCGCCGTGTGCGCGCGACGTGCGCGCCGTCGCGACGAGCGCTTCGATCGAGTGCTCGTGGAAGCGCGCGAGCTTCGCCTCCGCGTCCACGTCGACGCCGTGCCCGTCCACGCGCGCGCGGACGACGCCGAGCTGCGCCATCCGGCGGAAGACGTCGGCGTGGAAGCCCTTGCGGCGGTGGACGAGCGGCGCGAGCAGGTGCGCGTGCGCGCGGCGCCCGGCGCGGCGCACGATCTCCTCGACGATGCGCTCGGCGCTCATGCCCGAGACCGGCTTGTCGCAGCGCTCGCAGTGGCGCGTGCCGCAGCGCGCCCAGAGCAGCCGCAGGAAGTCGAGCACCTCGGCCATCGACGCGACCGTCGCGCGCGTGCCGCCGCGCGTGGTGCGCTGGTCGATCGACACCGTCGGCGGCAGGCCGAGCACGGCGTCCACGTCGGGTCGCGGGACCTGCTCGACGAACTGTCGCGCGTACGCCGAGAGGCTCTCGAGGTAGCGCCGCCGCCCTTCGGCGAAGACCGTGTCGAACGCGAGCGACGACTTGCCGCTGCCCGAGGGACCCGTGAGGACCGTGAAGCGGCCGTGCGGGAACTCGGCGTCCACGCCGCGCAGGTTGTGGACGTGGCAGCCCTGCACGCGGATCGAGGTGAGGCGCGTCATCCGGCGCGGCTCCGCGCGAGCTCGTGGCGCAGGAACGGCGCGGTCGGCGTGTCGCCGCGCGCGATCTCCTCGGGCGTGCCCGCGGCGACGATGCGTCCGCCGCCGGCGCCGCCCTCCGGGCCCAGCTCGACGACGTGGTCGGCCGCCGCGACCACGGACAGGTGGTGCTCGACGACGACGACGGTGTGCCCCGCGTCCGCGAGCCGCTCGAGGCACGCGAGCAGAGTGCGCACGTCGGCGAGGTGCAGGCCCGTCGTCGGCTCGTCGAGCACGAACAGCGTGCGGCGGCCGCGTCCCGTGCGGCTGCCGCGCGCCTGCTTCAGATGGCCCGCGAGCTTCAGGCGCTGCGCCTCGCCGCCCGAGAGCGTCGTCGCGGACTGCCCGATGCGCAGGTAGCCGAGACCGACGGCGGCGAGCGGCTCGAGCGCCGCGACGACCTTGCGCGCGAGCGAACGCCCCGCGGGTCCGCACTCGGCCGCGGCGGCGTCGGCGTCGAAGAAGCGCAGCGCCTCGTCCACCGGCAGGTCGAGGACCTCGTTGACGTCGCGGCCGCGGTAGCGCACGAGCAGCACGTCGGGCTTGAAGCGCTTGCCGCCGCACTCCTCGCACGGCACGGCGACGTCGGCGAGGAACTGCATCTCGAGCGCGATGACGCCCGCGCCCTCGCACGCGGCGCAGCGCCCGCCGCGGCCGTTCCACGAGAACGCGTTCGGGCCGAGACCGAGGCGCCGCGCGGTCTCCGTGCGCGCGAACAGCGCGCGCAGCGGCGTGAGCGCACCGCAGTACGAGGCCGGGTTCGAGCGCGGCGTGCGGCCGATCGGCGTCTGGTCCACGAGGTCGCAGCGCGCGAACGCCTCGAGTCCGAGCAGCGCGTCGTGGGGCAGCGGCTCGTCGCCGCCCGCGCCGAGCGCGCGCGTGACCGCGGGGACGAGCGTGTCGGTCACGAGCGTGCTCTTGCCGGAGCCGGAGACGCCGACGACGGCGACGAGGCAGCCCGTCGGCAGGTCGAGCGTCACGCGCTGCAGGTTGTGGCCGCGCGCGCCCGTCAGCGTCAGGCGGCCGAGCGGCTTGCGGCTCGCGGCCGCGCGTGTGCGGACGCTCTCCTCGCCGCGCAGGAAGCGCGCCGTGAGCGACGCCGTGTCGGCGCGCAGCGCGCCGAGCGGACCGGCGAACAGCACGCGTCCGCCGTGTTCGCCTGCGCCCGGTCCGAGATCGACGACGTGGTCGGCCGCCTCGATCGTGTCCGGGTCGTGCTCGACGACGACGAGCGTGTTCCCGCGGTCGCGGAGACCGCGCAGGATGGCGAGCAGGCGGTGCGTGTCGCGCGCGTGCAGTCCGACCGAGGGCTCGTCCAGCACGTACAGCGTGTTGACGAGCGCCGCGCCGAGCGCCGTCGCGAGGTTCACGCGCTGGAACTCGCCGCCCGAGAGCGTGCGCGTCGCGCGGTCGAGCGTCAGGTAGCCGAGTCCGACGTCGACCAGGTACGTGAGGCGCGACTCGATGCCCTCGCGCACGACCGCCGCGACCTCGGCCACCGCGGGCGGCAGGTCGAGCGCGCGCAGACGCGCGAGCGCGTCGGCGATCGGCTGCGTCTCCCACGCGTGCACGTGCAGGCCGTCGAGCCGCCACGCGAGCGCCTCGGCGCGGCGCCGCGTCCCGCCGCACGCCGCGCACTCGACGTAGCGCCGGTAGCGCGCGAGCAGCACGCGCACGTGCATCTTGTAGCTCTTCGCCTCGAGGCGCCGCATCCAGCCGCGCACGCCGCCGAAGCCGCCCTGCCCGTCGAGCACCGCCGCGCGGTGGCGCGCGAGGAGCTTGCGCCACGGCACGTCCGTCGGGATCTCCTGCGCGAGCGCGAACTCGAGCAGCGCCTTGCGCTCGCCGCGCGTGCGCGGCGTCGTCCACGGACGCACCGCGCCGCGCGCGAGCGAGAGGCTCTCGTCGGGGACGACCTGCGCGGGGTCGAGGTCGATCGTGCGCCCGAAGCCGCGGCAGTCGGGGCACGCGCCGAGCGGCGAGTTGAACGAGAACAGGTTCGGCGTCGCGTCGCGGAACGCGCGGTCGCACGTCGCGCAGTGCAGCGCGTCCGAGAACGCCGCGCGCGTGCCGTCCTCGTGGCGCAGCGCCGCGCGGCCGCGCCCGAAGCGCAGCGCCTGCTCCGCCGACTCGAGCACGCGGGTGCGCGCCGTGCGGCCCGCGACGACGCGGTCCACGACCACGTCCACGGGCCCCTCCGGCCGCTCCGCCAGCGCCGCCGCCTCCTGCGGCCGCGCGTCGCCCGCGCCGAGCACGCGCGCGAGTCCGTTCGCGGCGAGCGCGCCCGCCTGCTCGCGCCACGGCAGACCGCCGGCGTCCGGCAGCGGGAAGACGATCGACACGCGCGCGCCCGCCGCGAGCGCGTCGAACGCGTCGGCCACCTGCGACGCGCTCTCGCGCCGCACGGGGCGCCCGCACCCGGGGCACACGAGCGTCGCGGCCTTCGCGAAGAGCAGCTTCAGGTGGTCCGTCAGCTCCGTCATCGTGCCGACCGTCGAACGGGTCGTGCGCACGGGGTTGCGCTGCTCGACGGCGACAGCGGGCGGCAGACCCTCGATCGCGTCGGCGTTCGGCCGCGGCAGGCGCTCGAGGAACTGGCGCGCGTACGCGGAGAACGACTCGACGTAGCGCCGCTGCCCCTCGGCGTAGAGCGTGTCGAACACGAGCGACGACTTGCCGCTGCCCGAGACGCCGGTGACGACCGTCAGCGCGTCGTACGGCAGGTCGACGTCGACGCCCTTCAGGTTGTTCTGGCGCACGCCGCGCAGCCGGATGGGCTCAGGAGCCGGCGCGGCGGCCGATGCGACGATGGCCGGCGCGGCGGCGGAGCGGGTGCGGCGGGCGCGGGGCGGCACGGGCGAGGAACGTACGAGAGGCGTGGCGCCGTCCCTCGGATTCGCCCGCCCCGCCCGCCGCCGCTACTCCGCCGCGTGCAGCTCCTCGACCTCGTCCGCGTCGAGCACGCGGTCGTAGACGCGCACGTCCGCGACGTCGCCCGTCAGGCTCCAGAAGCGGCCCGTGAACCCGAACAGCCCCGAGCCGACGCGCAGCGTCGAGCGGTCGGCGACGGTGTCGAAGAACGCGCGGCTCGAGGCGTCGGTCAGACCGTTGTAGTGGCGCTCGAACTCGACGCCGTCGAGGTAGCCGTGGTGGCCGTCCGGACCGATCACGACCGCGTAGTCGTACCAGCGGTCCGGCTCGAGCGAGATCGACGCCGAGTCGAAGCAGAGCGCCAGGTGCCCGGCATGGCCGATCGTGAAGTAGATCTGCCGCCGGTCGGGGTCGTTCGCGTAGCCGTGTCCGACGTAGATGCCGAGCATGTCCCACTGCGGGTTCTCGGCGAGCGACGCCGGCGACGCGCCGTAGTGCAGGAGCGGGATGATCTCGCCGTAGCCGGCGCCGTCGCTCGGCTCCGTGAAGCGGAAGCGCACGCTGATCGTGCCGTACTCCACGTCCGCGAGGTCTGTGGGCGGAGCCGCATCGTCGCCCGGCACCTGCACCTGCGCGTCGCCGCCGTCGAAGTGGAGCGCGCCGCCCGTCCACCACGTCGCCCCGAGCAGCGTGCCGTCGAAGCCGTGGCCGCTGACGTCGGCGAGCGCGGCGCCGGAGGTCGCGTCGAAGTCCCAGTGCACGAGCGGTCCGTCGTCGGCCGGCTCGGTCGGGTCCACGGGATCCGTCGGCGGGTCCACGACGACCGGGTCGTCGGCGAAGCGGAAGTACGAGGGCGCGCGGCCCTCCTGGCCGTCCGCGTTGTAGAGCAGGAGCGAGACCGCGCCGACGCCCGGGGGCACCGTGACGTCGATGCGCGAGGCGCTGACGTACGTGATCTCGATGCCCGGGACGTTGCCGAACAGCACGGCGAACTGCGCCGCGGCGCCGGCCGGGTCCTGGAAGCCGCTGCCGAGGATCGAGATCCGCTCGCCGGGGCGCGCCTCGGCCGGCACGACCGCCGCGATGCGCGGCTCGGAGGCCGGGCGGATGCGGCGCGTGCGGCGCACGCGCGGCGGGTCCAGCGCCACGTTCACGTCGACGCGGACGAGAGCCGCGCCCGCCGTGAGCTTCAGGAGGCGCGACTGCAGCGCGGGCGACGGCGGCAGCGCGGCGTCGGCGCGGGTGCCCTGGCGCGAGCCGAGGAACTCCGCCGCCCCGCGCGCGATCGGGGCGCCGTCGCCGTCCACGAGGTCGGTCACGGTGACCGTGCCGCCCACGGCGCGCACGGCGACGCGCTGCTCCGCGCCGGCGTGCGCCCCGAACGCGACCTGCGCGTCCGCGCCGGCCGCGACCTCGAGGCCGCGCACGGACAGCCGACGCGCCGGACGCGGCGTGAGCGTGAACGCGTAGTCGCCCGACGTCCCGGCGCCGCCGCGGACGACGACCGCGTAGCGGCCCGTCTCCGGGAGGGTCAGGCTGCGCCAGCGGACCGAGCGCGCGGTCGCGCGCTCGCGCTCGCCCGGCGCGAGCGCGGTGCCGTCCGGGCGCAGCAGCGTCACGAGCGGCACGAGCTCGCCCTTCGCGCGGAACGCCAGCGAGAGCTGGGTCCCGGCGGTCGCGTCCAGCAGGTACGTGTCGACGTCGCCGGGTCCGTCCACGCGCGACGTGACGGCGGCTCCGGTGCCGAGCGGGACGCCGCGGGTCTCGGCGCGGGCGGTGGAGGCGGCGGCCGACGCGGCCGCGGCGACGAGGAGCGCCGCGCGGGCGGAGCGGGCTTGGAGCATCGGGCTTCCCTCACCGGACGCCTGCGTTCTGCGTCCTCGTACGGGAGACGTGCCCGGAGTTGCGCCGGTTGCGGGTGGCGGCGGTCGCGCGGGGTGGCTGCGACCGTCGTCACGCCCGGGTGGGGACGGGCGCCGTGAAGACGCGCCGGAGCACGCCGCGGACGTCGTCGAGGACGACGTAGAGCGTGGGCAGGAGCACGAGCGTGGTGAAGGTGGCGAGCGACAGTCCGAACGTGAGCGAGATCGCCATCGGCACCAGGAACTGGGCCTGGAAGCTGCGCTCGCCGACGAGCGGGGCGAGGCCCGCGACCGTCGTGAGCGACGTCAGCAGGATCGCGCGGACGCGTGCCCGCGCCGCGGCCACGACCGCCTCCTCGACGGGCACGTCCGCGCCCGCCTCGCGGCGGTTGACGAAGTCCACGAGGATCAGGCTGTCGTTGACCACGATGCCCGTCAGCGCGACGGCGCCGATCATCGAGAGCAGGCCGATCGGGAGGCCCCAGACGGCGTGGCCGATCACGGCGCCCGCGAGGCCGAACGGGATCGCCGTCATCACGAGCAGCGGCTGGACGTACGAGCGGAAGACGGCGGCCAGGATGGCGTAGATCATCAGGAGCGCCGCGGGGAAGCCCCAGCGCAGGGACGAGAGCGACTCGCGCGTCTCCTTCTGCCGCCCCTCGAACGACACGCTGACGCCCGGGTGGCGCCGTCCCAGGTCGGCGAGCGCCGCGCCGACGGACTCCGTGACGTCCTTGACGTTCGCGACGGCCTCGTCCACCGACGCCTTCACCGTGACCGCCCGCCGCCCGTCCACGCGCGCGAGCGCCGCGTAGCCGCGCCCCGTGTCCAGCGTCGCGGCCTCCTCGAGCGGCACGCGCGCGCCCGTCGGCGTCGCGACGCGCAGTCGCCCCAGGTCCGCGAGCGAGCTGCGCGCGGACTCGGGCAGCACGGCGCGCACGGTCACCTCGCCGTCGGGCTGCTGGATGTCCTGCGCCTCGAAGCCGAACAGTGCGTGACGCGTCTCGAGCGCGACGTCGCGTGTGCTGAGACCCAGTGCGCGCGCGCCCGGACGCAGCGCGAGCCGCGCCTCCAGCTTGCCGCGGCGCAGGTCGTCCTCGATCTCGTGCACGCCGTCGTAGCCCGCGAGCGTGTCGCGCACCTCGTCCACGGCGGCCTCGAGCACGGCGAGGTCCTCGCCGCGCACGCGCACCTCGATGTCCGCGCCGACCGGGCCGCCCGCGCGCTCCAGGAAGTTGAGCTTCACGACGCCCGGCAGGCCCGCCGTGCGCGCCCGCGCGTCGGCGACGACGTCGCGCGAGCGCCGCATGCCGCGCTCGTCGCGCTCGTCCGACGGGAGCAGCTCGATCTGGATCTGCCCGACCGTCGCGGGGTCGGCGGCGCTCTCGCGGCCGCGCTCGCTGAACGACGTGCCGACGACGGAGTAGACGGTCGCGACCTCGGGCTGCGCGAGCAGCACGCGCTCGACGAGCGCGACCGTCTCCTCGGTGCGCTCGACGGGCGAACCCGCGGCGAGCTCGATGTCCACCGTCACGTTCTCGGCGTCGAGGTCCTGGAACAGCACGAACGGCACGATGCCGCCGCGCACGAGGCCGACGGTGAGCAGCAGCCCGGCGGTGACGACGGCGAGCGCGACGTAGCGCACGCGCAGCACGAAGCGCAGGAGACGCTCGAGCGCGTCCGGCACGAGCTCCTCCATCACGCGCGCGCGCACTGCGGCGATCCGCACGCCGAGCGCCGCGAGCCGCGGGAAGAGCGGCGGACCCGTGCGGACGTGCGCGAGGTGCGCGGGCAGGATCAGCAGCGCCTCGACCAGCGAGACGCTGAGCGCCGCGATCGCCACCTGCGGGAGCTGGCCGAGGAACGCGCCGAAGCGCCCTTCGAGGAACGCGAGCGGAGCGAACGCGACGATCGTCGTCGTCACCGCCGCGATCACCGGCAGCGCCACCTCGCTCGCGCCGCGCACCGCCGCGCGCATCGGCGGCATGCCGGAGCGGATGCGCGTGAACACGTTCTCCCCGATCACGATCGCGTCGTCGACGATCAGGCCGAGCACGATGATGAGTCCGAAGAGCGAGATCATGTTCACGCTCTGGCCCATCAGCTTCATGACGACGAACGTGCCGAGGAACGCGACGGGCAGGCCGACCGCCGTCCAGAACGCGACGCGCAGGTCGAGGAAGAGCGCGAGGCAGAGGCACACGAGCAGGAAGCCCCACTTCGCGTTCGAGATCATCAGGTCGAGGCGCTGCACCACGAAGCGCGAGAGGTCGGAGTAGGGGCGCAGCTCGAGCGCGCCGCCGAGGCGCGTCGGGCGCTCCGCGACGTACGCCTTCACGCGCTCCGCGATCGTCACGGCGTCCTGCTCGGGCGTCTTGAAGACGGTCACGTTCGCGGCGCGCCGCCCGCCGAAGCGCCCGCGCTCGACCGTGTCCTCGAACGTGTCGCGCACCGTCGCGACGTCGCCGAGGCGCAGCGCGGTGCCGTCCGGCCGCGCGCGCACCACGAGCCGCTCGAGCTCGCGCGCGCGGTCGCGCTCGCCGACGGTGCGCACGCGCACGTTGCCGCGCGCGCCCTCGACCTGCCCGCCGGGCAGGTCCACGTTCTGCGCGGCGACGACGCGTCCGACCTCCGCGAACGTCAGGCCCTCCTCCTCGAGGCGCTCCGGGCGCAGCTCGATCCAGATCTCGCGGTCGCGCACGCCCGAGACCGTCACCTCCGTGATCTCGGGGAGGTCGAGCAGCTCGCGGCGCACGTCCTCGACGACGTCCGCGAGGCGCTCCTCGGGCACGTCGCCGACGACCATCACGGAGATGACCGGCAGGAACGGCCGCAGCTCGCTGATCTCCGGCTCCTCGGCGCCGTCCGGGAGGTCCGGCCGCACGCGGTCCATGCGGTTGCGCAGCTCCGCGACGACGCGGTCGCGGTTCGCGTCGCGCTCCATCTCCACGCGCACGGCCGCCACGCCCTCGAGCACCTCGGACGAGACCTCGTCGACGCCCTCGACGCCCTCGATCTCGCGCTCGATGGGGAGCACGACCGCCTTCTCGACCTCCTCCGGCGTCGCGCCCGGGTACGCGACGGAGATCACGGCCTGCTCGGGCTCGAAGTTCGGGAGCAGCTCGCGCACGAGCGAGCGCCACGCGAACGCGCCCGCGACGATGATCGCCCACATCAGCAGGTTGACGGGGACCGGGTTGCGGACCCCGAAGCGCGGCAGGTTCATCGCGGCGTCCCGTCGGCGGGCGCGTCGCCCTCGGCGTCCGCGAGCACGATGACGTGCGTGCCCTCGGCGACGCGGTCCACGGCGGTCACCACCACGCGCTCGCCCGGCTCGAGACCGGAGTCCACCAGGACGACGTCGGGCAGCCGCCGCGCCACGTGCGGCCGGCGCTCGTGCACGACCGCCTCGTGGCGCCCGCCGCCGTCCGCGAGCGCGGCGCCCAGCTCGACGACGAAGAGCCGGTCGCCGACGAGCGCCTCGCGCGGGACGGCGAACACGTCGGCGGTCGTGCGGCCTGCGACCTCTGCCACGACGAACGCGCCGGGCGGCACGGGCGCGCCGGAGTCCGCGGCGCGCGCCTCGATCTCGAGGAACACGTCGAAGGTGCTGCGCTCCGCGTCGACCGCGGGTGCGACGCGCGCGACGCTGCCGCTCCACACGGCCGCACCGTCCTCGTGCAGGCGCACGCTCGCGGCGGCGCCGGCTGCGACGTCGCCGAAGCGCGCCGCCGGGAGCGCGACGGCCACCTCGACGCGCGCGGGGTCCACGAGGTCGAAGAGGACGGCGCCCGGCGTGACGCGCTCGCCGGGCTGGGCGGCGCGCGACACGATCACGCCGTCCCACGGCGCCCGCACCACGCTGCGCTCGACGTCGAGCGCAGCAGCCGCCTCGGCCGCCTCCGCGGCGCGCACGTCCGCCGCGCGCGCGGCGACGTCGGCGGCCGTCGTACGGAGGCGCCCCGCGAGCGCGAGGGTGGTCTGCTCCCGCACCGACACGACCATCTGCTGCGCGTCCACCTCGCTCGCCGACGCGGCCTGCGGCACGAGACCGCGCACGCGCGCGAGCTCGCGCCGCGCCGCGGCGAGCTCGCCGCTCGCGGCGGCGTGCTGCTCGGTCACCGCCGCGGCGTCCGCCTCCGCGCGCTCGAGAGCGGCGCGTGCCGCGGCGACGCGCGCCGTCGCGCCCGCCGCCGCCGCCCGCGCGTCGCGGTCGTCGAGCCAGACGAGCGCCGTCCCGGACGCGACGCGGGTCCCGGCCTCGAGCTCCGGTGCGACGCGCAGCACCGTGGCCGCGAGCTCCGCGGCGACGCGCGCGCGGCGCAGCGGACGCGCGCGGCCGTAGCCGGTCAGCGTCTCGCGGTGCGTGGCGCGCGCGACCGCGGGGGCGCGCACGGCGGTGCGCGGGACGGCCGTCGGACTCCGCGCCGGCTCCTTGCGCTGCCGCGCCAGCGCGGCGAACCCGGCGACGCCCGCGCCGAGCGCGAGAGCGACGAGGAGCAGCGTCGGGACGAGCCGCAGGTGGCGCGGCGCGTGGTCGGGTGCGCCGGGCGCACCGGGTGCGGGGTCCATCCGCGGGTTCTACCGCGCGGAGGCGCTCACTCCCTCGTCAGCCCGACCGTGAGCGCGGCCCACCCGTCGAGTTCGAAGTGCTCGACGCGGAGCGCGTGCGTGCCCGCGGCCAGGTCGAGCACGGCGTCGTGCGGCGTCGGTCCGTGCTGCGTCCAGTCGTCGACGACGAGCCGTCCGTCCACCCACACGCGCAGCCCGTCGTCGCTCACGGTCGCGAGGCGGTAGCGCCCTGCCGGCAGCGCGACGTCCGTCGTCGCGAGCGTCGCGAAGCGGTCCGCGCCGACGGCCGGGTCGGGCGCCGCCGTGCGCCACGCGAAGTCGAGCGCCGTCACCGTGCGCCGCGCCGCGGGCTCCGACGCGAGCAGCGTCGCGAAGCCGGCGGCGTCCTCGCGCGGATCGCCCGCGAGCGCGAAGAAGCGCAGGTCCCACGCGGCGACGAAGAGCGTGCCCGACGCCTCGAACCGCGTGCCGCCGACGTCGAGCGTCACGTGCACGTCGCGCAGCGCAGGACCGTCCGCGTCGGCGGCGCGCACCCGGACGACGCCGGGGAGCGCACCCTCGCGCGGCTCGGCGACGCAGCCCTCGCTCACGGCCACCACGCGGAACGTGCCGTCGGGACCGAGAACGGAGAGCTCCGCGCTCCCGCACGCGTCGAAGTGCGCGGGGAAGACGCGTCGCGCGCCCGGGTCGACGGGGCCCCACTCGTCCACGCGGATCGTCGCGCGGCCGCGCGGCGCGCCCTCGGGGAGGAACGGGTCCGCCGCGCCCGGGAGCGTCTCGGGACGCGGCAGCGCGTCCGGGTCCGGCGCGTGGCGCACCATGCCCTCCACGCGCACGCGCTCGAACTCCACCCGGCCGTCGCCCTCGACGCGCGGCGCGTCGAGCGGCCCGTCGCCCGTGCGCAGGCGCACCCGCGCCGTGTGTCCCGCGTCGATCGTGCCGACGGCGTCGGGGAACGTGTTGCCTTCGAGCAGCAGCCCCGCGCAGTTGCCGCGCAACCGGATGCGCGGCGCGTCGCCCGCGAACGTGCACGCGACGATCGCGCCGTCGCGGTCGTCCTCGAGGAGCACGTCCACGCGGTTGCCGCGGAAGCGGTTCCACGGGCCGATGCGGTTGCGCACCGAGCGCAGCTCGTGCGCGCGGCCCCACACCGTCGCCGCGAGCTCCGCGTCCTCGTCCCACCACAGGTGCACGCCCGTGCCGCAGTCCTCGATCTCGTTCCACTCGAGCATGTCGTGCACGCCGTGCTCGATCGACACGCCGCTGTCGCAGCCGCGGATCGAGTTCTCCGCGACGAGCGTGTCGTGCGAGTAGCCCGCCCACACGCCGTGGCGGGAGTCGTCGAGGCGGTTCTGCACGAAGCGGTTGCCGCGGCTGAACGTCGCCTCGATCGCGTTCGCGACCGCGTGCGAGAAGTCGTTGCCGAAGACGAGGTTGTCGTTGCAGCCGCCCGTGCCCGTCGTGTGCAGCGACTCCTCGCCGGCGTAGAGGAAGAGTCCGTCGCCGCCGTGCGTCGCGGAGTTCAGCGCGATCACGTTGCGCGAGCTCTGCTCGAAGACCAGGATGCCCGCGGAGTCCTGGCCGCGGTCGTAGACGCCGTGGCTGTAGCCGCGCACGCAGCGGTCCATGCGGTTGCGGCAGATCGTCGCCTCGCACGTGCGGTGCAGCGCGACGCCCCAGCCGGAGTTCAGCGAGAAGTCGCCGTCGTAGACCTGCGCGCCGTCCGAGCGCGAGAGCAGCACGCCGTTCTGACCGTCGCGCGCGCGGCAGCGGCGGACGACCGCGCGCGGCGACGCGAGCACCGAGAACGCGGCGCCGTAGCGCGTCTCCCACTCGTTCGCGTCGTCGTCGTGGGGGCGCAGCCAGTCGGCGAGGTCCTCGCGGGCGACCGTCGAGCGCAGCCGCTGCCGGAAGTTGCCGGAGGCGTCCACGTCCTCGACGACGGCGCCGGGCGAGTTGCGCACCGCGACGCCCACGCGGAACCCGCGCAGCGTGCCGCCGCGCACGACCGCGCCGGGCGCGTCCTCGACGAGCACCGCGATGCCCGCGAACGCGTCCGGGTCGCGCGCGTCGTCCGCGGCGTGGGCGACGAGCGTGACGCCCGTCAGGTCGAGCACCGCGCCCGCGCCGCGCACGCGGAGGACGCCGTCGCCGTCCGCGTCCGCGACGTGCCACGTGCCGGGGCGCAGGTGCACGTCGGCGGCGACGACGAGGCCGTCGGTGGGGGCGGGGAGCGCGGCGTCCTCCGCGGACTGCGCGGTCGGCGGAGCGGGCGGCGCGGCCGGCGCACACGCGGTGACGGCGAGGACGGCGAGCAGCCGGAGCGGCGTGCGCATCGGCGCAGTGTGGCGGCGTGCGGACGGCGCCGGAAGGGGCGTTCGCGCGCGCCGCCGCGGCCCTTGCGTTTCGGCGCGCGTGGGGTACCGTTCCGCCGCGCCGTCGGCCGCCGGTCGGCGGCGTCGTCGATTCCGGCTGCCGCACCGCCCTGGGAGGGACACGAGACGATGCGCATCCCCTTCGTCGTCGCCGGCGCGTTCGCGCTGGCGCTCGGTCTAGCGTCGATCGCCGACGCGAGCCACGACCCCGACACCAACCTGCTCTCCGGACCGCTGCAGCTCGCGCTGTCCGGCATCGCGGACGCCTCGGACGATCCGGCCGTGGACGCGGCGATCGAGGACGCGCTCGTGACGCTCTCGACCGACCACGGCGGGCTCGCGAAGTCGATCAAGAAGTTCCAGGGGACGTTCGCGAAGCTCGACAAGGTGGTGGGGGACGATCCCGACTACGTCCAGCAGGCGGACCTGTTCCTCGCGCTGCTCGCGACGACGAGCGCCGCCGACGCGAACTTCGCCAACCTCGCGCTGGCGGACGACGTCATCCGCAACCCGCTCGGCCCCGCGGCGAAGCTGATCCAGAAGGTCGCGAAGTCGGCGGAGCGCCGCGACGCGAAGCTCTCGAAGGAGGGCGCGACGCGGAAGCAGAAGCTGAAGGCGCTGCTCAAGGCCCAGAAGTTCTGGGAGTCGCTCATCCGCAAGTACGGGTAGCCCCCGCCGCACACAACGAACCGGGACGGTCCTGGGATCTTGCGTAGCGCAATTTCCCGACCCGCTCGGGGACGGTCCTGGAAAGTTGCGTGGCGCAACTTCCGGCGCGGGACGGGGACACTCCTGCCGATCGCCGAGCCTGACGGACGTCGCCGCGGCGGCGCAGGCCGGCGAGGAGTGTCCCCCGTTCGGCGACTTTCTTGCGCTGCGCAAGTTCCGAGGACCGTCCCCGGTTCGGGGAGTTTCTTGCGTGGGGCGACTTACGAGGACCGTCCCCGAATCACGCGCTAGGTTCGGTGCGTGGGGCCCGGGCTCGCGCCGCTCGACTGGGTGTTCGTCGCCGCGTACGGCGTCGCCGTGCTCGCGATCGGCGCGTGGGCGAACCGCCGCAAGGGCGGCGTCGAGGAGTACGTCCTCGGCGGGCGCTCCATGCGCTGGTGGCTGGTCGGCGTGTCGCTCGTCGCGACGTCGTTCAGCAGCGCGGCGCTGATCGGCGGCACGGGCTACGGCTTCGCGAAGGGCCTCGGCTACCTGCAGCTCCAACTCGGCGACCTGCTCGCCATCGCGGTCGCGTGCGCGGCGTTCGTGCCGTTCTACTCGCGGCTCCGGCTGACGACGGCGTACGAGTACCTCGAGCTGCGCTTCGGCGTGCTCGCGCGCACGGCGGCGAGCGCGCTGTTCATCGGGCAGACGCTCCTGCGCACCGGGCTCCTGGTCTACGCGCCCGCGAAGGCGCTCTCGGTGCTCCTCGGCTGGGACATCCGCGCGGCGATCGTCGCGACGGGCGCCGCGTCCGTGATCTACAGCGCCGCGGGCGGGCTCGCGGCGGTCGTGTGGACCGACCTGATCCAGTTCGCGGTGGTGGTCGTGTCGGTCGTCGCGTCGCTCGCGCTCCTCGCGTCCGACGTGCCGGGCGGGCTGACGGCGATCCTGCACGACGCCCACGCGGCCGGCCGCCTCGCGCCGGTCGCGTTCCGCGTGGACTTCGCGACGCCGTTCAACCTGACGGGTGCGCTCATCGCCTACGGCACGCTCGCGCTCTCGGTCGCCGGAACCAACCAGCAGGCGGTGCAGCGCTACCTCGCGTGCCGCGACGCCGCCGCCGCGCGCCGCGCCGCGTTCCTCGGCTGGGCGATCGGCTGCGCGGCCGTCGCGCTGACGCTGTTCCTCGGCGTGTGCCTCGGCGCATGGGCCGCCGCGACGCCCGAGGGCGCGCCCGTCGCGCAGGCGGTCGCGGCGTCCGGCGGCGACGCGGCGCTGCCCGCGTTCATCGCGCACCGCCTGCCCGCGGGGCTCTCGGGGCTGCTCGTCGCCGCCGTCTTCGCGGCGTCGATGTCGAGCATGGACTCCGCGATCCACAGCATGTCGACGGCGACGCTCGTCGACTTCGTGCGTCGCTTCGCGCGGCGTCCGCGCAGCGACGCGCAGGACCTGCGGCTCGCCCGCACGCTCACCGTCGTCTTCGGCGCGGTCGCGACGGGACTCGCCGTGTTCGCCGCGCGCGAGGAGACGCTGCTGCTCGACCAGCTCCTCACGTGGCTCGGCTACGTCGCCGGGCCGCTGCTCGGCCTCTTCCTGCTCGGCCTGCTCTCACGCCGCGCGAGCGAGACGGCGGCGCTCGCCGGCGTCCTCGTCGCGTGCGCAGGAGTGGCCGCGGCCGTGCTGCTCGGCGTGCCCGCGCGGCTCGGCGCGCACCCGCTCTGGCTCGCGCCCGCGTCGTGCGCCGTCACGCTCCTCGTCGGCTTCGCGTGTGCGACGTGGGGCGCGCCCGCCGAGGCGCTGCGCGTCGCCGGGCTGACGCTCGGCGACTCCGTGCCGCGCTTCGGCGCGCCGCACGCGACGCTGCCGGTGCGCCCGCGACCGGGCGCGTACGCCGTGACGCACGACGAAGCCGGACGCGTCGCGGCGGTCTTCTCGGCGAAGGGCTTCGCGCACCTGCCGGGCGGTGGCGTCGACGCCGGCGAGAGCACCGAGGAGGCGCTCGCCCGCGAGCTGCGCGAGGAGATCGGCCGCGCGTGCCGTGTGCTGCGCGTCATCGGCCGCGCCGACGTCTACGCGGTCTCCGAGGACGACGGCGTCTGCCACCTGAAGCAGGGCACGTTCTACGACGTGGAGCTCGGAGCGCACGAGCCCGGCGTCGTCGCGGAGAGCGAGCTCGTGTGGCTGCACGTGGACGAGTTCGCGCTGCGCGCCGCCGAACGCAGCCACGTCTGGGCCGTGCGCCGCGCGACGCTGCTCGTGCGTCAGCGGACGTCGCGCACGCAGCGGAACCCGACGTAGAGCTCGGGGTCCGAGGCGTCCGCGGGCAGCGCGTAGCCGGCGACGGTCGTCGCGTTCGACGGGTCGCTGCGCACGGAGCCGCCGCGCACGACCTGCGTGCCCGCGTCCGTGCCGGCGGTGGCCGTCCACTCCGCCGCGTTCCCGGCGAGGTGGTACGCGCCGCAGAGCGCGCGCCCCTCGCCGAGCGAGCGCACCGGCTGCAGGCCGTGCTCCGCGCTGCCGCGCACCGCGCAGCGCTGCGCGTCGAAGCGCTCGCCCCACGGGTAGAGCAGCCCCTCGGGGCCGCGCGCCGCGCGCTCCCACTCCGCGGCCGTCGGCAGGCGCTTGCCCGCCCAGTGCGCGAAGGCGTCGGCCTCGGCGTGGGTGACGCCGACCACCGGCAGGTCGCGCAGCTCCGCCGGCGGCTCCGCGCCGCCCCAGTGCGCGGGGGCGCGCGCGCCCGTCTCGCGCACGAAGCGCGCGTACTCGGAGTTCGAGACCTCCGCGAGGTCGACGAGGAACGCCGCCATCTCGCGCGGGCTGCGCTCGGGCCCGAGGAGCGCCGCGCCCCCGGGGACGTACGCCATGCCCGTCGTCTCGGTCACGCGCGCGAGCGCGCTCGTCAGCTCCGCCGTCCACTCGCCGGCGCGCGGGCCGGTGCGCAGCCGCTCCGGCAGGTCGAGCAGCGCGGTGGTCGCGGCGACGGCGTCGTCGGCCGCGAAGGCCGCGGCCGCGCGTTCGAGCGACGCGTCGAGCGCGTGCTCGCGCGCCTGCTCGAACGCGGCGACGAGCCGCGTGCGCGCGACGGACGCCGCCGCGGCGAACGACTCGCCGCGGCGCTCCTCGAGGGCGTCGAGGCGCGCGAGGAGCTCGTCGATCGCCGTCGGCCGCGCTGCGGCGTGTTCGAGGAGCTGCGCGAGCTCGGCGTCCGCGGGGGCCGCCGGCCCGTCCGCGGCCGCGGGGGCGGGCGCGGCGAGCAGCGCGGGCGCGGCGAGCCGCGGCAGCGCCATCGTGAGTCCGAGCGCGGCGACGGCGACGACGACCAGTCCGCCGGCCGCGGTGACGAGCGGACGCGTGGGCGGCACGCTCGGAGGGACGCGGTACGCCGTCGCGCGCGGGCGCGGCAGCGTCGCGGCCGGCGCGGGCGCGCCCTCGTCCGGACGCCCGCCCTCGGCGAGCAGGCGCAGGTCCTCGGCCAGCGCGGTCGCGTCCGGGAAGCGCTCCTCCGGCCGCTTCGCGAGACAGCGCTCGACCACGCGCGCCACGAACGCGGGCACGTCGGCGCCGCGCTGGTGCGCGGGCACCGGTGCGCGGTGCACGTGGGCGAGCAGCACGTCGGCGGGCGTCTCGCCCTCGAAGGGCGGGCGGCCCGTCAGCATCTCGTACAGCGTGCAGCCGAGCGCGTAGACGTCGGAGCGCGCGTCGGCGCGGCAGCTGTCGATCTGCTCCGGCGCGAGGTACGCGGGCGCGCCCACGATGCCTGGCGCGCCCGAGCTCGCGGCGGCCTGCTCTGCGCTGCCGAGACCGAAGCCGCCGACGCGCACGTCGAAGTCCGACGTCATCAGCAGGCTGTCCGGCTTCACGCCGCGGTGGACGACGCCCACGGCGTGCGCGGCGGCGAGCCCGAGCGCGGCCTGGTGGCCGACACGGCACGCCTCGCGCCACTCGAGCCGCCCCGACTTGCGCAGCCGGTCCGCGACGCTCGGGCTCTCGAGCAGGTCCATCACGAGGTAGTGCAGACCGCGGTCCTCGCCCACCTCGTGCACGCGCACGACGTTCGGGTGCCGCACCGACGCGAGCGCGCGCGCGTCGGCGAGCACGCGCTCGACGTCGATCCGCACGCCGCGGACGGACGGCGCGAGGACCTTCACCGCGACGAGGCGCCCGAGCTTCTCGTGGAACGCACGGTAGATCGCGCCCGCGACGCCGCGCGCGATCAGGGTCTCGATGCGGCACGGACCGAGCGCGCTGCCCTCGAGCGCGTCGGCGTCGGGGGCCGCGTCGTGCGCGCGCTCCTCGGCGGGCGGCGCGACCGCGCGCACCTCGGCCGTGGCGAAGTTCTCCTCGGCCGCCCAGTCGATGTCGACGGCGTCCTCGCCGTCGCCGGCCGCCGGAGCGGGGATGTGCGAGGCGCCGCCCGGGGCCGAGCGCCGCAGGAAGTCCACCTGCGAGGGCTCGATCACGCCGATGTCGCGCAGCGCGTCGAAGAAGTCGGACGCGTTCGACCCGTCGAGTGCGGAGAGGTGCTGCGACGCCGCCTCGAGCTGCGCCTCGTCGGCGATCCCGACCGAGAGGCACCAGTCCCACACGCGACGATCCGGAGCTCGCATCCTGACGGAATCTCCTGGTCCGGGCGCGCAAGGCGCCGCGCGCCTCTCATCGGAGCCGCGGGGCGCGCGGCTTGACTGCTCAAGCGCCCGCGCGCGGCTTCCCGATGAGCCGGGGACATGGCGAACGAGTCGTCCGGGGACGTCACCGAGAGTGCTCTCGTGGCGGTGTTCGAGCGCGTCGCGGCGCGCGAGGGCGTGTCGTCGCTGATCGTTTCCGACGGCGTCAGCGAGCGCATCTTCTACTTCGCGATCGGCGGCGTGCGCGTGATCCGCTCCGGGCCGCGCGCGAGCGCGTCGATCGGCCGCGTGCTGCTCGACCTCGGCCGCCTCGGCGAGTCCGACCTGAAGCGCATCCTCGCGCGCTGCCGCGAATCCGGGGAGCTGTTCGGCGCGACCGCCGTGCAGGAGGGCGCCGTCCGCAGCGAGGACGTCGACCTCGCGATCCAGGTGAAGGTCGAGGAGGAGCTGCTCGACCTCTTCTTCTGGGACGGCGCCGAGTTCCGGCTCGTGGACGGGCAGCCGCCGAAGAAGTTCTACGCGGGCCGCTTCTGTTCCGCCGCGCTCACCTGCGACGTGCCCCAGTTCCTGCGCGCGCTGCTCGAGCGCCTCGCCGCGCTGCGCGCGCGCGCCGGCACGCTGCCGTCCCCGCACGACGTGCTGCGCCTGCGCGACGGCGCGCAGCTCGCGGCGTTCCGCAGCGCGGAGGCGCGGCTCCTGCGCGAGTTCGACGGGTCGCGCAGCGCGGGCGACGTGGTCGAGACGTCGGGGCTGCGCCGCGCCGTCGCGTGGGAGACCGTGATCTCGGCGCTCGCGGGCGGCGTGCTCGAGCGCGTGGCCGTGGACGAGGCGTCGGGCGTCTCCGGCGAGAGCGCACGCCGCGACGCCGACGCGCTCGCCGACGCGCTCGAGGGCGCCGCCGACCAGGACATCGTGCGCACGCGCCTGGCGCGCGCGCTCGAGCGCGCCGGCGACGCCGCGGCGGCGTCGGTCCACTGGCGGCACCTCGGCGACGCGCGGCGCGAGGAAGGCGACGACGCGCGCGCGCTCGCGTGCTACCGCGAGTGCTCGCGCCTCGCCCCGAGCGACTTCGAGGCGCGCGAGCGCGTGCTCGACATCCACCGCCGGCGGGGCGCGACCGACCTGCTCGTGCGCGACGGACGCGTCACCGCGGAGCTCCTCGCACGTCACGAGCTCTTCCACCGCGCGAAGCTGCTGCTGCGGGAGCTCGTCGAGCTCGCACCCGCGGACATCACGCTGCGCCGCGAGCTCGTCTCCGCCCTGAGCGCGCTCGACGAGCGCGCCGCCGCGCTCGAGCAGCTCCGGCGGCTGGTCAGCCTGCTCGAGCGCTGCGGCGCGCCCGTCAACGAGCTGCTCGACACGTACGCGCGCACGCTCGCGCTCGATCCGCGCGACGCGCACGCGCGGGAGCGCGTCGACGAGCTGACGGGCGCGCGCGCGCAGCGCCGCACGCTGCGCACCACCGTCGCCGCAGCGGCGCTGATCCTCGGCATCTGCGGGATCGCGTTCGCCTACGAGGCGCAGGCGCGCCGCGAACTGCGCGGCGCGTACGACGAGGCCGAGCGCCGGCTCGCGGCGGGAGCGACGCGGGAGGCGCGCGGCGCCGTCGAAGCGGTCGTGCGCGCGTATCCGCTGGCCCTCGCGACGGCCGAGGCGCGCGACGTCGCGCGGCACATCGCCGACCGCGAGCGCGACGAGACCGGACGCCTGGCGGACGCCGCCGCGCGCGGCGAGCCGACGCCCGAGGAGCTCTCCGCCCGCAACTCCGCGCAGCGCTCCGAGGCCGACCGGCTGGTCGCCGCGGGCCGCATCGAGGCGGCGCACGCGATCCTGCGCGACGTCTTCGCCGCGGGCGGCCCCGCGGCCCGGCGCCTGCGCGTGCCGCTGCGCCTGCACGTGGTGCCCGCCGACGCGCTCGTGGAGCTCGACGGCGAGCGCCGCGGCGCGGGCGCGCACGTGCTGCTCTACGATCCGCTCGCGGGCTCGCGCCTGCGTCTCAGCGCCGCCGGGTTCGAGGCCGTCGAGGTCGCGCTCGACCGCGTGCTCGACCTCGACCTCGACGTCGCGCTGCCGCGCCCGGCCGCCTGGACGCTGCGCTCCGACGCGGCGTTCGACGCGGCCCCGGTCGTCGCCGAAGGGACCGTGTTCGTGGCGGGTCGCGACCGGCGCGCGCGCGCCCTCGCCCTCGCGGACGGCACGCCGCTCTGGGACGTGCCGCTCGGTCCCTACGACGACGTCGCCGCGTCGCCCGCGGTCACCGGCGACGCCGTCGTCGTCGCCGCGTCGCGGGGCGTCGTCCACTGCCTCGCGCGTGCGGACGGCCGGCACCTGTGGCGCGTCGCGTTCGGCAGTCCCGTGCGCCGCACGCCGCTCGCGTTCGGCGGCGACGACCCGGTCGTCGTCGTGGCGGGCGACGACGGCTCGCTCGTGGCGCTCGGGGTCGCGGACGGCGCGCCGCGCTGGCGGCGTCCCGCGGGCACCGTGGGCGCGGAGTCCGGGATCGCGGCGATGGACGGCGCGACGCTCGCGTGCGCCACTCCGTCGGGTGCGGTCATCGTGCTCGAGGCCGCGCGCGGGACGACCGTGGTCGCCGCCGCGGACGACGGCCAGGTGGCGGGCACGCCCGTCTACGGCGCGAACCGCCTCTGGGCGGTCGCCCGCGACGGGCGCGTGCGCGCGTTCTCGCCGACCACGGGCCGCGCGGTCCGCGAGTTCCCGGTGCCGGGCGGCGCGGCGCGCGCGCCATGCGTCGTCGGCGACGTCGCGTACGTCGCGGCGGACGACGGCACGCTGATCGCGCGGCGCACCGACGGCGGCGAGCTCTTCCACACGTCGCTGCGCGGCGCGCCGACCGCGGCGCCCGCGGTCGCGGACGGCGTCGCGTACGTGCCGGCCGCCGGCGGCGTGGTGCACGCCGTGGACGCGGAGACCGGCGCGCTGCGCTGGTCGCACGGCGCCGGCGCCGACGTCGTCGCCACCCCCGTGCCCGCCGGCGAGGTGCTGCTCGTCGTGACGCGCGACGGCCGCCTGCTCGCGCTGCGACGCTGAGCCCAGCTGCGCTGCGACGCTGAGCCCAGCTGCGCTGCGGCGCCGGGCCCTGCTGCGCTGCGGCGCCGGGCCGCGTCCGGGAATTGGGACCGCGCGCTCCGCGCTCCCCGAGCATGCCCAGCATGCTGGAGGTCCGGGAGGTCACGCGCACGTACGAGCGGCGCGGGCGGCGCGTCGACGCCGTGCGCGGCATCTCGCTCGCCGTCGAGCGCGGCGAGATGCTCGTGCTCCTCGGCCCCTCGGGCAGCGGCAAGAGCACGCTCCTGCACCTGATGGGCGGACTCGACCGGCCGACCTCCGGGAGCGTCCTCTTCCACGGCACCGACCTCGCGACGCTCGCGGACGCGGAGCTCGCGCGCCTGCGCCGCGACCGCATCGTGCACGTCTTCCAGTTCTTCAACCTGCTGCCCACGCTGACCGCCGCCGAGAACGCCGCGCTGCCGCTGCTGCTCGCGTCCGTCGGCGCGAAGGAGGCGCGCCGCCGCGCGCACGAGGCGCTCGAGCGCGTCGGACTCGCGGACCGCGCGGAGCACCACGCGGAGCAGCTCTCGGGCGGCGAGCAGCAGCGCGTCGCGATCGCGCGCGCGCTCACCGTGCGGCCGGAGGTGCTGCTCGCCGACGAGCCGACCGGCAACCTCGACAGCGCCACCGGGCGCGAGGTCCTCGCCGTGCTGCGCGAGATGGCCGGCGACGACGGCCGCACCGTCGTGATGGTGACGCACGACGAGGAGGCCGCGAAGAGCGGGGACCGGCGCGTGCGCATCCGCGACGGGCGCGTCGAGTCCGTCGCGTGATCGCCGCCGCCCTCGTGCGCGGGCTGATCGTGCGCCAGCTCGCGCGCCGCCGTCTGCGCTGCGCCCTCGTCGTCGGCGCGGTGGCGATCGGCGTCGCGGCGTTCGTGGCGTCGGAGGCGGTCGTCGCCGCGGTGCTGCGCGGCGCGGGCGAGGCCGTCTCGGCGGCCGCGGGCGGTGCCGAGCTCTCGGTGCAGTCGCTCGCGTCGAGTCTCCCCGCAGACGCTGCCGCGCGCGTGCGCGAGGTGCCGGGTGTCGCGGCCGCGGCGCCGCGCGTCGCGGGCTGGGTGCGCGTGGCGGGGGAGTCGCGGCGCGTGCTCGTGCTCGGCGTCGACCCGCTCGCCGAGAGTGCGTTCCTGCGCGCGGAGGGCCGGCGCGCGGACGACGTCGCCGCCGTCGCGGACCCCTTGCTCCTCGCCAGCGGCGTGGGTGCGCTCGTCTGCGGTGCACTGCCCGGAACCCCCGACGCGCCGCTCGAGCTCGTCGCGCCCGACGGCGCGGTGACGCTCGCGCGCGCGGGGCGCATCGACGACGCGCGCCTCGCGCGCGCCGGGAACGGCGCGGCGCTCGTCGTCGCGCTGCCCACCGCGCAGCGCCTGCTCGGCCGCGGGGCGCGCGTCGACCGCGTGGACCTGCGCCTCGCGCGCGGCGCCGACGCGGGCGACGTGGCGACGGCCGTGCGCGCGCGGCTCGCGGCGCCGCCCGCGCTGCCCGACGACGTCACCGTCGCACCGCCCGGCACCGCCGACGGCACCGCGGCCGACGTGCTCGGGATCATCCGCATCGCGATGCGCGTCGGCGCGGGGATCGCGCTCCTCGTCGGGCTCTTCCTGATCCACCACACCGTCGCGGTCGGCGTCGCCGAGCGCACGCGCGAGGTGGCGATCCTGCGCGCGATGGGCGCCACGCGCGGGCAGGTGCGCGCCGTGTTCGTGGGCGAGGCGCTGCTGCTCGCGGCCGTCGGCGCCGCGCTCGGCGCGCTGCTCGCGCGCCTGCTCGCGGGCGGCGCGCTGCACGGGTTCGTGAGCACGATGACGCTCGCGTACTACGCGACCGAGGGCGCGACCGTGCGCATCGACGCGGGGACCACGCTCGTCGCGGCGCTGCTCGGCGTCGGCGTCGCGTGCGTCGCCGCGTGGGCGCCCGCGAGCCGCGCCGCGGCGCTGCCGCCCGGCGACGGCCTGCGGCGCGGCAGTGACGCCGACGAGCCCGCCGTGCGCGGCGTGCCGTGGCGCGCGCTCCTCGCCGGCGGCGCGGCCGTCACGTGCGTCACGTTCGTCGTGCTGCCCGACCTCGTGGGCAAGCGCACGGGCTACGTCGCGCTGACCGCACTGCTCGTGGCGTTCGTCGCCGCGTCGCCGTGGATCGTCGCGGTCGCGTCGGCGTGGGTCGCGCGTCCGCTCGAGCGCCTCTTCGGCGTGCCCGGGCGCCTCGCGGCCGACGAGCTGCGCAGCCACCCGCGGCGCGCGGCGCTGCCCGCGGCGGCGCTCGCGGTCGGCGTGGCGCTCGTGCTCGAGACGCGCGGCTCGCTCGACGCGATGTCCGACGAGACCGTGCGCTGGATGGAGCAGAACATCGCGGGCGCGCTGTTCGTCTCGTCCGGCACCACGATCATGCGCGGCGGCGGACACACGCCGCTGCCCGCGCGGCTCGCCGAGGACATCGCGGCCGTGCCCGGCGTCGCCCACGTCGTGACCGTGCGCTTCCGGCGCGTCCCCTGGAACGGCACGCGCCTCTTCCTGCTCGGTCTCGATCTCGAGGCGTACCTGCCGGTCTGGCGCATGCCGTTGCGCGAGGGCGGGCTGCCGGCGCACCTGCCCGAGCTCACGGCGGGCCGCGCGTGCCTCGCCAGCGCGAACTTCGTGCGCCTGCACGGTCTCGACGTCGGCGACACGGTCACGCTGCCGTCGGCGACGGGGCCGCTCACGCTGACGATCGCCGACGTCTTCACGGACTACTCGTGGCCGCGCGGCACGCTCATCGTGCACCAGCCGACGCTCGCCGCCGCCTACGCCGACGAGCTCGCCGACGAGTTCTCGGTGACGCTCGCACCCGGCGCCGACGCCGACACGGTGCGCGCGGCGATCGAGCGCACGCTCGGCGCCGACCGCGAGGTCGTGATCGTCAGCGCCGCCGTGCTGCGCGACGAGACGCGTCAGGTGCTCGCCGACGTCTTCTCGCTCGCCGACGCGCAGGTCGGCCTCGCGCTCTCCGTCGCGTTCCTCGGCGTGCTGAACGCGCTGACGATCTCCGTCGTCCTGCGCCGCCGCGACATCGGCCTGCTGCGCGCCGTCGGCGCGACGCGCGGCCAGGTCGTGCTGTCGATCGTGCTCTCGGGCGCGGCGCTCGGCGCCGTCGGCTCCGCACTCGGCCTCGGCGGCGGCTGGCTGGTCGAGTGGGTGCTGCTCCAGCGCATCGTGCCCGCCGACACCGGCTGGGTCTACCCGCCCGCGTACCCGTGGACCACCGCCGCGCTCCTGGCACTCCTCGGCACCGCGACGAGCGCCGTCGCCGCCGCCCTCCCGGCACGCTGGGCCGCCGGCGCCCCCCTCGCCGAGTCGCTCGCGTACGAGTAGCCCAGCCACTACGAACGGTGTCAGACACCGTTCGTCGGCTCGACCGCTACGAACGGTGTCTGACACGGTTCGCAGCGGTTCGTCGCGCCGGACGCCGTTCGGGGCGTCACGGTGCCTTGGTACAACCCACGCGGCCCGTTCGCGCCGCCCGTCACCAGGCGTCCCGCGCGGCGGCCGGGGAGGGAGTGCACCGATGACCTCGACGTCCCGCCGCAGCGCACGCGGCGCCCGCGCGGCGCTGCTCCTCGCCGCGCTCGCCACCGCGTCGCTCGCCGCTTCGGTGGACGTCCCCGCGCCCGGCGTGGCCATCGACGGCCCGCTCCTCGGCAACTTCACCGGGCCTCTGGTCAGCCAGCAGCGCTTCGCGGCGGCGGACGTGGGCGACCTCGCGCCCGGCGACCGCATCTACGCGTTCTCGTTCCGGCGCGACGCGTCCGTCGGCGCGTTCACGGGCGCGCACTTCCCGCGCTTCGACGTGCGCCTCGGCGCCGCCGCGACCACGTTCGTGACCGACTTCGCCGACAACTTCGCCGAGGCGCCGACGCTCGTGCGCGCTGGCCCGATCGACCTGACGCCCGAGCACCTGCCGAGCGGCGACGCGCTGCCGCGTCCGTTCGGTGCGGCGGTGCTACTCGACGCGCCGTTCGTGTACGCGGGCGGCGACCTGCTGCTCGAGATCCGCTCCGGCCAGCCGTCGGCGCCCGTCGCCATCGACACTCTCGGCACCCCCGACGGGCAGCCGAACGCCGCGACGAACGGCTACTCGACGTTCCACGCGGGCGACGTGGAGGCGACCTCGGCGAACGCGGTCGTCCTCCGCGCGAACTGGCCCCTGCGCCTGCACACGCTCGCCGCGGTCGACGTCGCGGGCGCCGGGAGCGCCGTGCGCACGCTGCACGTGAAGGGTCTCGTCCACGCGTCGCTGCAGGGCCCCGCGCGCGCGGAGGTCGCGGGCGACGACCTCGCGCTGTTCCTCGGCGAGGGCGCGCCGCTCGTCGGCGAGCGCGTGCCCGCGCTCGGCATCCGCGGCACGCTCGACCTCGGCGACGTCGGCACCCAGGTGCTCGCGACCGCCGTGCGCGACGACCTGCGCCGCGTGCTCCCGGGCGCGACGCTCGTGGTCTCGAAGGTGAGCGCGTCGTTCCGCGCCAACGGCAACTTCAGCCGCCTGAAGGTGAGCGTGAAGGCGACGCTCTCCGTGAACGGCAGGCGCGGCAGCTACCGCATCACGACGAACGCACGCCTGAAGCCCTGAAGGCGACTCCGCGAAGCACCACGAACGGTGCCGGACACCCTTCGTAGCGGCTCGGCGGTCCGGCGCCGTTCGTCGCGCCCTCGGCGGGAGCGCCGGTATCCTCGCGCCATGGCCACCTACCAGACCGTCACGGAGAAGGACCGGCTCGTCATCGCGCCGCACGTCGAGCGGGCGCGGCGGACGCTCGCCGCCGCCGAGGCGCTCGCCGCCGCGGGGTTCGCGGCCGACTGCGTCGCGCGCGCGCACCAGGCGACGGTGCACGGCGAGCGCGCGCTGCTCGCGACCGAGAAGCGCAGCCCGCCCGACGCGCGCTCGGTGCACCGGCTCGCGACCCTGCACTTCCACCAGGGGCGCGTGCTCGGGACGGACCACCTGCCGGCGCTCGAGCGGCTCGGCGTCGCGCGCGCGGCCGTCGACGACCAGCCGCTCGGCGACGCCACCGGCGACGCGGCCGCGGAGGCGCTCGGGACGGCGCGCGCCTTCCTCGACGACGTCGCCGCGTGGCTGACGTCGGTCGGCCACCTCGCGGCGAAGGGCGCCTCGGCATGAGCGGCCGCCGCGACGTGCAGTTCCTCCGCGTGAACGAGCGCGGCGAGCTGGTCGTCCCGCGCGAGCTGCTCGCGGCCGTCGGGCTCGACGCGAAGATGCGCGTGCGCGTCCGTTCGGAGGGCAAGCAGCTCGTCCTCGACAAGGACCCGGGCGGCGACAACCCGCTCGACGGCGAGCTCGGGCGGAAGCTCCCCTCCGACCTCTTCGCGAAGATCGCGACCGAGCAGGAGGAGCGGCGCAGGAAGCAGCTCGAGGAGTGGGGCGGGCGCGTGCAGCAGGCCGCCGAGGACGACACGCCGCCCGACCACCCGTTCGGGCGGGACTGAGCGGCGGCGGTGGCGGACGCGCACGAGGGCGGCGCGCCGCAGCGGCCCGCGCTCGTGCGTCGCGCCGCGCGCGGGGCCTTCGACGGCACCCGGGGCGTGGCCCTCGGCGCGCGCGCGATCCTGCGCGGCGTCGGACGACTCGTGCGCACGCCGTGGCTCTGGCCCTACGGCGTCGCGCCCGTGCTCGTCGCGCTGGTCGTCTTCGGCGGCACGCTGGCGTGGACGCTCGAGGTCGCGGTGCCGGCGGCCCGCGACGCCGCCGCCGAGCGGCTGGGCGACGTCGGCGGCGTCGCCGCGTGGATCGTCACGTTCCTGCTCGTGCTCGCCGCGTTCGCGTTCGCGTTCTACGCAGCGTTCCCCTCGATCGTGCGCGTGGTCGCCGCGCCGTTCCTCGCGCTGCTCTCGGACCGCGCGTACCGCGAGATCGCGGGCCACCCCGCGCCGCAGCCGCCCGGCGCGCGGTTCGTCCGCTGGGTCCTCCGTCCGATCGGCGAGGCGCTGGTGCTGCTCGCGATCCGGCTCGTCGTGACGGCGCTCGCGCTGCCGCTCCTGTGCATTCCGGTCGCCGGGCCCATCCTCTTCTTCCTCGTCCTCCTGCCGCTCGAGGGCATGGACCTCCTCGACCTCGCGCAGTCCGCGCGCGCCGTGCCGCTCGGGCGGCGGCTCGCGTTCGTGCGCGGGCACCTGGGTGCGTCGGCGGGACTCGGCCTCGGCGCCGCGGGCGTGCTCTTCGTGCCGGGCCTGAACGTGCTGTTCCTGCCGGCGCTCGTGGTGGGCGCCGTGCTTCTGGATGCGGAGATGTGCGACGACTTCGCCGCGCTCCCCGAGCATGCGGGCGAGACGACCCCATGAGCACCCGCCCCCTGCTCGACCGCCTGCGCGACGACGGCCCCGGAGCCGCGCTCGACGAGACCGCGCCGCAGGGCGTCGCGCGCGACGCGCCCGCCGGCGTGGACGAGCTCGTCGCCGCGATCCAGCGCGCCGTCGCGGCGCCCGCGGAGTCCGACGGCACCTCGGCCTGGGACGCCGCGGGCGACGCGCACGACCCCGAGACGCTCGACGGCGCGCTGGCCGTCGTCGCGCCGAGCGTCACGGTGCCGTTCCTCGGCGGACGCCGCCGCCGCCGGCTGCGCGACTCGGCGCGCCACGCGCTGACGCGCACGGCGCGGGCGGGCACACTGCGGCTGCTGGTGGCGATCCTCGGCGCCGTGGGCACACAGGAGGACGTGCCGCCGCTCGAGCTCGTCGCGGCGCACCCGGCGCTCACGCTGCACGGCGCGACGGCCCTCGCGAACCTCCAGCACTGGGAGGGCCGCGCGGCGCTCCTGCGCCTGCTCTCGCGTACCGACGGCGACGCGCGCGTGGTCGTCATCGACCGGCTGCTGCCCTTCGTGCGCGAGCCCGCGGTGCGCCTCGCGCTCGTCCGCGACGCGTTCCGCGGCCTCGACGACGCGCACGCGCGTGCGATCGCGCCCGCCGTCGCCGACTGCGTGGACCTGCGCGCCATGCTCGGCGACGCGCGCACGCCCGACGAGCTGCGGCGCTGCGCGGAGCACGTGCTCGACCTGGCGCGGACCGCGTCCGACGCGGAACCCGCGTAGCGGTTCGAGTCGATCGAACGGTGTCAGACACCGTTCGTCGGGTCAACCGCTACAGACGGTGTCAGACACCGTTCGTAGCGGATCAGCGCGGGAACGCCCGCGCGCGGATGCCCTCGTCCGCCTTCGCCGCGCGGCGTGCGCGCGTCTCGGGCCGCGCCGCCTCGCCGACGTACTGCGCCCACGCGCGCCGGTGCGACGGCGCCATCGCGTCCCAGGCCGTCCGCAGCGTCCGGTCGGAGTCGAGCACCGCCTGCAGCTCCGCGGGGACGTCGAGTGCGGGCGGCTCGCGGTCGAGCTCGATGCGCACCTCGACGCGGTCGCCGCGCGCGACGCCCGCCCGCGCCCGCAACTCGGCCGTCACCGGCACGCGCACGACGCCCTCGCCGCGCGCCGCCGACCCGCGGAACGGCGCGCCCGCGAGCGTGCCGCGCACCGCGAACGGCGGACGCCCGAGCGCTGCGACGACCGCGTCGGGCAGGACCACGAAGTTCCACGTGTCGTAGGGACGCTTCCCGCCCGGGACGAGCTCCGTCGTGAACGTGTGCATGGCGCCTCCACTCCAAACGGTGTCAGACACCGTTCGTCGGGTCAACCGCTACGAACGGTGTCTGACACCGTGTGTAGCGGTTCGTCGGACGCCGCTGGTCGTCAGCGGCGGGCCTGCAGCCGCAGGGTGACGGTCCCGTCGGCCGGCGCCTCGGGGTCGTGGCTCCACGACCGGCTCCGGAACCCGTCGATCTCGACGTCCGCGTTCAGGCGGATCTCGGGCACGGAGACCGTCAGGCAGCCGTCCGCGTCGGTCGTGCCCGCCGCATCGATCCGACGCCCGCCGGCGTCTCGGATGCGGACGTCGCGCGCGGCGAGGGGGTGCTCCGACTCGTCGAGCAGGCGGAACGTGACGGAGCGCTCCGGCACGCGCTCCACCCGGAGCGCGACCGTCTCGGACTCCCCGTCGTAGTTCGTGCGTGCGACGTAGAGCGGGTCCCGCGGCTTCAGCCGCAGCTCGAGGGGCTGCTGCGGGAGCAGCATCCGCGCGTCGGTGTCGGCGTCCTCGGGGAGCTCGAGCGTCCCGAGGCGTTGCGTCCCGATGTACACCTCGACCGAGTTCGGCCGCTCCATGCCGGGCGGGAACTCGACACGCATGCGGACGAGCCGCAGCGGCATGGCGACGACCTCGACCGCGTCGACGCCGGCGGGCACCTGCACGGACGACGGGATCCACACGTCGCCGACGTCCGGCTCGATCGTCGTGTCGCTCGCAGGCAGGTCCGCGACGAACGCGCCGCTCGCGTCCGTGAGCTTCCTCACCATGCCGCTCGGTCCCCACCACGTGGCGCGACGATGTGCGATCGGCGTACCGTCCGCCGTGACGACGCGGATGCGAACGGAACGACGCCGATCCACCGTGAACGTGCGCCCGCCTTCACTCTCCTCCAGCCACGTGAGGATCCGCGCGCGCCCGATCCACGGCGCGTCGGCGTGAAGATCGAGCGAGTCGGAGGCGGCCCAGATGGGCAGCGTGAGCGTCCCGCTCGCGTCCGAGACCGCTTCCAGGTCACGTTCCCCGTTGCGTGAGCCGAACCACCGGACGCGCACGCCCGGAGCCGGGCGGCCGGACGTGTCCTGCACGCGGACGTCCAAGAAGTGCGGCGGCAGTAGAGGCACCTCGAGTTCCCACGACGCGTCGTCCGCCGCGGTCGCGTGCCGCAGCCACTGCTCCGCGGGGACGCGCAGATTCACCGTCTCGTCTCCCGGTTCGGCCTTGAAGCCGGCGCCATCGAGCGTGAAGACGATCTCGTCGCCCGGCGCCGCCGTGCTGCGCGCCAGCTCTGCGACCTCGTCCAGATCCGCGATCCCGCTCGCGTCCGCCCTGACGACCGCGAGCTGACGTACATGCTCGCCCGAGCGGAGCGCCACGCGGACCTCCACCCACTTCCTGCGCAGGGGCACCCCCTGTCCATCCACCACGTGCGCGCGCACGCGGGGCACGGCGCGCATCGTCACGACGATGTCCGCGAGGTCCTCGCCCCCGACCACGAGGCGCGGCTCGGAGCTGGCCGCGAAGCCCGGGGCCGTGGCGCGGAACCGGTGGACGCCGCGGCGGAGGAAGCGACGCACGTCCGTGACGTCGTCGAGGGTCGTGTCGTCCGCGACGGGTGCGCGGTCGTCCGCCTCCTGCCACTCGTGTGCCAGGTCGATCCGGCGCGGCGGCGTGACGCCCTCCGGGAACACCACCCGCACGCGGGCAAAGGCGCCGCTCAGCGCGCTCGCCACCAGGTCGATGCGGATCGTCTCCGTGCCCGCGACGCGTTGCGCCCAGCCGCGGCGCAGGCGCTCGTCCAGATCGGCTGCCTCCCGCTCGGCGTCGGATGGCGACGCCTGCGGCGCCGCGACCGAGCGTCCGCTGTCCACGTGATACGGCGACACGACGGAGCCCGCCGGGATGCCCCGGAACCGGTACACCCCCTCGGCGTCCGTCTCGACCGCGTCCGGGTCCCCGTCCTCGCAGGCGAGGCCCACGCGCGCGCCCTCGATGGGCCGGCCGCTCGCCGCGTCCCGGACGACCCCCTCGACCGTCGCGCCGGGATGGAGCGCCAGCACCACCGCCGTGACCTCGTCGGTCAGCTCCAGCGCGTCGCTGCAGCTCGCGCCGGGGCGGACGGCCCGGATCGCGGCTCCCACCCACGACGGATCGACGTCGAACTCGCCGCGCAGGTCGGTCGTCGCGCCGCGGCCGCGCAGTGCCTCGAAGACCAGATCGACGCGCGCCCCCGCGGCCGGGGAGCCGTCGGCCTCGACCACGCGGCCCCGCGCCGGCACGCCACCGGGCGAGAGCTCGACGTCCCACTCCGTCACGCTGTACGGCGCGAGGTCCTCGAATCTGCGTGCCGCCGTGCGTGTGCCGTCGGCGCGCGCCGTGATCGTGACGGGCGCGCCGAGGAAGGACTCGAGGGAGAGCCGAACCGGAGCCCCGCGCGTCCGCAGTCCGAGCGGTCGGATGAAGTCGTCCTCGTCGTCCTCGCCGAGCCGCACGCGGACGTCGCGCTCCGGCCCGTCGGCCCTCGCGCGGAGCAGCACGAACGGCCCGCGGCCGGGGGCGAAGTCGAGGTCGACGGAGACCGTCGTGCCCGCGGAGCCGGTCCGCGCTCTCGCCACGGCCGCCTCGCCGCAGCGCGGGTCCGTGAACGCCGTCACGTCGCACGCGGGCGGCAGTCCGCGCATGCGCGCGATCCCGTCGTCGTCGGTCGTCGCCACCGTCCGCCAGGTCGGCAGCACGTGGCACGAGATGCCGGCGAGCGGCGTGCCGTCCGGGTGCCGCACGTGCAGCTCGAGCGTGCAGCCGGCGCCGAGCGTCAGCGTCTGCCCGCCCGCGACGAGCGGCTCCGGACCTGCCGCGCCGTCGCGCCCGAACGCCCAGAGGAACGCGAACGGGGCGCTCGGAGGCTCGCGCGGCACCAGCAGCCCGTCCCGCCCCGCACGACCGATGGACGCCGCAGCCCCCTCGCTCCACGCACGGTCGCACGTCGCGTAGACGTCCGCCTCCGCCGGCGTGCCGTCCGCCGCGAGCACGCGGATCGCGCCCTCCGGGAGCGGTGCCGCGGGGCCGCCCGCTGCGGGAGCGTCCGGTTCCGGTGCGACACGCTCGCGCGCCTCCGGCTGCGCGGGGTCGGCTGCGCGCGCGACGGTCGGCGTCCCCGCGTTCGGCACGACCGTCGCCGACGGACGCAGCGCGAGCCACGCCGTCACGGCAGACGCCGCAACCAGCACCGCGATGACGGGAACCGTGCGCACACTCCAGACGGTGTCAGACACCGTTCGTCGGGTCAACCGCTACGAACGGTGTCTGACACCGTCGTTCGGGTGCAGCCGGTGGGGGAGGGACGCGCGTTCCTCCACCATCCCTCGCGTGATCGAGGCTGCGTCCGGGGGCCGTGCTATCTTCGCCCCTCCCCCCGGACCGAGGCCCCTGCGAGGCACGCGTGGCGAAGAACGAGAAACCCCGGAAGCAGCGCTCGGCCGAGCAGCTCGCCGCGCAGCAGCGCGAGATCAGCGTGTCGGAGTTCTTCGAGAAGAACCGGCACCTGCTCGGGTTCGACAGCCCGCTGCGCGCCCTGCTGACGACCGTGAAGGAGGGCGTCGACAACGCCCTCGACGCGTGCGAGGAGGCGGGCATCCTGCCCGAGGTGACGATCGAGATCACGCGCGTCGCGGACCTCGAGCGCGTCGAGGCGGCGGCGGGCGCGACCGACGCCGTGTGCGGCTTCACGGGCGAGGTCATCGCCCCCGAGGGCGCGACCGACGCCGCCGACGACGAGCCCGCCGCGTCGCGCGGCATGTTCCAGCACGGGCTCTTCGACGCCGACGCGGAGCTCACCGAGGAGCAGGAGGCCGAGCAGCAGGCCGCGGCGAAGAACGGACGCGACGCGAAGCGCGCGGGACGCAGCGTCGTCGCGCCGGCCGAGAGCTACCTCGTCGCGATCCAGGACAACGGCCCCGGCATCGTCGCGGAGCAGGTGGCGAAGATCTTCGGCAAGCTGCTCTACGGCTCGAAGTTCCACCGCCTGCGCCAGAGCCGCGGGCAGCAGGGCATCGGCATCTCCGCCGCGGGCATGTACGGCCAGCAGACGACGGGCCGCCCGGTGCGCATCCTCACGCGCACGTCGCCGAAGAAGCGCGCGCACTACTTCGAGATCCTGCTCGACGTGAAGGGCAACCGGCCCGACGTGCGCGTGCAGGAGGAGCGCGACTGGGACCACGCGCAGGGCACGCGCGTCGAGATCGAGCTGAAGGCCAAGTACCAGCGCGGCCAGCGCTCCGTGGACACGTACCTGCGCGCGACGGCCGTCGCGAACCCGCACGTCACCATCCGCTACCGCGATCCCGAGGGCGTGTGGACGGTCTACGAGCGCGCGTCGCAGACGCTGCCCGCCGAGCCGCGCGAGGTGAAGCCGCACCCCTACGGCGTCGAGCTCGGCATGTTCCTGCGCATGCTGCAGACGAGCGACCAGAAGAAGGTCGGGTCGTTCCTGCAGAACGACTTCAGCCGCGTCTCGCGCGCCGCCGCCGAGGAGATCTGCAACACGGCAGGCGTCAACATGACGACCTGGCTCACGCGCGTCGTCGGCGAGGACGCGACGCGCCTGCACGCCGCGCTCGCGCCCGAGAAGGTCAAGCTGATGAACCCGCCGACGGACTGCGTCAGCCCGATCGGCGAGGACCTGCTCATCGAGAGCCTCGCGCGCGAGTACCCGAAGGCGTTCCTGCGCGCGGTCACGCGCAGCCCCTCGGTCTACCGCGGCAACCCGTTCCAGGTGGAGGTCGCGCTGGCGTGGGGCGAGGGCGTCCCGGCCGACGGACCCGCCACTGTGCTGCGTTTCGCGAACCGCGTCCCGCTGCTCTACCAGATGGGCGCGTGCGCGATCACGAAGGCCGTGAACTCCGTGCCGTGGAAGAGCTACGGCGTGGACCAGTCGCGCGGCGCGCCGCCCTCCGGGCCGCTCGTCCTCGTCGTGCACCTCGCGTCGGTGTGGGTGCCGTTCACGAGCGAGTCGAAGGAGGCGGTGGCGCACTACCCCGAGATCGTGAAGGAGCTGAAGCTCGCGATCATGGAGTGCGGGCGCGCGCTCGGCCGCCACGTCACGGCCACGCGGCGCCACGCCGACGCCCTCAAGAAGCGCGACTACATCGCGAAGTACATCCCCAAGATCTCCGAGGCGCTGCAGCGCATCCTCGAGCTCGACGACGCCGAGCGCGACCGCACCACGACCCGCCTCGTCGAGGTCCTCGACAGGAGCCGCAACCTGTGAGCGCACGCCGCAAGAGGACGCCGCCGCCCGCCGGGCGCGCGGAGCTGGACGCGATCACCGTGGGCGCCATCGAAGGGCTCGCGCGCGACGTGCACGGCACGATCAAGGCGCTCGACCGCCCGACGCTCGTGTACCCGGTGCGCTCGCTGACGAACGTCACGTACGACGAGAACGTCGGCTATCTCGAGATCGGCGACGCGACGTCGGAGCGCACGCTCACCGTCACCACGGCGAAGAGCTTCGCGCAGACGCTCCTGATGATGGACCTCGCGCGCACGCAGATCCGCACCGACCAGCACTCGACCAAGCGAGAGGCGTACTACGTCTCGAAGAACTGGGGCGAGGCGCGCTTCGACGACCAGCCCGAGTCCGACACGGTGCTCGACGACATCGAGGCGATGTTCGCGCGCCTCGGCGTCACGCGCGAGCAGCTGCGCTTCACGGCGGAGGAGCACGGCGGCAGCGTGGCGGGGCAGCTCGTCGTCATCGACACCGACCCGGAGACCGGCGACGACGTGCTCGTGGACTGCTCGGCGCAGGGCTCGGGCTCGTACTCGATCCCGAAGGACGTCGAGCACCTGCGCTTCGAGACCGATGCGAAGTTCATCCTGTGCATCGAGACGGGCGGCAGCTTCGACCGTCTGCACCGCGCGAAGTTCTGGCGGCGGCACAAGTGCATCCTGATCGAGCTCGGCGGCGTGCCGTCGCGCATGTGCCGGCGCTTCGTGCGGCGGCTCTCCGACGCGTGCGACCTGCCGGTCTACGCGTTCACCGACTGCGACCCGTACGGCTTCGCGAACATCTACCGCACGCTGAAGGTCGGGTCGGGCAACGCGGCGCACATCAACCGCTTCTTCTGCGTGCCGCGCGCGCGCTTCCTCGGCGTGACGCCGCAGGACATCGAGGACTACAAGCTGCCGACGCACCCGATGAAGGAGGTCGACGTGAAGCGCGCCCGCGACGCGCTCAAGAACGACCCGTTCTTCATGGCGCAGCCGGCGTGGAAGCGCGCGATCGACCAGTTGCTGAAGGCGGGGCACCGCGCGGAGCAGCAGGCGTTCGCGGCCCACGGGCTCACCTACGTCCACGAGGTGTATCTGCCCGAGAGGCTGGCCAACCCCCGCAAGTTCCTGCCGTAGCGCGCGAAGCGCGCTACGGCAGGAACTTGCGGGGGCGCGACCGCGCGCAGCGCGGTCGCGGGCCAGCGTCCTTGCGTTGGCTCATCCGCTGACGCGACGTTGTTGCACGTGCTCATCCGCTGACGCGGATGAGCTATTGCGCTTGCGCGCCTTCGGCGCTGCGCGCTTCCACCCGAGGGTTGGGTCGGCCCGTCGAAGGGTGAGGGCGCCCTCTTCGGAACGGCGTCAGGTGGGCGGTGTCGGTTGCGAGCACCAGAGGGCGTGGGGTGCGGGAGTGTGCGCGGGCGGTGGTCGTCGTGCTTTGCTACTCGGCGAAGGGGTTGGGGGTGGTCGTGGCCGCCGACTTGGACAGGGCGGTGGCGGCGGCGTGTTGGGCGCGCGTCGCGTCCGCGAGGGTCTTGACGCGGTCGAAGAGGGCGGCGGGGACTTCGATCTCCTCGGTCGGGAGGTCGGCGGTGCGCCCGGTGGGCAGGCCGGGGCGGTCGGCCTCGACCTCCGCGCCGCGGAAGCGGGGCTCCGTGTACCAGGCGTGCGCAGCCACCTCCTGCGCGAAGCCGGACTCGAGGTTGCAGGCGATGCCCGCGTCGGGGAACCAGAGCTCGGTGATCTCGCGGCCGGCGCGGTGGGCCACGTCGAGCGCCGAGTCGTAGACCGTGATGCGGTAGCGCAGCGCTTTCACGGGCTTCGCGACGAGCGGCCGGTCCTCCGCGGCGCGGGCCGACGGGCGGCCGGCGACGAGGGCGCCCGCGAGTGCGGCGGCGACGAGGGCGAGCGGCATGGTGCGGGGCGGCACGGTGCGTGGCGGCATGGTGGTCTCCGACGTGTGAGCTTCCTTCCGATCTGACGCGCGAGGCGCGCACGCGTTCGCGGGAATGCGTGCACCGGCGCGGCGCGAGGGCGGCGCGGCGGAAGCGGCGCGCGCGCCGTAGCATGCCGCGGCGTGTCCCGTCCCCGCGCCTGCCTGACCCTGCTGCCCCTCGTCGCGGTGCTCGCCGCGGCGTGCGCCTCCGTGCCCGTCGCGCGGCCGCCGTTCGCACCGCTCCCGGCGGTGATGGCGGATGCCGCGCGCGATCCCGAGCTCGCGCCGCTGCTGCTGACGGTCTATCCGGAGCCGCTCTCCGCGCAGTACGGCCGCGAGCTGCTGCCGCTCGACGGGGCGCGCCGCGTGGGCGTCGGCGATCCGGAGTTCCTGGCGCTGCTCGAGCGCCGCGAGCTGCTCGCGCCCTGGCGGGGCCTCGGGCCCGGCGGGTACGTGCTCGAGGTCGCGCGCGACGGCGACGCGACGCTCGTCGTCGTCGCGGCGGCCGACGAGGCGGGCGAGCGCCACGCCGCGAGCGCGCTGCGGCAGCTCACGTCGCGCACGCCCGGCGGGGAGCGCGTGCGCGCGGCGCACATCGTCGACGGCCCAGCGTTCGCGCTGCGCGGCAGCAAGCGTCCGCAGCCCTGGGAGCTCGCGTACGGCGCCAACTTCGCGTGGGGCGCGCGCGACGACGCGAACCACGCCGGACGCGAGCTCGTCGCGACGTTCGCGCCGGGCGGCACGCTCGACGTCAGCGAGGAGGGGCTGCGGCGCGCGCTCGACGCGTTCGGTCCGTGGCAGCAGCGCGGCGTGCGGCGCTTCGCGCTCTGCTTCGACGACGTCGGCTTCGGCACGACACAGGACACGCGCTTCAGCTTCGGCGGGTACCCGCGCGCGTTCGTCGTGTACGTGGGCGTGCTCGCGGACGCGCTGCGCTCCGTCGATCCGACCTGCACCGTGTACGTGCTGCCGCAGACGTACTGGTGGGACGACCCGCGGCTGCCGTCGTTCGCGCGCGCCCTGCGCGCGGCCGGCGGCCTCGATCGCGGGCTGTCGCTCGTCTTCACCGGCCCCGAGATCGTGAGCGACCGCATCGACGCCGCCGGCCTCGCGCAGGCGCGCGCGACGTTCGGCGCGTCCGAGCGGCCGGCCCTCGTCTACGACAACCTCGGGCGCGAGGGCGACTGGGGACCGCTCACCGGCCGCGACCCGGCGCTCGTGCAGGTCTGCGACGGCGTCTTCGGCGAGCGCGGGACACCCGTGCACCGGCTCACACGTCTCGACTGGTCGTGGAACCCGGAGGCGTACGACGCGGAGCGCTCGTGGCGCCGTGCGCTGCTCGAGCTGGCCGGGCCGCGCGCGTTCGAGGAGCTCCGCGCCGCGTGCGCCGCGTTCCGCGCGGGCGCTCCGCGCGACGTCGTGGCGCAGGCCGTGGACGCGTTCGAGCGCGCAGCCGATCCCGAGTGGGACGGCCCGCTGCCGCGCGCCGAGCTCGTGCGGCTGCTGCGCGACGACCTCCGCCGCCTCGGGTCCGAGGCCCGCGTCGCGTCCGATTGACCCGGGGTGGCGCGCGGACCCTGCTATCCTCCGCCCGTGCCCCCGCTCTCCCTGGCCGACGTCCACCGCGCACTGGGCGCGGAGCTCGCGTTCCGCGGTGGCGCCTCGGTGCCGCTGCACTACGGGGATCCGCACGCGGAGCACCGCGCTGCGCGCGAGTCGGCGGCGCTCTTCGACATGGCCGCGACCGGCAAGATCTCCGTCGGCGGACCCGAGCACCTGCGCTTCCTCGACGGGCTCGTGACGGCGCACCTGCGGCGCCTGCAGCCCGGCGAGGGCACGACCGCGCTGCTGCTGACGGCGGACGCGCGCATCTTCGCGGAGCTGCGCATCGTGCTGCTGCGGCCGCTCGCGCTGCTGTTCATGCCCGCGCTGCTGCGGCTGCGTCTCGTGCGCTTCCTCGAGCGCGTGCGCGTCTCCGCCGACGTCGCCGTGCGCGACGCGACGTCGGAGCTGGCGCTGCTCGCGCTCAAGGGACCGCACTCTGCGGAGTGCGTCGGCCGCGCCCTGGGCGTTCCCGCGCCGGAGCTCGCGCCGTTCGCGTGCACGTCGATCTCGCACGACGAGCTCGGCCGCGTGCTCGTCGTGGGCGCGCCGCAGGCGGGGCGGCCCGGTCTCGAGCTGCTCGTCGAGTGGCCGCGCGCCGCGCGCCTGCACGCGCTGCTGCTCGACGCCGTGCGCGCCGTCGGCGGACGTCCCGGCGGCCTGCTCGCCCTCGAGAACCTGCGCATCCAGTCGGGGCGCCCCGCGTTCGGCAGCGAGATGGACGAGTCGATCGTCCCCGCCGAGGTCTCGTTCCCCGGCGAGCTGCTGCCGCCGTCGATCGCCTCCGACAAGCGCTGCTTCCTCGGCGCCGACGCACTGCGTCGCCGCGGCGAGTCCGCGCCGCAGCGGCGCCTCGCGCCGCTCCTCGTCGAGGGCACGAAGGTGCCGGACGTCGGGACGCCGCTCCTGCGCGACGGCCTGCCCGCCGGCCGCGTCACGAGCGCGTGCCTCTCGTCGTCCGGGCGCGTGCTCGCGCTGTCGATGGTGACGTGGTCCGCCGCCGAGCACGGCACCGTGCTCACCGGTGACGGCGGTCTCCGCGCCGTCGTGACGCGCCCGCCGCTCGAGACCTGACGCGGCCGCGGCCGGCGTACCGCACGCAGCACGGGCACGAGATTCCGCGCGCGCGACGTATCACGCGCCGCGTGAGTGGCCCGATCCTCCGAACACGACGCCGACACCGGTGCGACCGGCACGGCGTCAGCGCGCCTGCCGGGCGTGACGGGTGGTCACGCGGCTCGGGCGGTGCGTCTCACGATGCCGGAGAACGGCGTCCGCGTGGGGGACGGTGCGTCCGCGTCCGCTCCTCCACGCGACCGGGGCTTCGTCGACTGGAGGATTCGTCATGGCCGAGTTCAGGGGCAGTGTGCAGGCGTTCGCTCTGGTGGCCGTCGCGGTGTGTGCCGCGGCCGGCGTGGCCTACGCCATCGGCGACGCGAGCGCGAACCTCGGCGCCGCCGGGGGGCGTGTCGTCGGCGACATCTCGAAGTCCGTCGCCGAGACCGACCGCATCGCGATGAACCTCGCGGAGGGCGGGCGCCTCGACCTCGCGCTCGCGTCCACGTTCCCCGCGGACGTGCAGCTCGTCGATCCCGACGGCGCGTTCGTCGACCTCGGCATGCGCCCCGGCACCAGCGTGCGCGGCGCGCTGCAGCCGGTCCCGCGCACGGGGCGCTACGAGCTCCGGATCCGCTCCGCAGACGGATCCCAGGGCGACTACACGCTGACGACGAAGACGCCGTGGCAGAAGTCCGTCAGCGTCGACGGCAGCGGCGAGCAGACGTTCGCCGTGTGGATGCCGGCGGGCGGCAAGCTGAAGGGCGCGTTCCGCGGCACGGGCGCGGACCTCGCGCTCACGTCCGTCACGGGACCCGACGGCGGCGAGCTGGTCGGACCGGTCGCCGGCAAGAACGGACGCCTCAAGATGAAGACGCTGCGCACCGCCGTCGAGGGCATGTACCGCGTCACGCTCAGCTCGTCGGCGAGCTACTCGGGTTCGATCGCGCGCAAGGCGCCGAAGGCGAAGGCGGCGAAGCTCGACATCGCGAACGGCCTGACGTCCGTGAGCTTCGAGGACGACGGCGTCGCGCAGCTCTTCACCGACAACTGCCTCTCGTGCCACGCATGGGCGAAGGACTACGCGGGCGTGAAGCAGTTCGCGTCGCAGGCCTACTCGCGCATGCGCTCGGGCAACATGCCGAAGGGCGGCACGCGCATCATCGGCGGCGAGCTCGCGCTCGTCGACCAGTGGATCCGCACCGGCTTCGCGCGCTGAGCGCTGCGGGCGGTTCGGCGGGGCGGTGCGCGCGGCGCGCCGCCCCGCTGTGATTCCGCGGCCGTGCGCGGCGTGCGAGGCCGTGACGGAAGTGTCACCTGCGGCGTCATGGTCGCCTGCGGCGCCTTGGCCGATGCTCTCGTCACGCGCGGTCGTTGCCGCGTGGATGTCCGACCTCGACCGCGAGCCCGGCTCGCAGGAGTGCACGCCGTGATCCCCGCAACGACCCCGCGTCCCCTCGTCCTCGGCCTGGCCGGCGCCCTGGCGCTCGCCGCGGCGGGAGCCGCGTTCGCCCTCGGCGACGCGACCGCCGATCTCGCGGCCGGCGGCGGCAAGGCCGTCGGCGACATCTCGAAGAACGCGGGCGAGACGGACCGTGTCGGAGTGGAGCTCCTCGCGGGCGCGCGCCTCGACATCCGCATGAAGTCCACGTTCGAGGCGGCGCTCGAGCTGCGCGACCCGCACGGCCAGGTGGTCGAGCTCGGCGCGGCGCCGGGCACCAACATCGTCGCCGCGGTGCAGCCGCTCACGGAGTCGGGCCGCTACGAGTTCTTCGTGCGCTCGTCCGACGGCTCGCAGGGCGACTACAACCTGTCGGCGAAGGCCGGCTGGGAGAAGCGCCTCGACGTCAGCGGCGACGGCGACACGACGTTCGACGTCTGGATGCCCGCCGGCGGCAAGCTGAAGGGCTCGTTCCGCTCCACGGGCGGCGACGTGACGATCACCGAGGTGCGCGACCCGGAGGGCGCGCAGCTCGTCGGCCCGATCGCGGGCAAGAAGGGCCGCGTCAAGCTGAAGACGCTGACGGCGGCGACCGCGGGCACGTACCAGGTCACGATCTCGTGCCCCGACACGTACTCCGGCACGTTCCAGCGGATCGCTCCGCGCGGCGTCGGCAAGGTGAAGCTCGCGAACGGGCTCACCGAGATCGGCTACGACGCGGACGGCGTCGGCGACCTCTTCAGGGACAAGTGCGCCTCGTGCCACGCGTGGGCGGCTGCGTACCCGGGCGTCCGCGGCTACGCGAGCCTCGCGTACTCGCGCATGCGGACCGGCAACATGCCGAAGGGTGGCGGGCGGATCGTCGGCAAGCAGCTCGCGCTCGTCGACCAGTGGATCCGGACGGGACGCAACCGCTGAGCGGTGGCTCCTCCGAGGAGGAGGGGCCCCTGCGAGGGGGCGACATCCGGGGCGGCGCGCACGGCGCGTCGCCCCGCGGTCGTTCGCGTGCGTGCCGGGGCGGTGCCGTCCCCCTGCGAACTCCGCCGAGGCGCTGCGCGCGGGCGTGTAGCGTGGCGCCACCGCGGTTTCCGCGCGCCGCCGTCCGACACGGCGCCGCGGCACGCGAGTTGTGCAGGACCGGGCGTGACGGACGCCTTCGCGTCCGCACGATCCCGGAAGGAGACACGATGACCTCCCCACGCTCCACTCCCCGCTTCGTCCGTTCGCTCGGCGTGGCCGCGCTCGCCGCGGCCGCCGTGCTGCCCGCGTGCGCGGGCGCGTCCATGCAGCGCGTCGACCCGCGCGCCGACGACGACGTCGGCGGCACGCTGATCGACTCGGCCGACGTCATCGCCGCGACCGACGCGGCCGTCGAGGACCTCGCGGCCGTGCTGCTGCAGTCCGAGCGCGGCGACATGAAGGTCGCGTTCGCGACCATCAAGAACGAGTCGAGCCAGCCGTTCAACACGGCGCTGCTCTCCGACCGCATGCGCAACTCGCTCGTGCGCCGCACGAGCCCGCGCGTGAAGTACCTCGCGCGCGAGCACATCGACGAGATCCTGCGCGAGCGCGAGGGCAAGCGCGGCGGCGTCTACGCGGCGGGCGAGCAGAAGTCGCTGCTCGGCGCCGACTACCTGCTGACGGGGCGCATCAACAGCCTCTCGAAGCGCTACGAGGGCGACCGCGCCGACTACTTCCAGCTCAACTTCCAGCTCGTGGACGCGGAGGACAGCACGATCCTCTGGACCGACGCGTACGAGTTCAAGAAGGTGGGCGACGCCGGCGTGATCTACCAGTAGGCGCGCCGTGCTGCGTCCGTTGCGCCTCCTCTGCGCCGCCGCGCTCGCGTGCGCGTCGGCCGCGTGCTCGTCGGTGGACCGCCACGCGGGTCTCCGCGATCTCGCGACCGGCGACTTCGCCGGCGCGCGCGCGTTCCACGAGGCGCTGCTCGCGGAGGAGCCGCAGGACGAGGCGCTCGATCGCAACGAGGCGGGCGTGGCCGCGCTCCTGCAGGGCGACGTGGCCGGCGCGCACGTGCACTTCCGCGAGGCCTACGACGAACTCGACGACCTGAGCTCGTCGTTCGGCGAGACGGTCTCGGGCGCGCTGCGCGCCGAGAACCGGCGCTGGAAGGGCGAGCCCTACGAGCGCTGCATGAACGCCTACTACCTGGGCGTCACGTACTGGCTGCAGGGCGACGTCGACAACGCCGCCGCCTGCTTCAAGGCGGGGCTCCTGCGCGACGGCGACAGCGCCGAGGGCTTCGCGCAGTCCGATTTCGCGCTGCTCTGGTTCCTGCTCGGCGAGGCGCAGCGCGCGGCGGCGCACGAGGACCGCGGCGCGGCGGCGCTCGCCCGCGCGCACGACCTCGTGCCGAAGAACCCGTGGACGGCGCCCGCGCGCGCGACGGAGGGCAACGTCGTCGTGCTCGTCGAGACGGGCTTCGGCCCGGCGCGCGTCCCGACGGGTCCGCACGGCGCCGACGTGACCTTCGCGCGGCGCGCCGGCGGCGCCCCTGCGTACCGCGTGCGACTCGGCGGGCGCGACCTCGGGCTGACGGCGCCGCTCGGCGACGTCTACGTGCAGGCGATCACGCGCGGCTCGAAGGTGATCGACCACATCAACGAGGGCAAGGCCGTGTTCAAGGACGCGGCCGTGATCGGCGGCGCGATCGTGCTGCAGAACTCGGGCTCGCGCACGTCGGACGCGCTCGGCGCGGCGCTGATCCTCGCGGGGCTGCTGACGCCGTCGCAGACCGACATGCGCTGCTGGGCGAGTCTGCCGGACCAGGTGCAGACGCTCGTCGCCGAGCTGCCGGAGGGCCGCTCGACGCTGACGTTCGAGCCGGCCGACGCCGCGGGTCGCGCGGGCGGCGGGGGAGCGTGGAGCGTGCCGGTGGACGTGGCGCGCGGGCGCGTCACGCTCGCGTGGACGCGGACGCTGGACTGACGCGCGGCGGCGCCGCCGGCGCCGCGGCGCCGCCGCCGAACAGCGCGGGCGACGGGCGGAAGCGGCGGCGCAGGCGCTGGAAGCGGCGCGCGTAGATCGTCTCGAAGACCTCGGGGTGGCCCGGGAAGACGGCCGCGGCGCGCTCGCGCAGCGCGGCGATGCGGGCGTCGATCTGCGCGTCGGGCGTGCGCTCGCCGGAGATCGCCTCGACGATCCGCAGGGACTCCGCCTCGAGGGCCGCGATGTCGTCGGCGACGCGCATCGCGGGATCGTAGCAGCCTGCCGTGACACGCGTCGCGGGTCCGCGCGGTCGGCGTCCGCGCAGGCTCGCCGGGCGGCGGATCGACGGGTACGTCTGGGCGATTTGGTTGGGGTGACCCCCGGCGATGGATACCCTCGCGGGCTTGCCGTCGGCGGCCGGCCGCGCGGCGGAGGTGAGCGGCTGCATGGTCGACGAGAGCATCAAGGCGATCCGCGAGTACGTGTGGGCGAAGTACATCGACTTCTCCCACCACGGCGACGACATGGACGAGCGCGCCGCACTCGCCACGCTGGAGGAGTACCACCGCTCGCACCCGATCGCGGCCGACGGCGAGACGTACTACCTCGGCATCCTCGACTTCGAGCTCGCGTTCTCGACCCCGGAGCCGGACCTGCGCCTGCTCGCGCGGGCGAAGCGCGTGCTCGAGCGCTACCAGGACCGCACGGGCGAGCGTGACTGGGAGGCGGTCGCCGACCGCATCGAGGAGGCCGACGGCGCGCTCTCCGATCTGCCCGCCGCCGAGCTGGAGGCCCTCCTCGCGGAGATCGACGCCGATCTCGACGAGGGTGCCGCCGCGGCGAGCGCCGCCGAGCCGCCGTCCAGCGCGCCCGGCGTCGTGGACGGCATGGTGTTCGTGCCCGGCGGGACGTTCGTCTCGGGCACGGCAGGCCAGTCGAAGGACGTGAAGTCGTTCTGGATCGACCAGTACCCGGTCTCGAACGCGGAGTACCGTCAGTTCGTCGAGGCCACCGGCTACCGCTCGCCGAAGTTCTGGAGCGAGGGCCGGCTGCGCGATCCCGACGCGCCCGTCGTCGGCGTCTCCTGGTACGACGCGTTCAAGTACGCGGCGTTCGTCGGCAAGTCGCTGCCGAGCAAGGACCAGTGGGAGAAGGCCGTCCGCGGCACGAAGGGCGGGCGCTTCTCGTGGGGCGACGAGCTCGACGAGACGCGCGCGAACTACGGCAAGGAAGAGGGCTCGGACGCGGTCGCGAAGAACGGCGAGTTCCCCTCGAACGTGAGCGAGTTCGGCGTCTGCGAGGCGATCGGCAACGTCTGGGAGTGGACCGACAGCCCTGACCCGCAGGACCCCGAGCAGCGCATCATCTGCGGCGGCTCGTGGTGCGACCCCGAGGACTTCATCCGCGCCGACCAGCACCTCGCCGCGTACCCGAAGGACAAGTACGACAACATCGGGTTCCGCTGCGTTCGCGTCGCTAAGGAGTAGTGGCGCGCGAGACGGAGTCGGCAGGCGCGCGCCGTCGACGCGAACGCAGCCGCGCCTGCGGAGCAGGCGCCAACGCAAAGCCGCGCCCACGCGCGCCCGAGCGCGTCCGCATCCGTCGGCCCCGGCGTCACTCGGCGCGCGTGAGGGTCGCGAAGGAGTAGAGGGGCGCGAGACGGAGTCGACGGGCGCACGCCCCCGACCCTCACGCAGCGCTGCGCCTGCGGAGCAGGCGCCAACGCAAAGCCGCGTCCACGCGCGCCCGAGCGCGTCCGCATCCGTCGGCCCCGGCGTCACTCGGCGCGCGTGAGGGTCGCGAAGGAGTAGAGGGGCGCGAGACGGAGTCGACGGGCGCACGCCGTCGACCCCCGCAACGCCTGCGGAGCAGGCGTGAACGCAACACCGCGCAGCCGCGCCTGCGGAGCAGGCGCCACCGCAAAGCCGCGTCCACGCGCGCCCGAGCGCGTCCGCATCCGTCGCCCCCGGTGTCACCCGGCGCGCGTTCGCGTCGCCAAGGAGTAGTGGCGCGCTGGACGGCGCCGACGGGCGCAAGCGCGCCTGAGCGTCCCGGAGTCACGCCGCGCCGACGGGCCGGCCACGCCGTCAGCGCGCGCGCTCTGCTTGGACCTTGACGACGCGCCCGTGGCGCAGGATCAACCGGACCTCAGGCGCTTCGGAGTCGGCCCGGTAGATCCAGTGCTCGCCCCAGTCGTACGGTTCGACGCGCGTCGGCGTGCCGAACCACGCGAGGACCTCCTCGTCGGCGGCGAACATCCAGCGCCGCCGCAGTTCCTCGTCGGCGTCCCATTGCGCGAGCGTCGCGAGGCGTCCCGCGAGCGCGGGCGGGCTCGAGAGGCCCGACGGCTTCACGACCTCGTCGCGCGATGCGTCGCGTTCGCCGTCGGCGCGCACCTCCGCCTCCGAGGCCGCCGGGGGCCGCACGGGCGCCGGCGTGGCCGCCGCGAGCTGCTTGCGCAGTTCCCGGATCTCCGTCGCGACTTCGGCGAGGCCGCCCCGCACCGCGTCGAGCGCTGCGTCGTTCGCCGCGGACGCAACGGTCGGTCGAGCACCGGACCGAGCGACGTCCGATCGCGGCGGCGGCGCGGCGGCATTCGCGACGACCAGCGCCGCAATGCAGCCGGCAACCGCCCCCGCAACGGCGGCGATCAGGGTCACGCTGCTGCGTGTCATGGTGCTCGGCGGCTCCTGCCGCCCCACGCAGCCTACGCCATCTCGCCGGTGATCACCACCGTCTCACCATCGATGTACACGTTCGTGCACGTGATGAGGTTGGCGAACGTCTTGACTCCGGTGGGTGTCGTGATCGTGACTGTACCACGATGTCCGGCTTCCGAGCTCTCGAAGTGCCAGTGAACCCAGCCCGCGAAGTTGGGCTGGTTCGGGTCATCCGAAGGGAGCAGTTTCCAGACACCGTTCGTACCGGTCGAAGTGAGGCTCGTATCGGAGGCATTCTGTACCGCCTCGGTGACGGGACTGGGCATGTTCGTCTCCTGTTCGATGTGATTCAGTCGTCGTGATTGGTCCAGCGCGTCGACCGGCCCCGCGCCCGGCGCAGCGCCGGAGTCGCGACCGCGGTGTCGGCGCTTCTCGAATCGGGCTTGGACCCCCGACCTCGGCGCGCCTCTCACGCTCGGCTGCGCCGCAGCCTGGCTCAGTGCGCGACAGTGCCTGTGCCTTGATGGCGGACGTTGCTGGTCTGCAGCGGCGCCGCAGCGGCTGCACGCCACGCAGCCACTGCATCGCGAGAGCGCCGGGCGGGAGAGCTGGTGAACGATGCGGGCTAGGGCTCGAGTTCTCCGGTTCCGGCGATGGTCGTCGTCTTGCCCTTGATGAACACGTTCGTGCAGTGCTCGATGTCGTTCACGACCTTCGAGCCCGTCGGCGTGGCGACCGTCAGCTTGCCGCGCGCCGCCGGATCGGCCTGACCGTCGAAGTGCCACCGAATGGCGCCCTCGACCTTCGGCTCGTCCGTGCGCAGTCTCCACTTGCCGCCGCCGGCCTGTACCGATGGCGTCGTGGACTGGGCATCGTGGAATGTGTGATTGATCGCGGGCATCGCTCCTCCTCGTATGCGACCCGATTCACTCGATATCAAATTACCCGTAGCACCCCTTCGCGATGAGTGTCAACCGCGTGACACGAAAAGAGTCCTATTCAGGCTCAATCCCGAGCGAATCGTGTGCGGTTCGTGCTCGCGGCCGTCGCTGCGGCCGACGTGCGACATGCCTCCGGCCGGGAACGCCACGGCACTGCGCGGGCGCACGTCGCCTGGATCACACGGCGCTACTGACAGGGAGGCTGGAACCCGACCTCGCCTCCAGCGTCCCCAGAGTCACGCTCCCATCGCGCCAACTTCGACGTCCGCGATCGCTGACGCACTCAGCGCGCCCGGAAGCTCTCCCCGTCGTAGCACGGGGACGCTCGCTGCCCACTCGCCGGCGTCGCGCAACTCTGCCCACTTCCGTCGCGCCGGAGGCGCACCCCCGCGCCTGCGGAGCAGGCGCAAACGCAGAGCCGCCGGGCGCAGCGCCCGGCCCGCTCTGAGCGCAGCGCGCTCAGAGCGAGCCCGGCGCGGCGTGGCGGCGGAGCTGGCGCAGCGTCGTCTCGAGGTCCTTCGGCAGCGGCGCCTCGACGCGCACCCACGCGTCGCGGTCCTCGGGGTCGGCGCCCGGCTCGGGGAACGCGAGGGTCTCGGCGTGCAGCGTCAGCCGGTCGATGAGCGGGCGTTCCTCGCGCCCGCGGCCGACGCGGTACCCGCGCTTCCACGTCGAGAGGAACAGCGGCTCGCTGGTGCCGTAGAGCGGGTCGATGGCGCACGGCGTGCCGAGCGTGCGGACCGCGAGACGCACCTCGTGCGTGCGGCCGGTGTGCGGCCGGACGCGCACGAGCGAGACGCCGCGGAAGCACTCGAGCGTCTCGTAGCTGTCGTGGCAGGCCTTGCCGCCCTTCGGCGGCGTCCACATGGAGCCGGGGCGCTTGCGGTCCGGGGCGACGCGGAAGTCGATCTCGCCCTCGGGCGGGTGGGGTGCGCCGGTCACGAGCGCCAGGTAGCTCTTCGCGACGTGGCGCGTGCGGAACGCGCGCATCAGCTCGGCAGCGGCCTCGCGGTCCTTCGCGACGAGCAGGCAGCCGGACGTGTCGCGATCGAGGCGGTGGCAGAGGACGGGCTGCGCGTCGAGCCCCGCGCGCCGCCAGATCTGGGCGACCTCGTCGAGCACCGTCGGATCGGGTCCGGGGCGGCGGCCGGGTGCGGTCAGCAGGCCCGCGGGCTTCGCCACGACCGACCAGCGCGCGCCGTCGCGCAGCACGGTGACCGGCGCCGTGCGGCGCCGCGGCGCGGCCTGCGTCGCGCGCTCCGGCGGGCCGTCGTCGTCGAAGTCGTGGGAGCCGGTCTCGTACGCGGCGATGCGGCGGCTCATCCGCGCACGGTAGCGCCGCGCTCCGGTGCGCGCTCGCTCGGCCCGGGCGGGGACGCCCCCAGGGGGCGTCCTGCGCGCGACGGGGCGACGGGTAGTCTGACGCCACCGTGCCGCCCGCCTCCGTGGACACCTCCCGCCTCGACGAGCACCTGCGCCGCGCCGCGTCGCGCGCGCGGCGGCGGCGTCTCACGGTCGTGCTCGGCACCGCGGGTCCGGTCCTCGCCGGGCTCGGCGCGTGCGTCGCCGCGCTCGCCGCGGTGGGGCGGCCGCTCGTCGCGGAGGCGCTGCTCGCGGCTGCGCGGCTGCCGCTCGTGCTCGCGCTCGGCGCGGGGGTGGTGTGGGCGTTCGGGCGGCGCAGCGACGCGGCCGTGCTCGCACGCGAGATCGACACGCGCCTCGGCCTCGACGACCGCACGAGCGCCGCGCTCGCGGTCGCGCGGGGCCAGGTGACGACGACGCTCGGCGCGCGCGTCGTCGCCGACGCAGCAGCGACCCTCGATGCACGCCGCGCCGCGCTCGACACCGCGTTCCCGTCGCGTCCGCCGCGCGGGCTCCGCAGCCTGACGGGCGCCGCGTGGGCGCTGGTCGTCCTCTTCGCGCTGCTCGTCCTGGCGTCGCGGCTGTTCGGCACGGGCGGGGGGCTCGCGCTGCCGGGACTCGCGGGGAGCGTGCCCGCGGACGCGCCCGGCGCGCCCCCGGATCCGGACGCGCCCGACGGGGCGCCCGAGACGCCGACGCCCGGCGCGCCGCCGACACGGGACCCGACGCCGGCCGCCGACCCGCCGCCGCCCGCGCCGCACGCAGCCGACCCGGTCGTGCCCGACCCGGCGGCGGAGCCCGAGCCGAAGCCGCCCGCCGGGCCGCGCGCCGCGGCGGAGCTGCAGGCGGCGGAGACGTACGAACTCGGCGAGCCGGTGCTCGTGCTCGCGGTCGTGCGGCCCGGGCCCGGCCTCCGCGATGACGCGACGGCGCGGCTCGTCGTCGAGATCGACGGCCACGCCGTGCGGACGGGCAGCGACGTCGCGCTCGTCCCCGGCGACGGCGAGGGCACGCTCACCCCGCTGCGCCTCGCGCGTCTCCCCGGCGGCGAGGAGCGCCTGACACCCGGCCCGCACCAGGCGGTGCTCGTCGTGCAGGGACCGGACGGGAGCACGTGGGCGCGCTCCGAGCCGGCCGCCTTCCGCGTGCGCGGTCCCGAGGACCCCGGGCCCGGCGGCGCCCCGCCGCCGGAGACCCAGCCGCCGCCCACGGCGCCGCCGCCCGAGCCGCCGCCCGCGGCGGACCCCGAGCCCGAGCCGCAGGCGGGGGACCCCGGCGCGCCCGACGAGGCCGAGCCCCCGCCGCTCCCTCCCGAGTTCCAGCGCAAGGTCGTCGTGCCGCTCTTCGCCGACGCCCCCGAGATCGAGAAGACGGGACCGCGCCTCGTGCTCGTGCCCGGGGGCGGTGACGCCGCCGAGCCCCGGCGCGTCCCGCTGGCCGACGCGCTCGACGAGGCAGAGCGGCGCGCCGAATCGGCGCTCGACGCGGCGGCCGTCGGGCCCGCCGACCGCGAGCTCGTGCGGCGCTACTTCGAGCGGCTCCGCGCCTTGCTCGAGGGCGGCCGGTGACGCCGCTCCTCGGCCCGCGCACGCTCGAGCGCCTCGCGCGACTCGACCTCGGGGCGGCGCGCGCGGCGGGCGGGGCGCCGGGCGGGGAGCGGCTCGCGGGCGGGGCCGGCACCGGCACGCTCTTCCGCGAGCACCGCACGTACGCGCCGGGCGACGACCTGCGCTACGTGGACTGGAACGCGTTCGGGCGTCTGCGCTCGCTGCACGTGAAGGTCTTCGAGCGCGAGGAGAGCGTGGACGTGCACCTGCTCCTCGACCGCAGCGCCAGCATGGGTGCGGGCCCGGGGTCGAAGCTCGAGACGGCGCTGCGCGTCGCGGGGCTGGTGGGCGCGGTGGGGCTGGCGCGGAACGCCGTCGTGCGCCTGCAGCCGGTGCCTGCGCCGGAGGGCGCCGACGACGGCCCGCGCGCGTACCGCGGACGCGGCGGGACGGGCCCGCTCCTCGACGCGCTGCGCCGCGTGCCCGGCGGCGCGCGCGCGCCGCTCGGACGGGCGCTGCGTCCCGCGTTCCCGCGCCTCCGCCGACGCGGGCTCGCGCTGCTCGTCAGCGACTTCCTCGACGAGGGCGACGAGCCCGCCGACGGCTGGCGCCGCGCCGTGGACTTCCTGCGGCACCGGCGCGTGCGCCTCGTCGCGGTGCACGTGGTGGCGCCCGAGGAGCGCGACCCGCCGGTGGACGGCCCGCTGCGGCTCGTGGACGCGGAGTCGGGCGACGAGCTCGCGCTCGACTTCGACGCGTCCGCCCGCGAGCGCTACCGCGCGCGCTTCGCGGCGCACCTGCGCGAGGTCGGCGCCTACCTGCGCCGCCGCGAGGCCTCGCACGTCGTCGTGGACGCGGGACGCGACGACGCGGCGCTCCTGCGCACGCTGCTCGCCGCCGGAGTCCTGCGGTGACCGCGGCGGCAGCGGTGACCCGCGCGCGGGCGCGGACGGGACGGACGTAGCCCGTGGAGTTCCTGCGCCCCGCCGCGTTCGCGCTGCTCGCGCTCGCGCTGCCGCTCGTCGCTCTGCACCTGCGCGTGCGCCGGCGCCGGCGCGTCGCGGTCTCGTCGCTGCGCCTCTGGCGCGACGTCGCCGCGCCGGGCGGCGGGCGCGCGGGGCTGCGGCGCCTGCACGAGACGACGGCGCTCGCGCTGGCGCTCGCGGCTCTCGCGGCCGCCGCGACCGCGCTCGCGGACCCCGTGACCGGCGCCCCGCCGCCGCCGCCGCGCGGTCTCGTGCTGGTGCTCGACGGCTCCGCGACCATGAACGCGCGCGGCGCCGGCGGCGCCACGCGCTTCGACGCGGCGCGCGACGCCGCCCGCGCCCTCGTCGCCCGTCTCGCGCCCGGGGACGACGTCACGCTGTGGCTCGCGGCGGGCGCGCCGCAGGTGCTCGTCTCCCCGACGACGGACCGCGCACAGGTGGCCGTGGCGCTCGACGCGGCGCGTCCGACGCTCGAGCCGCCGTCGCTGCTCGCGGCGGTCGAGCTCGCGCGGCTCGCGCTGCGCACCCGCGGCAACGCCGCGCCGCTCTGCGTCGTCACCGACGCGCCCGGTTCCGCGGCGCTGGCGGGCGCCGCCGAGCCGGTGGGCGACGCCGCGCTGCACGTGATCTCGGTCGGCGGCGCGGGCGCCTCCAATGCGGGCGTCGTCGGCGCGGTTCCGGCACCGGGCGGCGTGCGCGTCCGCGTGCGCGCGACCGACGGCCCCGCGGCGTCGCGGCGACTCGTGGTCGCGTCGGACGCGGGCGGCGTCGTCGCATCGCTGCCGGTCGAGCTCGCGGCGGGCGACGAGACGACGCGCGACGTCGCCCTGCCGCGCGGCACACGGGGGCGCGTGACCGTGCGCCTCGAACCGCCCGACGAGTTCCCGGACGACGACGCCGCCGCGCTCGTGCTCGACGACGCGCCGCCGCTGCGCGTGCTCGTGACGGCACCGTCGGCGCGGCCGACGCCCTACCTGCTCGAGGCGCTGCGTGCGCAGCCCGAGCTCGTCGACGCCGCCGCCGCGCGGCTGGCCGACGCCGTCCCGCCCGCCTCCGCGTACGACGGCGTCGACGTGGTCGTGGCGGAGGGCGCGTTGCCCGCCGGGCTCCCCGCGACGCTCCCGCACGTCGTGTTCGCGGAGACGGCCGCGCCCGTGCGCGAGCCGGTCGTGTGGGGCGTCGGCACGCACCCCGTGCTCGACGGCGTGGACCTCGCGTCGCTCCGCCTCGACCGCGCCGGGGCGCTCGTGCCGCGCGCAGGGGAGCGGCCGCTCGTCGAGAGCGCGGCCGGGGTGCTGGCCGTCGCCGGGGAGGCGGGAGGCGTCCGTCACGTGCGCTTCGGCTTCCGCGCCGACGCGAGCACGCTGCCGCTCGAGGCGGCGTTCCCGCTGCTCGTGCGCAACGCGCTGCGCTGGGTGCGCGGCGGTGCGGCGCCGCCGCCCGCCGTGCGCGCGGGCGCGCCCGTGCCGCTCGCTGGGCTGGTGCCGCGCGGCACGCCGCGCGTGGACCTCGTCCTCGACGGCGTCGCGCACGCGGCCGACCTCGGCCCGGACGGCGCGGAGCCCCTCGCTCCCCTGCCGCTCCCGGGCGGCGCCCGGCGCCTCGACGTGGTGCTGCCCGGCGGCGCGCTGCAGGCGACGACGGCCGTCCAGTGGGCGCTGCCCGCGGGGGTCCGCGTCGGCGCCGCCGCGGAGGGCCCTTCGCTCGCGGACGCGCTGCCCGCGCTCGCGCCGCGGCGTGCGCCGGGCGAGCCCCTGCGCCGCCACGCGCGCAGCTTCGCCCTGGCCGCCGCGCTCCTCGCCGCGCTCGGCGCGCTGGCGGCCGCCCCGCGCGGCGCTCCGGCCCGCGCCGCGGCCGCCGTCTGAGTGCCCGCGGCCCCGCGGCGCCGCGTGCCGCCCCGAAACGCCGGAACGCGGTCGCCGGGCGCCGCTACACTCCTCCGAATCACCCCCGCCCGGCCGCCCCGGAGCGAGCGGAGGGCCTCCTCCCCCGGCGCTCCGGGACGCCGTGCGGAGCGAGAGGAGCGCCCATGCTCGACCGCATCGTGGCCGACGGCATCACGTTCGACGACGTCCTGCTCCTGCCGGGCTACTCGGAGGTCGTGCCCTCCGAGATCGACACGCAGAGCCGCTTCTCGCGGCGTGTCGGCCTGAAGGTCCCCGTCGCGTCCGCGGCGATGGACACCGTCACCGAGGCCGCCCTCGCGATCGCGCTCGCGTACGAGGGCGGCATCGGCGTCATCCACAAGAACCTGCGCGCCGACGACCAGGCGCGCGAGGTGAAGCAGGTGAAGCGCACGGTCTCGGGCGTCATCCTCGACCCCGTGACGCTCGGGCCCGACGCGACCGTCGGCGACGCGCGGCGCCTCATGGACACGCACCGCATCTCGGGCGTGCCGATCGTGGACGGCGCGCGGCGCGTGGTCGGCATCCTGACGGCGCGCGACCTGCGCTTCCACAAGCGCGACGAGGAGAGCGTCGCGAGCGTGATGACGAAGGAGCTCGTGACGCGGCAGCCGGGCACGACGCTCGACCAGGCGAAGGAGGTGCTCCACCAGATGAAGGTGGAGAAGCTGATCCTCGTCCAGGCCGACGGCCGCCTCGCGGGGCTCATCACGATCAAGGACATCAACAAGCTGTACCAGTTCCCGGCCGCGAACCTCGACGAGGAGGGCCGCCTGCGCGTCGCCGCGGCGGTCGGCGTGCACGACGACGAGCGGGTCGAGAAGCTGCTCGACGCGTCGGTCGACGTGGTCGTGGTGGACACGGCGCACGGTCACTCGAAGAACGTGGTCGAGGCGGTGCGGCGCATCAAGTCGAAGTACGACGTGGACGTCGTCGCGGGCAACGTGGCGACGGCCGACGGCGCGAAGGCGCTCGTCGACGCGGGCGCCGACGGCGTCAAGGTCGGCATCGGACCGGGCTCGATCTGCACGACGCGCGTGATCAGCGGCGTCGGCGTGCCGCAGCTCACCGCGATCTCCGAGGCCGTGTCGGTGTGCCGCCCGGCGGGCGTGCCGGTGATCGCCGACGGCGGCATCCGCTACTCGGGCGACATGACGAAGGCGCTCGCGACGGGCGCCGAGAGCGTCATGTGCGGCTCGCTCTTCGCGGGCCTCGAGGAGAGCCCCGGCGACACGATCCTGTTCCGCGGACGCACGTTCAAGCAGTACCGCGGCATGGGTTCGCTCGGCGCGATGGTGCAGGGCTCGAGCGACCGCTACGGCCAGGCCGACGTGAAGGCGCGCGAGAAGCTCGTGCCCGAGGGCGTCGAGGGCCGCGTGCCGTACCGCGGCAAGCTGTCCGACTTCGTCTACCAGCTCGTCGGCGGCATCCGCGCGGGCATGGGCTACGTGGGCGCGCGCGACATCGGCGAGCTGCACGCGAAGGCGCGCTTCGTGCGCATCAGCGGCGCGTCCCTGCGCGAGAACCACCCGCACGACATCGCGATCACGCGCGAGGCGCCGAACTACCGGGGCGGCGACTCCGGAGAGGAAGGCTTCTAGTGGCAGACAGCGAACCCGCCGCGTCCGCGCGCCGCCCCGCGCCCCCGGGCGCCGGGCACGAGACCGTCGTCGTCCTCGACTTCGGCAGCCAGTACACGCAGCTCATCGCGCGCCGCGTCCGCGAGCAGCACGTCTACTGCCGCATCCTGCCGTGCGACGCGCCGCTCGAGGCGATCCGCGCGCTCGCGCCGCGGGCCGTGATCCTCTCGGGCGGGCCCGCGTCGGTCTGGGCCGGCGGCTCGCCGCGCTGCGACCGCGGCGTGTTCGAGCTCGGCGTGCCGATCCTCGGGCTCTGCTACGGTCTGCAGCTCCTCTGCGAGGAGTTCGGCGGACGCGTCGCGCCCGCGTCGCAGCGCGAGTTCGGCCGCGCGATCGTGCACGTGGACCGCGCCGAGGGTCTGTTCGCCGGCCTCCCCGCGACCATGGAGGTCTGGATGAGCCACGGCGACCGGGTGGAGCAACTGCCCCCCGACTTCGAGGTCGTCGCGCACACGGACCACGCACCGTTCGCCGCGGTGCGGCACCGCTCGCTCCCCATCCACGCCGTGCAGTTCCACCCCGAGGTGGCGCACACGCCGCGCGGGCGCGAGATCCTGCACAACTTCCTGTACGGCGTCGCCGGGCTCTCCGGCGACTGGGTGATGTCGCAGTGGATCGAGGAGGCCGTCGCACGCATCCGCGCCCAGGTGGGCGAGTCGCGCGTCGTCTGCGGACTCTCCGGCGGCGTCGACTCGGCCGTCGTCGCGGAGCTCGTCTACCGCGCCATCGGCGACCGGCTGACGTGCGTGTTCGTGGACAACGGCCTCCTGCGCGCCGGCGAGGCCGAGCTGGTCGAGCGCACGTTCACCGACCACTTCGGGCGCGCGCTCGTCGTCGCACACGCCTCCGAGCGCTTCCTCGGGAAGCTCGCGGGCGTCACCGACCCCGAGCGCAAGCGCAAGATCATCGGCCACGAGTTCGTCGAGGTCTTCCGCCACGAGGTCGCGCACCTCGACGGCGTGCGCTTCCTCGCGCAGGGCACGCTCTATCCCGACGTCATCGAGTCGGTCTCCGCGTTCGGCGGGCCTTCGGCCACGATCAAGACGCACCACAACGTCGGCGGGCTGCCGGCGGAGCTCGGCTTCGGTCTCGTCGAGCCGCTGCGCGAGCTCTTCAAGGACGAGGTGCGCGAGATCGGCAAGGCGCTCGGGCTCCCCGACGCGATCGTCTGGCGCCACCCGTTCCCCGGCCCCGGCCTCGCGATCCGCTGCCTCGGCGAGGTGAGCGCGCCGCGCCTCGACGTGCTGCGGCGCGCCGACACGATCCTGCTCGAGGAGATCGAGGGGGCCGGTCTCTCCCGTGCGCTGTGGCAGGCGTTCTGTGTGCTCCTGCCCGTCTCGACGGTCGGCGTGATGGGCGACGAGCGCACGTACGAGAGCGTCGCCGCGATCCGCGCCGTGACGAGCGACGACGCGATGACGGCCGACTGGGCGCAGCTCCCCGACGGCCTCCTGCGCCGCGTGAGCAACCGCATCATCAACGAGGTGCGCGGCATCAACCGCGTCGTCCTCGACATCTCCTCGAAGCCGCCGGCCACGATCGAGTGGGAGTGACGCGCACGTGGACGCGTCGCGCGAACCCGGCGTCACGCCGCTCGCCGCGCTCGGCTTCCTGATCGGCTGCTGGCGTGGACGCGGCACCTGGGGCGCGGCCGAGTTCGTGTGCCGCACCGAGGGCCGCGTGCTCCTCGGCCGCTTCCTCGAGCTCGACGTGCGCGCCGAAGTCCCGGGCGGTCGCGCCCACGCCGAACGTCTCATCGTGCATGGCGACGCGACGCGCCTCACGGCCACGCTCTACCCCGACCGCGGCGACGTGCAGGTCTTCGACGTGCACGTCGCCGGGCCGGGCGCCGGCGTGCGCCTCGTCTTCACGCCGCCGCGCGGCAGCGGGCTCGCCGCGCAGCGCTGGACGCTCGTCCGCACGGAGCGCGGCTACGACGAACGCTATGAACGCGCCGGCGCCTCCGGCGCGTTCGAGACGTCCGTGAGCTGCAGCTACGAGCCCGACGACCCCGCGGCGGGGGCAGCGCCGTGAGCCCGGAGTACGAGCTCAAGCGCTGCGCGCACTGCGGGACGTGGATCCCCGCGACGGCCGGGATGTGCGCGAGCTGCGGCACCTCCGACGTCGACGGCGCGCGCGCGCGCGCCTCCGGCGCACGTGCGGCGCCGCCGCGGCGCGCGCGCGCGGCGTGGTGGCCGCGCAACCTGAGCGTCACCAACGCGATCATCCTCGTGAACGTGGGCTACTTCCTCTGGACCATGCGCGTGCAGGCGGCGCTGGCCGGTCCGGAGGGCATGCCCAGCCTCCTCTCGATGCGCGGGTTCGGCGCCGCGCTCTACATGCAGGGTGCGTACATCCACGAGGGCGTCGCCGCCGGGGAGTGGTGGCGCATCGTCGCCGCGACGTTCCTGCACGGCGGGCTGCTGCACATCGGCATGAACATGTTCACGCTGCGCAGCGCCGGCGCGCTGCTCGAGGAACTGGTCGGTCCGGCGCGCTTCCTGACCATCTACCTCGTCTCGGGCATCTGCTCGACGCTCGCGATCTCCGTGTGGTTCACCTACGTGCTGCAGGACCGCAGCCCCCACATGATGGTCGGCGCGTCCGGCGCGATCTTCGGCGTGCTCGGCACGCTCGCCGTGATGCTCCGCACGCGCGGCCGCGGACGTGCGCAGCTCCTCGGCCGGACGCTGCTGCGCGACATCGTGTTCATGCTCATCGTCGGCTTCCTCGTCCCGATCGTCAGCAACACGGGGCACGTGGGCGGGCTGCTGCCCGGGATGGCGTTCGGGTTCTTCGTCGGCAGCAGCTTCGCCGAGCGCCCGGGCTCGCTGCGCGGGCGCGCGTGGACGCTCGCCGCGACGCTGCTCGTCGCATTCGCCGCACTCTCCCTCGGCGCCGGGTTCCTGCACTCGCTGCCGCGCTGACGCGGCCCGCCGCGACGCCGCGCGAACGTCGCGCCCGCACGCCGGATGGGAGAGACTGCCCGGCCCCCGGAGGAGCCCCGATGCGAACGTCCCACGCCGCCGTCGTCCTCGCCGCCGCCGCCCTGTCCGCGTGCGCGTCCGACCCCGTGCCGGAGCCGGCGTGGGAGCCGCGTCCCGCCAATCCCGCGGAGCCGCACCTCGCGAACATCCGCCAGCTCACGTTCGGCGGCGACAACGCGGAGGCGTACTGGTCGTGGGACGACCGGCAGCTCATCTACCAGATGCGCGGCCGCATGGGACTGCCCGCCGACCAGATCTTCGTGATGTCGTGGGACGGCACCGGGGAGCACCTCGTCTCCACCGGCAAGGGCCGCACCACGTGCGCGTACTTCCTGCCCGGCGACCGCGAGATCGTCTACGCATCGACGCACCACCTCGGCGACGCCGCGCCCGAGCCGCCGCCGCCGACCCCCGGCAAGTACACGTGGCCGCTGTTCGACTACGACATCTACCGCGCGAACGCGGACGGCAGCGGCCTGCGGCTGCTGACGCGCTCGCCCGGTTACGACGCCGAGCCGACGATCGCGCCCGACGGCACGATCGTGTTCACGTCCACGCGCGACGGCGACCTCGAGATCTACACGATGGACGCGGACGGCGGGAACGTGCGGCGCCTCACGCACACGCCGGGCTACGACGGCGGCCCGTTCTTCTCCGCCGACGGCTCCCGGATCGTCTACCGCGCGTGCCATCCGGAGACCGCGGAGGAGCTCGCCGAGTACCGCGGGCTGCTCGCGTCGAACCGCATCCAGCCGACGCGCATGGACGTGTGGGTGATGGACCGCGACGGCTCGAACCAGCGTCAGGTGACGCACCTGCCGGGCGCGAACTGGGCGCCGTTCTTCCACCCCGACGGGCGCCGCATCATCTTCGCGAGCAACCACGGCGACCCGAAGGGCCGCAACTTCGACCTCTACATGATCGACGTGGAGGGCGGCAACCTGACGCAGATCACCAACACGCCCGAGTTCGATGCGTTCCCGATGTTCTCGCACGACGGCACGAAGCTCGTGTGGTGCAGCAACCGCTTCGCCGAGAACCCGCGCGACACGAACATCTTCGTCGCGGACTGGGTCGAGTGACCGACGGCGCGCCGGACGCGCCGGGGGAGCGCCGCGCCGAGACCTTCCACCTGCCGTACCTGCTGTCGGTGCCGGTGGTCGTGCACCGGCCCGACGACGCCGACGGCAGCGTGGTCGTGGCGCTGCACGGGCAGGGCATGTCGCCGCGCTCGTTCGCCCGCGAGCTGCTCCCCGCGCTGCCGCCGCGCGCGACCGCCGTGCTGCCGCAGGCGCCGCTGCCGTTCGAGGTGCGGAAGGACGGGTCCTTCCGCCAGGGCAACGCGTGGTACGTGTACCTCGGCGACGTGCCCGAGTTCGTCGCGGCGCTCGAGCGCGCCGAGAACTGGCTGCGTCAGGTCGTCGAGTCCGTGGTCGCGCGCGGCGGGCTGGACGCGTCGCGCGTCGCGCTGCTCGGCTTCTCGCAGGGCGGCTATCTGGCGGGCTTCGTCGGGCTGCGCGACCCGGCGCGCTACGCGCGGCTCGTCGTCGCGGGGGCGCGCCTCAAGCACGAGGTGCTCGAGGACGCGGCGCGCGCGGCCGCGGCGTTCCCCGCGTTCCGTGTCCTCGACGTGCACGGCGACGACGACGAGGGCGTGGCCGTGGCGCCGTGCCGCGCGAGCGCGGAGGCGATCGCGGCGTGCGGCGTGCCCGTCACGTTCCGCACGTTCCCGTTCGGCCACCACGTGCTGCGCGACGCGGACTGCGCGGCGGCCGTGCGCACGTTCCTCGCGGACTGACGCCGCCCGTCAGGGGCCGTCGCGCAGCAGCCGGCCGACGCGCTCGAGCTCCTTGCGCTCGCGCCGCGGCAGCTTGTCCACGCCGCCGACCTCGTTGACGCGGTCGAGCAGCCGGTCCATCTGCTCCTGCAGCGCCTCGCGCGAGTCGGCGCGCGGCTTCGGGGGCGCGGCGGGCCGCCGCGCCTTCGCCTTCGCGGCGCGCTCCTCGCGCTCCATGTCCGCGACGGCCTGCTTCGACGCGAGCAGCGTCGCGGCGAACGGATCGGGGTCGCCGTAGACGTCCCCGTACTTCGCCTCGAGCCGGAGCTGGCGGCACGCCTGGATGCCCTCGATGCCGAGCCACGCGAGCAGGAACGAGAACGGTCCGCTGCCGAGCGGGTCGCAGACCTCGAGGAACGCGAGCACGCCGACGAGCACGAACGCGCCGTTGCCGACGAACCCGACGGTCGAGGTCGTGAGCGCGGCCCAGCCGGAGCCGCGGAGCTTCGTCAGCAGCGCCAGGAGCACGCGGCTGCCGTCGAGCATGTAGATCGGCAGCAGGTTGAAGACGAGGAGATGGACCTGCGTCCACGTGAACGCGCGCAGCATCCAGGGCCAGCGCGCGTCGCTGCCGAGGCCCGTGCCGATCCACCAGGTCAGCGGACCGAGCACCGCGAGCCAGAGCAGGTGCGTCGCCGGCCCGGCGAGCGAGATCACGACGTCCTGGCGCGGCGACGACGCCTTCGCCTGCAGGTGCGCGAGGCCGCCGAGTCCGCGCAGCGTCATCCGCTCGGTCTCGATGCCGTAGCGCCGCCCGGCGACGATGTGCCCCATCTCGTGGGTCCACACGTTCGCGAACAGCGCGAGCGTCCACGCGACGCCCCAGAGCAGCGCCGGACCGAGGTCCATCCGCTTCGAGAATCCGACGAGGAAGACGATCGGCCAGAGCGCGGCCGTCCACGACGCCCGCACCTCCACGCGGAACGCGCGGAACAGCGGCCACGTGCGCCCGAGCAGGCGCCGCCACGGATTCGGTTCGAACTCCCAGGGCTCCAGGGCGACCTCCGGCGCGGCAGGATAGCGCCGGTCCGTGCGAGCCCCGGGTTTGCGCTCAGGCGGGCAGGTCGACGACGAAGCGCGCGCCCGGCGCGTGGTCCGCGTCGAGCGTCACGTCGCCGCGCAGCCGCCGCGCGAGGCCGCGCGAGAGCGCGAGCCCGAGACCGACGCCCGGCACGGAGCCCTCGTCGCGGGCGCCGCGGTCGAACGGCGCGAAGACGCGCTCGCGCAGCGCGCGCGGGATGCCGGGTCCGCGGTCGGCGACCGACGCGCGCAGCCGGCCCGGCAGCGCCTCCAGCACCAGGTCCACGCGCGGCGCGCCCGACGACGCGCCGTACTTGCACGCGTTGTCGACGAGGTTCAGGAGGATCTGGCCGAGCGCCTCGACGTCCACGCGCAGCGGGTCGCCGGCCGGGCCGCGCACGTCCACGTGCAGCGCGACGTCCGAGTCGGCGGCGCGGCGCTCGAGCCGCGGCACCAGGCGCTCCGCGACGTCGCGGAGCGGCAGGCGCTCGATGCGCGCGTCGGCGCGGCCCTGCTCGAGGCGCGCGTACGCGAGCACGTTCTCGACGACGCTCGAGAGGCGCTCGCTCTCGCCGCGCAGCGTCTGCAGGTACTCGCGCTGCGCCTGCGGGTCGGTGACGAGGCCGTCGGCGAGCATCTCGGCGTACATGCGGAACGTCGTCAGCGGCGTGCGCAGCTCGTGCGTCACGGCCGACGCGAAGCGGCTGCGCCGCTCGCCGTAGGCGATCGTCGCGCGCAGCGTCACCGCGCCGGCGACCAGCGCGAGCAGCGCCGCGGCCCAGACGATCGCGAGCGCGGGCCGCAGCGGTCCGTCGGGGGCGACGGGCGAGGGCGGCGCGGCCACCGAGAGCTCGGCGGGGAGCATGGCCAGCACGCGGCCGGTCGTGTCGTCGGCGCTGCGCTCCTCCTGCACCGGCACGAGCCGCGCGCCGGGCACGAGGTCCTGCACCTGCGCGAGCGCGCCCTCCGAGAGCGCGCGCCAGTCGGTCAGGAAGCCCTGCAGCGACGAGCCGCGCTCCGCGTCCACCGTGCGCACGAACGCGAGCACGCGCGTGTCGCCGCCGCCCAGCCAGACGCCGACGAACGGCCCGACGCGCGGCGCGCCGGGAGCGGTCAGCGGCCCGCAGTTCTCGACGGCCTGGCGCGCGTTCTGCCCGATCGACTGCCGCCGCGCGATGCCGTTGCGCGCGCCGATCGCGAGCGACAGGCGCTGCGCCTGGAAGTCGGCGCCCGAGGGCGGCGTCTCCGCGGACTCCGGGTCCTCGAGCTCCTCGCGCATCACGTCGGCCACGCGTGCCGCGAGCGCGTTCACGCGGGCGTGCAGCGCGGCGTAGTCGAGCCGCGGGCGCAGCTCCTCGACGCACGCGAAGTTCGCGTCGAGGTACGTCGCGGGCAGCCCCGCGGCGAGCGCGAGGGCGCGGTCGTCGCCGGTGGGGGACTGCGGCGAGATCACGCTGCCGTCCGGCCGCACCTCGAAGTGCAGGCGCACGTAGCGCGTGCGGTAGTCGAGGAGCGGCGACGCGCGCCAGGCGGAGTACGCCTCGGTGCGCTGGTACGGCTCGTAGACGTCGGCGGGGCGCGCCGCCTCCGCCGCGAGGATCGGCGCGAGCCACGAGTCCATGCGCCAGAGCGCGAGGCGCAGCGTCTGCGCGTGCTCCACGTCCACGCGCGCGCGGCTCTCGGAGCGCTCGAGCCGCAGTGCGACGTGGGAGGCCCAGACCAGCGCACCGCACGCCGCGAGGGCGCACAGCGCGTACACCGACCACCACAGCCGGCGCCGCGCGCTCACGACGGCGTCTCCGGGCGCGCGAGCATGTAGCCGCGCTCGCGCACCGTGACGATCACCGCCGGCCGCGCCGGGTCGTCCGCGAGCTTCTCGCGGAGGCGTGCCACGTGCACGTCCACCGTGCGCGTGTGCAGGTGGCGCGGGTCGAGGCCCCACACGTTCTGCAGCAGCTCGTCGCGCGCGACGGCGCGGCCGGGAGACGCCGCCAGGTAGCGCAGCGTCGCGGCCTCGCGCTCGGTCAGCACGCGCGACGTGCCGTCGGGGAGCGTCACCTCGCGGCGCTCGAAGTCGATCGTGCGCCCCGAGACGTCGAGGCGCGCGACGTCCTGGGGGCGCTCCGCGGAGCGGCGCAGCACGGCGTCCACGCGCGCGAGCAGCTCGCGCGCGCCGAACGGCTTGACGACGTAGTCGTCGGCGCCGCCCGAGAGCCCGCTGACGCAGTCGGACTCGGCGCCGCGGGCCGTCACCATGATGACGGGCAGCCGCGGACGCGCGCGGCGCAGGCGCTCGAGCACGTCGAAGCCGTCCATGCCGGGCAGCATCACGTCGAGCAGCACGAGCGCGAGGTCCGCGCCGAGCGCCGTCTCGAGGCCGGAGGGCCCGTCCGCGCGCTCGAGGGGCTCGAACCCGCGCAGGCGCAGGGCATCGCACATGCCGCGGCGGATCGCCGCGTCGTCCTCGACCACCAGCACCGTGCGCGTGCCCACGTGCAGATCCTACTTCGCGAACGTGAACCCGTGCGCCGCCGCCTGCTCGCGGACGCTGCGCAGGAGCTCGCTCTCGAAGGTCGGGGCCAGAGCGGCGTCCTTCGCGCGCTCCGCGGCGACGTACGCGTCGCGCCGCGCCGTGAGCGCCTCGATCTCCTTGCGGATGCGCGCGCGCTCGCTGCGCGCGTGGTCCACGTGCGCCCTCCGCGCGTCGGCGTCCATCTCGCGCATCGCCTCGGGCAGCTCCTCGGCCGGGATCTTCGCGAGGTCGAGCGTCGCGTCCGCGGCGAGCGCGTCCACGAGGTCCCACGCACAGCGGTAGTTGCAGCTCGCCTTCGTGCCCGCGCGCGACGCTGCCGCGGCGCCGTTCAGCCCGCCGGCGTTGCAGTCCTGCGCGATCTGGTTGGCCGCGCCGGCGGCGCCCGCCGCACCGTAGGGGATGTACGTCCCGTTGAGCTCCGTCGAGAGCCGCGCGAGCGCGGCGTCGTGGGGCGTCTCGATCACGCGCGGCGGCGCGCCGTGCTCGATCGCCGCGAAGCGGCCCTCGCCGCGCTTCGCCACGTCCTGCCAGCCGGGCGCGATCTCGTCGCCGACGGCACCGCAGTAGAGCGCGTCCACGAGCACGCCGCGCGTCGCCAGCGCCGCGCACGCATCGGCGTACGCGACCTCCTGGTCCTGGTCGGCGGACTCGTTGCCCGCGACGACGAGCAGCCGCAGCGCGTCCTGCTCCGCCGACCACGCCAGCGCGTCGTGGGCGCGCCGCAGCACGCGGGCGACGAGCTCCGTGCCGCCGTTGGTCGAGAGCGCGAACAGGCGCTCCGACACCAGGTCGAGGTCCTCGGTCAGGTCCGTCTCGACGCGCACCCAGCCCGCGGCCGGGTCGTGTCCGTCGTTGCCGTAGGTCAGCAGGGCGACACGCAGGTGCGGCTGCGGCCTGACGAGCGCCAGGTCGTTGACGACCGCCCAGATGTTCTGCTTCGCCGACTCGATCAGGTTCTGCATCGAGCCGCTCGTGTCGAGGCAGACGACCAGGTCCACGGCGCGGCGCGGTGCCGTCTCGGCGGCGGGCGTCGCGACGGGCGCCGGGAGCGGCGCGGCGGCGGGCGGCGCGTCCTCGGCGCGCACGGCGGCGGCGGCGAACAGCAGGGCGCACGCGGCGAGGGGCGGGAGGGCGTGGGTGAGTCGGCGCATGGGGTCCTCCGGTGTCGGGGTGGGGTGGATCAGCAGTCGTCGGGGTTGCGGACGAGCACGACCTGCCCGTCCACGAGCAGCACGATGTCGCCGCGCAGCGCGAGCGCCGCCTGGCGGTTCTCGAGCACGAGACGCCCGAGCAGGCGCAGGTGCTCGTCGCTGCCGTACTCGACCACGCGGTCGGGCGTGCGCTCGGCGGCGCCGGCGAGCGAGCCGTCGATCCAGGTCCCGCCCCGGCGGAAGAACGCGCGGTCCGCGGTCTGCTGCACGTTCGTGTACGAGACCTGGTTCAGGTTCGCGTCGAGCATCGCGTTCGCGCCGTTCAGCGTCGTCTGCTGCCGGCGGGCGTTGAAGTTGACGGCCTGCGCGACGGCCGACGAGCCGCTGCGCGCGCCCCACGACTGCGCGCGCAGCTCCGCGCCGCAGCTGGCGACGAGGTCGCCCCAGCGCGCGAGGTCGCTGCCCTCGCGGGCGAGGAACGCCGTGTACTCGGTGAGCACGCCGTACTGCGTCGAGAGGCGCACGATCTCCTCGGTCAGCTCCGCGGTGCGATCGGGCGCGCCGCGGGCGACCTCCTCGGCGGCCTGGCGCACCTCGTCGGTGAGGAACGCGATGCGCCGCGTCGCCCAGAGCCGCGGCACGAACGCGTTCGCCGTGGTCGCCTCGCCGAGGTCGAACGCGAACTCGAACGCCCGCGGACCCGACGTGTCGGTGCCCGTGAGGCGCAGGCGCAGCGTGCCCGTGCCGCGGTAGCGTCCGAGCACGACGGCCGCGTCGCCGTCGTAGACGTCCGGCAGCGCGGCGGGGATGCACTCGTGGATGCGCCGCGTGGACGCGCTGCCGTCGTCGCCCTGCGCCGTCAGCTCGGGCGCCGCGAGCACCGGGCCGCGCAGGTTGCGGAACACGCGGTCCACGGCGAGCTCGACGTCGTCCTCGGGGCGCACGTACGTCGCGAAGGCGCGCGTGCGCTCCGCGATGCGGTCGAGCAGCGGCGCGTTGACGTCGAGCCCGACGCCGAACGTGAAGACGCGCGGCGTCTGCGCGTCCGCGGCGCCGACGAGCCCCGCGATCTCGGTCTCCGAGCGCCGGCCGACCGTCGGCAGCCCGTCGGTCAGGAAGAGCACGATCGGCAGCGCGCCGCCGTCGCCCCGCATGCGCAGCGCCTCGGCGAGCGCGTCGTGCAGGTTCGTTCCGCCCGCCGGGCGCAGCGCGTCGAGGTACGCGCGCACCTCGCCGACGCTCTCGCGCGTCTTCGGGACGGGCCGCGGGGCGAAGCGCGCGACGTCGGTCGCGTAGTCGACGACGTCGAAGCGCTCGCCGTCCTCGAGCCCTTCGATCACCTGCAGCGCGGCGGCGCGGGCCTGCTCCAGCTTCGCGCCCGCCATGCTCCCGGAGCGGTCGAGGACGAGCACCACGTCGCGCGGCGCCACGGCGGTCGTCTTCGGGCGCGGCACGCTCGCGAGGAAGAGGAAGCTGCCGCCGTCGCCGCCCGGCTCGGGGTACGTGTAGAGCGTCGCGGCCGCACCCTCGCGCGGCTCGCGGAGGAACGAGACGCGCAGGTCGCCCGGCTCGTCGCGCGCCGCGGCGGCCACGCGCACGCGCACGCGGCCCGGCCCGAGGCGCTCGGTCTCGAGCGCGTGCGTCGGCGAGTAGACCGTCGCGAGCGGCACGTCGCTGCGCACGTCGAAGCTCACGTCCCACGGCGTGCGCACGTCGAGCGCGCCGCTGCGCGGCAGCAGGTAGTCGACGCGCGCTCCGTCGCCCGGGAGCACCTCCTCCCACGTCAGGCGCACGTGCTGCGTGCCGTGCGGCTCGACGGGGAAGACGCTCGAACGCACGAACGCGCTGCCCGCGAACTCGAGCAGCGCCGGGTCCCGCGCGCGACGCACGATGTCGTCGTAGATGCGCCGCGCCTCGGCGGCCGGGAGCAGCTCCGCGCTCGGCTCCGCGCCCGCGCCGTCGAAGTCGAACGAGCGCACCGCGGCGCCGGCCGGCACGGGCACGAGGAGCACGCTCTCGGCGCGCGCGCCGCCCGGGTTGCGCAGCTCCATCTCGAGCGTCGTGCGCGCCGTCCGGCCGTCGATGGCGATGCGCGCGCGGACCGCGGCGACCTCGACGGCGGTCGTGCGCGCGTCGAGGGGGAAGGCGCGCGACTGCGGCACGACCACGTGTGCGTTGCGCGCGGTCGCGCGGAAGCTCGAGTGCGCGGCGTCCTGCGCCAGCGCCGTCCCGCACACGACCGTGACCAGCGCCGCGCGCCACAGGGCGCCGCGAGCGAACCAGGACGTCATCCGCCACCTCCTCCGGGCCGACGCCCGGCGTGGGCGTCTCCCGTGGAGGAGAGTACGGAGCGGACGGGCCCGCGCCGGTTACGGCTGCGTAAAGGCGGCCGCGCGGCGCCGTGCGAGCCACCACGCGGCGAGCGCGAACGGACCGACGAGCAGCACCTCGCGCCCGACCACGGCGACGTTCTCGGGCGAGAAGACCTCGGCCAGGAACCCGCCGAACGTCGCGCCCGGCGGGCCGTGCGCGAAGCCGCCGAACGGCAGCCAGTCCGAGATGTACTGGCGGTCGGAGAGCGGCCAGAGGAGCGGCAGGTTGCGCGTGCGGCCGGGCGGCCCGCACAGCCAGTCGAGTCCGAGGTGCGACAGGTAGCACGTGCCGACGAGCAGTGCGGCCCGCAGCGCGCCGCCTGCAGCGCGCCGGCAGACGAGCGCGGCGAGGAGCGTCACCGCGAGGGCCGCGCCGAACGAGTGCGAGACGCTCGGATGGAAGCGGTTGATGTCGCCGACCGCGAGTCCCGCGCCGATGTCCACGTCGGGCAGGTTCGCCGCGACGACGGCGACGACGAGAGCGCGCCGGCGCGCCGCCGCGTCACCGTGCGCGAACGCATGGCCGAGCGCGAGACCGGCGAGGGCGTGTCCGACGGGCGAGGGCATGGGGCGGGGAGCCGACGCTCAGCGCGCGGGGAGGTCCACCGAGCGGCCCGTGCGCTGGCTCTCGTAGACGCCTTCCGCGATCTCGATGCTGCGCACGCCGGACCAGCCGTCGGCGAGGTGCACGTCGTCCCGGCCGCCGATGCGCAGCAGGAAGTCGCGCAGCTCGGCGACGAACGTCAGGTAGCTGGTCGTCTGCCAGCCCTTGAACTTCTCGCGCAGGATGATCTCGGGATAGAAGAGCCGCCGCTTCTGCCGCGGGCCGCCCGGCTTCGCCTGCGTGACGAGCAGGTTGAACATCGGCGCGTAGTACGCGCGCACCATGCCCTTGTCGCCGTACGCGTCGACGTAGAAGTGGTAGCCGCGCCACTCGTCCCACGTGGCCTGGTAGTGGACGGGGACGCCCGACTCCGTGCGGAACACCGCGAGCGCGTTGTCCTCGGAGCCCTCGACGTTCCAGATCCGGTTCGTGGCCGTGCCGAAGACCGTGGTCACCTCGCCGGCGACGAAGCGCGCGAGGTCGGTCATGTGGATGCCGCAGTCCATCATGGCGCCGCCGCCCGAGAGCGCGCCCTTGTACATCCATTCGCTGCGGAAATTGGACAGACCGTCGTGTCCGCCGAACACGCGCACGTGGTCGAGCGTGCCGATCGTGCCGTCGTCGATGCGCTCCTTCAGGAACGCGATGGACGGGTAGTAGCGGTGGTTGAAGCCGACGGAGAGCGTGCGCCCGGCGCGCGCCGCCGCCTCGAGGATGCGCCGCGCCGCCGCCGAGTTGTTCGAGAGCGGCTTCTCGACGAGCACGTGCAGCCCGCGCTCGAACGCGGCGGTGCACATCTCCTCGTGCAGGTGCACGGGCGAGCTCACGATCACGGCCTCGAGGCCGGGCTCGTCGAGCAGCCTGCGGTAGTCGGTCTCGGCCCGCGCGCCGCACTGGGCCGCGACGGCCTTGGCGCTCGCCTCGTTGACGTCGGCGACCGCGAGGAGCTGGGTGTCCGGATTCTCGACGACGGAACGCGCGCGCAGGGCGCCGATGACGCCCGTGCCGATGACGGAGAACTTCATGACGGTGACTCCCGGGGGACGGCTCGCGGAGCGCTCGCCGGAATGGACGGCACGCCGGCTGCGTGGGGGAGGACGCTAACGGCGTGCCGACGGTGAGCGCGTGCGACACCGGGTGACGCCCCAGAGGCTAGGATCGAGCCCCGATGCCAACGGAACTTTCGGTCGTGGTCCCCGCGGTCAACACGCAGCGCGACGTCGCGGACTGTCTGCGCCACCTCGACGCGCAGCGCGCGGACGTGTCGCTCGAGGTGCTCCTGATGGACCGCATCGGCGTCGCGCACGACGTCGTCGGCGACCGTCCGTGGGTGCGTGTGATCCCGGTCGCGAAGTCGGTCACGATCCCGCAGATGCGCGCTCAGGCCTTCGACGTCGCGTCCGGGGCCGCGGTGGCCGTCATCGAGGACCACGTGATGGTGCCGCCGGGCTGGGCGCGGCGCATGCTCGACGCGCTCGCCGAGAGCGACGGCGTCGCGGCCGGCTCGGTCGAGAACGCCGCGACGGGCAACCTGATGGACTGGGCGTGCTTCCTCTGCGAGTACAGCCAGCTCCTGCCGCCGATCCCCGGCGGCTTCGTGGACGGCGTCACCGGGAACAACGTCGTCTACCGGCGCGAGCTGCTCGAGGAGTTCCGCGACGTGACCCACGAGGGCAAGTGGGAGAACCGGCTGCACGACGCGGTGCGCGCCTCGGGCAGGCGGCTGCTGTGCAAGCCCGAGATCGCGATCGGGCACAAGAAGCACTACACGTTCTGGGAGTACTTCTCGCAGCGCTACCTGTACGCGCGCTCCTACGCCGGCGCGCGCGTCGCCGGCGCGCCGCTCGGCAGGCGTCTGTTCTACGGCGCCGCCGCGTTCGTGCTGCCGCCGCTGCTCTTCGTGCGCATCGTGCGCACGATCCAGGCGAAGGGCCGCCACGGCGGGCTGCTGCTGAAGTCGCTGCCGCTCATCGCGACGTTCGTCGTCTCGTGGGGCGTCGGCGAGATCGTCGGCTACTGGTTCGGCGCAGGCGACTCGCTCGCGAAGGTCTGCTGAGCGCCGCCGTCTGCTGAGCGCCGGCGCCGCGGCTCAGGCGCGGCCGGTCAGGTAGCCCGCGCACTCGCCCGCCGCCCAGAGCGCGCAGAGCAGGAACACGACGGGCGACGCGACCACGTAGCGCCCGAGCCGCCGCCCCGGCGCCGCGTTCGTGCGCGCGTGACGCACGAGCAGCACGAACGGCAGCAGCGGCGTGAGCGCAGCGAGGACGAGGCGCTTCCCGAACGCGATCTCGCGGGCCCGCGTGTAGGCGAACAGGCGGCCCCACGCGAAGCGCTCCGACGCCGCGCGGCCGAGGCCGAGCTCGCCGCGGTCCTGCTCGACGACCGGTCGCGGGTCGAGGTGCAGCACCTCGCCCGCGCGCTGCAGCGCCCAGTGCACCGTCGTCTCGTGGTAGCGCTCGCGCCAGAGCTCCTCGGTCGCCTCGAGCGCACGGCGCTTGTAGGCGATGTTCACGTCGGTCACCCACTCGGCCGGGCCGCCCGCGAGGGGCGGGGAGTAGCGGCTGAAGTCGCAGAAGTAGACGCCCCAGTTGACGAGGCGGTCGCGCGCGTTCGCCACCGGGCCGCCGACGACGGCCGCCGGCACCTCGTGCGCTGCGAGCATCGCGCGCGCCCAGTCGCGGCGCGGCGCACCGCGGTCCTCGACGATCGCGACCACGTCGCCCGTCGCGCGGGCGAGTCCGTGGGCGCGGCGGCGGTCGAACAGCTCGTGCTGTCCGGCGGCCGAGTCCCAGCGCGCCGTCGTCGGCAGTCGACCCGCGTCGAGGAATCGGAACGCGGGCCAGCGCGCGGCCCACGCCGCGGCGCCCTCGAGCGTCGCGTCGTAGGGCACGAGGACCTCGATGTCGTCGACGCCCTCCTGCGACGCGAGCGCGTCGAGGCAGCGTTCCAGGGCGGCGCCGCCGTCGACGACGGTCACGACGACCGAGAGACGCGGGGCCGCGGCGGGGGCGGTGGTGTCCATGCGGGGTCCCATCTCAGCGCAACCCACGTGCCGCCGGGAGCTCGTTCAGGCGCCGCAGCGCCCACGCGGCGTGCTCCCGGACGAGCGGCGACGCGTGCGCCGCGAGGCGCTCCGCGTACGGCAGCGCGCGCGCGTCGCCGCAGTTCCCGAGTGCCACGGCGACGTTGCGCAGCAGGCCCTCGTAGCCCGCACGGCGCAGCGCCGTGCCGCGCGTCGCCGCGTCCCACTCCTCCGGGGTGAGTGCCGCGAGCCGCGCGAGGTCCGGGTCGGCGGCGAGCTCGCGCGGCCGCGTGTCCGCGTGCGTCGCCGGCTGCGCGAAGCGGTTCCACGGGCACACGTCCTGGCAGTCGTCGCAGCCGAACACGCGCGTGCCGACGGCCGCGCGCAGCGCCTCGGGGATCGTGCCGCGCTGCTCGATGGTCCAGTACGAGATGCAGAGGCGCGCGTCCACGCGGCCGGGGCCCGTGATGGCCCCCGTGGGGCACGCCGGGATGCAGCGCGTGCACGTGCCGCAGCCGACCTCGACGGGCGCGTCGGGCGCGAGCTCGAGCGTCGTCAGCACGATGCCGAGCGTCGTCCACGAGCCGCGCCGCGGGTCGATGAGCAGCGCGTTCTTGCCGGTGAAGCCGACACCGGCCTCCGCCGCCCACGCGCGCTCGAGCACGGGCCCGTGGTCCACGTACCAGCGCTGTCGCGCGTCCGCGCCGCCCGCTTCCGCGAGCACGCCGCAGAGCCGTCGCAGGAGCGTCTCGTGCGTGCGGTGGTAGTCGCGGCCGCGGGCGTAGCGCGCGACACGGCCCGGCAGCGTGGCGCGCGCCGGGGCGTCGGGGACGAAGTGGCCGAGCGTCGCGACGATCACCGTGCGGCAGCCCTCGAGCACGCGGCGCGGGTCCGCGCGGCGCGCGGGGTCCTTGCGCATGTACGCGAGGTCCGCCTCGCAGCCGTCGGCGAGCCACGCGTCGAGGCGCGCCGCGTCGCGGCTCGTCCCCGCCCGCGCGAAGCCGACGGCGTCGAAGCCGAGGGCGAGCGCCTGCTCGCGGACGCGCGCCGCGAGCGCGACCGGGTTCACGTCGCCGCGCAGAAGCGCACGGCGTAGACGGGCGGCAGGTGCTCCGACACGGTCTGCCACGTGTCGCCCTGGTCCTCGGAGACCCACACCGAGCCGGTCGTGCTGCCGAACGCGAGCCGCGTCCCGGACGCGTCCACGTCGAGGCCGTGGCGGAACGTGAGGTCGTACGCGTGCACCTGCGGGAGCCCCGCGTGCAGGATCTCGAAGCTCCGGCCGCCGTCGCGCGTACGCCCGACAACCACGCGCCCCTCGACCGGGATGCGCTTCTCGTCCTTGATCGCCGGCACGAACCAGGCGGTCTCGGGGTCGCGCGGGTGCACGGCGACGGCGAAGCCGAACACCGAGGGCGACGCGTTCTCGATCTCCTGCCACGACGCGGCGCCGTCGGTGCTGCGGAAGATGCCGTTGTGGTGCTGGCACCAGAGCGCGTCCGGCGCGCCGGCGCACAGCACGACGCGGTGGGGGTCCTGGATGACGGGGTCGTGCACCCGGTCGGGCGGCATGTACTCCGCGCGCATGCCCGCCGCGCGCACGTTCCACGTCGCGCCGTCGTCGGTCGTCTCCCACACGCCGCCGCACGAGACGGCGACGAGCACGCGCCGCGGGTCGCGCGGGTCCACGAGGATCGAGTGGATGCCCGGCTGGTCCACGCCGCCGCCGAACCAGCGCCGCCGGTCGGGGTGGTCCCACAGCGAGCGGACGAGCTCCCACGTCGCGCCGCGGTCGTTCGACACGAACAGTCCGCCCGGCACGGTGCCGCACCAGACGCGGCCCGGCTGGTCCGCGCCGCCCGCCTCGAGCGACCACACGCGCGCGAGCTTCCACGTGTTGCGGTCGCCGTCGCCCTCCGGCTTCGGCGGATACGCGGGCGTCGCGATCTCGGGCCACGTCGCGCCGCCGTCGTCGGAGCGGTGCAGCTTCGCGCCGAAGTGCCCGTGCTCGAGCGCGGCGTAGAGCGCGCCGTCGCGTGCGTCGTGGAGCAGCATCGACGCGTTGTCGCCGAGGAACGCCGCGCCGGCGACCTGCCAGCCGCGTGCGCCGCGCGCGATCGTGAACAGCCCCTTGCGCGTCGCCGCGAGGATCCTGTCGCCCATGTCGCCTCCCTGCCGTCGGCGCCCACCGACCCGCGGCAACCTACCCGCCCGAGAGCGCCTGCATCACGTAGACCTCGGCGTCCGGGGCGACCGGGTCCGAGAGCCGCACGCGGTCGCGCACCTGCACGCCGTCCACGAACACGACCATGTGCTGCCGCAGCTCGCCCTGGTCGTCGAGCACGTAGCCGCGCACGCGCGGGTTCGCGGCGAACGCGGCGTCGAGCACCTCGCGCACGGTCGCGCCCGGGACGTCCTGCGGCGGCGACGGCACGTGGCGCTGCAGGTTGGCGGTGAAGACGACGTGCGCCACGTCAGCCCGGCCGCGCGCACCCGGCCCGGAAACGGGACGAGGCCGCAGGCGGGAGCCTGCGGCCTCGGCTGGTAGCGGGGGCGGGATTCGAACCCGCGGTCTTCAGGTTATGAGCCTGACGAGATACCACTTCTCCACCCCGCGTCGGGTGCCGCCCTCGTGGGCGGACGGGACAGGATACGCAGCGCCGGGGCGCCTCCAAGGATCCTGCGGGGACGCGGATCAGCGCCCGGAGAGGGAGCGTCCGAGGGCGTCGAGGAGCTTCAACGCCTTGCGCAGCGCCTTCGCCGCGGTCTCGCTGCGCGGCACCGGCGCGACGGCCTTGCGCGCCGCGCGCACGCGGCCGGCGGCGGCCGCGACCTTCTTGCGCGCGCCGCCGCGGAGCGCGGCGCGGGAGTCGGCGAGCCGCGCCGCGGCGACGTCGAGCGTCGCGGCGACGGCGTCCAGGTCGGCGTCGTCGCCGTCGAGCCCGTGGAGCGCGTCGAGGATGCGGTCGTACGCGGCGAACGCGTCGTCCGCGCCTGCAGGCGCAGCGTCGTCGGCGGCGGCCGCGAGCACGCGGAACTCGTCGAAGGTGACGACCGCCGGCGCGGCGACGGCATACGCCTGGAGCACCGCGTAGAGCGGGGCCGTGCGCGTGTCGGCGCGGCGGCCGAGCTCCGTGAACGCCAGGTCGCCGGTCGCGCGTGCGGAGAACACCAGCTCCGTGCCGGTGTGGTCGAAGCGCAGGTCGAGCGAGCGTGTGCCGACGAACTCGTGTGCCGGGAGCGGCGCGCCCGTCGCGTCCTGCGCCGCTGCGGCGACGCCCTCGGCCGCCAGGCGCACGTCGATCGGGAGCTGCGTCGTGAAGTCGTCGTCGGCGACGAGCTGCGCGCCGAACGACGCGGTGTCGAGTCCGCCCGCCGACGCCGCGCGCACCGTCGTCTCGAACGTGAACGGCGGCAGCAGCGGACGGACGAGCGGCACGTATCCGTAGCCCAGCGCCGCGTTCTTCGCGGCGATGGCGAGCACGCGCTCCTGCTGCGGCTGCGGCTTCGCGCCGGCATCGCCCGGCAGACTCGAGAACTCCCAGCGCAGCGTCGTGCCGCCGAGGTCCCACTGCAGCGGGCCCTTGCCGGCGCGAGCGTCCGTGACGAGCGCGACGGCGCCGCCTGCGAAGAGCGCGGCGAGGACGGCGAGCGTGCGGAGCTGCATGCGGACTCCCTCCCTGCGACGGCGACGAGCGTAGCACGTCGGCGTCGGGGCGATTGCCCGGCGCTCCGGCGCGCGGCGCTGTTCTCATCGGCGCATGCGCTTCCGATCGTCCCGGGGCGGGCGCGTGCCGCCGCCTGCTGCACGCCTGGTGCTGCCCGGCCGCGAGCTGCTCGCGCCGGGCGACTGGCCCGCGCTCTTCGGGCGCACGGCGCCGCTCGTCGTCGAGATCGGGTTCGGGAAGGACACGTTCCTGCTCGACCGCGCCGCGGCGTGCCCCGGCGACGACCACGTCGGCGTCGAGCGCGACCTGCACCGCGCGGAGCTGTTCCTGCGGCGCGCCGCGGAGCGCGGGCTCACCAACGTGCTGGCCCTGCCCGTCGCCGCCGAGCTGGCGCTCGCCGCGTGCCTCGCCGACGGCGCCGTCGCCGAGCTGCACGTCTACTTCCCCGACCCCTGGCCGAAGGCCCGCCACGCGCGGCACCGGCTCGTCGGGCCGTGGTTCGCGCGCGAGGCGCGGCGGGTGCTCGCGCCCGGCGGCACGCTCTACTTCGCGACCGACGACGTGCCGTACCGCGACGAGGCGCTCGCGGCGTTCGCGGGCGCCGGCTTCCGCGAGCTGCTGGGCGCCGCGTGGACGGACGCCGCGCCGCTCGGCCACCGGACGCGCTTCGAGGAGCTGTGGCGGCGCCGCGGGCGCGGCATCCATCACATGGCGTTCGGGGTGTAGCCTCTGCCCGTGGACCGCCTGTGGAGCCCCTGGAGATTCGCGTACGTGAGCGCCGAGCGCCCGGCCGGCTGCGCGTTCTGCGATGCGCTCGCGCGGCCGGACGGCGTCGACAACCTCGTCGTGCTGCGCGAGGCGCACGCCGCGCTGATCGTGAACCGCTACCCCTACAACAGCGGGCACTGCATGGTCGTGCCGCTGCGCCACGCGGTCGAGCCGTCGGAGCTCGGCGCCGACGAGTCCGCGGCGCTGTGGGGTCTCGTCGCCCGCACGGCGGACCTCCTGCGCGGGCCGCTGCGCGCGCACGGCGTCAACGTCGGCGTCAACCTGGGGAGCGCGTCCGGCGGGAGCATCGCGCACCTGCACGTGCACCTCGTGCCGCGCTGGCACGGCGACACGAACTTCATGCCGGTGCTGACGGGCACGAAGGTGCTCGTCGAGCTGCTCGAGGACACGTACGCGCGCTTCCGCGCGGCGCTCGCGGAGCCCGCGGGCGAGGGCGGGCCGGGAGCCGCTCCGGAGTGAGCGCGTCGGGGGCCGCGTGAGTCGCGTGCGCAAGGCGCGGCGCGTGCCGCGCCGGCGTCGCCGGGCCGTGGTCGCGCTCGCCGTCGTCGCCGGCCTCGCGGTCGTCGGGACCGGGACGTGGCTCGTCGCGCGCCGCCTCGGGAGCGAGCGCGGACGTGCGCTCGCCGCGGCCCGCGAGGCGCTCGGCCGCGGCGACCTGGGTGCGGCGACCGCGTTCGCACGCCGGGCGGTCGCGGAGGCGCCGTCCGAGCACGCGCCGCGGCGGCTCCTCGAGCTGGTCCTCGAGCGCTCGGGGGCCGCCGACGAGGCGCGCGCGCTGCTCGAGGAGGACGTCCGGCGCGACGTGGACGACGACGGCGCCCGCGTGCTGCTCGCCGCGCTCGACCGCCGCGACGAGGACTACGCCGCCGCGCTGCGGCATCTCGGCGACGCCGTCGAGCGCGACCCGACGCCCGCGTCGGCCTACCGGCTGCGCGGCGAGCTGCGCGCCGCGACCGGCGACCGCGCGGGGGCGGCCGCGGACTTCGCGGAGGCCGCGCGACGCGACCCGCGCGACGTCGCCGCGTGGCTCGCGTGGGGCGACGTGACGCTCGCCGACGTGCTCGAGACGGGCAGCGCCACCGCGCGCCACGACGCGGGCGCCGCGTACGCCGCGGCCGAGCGGCTGTGCCGCGCGCGGCTCGCGGCCGGGCCCGACCCGCGCGCGCGTCGCGGGCTCGCACGCGCGCTCGCCGGCCGCGTCCGCGCGCTGCGCGACGTGCCCGTCGCCGACGCCGCCGCGGAGCTGGTGCGACTCGTCGAGGAGGCCGGCGACGACCCCGGGCCGACACTCGTCCTCGCCGAGTTCCACCGCCGCTTCGGCAACCTCGCCGAGGCCGAGCGCGTGCTGCAGGCGGAGCTGCGGCGGCGCCCGGGGGCGCAGGCGCGCCTCGCGCTCCACGACGTGCTGCTCGAGCGCGACAACCCGAGCGACGCGCTCGTCGTGCTGCGGCAGGGGCTCGAGGACGACCCGGGCGCGCTGCCGCTCCACCGCGCGCTCGTCGCGCAGCTCTCCGCGGCGCGGCGTTTCGACGAGGCGCGCGCGGCGCTGGCCGCGCTCGAGGAGGCCGCGGGGGCCGCGTCGCGCGTCGCCGCCGAGGCGCGCGGCGACGTCGCCGTCGCCGAGGCTCGCGCCGCGGACGACGCCGGCGACACGCTCCGGGCCGCCGAGCGCAGCGCCGCGGCGCGCGAGGCGTACCGCGCCGCGCTGGCGGGCGTGCCGCGCTCGATGCCGCTGCGGAAGAAGCTCTTCGCGGCCGTGCTCGACGCCGCGGCGCGCGGTGCGCGCGATCTCGACGCGGCCGACCGCGGCGAGGCGCGCGCGTTCGTCGACGCCGTCCTCGCCGTGAACCCGGGCGACGCCGACGCGCTCGCGTGGCGCGCGCGCCTCCTGCTCGGCGACGGCGACCTGGCCGGAGCGCTCGCGACCCTCGGGCCGGCCGTCACGCAGGGGCGCGCGACCGTGGACATGCTGCGCGTCTTCGCCGCGGCCGCCGAGCGCGCGGGTCGCGCGGAGCAGGCCGCCGAGGCGTACGCCGCGGTCGTGGACCAGCTGACCCACGCGAACGACCCGGAGCGCCGCGACGACCCCGCCGCGACCGCCGCCGACTGGTCGGCCGCCGCCCGCAGCGCGCTGCAGACGGGGCACGTGGACCTGGCGCTCGCGCGGGCCGACGCCGGCTCCGCGGCGTGGCCGGGCGATCTCGCGCTGCGCCTCGCGCGCGTCCGCGCGCGCACCGCGCTCGGGCGCAACGCAGAGGCCCTGCTCGACCTCGAGCGCGCGCGCGGCGACTTCCCGGGCTCGCCGCTCCCGCGGCTCCTGACCGCCGCGCTGCTCGAGCGCGGACGGCGCCTCGCCGAGGCCGAGGCGACGCTGCGCAGCGCGGTGGCGGAGCTGCCCGGACCCGCGACGCGCGCGGCCCTCGCGGGCCTGCTCGAGCGCTGCGGCCGCGGCGGCGAGGCCGAGCGCCTGCTGCTCGACGCCGCGCAGGCGGGGGACGACCGCGGGCAGGCGTGGGCGCAGCTCGGGCGCTTCTACGCCGCGTCGCGCCCGCCGCGCACGGACGACGCGCGTCGCGCGTACGAGAACGCGGCCGCGCACGGCGGCGACGCGGCCACGTGTCTCGTCCAGCTCGCCGATCTCGCGCTGCTCGCCGCGGGGCGGGCGCCCGACGCGCTCCCGGCCGCGCGCGAGGCCGTCGCACGCGCCGTCTCCGGTGGCGCTCCGCCCGCGCTGGCCGACTACCTGGAGGGCAAGCTCGCGCTGCTCGCGGGCGACGCGGAGCGCGCGGCGGCGGCGCTGCGCCGCCACTGCGCGAGCGGCGTCCCGGGCGTGGCGGGGCTCTACTACCTCGCGAAGGCGGAGCGCGCGCTCGGCCGCACGCAGGCCGCGGAGGACGCGCTGCGCACGGCGCTCGCGACCGCGCCCGAGGACGTGGCGCTGCGCGACGAGGTGCTCGGCGTGCTGCTCGAGGTCTCGGCCGAGAAGCTCGACGCGGGGGACTTCGGCGGCGCGCTGCTCGCGCTCCCGAGCGAGGCGCCGGGCCGCGCCGCCGACCGCGTCGCGGCGGCCGCGCGCGCCGGACAGCTCGACCTCGACGAGGCGGAGCGGCTGCTCGACGTGCTGCTCGCCGAGGCCCCGGAGGACCGCGACCTCCTGCACCTGCTCGCGGCGGTGCTCACGACGCGCGCCGACCCGGCGCGCATCGGTCGCGCCCGCGAGACCTACGAACGCCTGACGGCCCTCGACCCCGACGACGTGCCGGCGTGGACCGCGCTCGCGACGCTGCGACTCGACGCGGGCGACGCGCCGGGCGCCGGCGCCGCGTTCCGGCAGGCGTACGAGCGCTCGGGCGGGAACGCGGGTGTCGGCCGCGGGCTCCTCGACGCGCTCCGCGCCGAGGGGCGCCGCGACGACGCGCTCGCGCTGGTGACGCGGCTCCTCGCGCGGGAGACGGCGGCCGATCTGCTGCACGCGCGCGGGACGCTGCTGCAGGACGCGGGCGACGTCGCCGGTGCGGCGGCGAGCTTCCGCGCCGCGCTCGACGTGGACCCGAGCGACGCGTCGGCCCTCGTCGCGGCGGGCGCCGCCGTGGCGCAGCTCGAGGGCGACGCGGCCGCCGAGGAGCTCCTCGCCGCGCGCCTCGACGGCCTCGCGGACGTCCGCCCGGCGTGCGCGGCCCTCGCGACGCTCGCCGCGCGCGCGGGCCGTCTCGACGACGCGGCGGCGTGGCTCGAGCGCGCCGGGGGCGGCGGGGCGCCGACGCTCGACCTCGTGCTGCTCCGCGGGGCGGTGGCGGACGCGCGCGGCGACGCGGCAGACGCGCGGCGCGCGTACGCGCAGGCGTTCGAGCGCGGCTGCCGCGAGCCGGCCGTGCTCGCGCGCCTCGCGCACCTGGCGGGCGCCCTGGGCGACCCGCGCGCAGCGCTCGAGGCGTGGGACGCGCTGCTCGACCGCACGCCGGGCGATGGCGTCGCGTGGAACGACCGCGCGCTCCTGCTCGCCGCGGACCCGGAGGCGCTGCCCCGCGCGCTCGAGTCGGCGCGGCGGGCGCGCGAGCTCCTGCCCGACGAGCCCGCCGTCGCGGACACGCTCGGCTGGCTGCTGGCGGCGTCCGCGCGTCCGCAGGAGGCGGAGCCGCTGCTCGAGGAGGCCGCGCGCGCGCTGCCGGACGACGCGCGGGTGCGCTGGCACGCGGCGGTGGTCGCCGCGCGCCTCGGCCGCGACGCCGCCGCGCTCGCACACGTCCGGCGCGCACTCGAGCTCGGTCTCGCGGGCGACGACGGCGCGGCGGCGCGCGCGCTGCTCGAGCGGCTGCGCTGACGCGCCCGGCCGCGCGTCAGCGCGCCACGCGGCGGCGGCGCGCCGCCACCGCGAGCAGCGCCGCGGCGCCCGCGGCGAACAGCGCGAGCGCGCCCGGCTCCGGCGTGCGGACCGCCGCGGCGACGAGGTCGTCCACGACGTCCTCGTCGCCGCCGATGGCGTTCGCGCGCACGTCGGCCACCTCGAAGTGCGTCGCGCCCGTCGGCGCCGCGACGCCGCCCGCGTCGTCGTCGCCGTCGCGTGCGTACGAGTCGAGCGTCACGTCGAATGCGCCCGTGCGCGCGACGCTGCGCACGATGCGCAGCGTGCGCGGCGGCAGCTCGCGCGCGTGACGCGACGGGACGTCGAGGAACAGCAGGCCGGTCCCCGCGCCGCCGCGCAGGAACGGGCGCAGCCCGCGTGCGCCGGCGGCGCCCTCGCCGGGGGCCGTGCGCACCACGCCGAGCGGCACGAGCGCGTCCGGCGCCGGGGGCGGGGGCGTCAGCTCCGTCGCCGTCGCGACGCGCGAGGCGGCGCCGAGCGCCGTCAGCGCGACGAGCGCGGGCAGGACGGCCGACCGTCGGGTGCGCACGACGTCACTCTACGCCCCGCGCGCCGCGCGCGACGCGTCCCGCGACGGCGTCGCCGCTCCGTGTGCGTGGTCGCGCGACGATGTCGGCGCTCCGTGGGCTGCGTCGCCGGCCAGGCGCTCGCGCCACGCGGCGAGCAGCGTGAGCGCGGCGAGGGGCGTCGTGCGGTCGAGGTCGAGCGCGCGCAGCTCGTCGCGCAGCGCGGCGAGTCGCGGGTCCTCGGCGGGCTCGAACAGTCCGAGCTGGCGGACGGGCGCGCGCTCGGCGACCGGGCGGGCGGCGGGTGCGCCGCCCTCGGCCGGAGCCGCTCGCACCGCCGCCGAGGGGGCGCCCGCGCGCGACTCCTCGAGGCCTGCCAGCACGTGGCTCGCGCGCGCGACGACGTCGTCGGGCAGGCCCGCGAGCCGCGCCACGTGGATGCCGTACGAGCGGTCGGTGCCGCCCTCCTCGATGCGCCGCAGGAACACGACGCGGTCGCCCCACTCGCGCACGGCGACGCGCAGGTTGCGCACGGCCTGCTCGAGGTCCGGCGCGCTGCCCGGCAGGTGCGTGAGCTCGTGGTAGTGCGTCGCGAACAGCGTGCGGCAGCGCGCGACGCGCGCCAGGTGCTCGGTGATCGCCCACGCGAGCGCGACGCCGTCGTACGTGCTCGTGCCGCGGCCGACCTCGTCGAGGATGACGAGCGACGCGGGCCCCGCGTGGTGCAGGATCGCGGCGGTCTCCATCATCTCGACCATGAAGGTCGAGCGGCCGCGCGCGATGTCGTCGCTCGCGCCGACGCGCGCCATGATCCGGTCCACCACGCCCACGTGGGCGTCCTCGGCCGGCACGAACGAGCCCGTGTGCGCGAGCAGCGCGAGCAGCGCCACCTGGCGGATGTACGTCGACTTGCCCGCCATGTTCGGGCCGGTGACGAGCGCGACGCGGCTCGCGGCGGCGTCGAGCCGCACGTCGTTCGGCACGAACGGCTCGTCGGCGCCCGCGCAGTCGAGCACCGGGTGGCGTCCCTGCCGGATGTCGAGCGCGCCCGAGCGGTCGAGGCGCGGGCGCGTCCAGCCGCGGTCGGCGGCGAGGTCGGCGAGACTCGCGAGCACGTCGATCTCGGCCAGCGCCGCGGCGGTCTCCTGGATGCGCGCCGCCGCCTCGGCGCAGCGCCCGCGCAGGGCCAGGAACAGCTCCTCCTCGAGCGCCTTCGCGCGGTCGTCGGCGCCGAGGATCTTCTCCTCGTACTCCTTCAGCTCCGGCGTCACGTAGCGCTCGACGTTCTTGAGCGTCTGGCGGCGCACGTAGTCGTCGGGCACCTTCCCGACCTGGCCGCGCGTGACCTCGATGTAGTAGCCGAAGACCGACGTGTAGCCGACGCGCAGCGTGGGGATGCCCGTGCGGCGCACCTCGCGCGCCTGCAGCTCCGCGAGGTAGCGCTGCGCGTCGCCGCGCAGTCCGCGGATCTCGTCGAGCGTCGCGTCGCGTCCGGCGCGCACGATCCCGCCGTCGCGCAGCGCGAGCGGCGCGTCGTCGGCGATCGTCGCGACGATCTCGTCGGCGAGCTCGGTCAGCGGGTCGGCGCGGCCGCGCAGCGCCACGAGCGCCGCGGTGCGTGCGTCGGCGAGCAGGTCGCGCAGCGCGGGCACGCGCGCGAGCGAGCGGCCGAGCGCGAGCACGTCGCGCGGCGTGGCGCGCCCGGTCGCGACGCGCGCCGTCAGCCGCTCGAGGTCCTGCACGCCGCGCAGCGTCTCGCGCAGGTCGCCGCGCAGCACCGGTGCGGCCGTCAGCTCCTCGACGGCGTCGGCGCGCGCCGCGATCGCGTCGAGGTCGCGCAGCGGTGCCGTGAGCCAGCGCCGCAGCAGGCGCGCGCCGGGCGAGGTGCGCGTGCGGTCGAGCACCGAGAGCAGCGTGCCCGCGCGGCCGCCGTCGCGCTGGTTCGCGACGACCTCGAGGCAGCGCAGCGTGACGCGGTCGACGACGACGTGCGTCGCGCGCTCGTAGAGCCGCGGCCGCCGCAGGTGGGGCAGCGCCGTCTTCTGCGTCTCGGCGAGGTACGCGAGCAGCGCCCCCGCGGCGCCGAGCGCCGGGTCGAGCTCGTCGAGGCCGAAGCCGCCGAGGTCGCGCACGCCGAAGTGCTGCGCGAGCGCGGCGCGCGCCTCGTCGGCGTCGAAGCGCCAGGGCGGCAGGTCGCGGCGCCGCGCGCCGTGTGCGGCGTCGCAGTCGGACTGCGCCAGCGCCTCGGCCACGGCGGGGCGGCGCGCGAGCAGCTCCTCGGCCGCGAGCACCTCGGCGGGCTCGAGGCGCGTGATCTCGTCGGCGAGCGCCTCGGGGGAGAGCTCGGCGAGCTCGAACGCACCCGTCGAGAGGTCCACCCACGCGAGGCCGGCGGGGGCGTCGTCGCCCCGCGTGCGGCCCGGCGCGATCGCGAGCAGGAAGTTGTTGCGGCCGCGCTCGAGGTCGCCGTCCTCGGTCAGCGTCCCGGGAGTGACGACGCGCACGACGGCGCGCTCGACGATGCCCTTCGCCTCGCGTGGGTCCTGCATCTGCTCGCAGATGGCGACACGCCGGCCGAGCCCGACGAGCCGGCGCAGGTAGCCGTCGGCCGCGCGCACGGGCACGCCCGCCATCGGGATGCCGTCGCCGCGGCTCGTCAGCGTGATCTCGAGGAGCCGCGACGCCTCGACGGCGTCGTCGTGGAAGAGCTCGTAGAAGTCGCCCATGCGGAAGAACAGGAGCGCGTCCGGGTGCTCCCGCTTCGCACGGTCGAACTGCTGCATCACCGGGCTCTTCGCCTGGACCATCCGACCGATCGTAGCGCAGCCCCCGGACTCCTGGTCGGGGCGCCGGGCGCGCCGCGAGGCTCGGGGACGACCCCGCCGCCGTGCGGCGACGGGCGTCCGCCGCTGTCGTCCCCCCGGTCTGCGAAGATCGGACGTCCCTTGTTCACGGAGGTCGGGGCACCCATGGACGTCACGAGTGGTTCGGACGACCGCCGCCGCGCGCGCGCGACGGCCGGGTCGAGGCAGAATCGCGGGTTCGACCTGCCGCGCGGCGCCGACGGGCGCGTGCGCGTCAGCGACATCTTCGGAAGGCTCACGTTCGGCATGCGCACCATGCGCGAGCGCATGGCCGAGGCGGACTGCCGCAAGTTCGAGCGCCTGCTCGAGGAGGGCGAGCCGCTCGACCGCGAGCTGGCCGTCGCCGTGGCGCGCGCGGCCCGCGACTGGGCGATCGAGAACGGCGCCACGCACTTCACGCACTGGTTCCAGCCGCTGACCGGGCAGACGGCCGAGAAGCACGACGCCTTCCTGCACGTCGGCTCCGACGGCGAGGCCATCGAGCGCTTCGACGCCGAGCAGCTCATCCAGAGCGAGCCCGACGCGTCGTCGTTCCCGAGCGGCGGCATGCGCGCGACGTTCGAGGCGCGCGGCTACACGGCGTGGGACCCGTCGAGCCCGATGTTCCTGATGCGCTCGCGCTCGGGCACCACGCTCTGCATCCCCTCCGCCTACCTCTCGTACACGGGGGCCGTGCTCGACGAGAAGGCGGGGCTCCTGCGCTCGATCGACGCGCTCTCCCGCGAGCTGCCGCCGCTGCTCGAGACGCTCGGCGTCAAGGACGTCGCCCGCGTCACGGCCACCCTCGGCCCCGAGCAGGAGTACTTCCTCGTCGACCGCGCGTTCACGCCGCTCCGCCCCGACCTGCTGCTCGGCGGGCGCACGGTGCTCGGCGCGCCGCCGACGAAGGGCCAGCAGCTCGAGGACCACTACTTCGGCTCGATCCCGCCGCGCGTCGCCGCGTTCATGAGCGAGTTCGAGTTCGAGCTCTACGAGCTGGGCGTGCCCGTCAAGACGCGGCACAACGAGGTCGCGCCGGGCCAGTTCGAGATGGCGCCGATCTTCGAGGAGGCGCAGGTCGCCGCCGACCACAACCAGCTCGCGATGGAGGTCATGCGGCGCGTGGCGCGGCGTCACGAGTTCGACGTGTTCTTCCACGAGAAGCCGTTCGCGGGCGTCAACGGCAGCGGCAAGCACCTCAACTGGTCGCTCGCCGCGCGGCACGCCGACGGCCGCTGGGAGAACCTGTTCGAGCCCGGCAGCACGCCGGCGCAGAACCTGCAGTTCCTGCTGATGACGGCGATCGTGCAGCGCGCGATCCTGCGCCATGCGGGGGCGCTCCGCGCCTCGATCTCGGGCGCCGGCAACGACCACCGTCTGGGCGCGAACGAGGCGCCGCCCGCGATCATCTCGACGTTCCTCGGGCGCACGCTCTCGGGCATCTTCGAGCAGCTCGCGTCGGGCTCGCACCTCGCGCGCGACGCCGAGGCCGAGCTGATCTCGCTCGGCATCGCGCGCCTGCCGCAGGTGAAGCGCGACAACACCGACCGCAACCGCACCTCGCCGTTCGCCTTCACCGGCAACAAGTGGGAGTTCCGCGCCTGCGGCGGCTCGATGGCCATCTCGTTCCCGATCACGGTCCTGAACGCCGCGACGGCCGAGGCCGTGCGCGACACGCACGCGGAGATCCGCGCGGCGCTCGACGGCGGACTCGGCGTCGACCAGGCCGTCCTGAAGGTCGTGCGGGCGATCGCGGTCGAGACGGCCGCCGTGCGCTTCGAGGGCAACAACTACGCGGAGTCGTGGGTGGTCGAGGCCGAGCGCCGCGGGCTGCCGAACTTCCGCAAGACGCCCGACGCGCTCGCCCACCTCGGGCAGCCGAAGCGCCACGCGTTCCTGCTCGACATGGGCGTGTTCTCCGAGGACGAGATCAAGGCCCGCGTGCACGTGCGCGTCGAGCGCTACGTGAAGGACGTCGACATCGAGTGCCTGACGCTGCTCGAACTGCTCGACACGGCGGTCATCCCCGCGGTGTCCGCGTATCACGCCGACCTCGCGCGCGACGTCATCGCGGCCCGCGAGGCGGGGCTCTCGGCCCCGCAGCTCGAGCGCGCGGAGGCCGTCGGGCAGGACCTCGCGCACCTGATGTCGGCCCGCGACGCGCTGGCCGACGTGCACGGCGTCGTCGCGTCGGTGACCGACGAAGCGGATCGCGCACGGCGTCTCGCGTACGAGGTCGTCCCCGCGATGGAGGCGGCGCGCGCCGTCGCCGACCGTCTCGAGACCCTCGTCGCGGACACGTACTGGCCGCTCCCGCGCTACTCCGAGATGTTGTTCGTCCGGTAGCGCGCGGCCGAAGGCCGCGCGCTGTGCCAGTGGCCCGCCGGCGGTGTTAGTAGCGCGCCGCCTGACGGCGTCGCGCGGTGGCGGCGTGCTGTGCGCGGCCAGAGGCCGCGCGCTGTGTTAGCGGCACGCCGCCTGACGGCGGCTTGGGGTGTGCTAGTGGCGCGCCGGCGGTGCTAGTGGCGCGCCAGCGGTGTTAGTGGCGCGCCGGCGGTGTTAGTGGCGCGCCGGCGGTGTTAGTGGCGCGCCGCCTGACGGCGTCGCGCGGTGGCGTCGCGCGGTGGCGTCGCGCGGTGGCGGCGTGCGGTGGCGGCGTGCGGCCTGGGGGCGTGCGGCCTGACGGCGGCGCGCGGGGGCGGCGTGCGGGGGCGGAGGGGCGCCGTCTGGCGGTGGCGTGCGACAGCGCGCTTGCGGCGGGGGTGGCGCGCTAGACTCGGCCGTTTGCCGGTCCGGTCGTGGCGGTGGGTCGCCGGTGCGCGGACGGGCGGCGGGGGGCGGAGCGGCGTGACGGCGACGGCGGCACCGGTCGCGGGCGGGCGCAGCGCGGCGGCGGCGTGGCCGTCGTCGGTGCGGACGCTCGTGATGCTGAACGTCGCGTGCGTCGTGGCGGCGCTGCTGCTCGCGGGCGCCGGCTGGGCGCGGCACGCCGGCTGGACGCGCCACGCCGCGGGGTCCGAGACGGCGCGCGCGCCCGAGGGCGTGCGTCCGCCCGCTGCCCTGGCCGCCCACGCTCCCGACGTGCCGCAGGAGGGGCCCCCGGGCCGCGCGGCGGACACGTACGAGCCGCCGCCTCCGCCCCCGCCCGCAGCGGCGCAGGGGGCGGGCCCCGCCGCGCTCCGGCCCGAGGTCGCGGCCCGCGGCGTCGAGCAGGCGCGGCGCGCGATCGCCGCGCTCTGCGTCGAGGCCGAGCTCTTCGCGGCGCGGCGCGGCGGCTATCCGTCGTCGGCCGCACCGTTCGGCGCGAACCGCGGCATCGAGGCGCTGCACGCTGGACTCGCCTCGCTCGGCCGGACCCACGTCGCGCCCGCGGCGGACACCGACGGCGACGGGCGCGACGAGTATCTGGACCCCTGGGGGCGGCCGTACGTGTACGTCGTCGCCGAGGACTACGCGCGGTCGCAGACGTGGGGCAGCGGCGCGACGGCGACCGAGGTTCGGGCCGCGCGCGCGGCGGGCGACGGGCCGTGGCGCGCCGCGGCGGGGTTCCAGATCTGGAGCGCCGGGCCGGACGGCCGGAACGACGGCGGGGGAGGCGACGACGTGACGTCGTGGGTGGTGGGCGACTGAGGCGCGCAGAGGCGCGCAGAGGCGCGCAGGGGCGCGCAGTGGCGCGCGTGCCGGCGTGGCCGCCGCCGCGCCGCGCGTCCATAATGCGCCGCATGGACGACCCCCGCGCCCGCCTGCGTCGCCTGCCCGCCGTCGACCGGCTCCTCGAGCACGAGGCGGTCGAGCCGCTCCTCGCCGCACACCCGCGCACCGCGGTCGTCGGCGCCGTGCGCGGGGCGCTCGACGCCGCGCGCACGGCCGTGCGGGGCGGCGCCGACGTGCCGTCGCCCGCGCAGCTCGTCGCCGCGGCGCGCGCGACGCTCGAGCGCGCGGCGCGCCCGGGCATGCGGCGTGTCGTGAACGCGACGGGCATCGTGCTGCACACGGGGCTCGGCCGCGCCGTGCTCGCGGAGGCGGCGCTGGCGGCGCTCGCCGCGGAGGCCTCCGCGTACTGCCTGCTGGCCGTGGACGACGACACGAACGAACGCGGCCGCCGCGAGCGCTTCACCGAGGCGCTGCTCCGCGAGCTCACGGGCTGCGAGGCCGCGACGGTCGTCAACAACAACGCCGCGGCGGTGCTGCTCGTGCTGAACACGCTCGCCGAGGGCCGCGAGGTGATCGTCTCGCGCGGCCAGCTCGTCGAGATCGGCGGCAGCTACCGCATGCCGGACGTGATGCGCCGCGCCGGCTGCCGCATGGTCGAGGTGGGCTGCACGAACCGCACGCACCTCGCGGACTACGCGAACGCGATCACGCCCGAGACCGCCGCGATCATCCGCGTGCATCCGAGCAACTACCGCATCGAGGGCTTCACGAAGGAGGTGCCGCTCGGCGAGCTCGTCGCGCTCGGGCGGCGCCACGGCATCCCGGTCGTGGACGATCTCGGCGCCGGGGCGCTCGTCCAGCTCGGCGCGCCCATCGACGAACCGCTCGTCGGCGACTCGCTGCGCGCGGGCGCGGACCTCGTCACGTGTTCGGCCGACAAGCTGATCGGCGGGCCGCAGGGAGGCATCGTGCTCGGCTCGCAGGAGCTCGTGCAGCGCGTCGAGGACAACCAGCTCGCGCGCGCGCTGCGCGTCGGCAAGCTCGACCTGATCGCGCTCGAGGCGACGCTGCGGCTCTTCCGCGACCGCGCGACGCTGCTGCGCGAGCACCCGACGTCGCGCATGCTGACCGAGGACGTCGCGACGGTCGGCGCGCGCGCGCGGCGGCTCGCGGCGCTCTTGCGGCGCAGCGTCGCGACGGCGCGCGTGCGCGTCACCGACGGCGAGAGCTACGCGGGCAGCGGCGCCCTGCCGACGCGCTCGATCCCGACGCGCGTCGTGCGCGTCGCGCCGCCGGACGGCGTCGAGGCGGGGGAGGCGGCGCGGCGGCTGCGCGTCGGCACGCCGTCGCTCTTCGTCCGCGTGCAGGAGGGGGAGCTGGTGCTCGACCCGCGCACGCTGCAGGCCGACGAGCCGCCGCTCGTCGCGGCGGCGCTCGGCGCGCTCTTCGGCGCCTGAGTCCGGCGCGGGCCGCCGCGCGCGGCGGTGCGCGGGTCTCAGAGCTTCTCGAGCCGCTCCTTCGAGCGCGCGGCCCACGGCGTGTCCGCGTGTTCGTCCACCAGGCGCTGCCAGAGCGCGCGCGCCTCGTCGCGGCTGCCCGCGAGGAAGAGCGCGTTCGCCTGCAGCTCGAGCACGTCGGGCAGACGGGCGTGCGACTCGAAGCGCCGCCGCCAGCGCAGGCAGCGCGCCTCGACGTCGCCGAAGCGCCGTTCGAGCAGCAGCGCGTCGACGGCGTGGCGCAGGCGCCGGTAGCGCGCCTCGCCGAGGCGCTCCGCCGGGGCCAGCGGGTCCGCGGCCTCCATGCGCTCGAACAGCGCGTCCGCGCGGTCGTCCTCGCCGGCGTCGGAGAGCGCGACGCCGAGGTCGAAGAGGAGCTGCGCGTCCTCGGGAGCGGCCGCGAGGCGCGTGCGCAGCTCGGCGATGCGCGCCGCGCGCGGCGGGATCGCCGCGAGACGCTCCGGCCACGCGACGCCCTCGCCCTCGGCGGGCACGCCGGAGACGTGGCCCAGGTAGCGCCCCTCGGAGTCGAGCACGACCGCGAGCGGATACCCTGCGAACGCGAGCCGGTGGCGCACGTGGACCTCGCGGTCGCGCGTCTCGCGCACGAGCACGCGCACGAAGTCCGCGAGCGGGGCGGACGCCTTCGCGTCCGGCAGCACCTGCGACTCGACGCGCTTCCACGCGGGGCTCTCGAACCAGTCCGGGACGACGACCAGCAGGAGCGCCTTGCCGTCGCGCCGCGCCGCCTCGCGCGCGGCGTCGAGGTCGCCGCCGAACGCGAGCGGTGCGGGCTGCGCGGGCGCCTCGGCTCCGCCGGCGGCCGCAGGCGGCGCGGGGGGCTGCGGCGCCGTGTCCTCGTCGGCGCGGGCGCGCGGCGCGGCGGCGAGCGCCGCCAGGAGCACGCCCGGCACGAGTGCGCGCAGGAAGCGCGCGTGCGCGCTCATGCGACGAACGGACAGCCGCATGGCGTCGCCCCGCAGCGCGGGCAGCCCGCGCGGTAGCGCTCGGCGGTCTGCGCGAGGTCCACGCCCGCGAGGTTCGCGAGCGAGGCCAGCCACGCGAACGCGTCGCCGAACTCGTGCTCGAGATTCGCGCGGTCGCCCTTGCGGAACGCGCGCGACAGCTCGCCGACCTCCTCGACGAACCACCCGAAAGTGCGGTCGAGCCCGCGCGTGCGGTCACGTGCGCCGTAGCGCTCGTCCATCCACCGCTGGAACTCGCTCACGTCCATGGCGGCGCGTCAGCGCAGGCGGCGCGCCGTGAGGATCGTGAAGTCGTCGAGCTGCGGCGAGCCCTCGTGGAACAGGTCCACGTCGTTCGCGACGAAGTTCACGAACGCGGCGCTGTTCTTCGGGGCCTCGCGGTTGACGACGTAATAGAAGCGCTCCTCGCCGTACGCCGCGCCTGTGGCGTTGCGCGCCGTGATCGCGCCGTCGGTGAAGAGCACGATCCGGTCGCCGCGTTCGAGCTGGATCGACTTCTCCTCGATCGTCTTGTCGAACATCGGCCCCGAGTCGTGGCCGAGCGCGATGCCCTGCGTCTGCACGCGCGCCGAGCCCTTCTTCTCGAGCTTCCAGAAGACGAGCGGCAGGTGCTGCGCGCCGGCGAACGTGCAGACGCCCGTGGCCGGGTCGAGGATGCAGTACATCGCCGTCACGTACACGCCGCGCGGCAGGTCCGCGGCGAACCCGCGGTTGATGCCGCGCAGCACCTCGGCGGGCGACTCCGACTTCGGCGCCTCGGCGCGGAACAGGCTGCGGACCGCCGCCATGTACATCGCGCCGCGCACGCCGCGCAGCGGGGCGTCGGCCACGAAGAGGCCGATCTTGCCGCCCGGCAGGTTGATGACGTCGTGGTAGTCGTTGCCCGAGTCCGGGCAGGCCTTGTGCGTGGACTCGATCTCGATGTTCTCGGGCCGCTGGAAGGTGCGCGACGGCGCGAGCACCTCGTGGATCTCGGCGACGGGGATCACCGGCATCGGCTGCGCGACGACCTGCGGCTCGACGTCGGGCCGGGCCGCGAGCGACGCGAGCTTCTGCACGCCGCGCGCGACGGCGACGACGGAGTCCGGGCCGCGCAGCGTGACGCGGCCGCCGAGCTCGCCCCGCGCGAGCACGTCGGTCTCGGCGGCGAGGCGCTGGATCGCCTTCACGGGACCGAGGCCGAGCAGCGTGCCGAAGAGGAACGCGCCGAGGAACGCGAGCCCGCCCGCGGCGCCCGCCGTGCCCATGACGTCCGGTCCGACCGCGGCGGAGGTGTCGAGCGCGACGAGCGCGACGCCGTCGGGGTTGCCGTTGCGGTCGTAGACGGGGTGCTCGTAGACGCGCACGCCCTGCGCGGCGGAGATCCGCGTGGCCCCGACGGTCCCCACGTCCGTGGCGCCGCCGACCGGGTTGCCCTCGCTGAAGATCGTGCGCTTCGCGCCGTCGATGATCGCCATGCCGAGCAGCGCGCCGCGGCCCTGGCTCTGCACGCGCGCGAAGCCCTCGCGCCGCGCCTTGTCGATCTGCAGGTCGTCCGGGTCGTTCTTCGGCAGGAACATGTCGAGCCCCGGGCGCCACGAGGCGTCGCTGCCGGGCACGCCGGTCCAGAACTGCTGCACCGGTTCCTTCAGCAGGTCCACGACGCGGCTGTCGGACTCGGCCTTGATCTTCTCGAGCTGCGCCTCGATCTGCTCCTTGATGTGCGCGCGCGTGCCGCGCGACGTCCCGAAGTCCGCGGCCCAGCGGCCGGTGTCGGTGGCCGCCAGCATGCGCGCCGCCTGCACGCCGCCGAGGTCGAGCACCGCGGTCGCGTCGGAGCCGCCGACGCGCGCCATCACGAGCACGGCGAGTGCGGCGAGGAACCCGGCCGCGACGCCCGCCGCGAGCCCGATCTTCAGCGCGAAGCCGGGCCCCTTCGGCGCCCGCGTCGCCGCCTGCGGGTTGCGTCCGCGCCCGCGCTCGTCGTGCTGCGGCTCGACCACGGGGATCGGGTCCTCTTCGGTGGTCTTCTTCCGCCTGTCCTGCCGCGCCATCGGGGGAGCCTCGCCGTGGGTCCGCTGGTCCCGCGCGGCCGACCCTGTTGCACCGCTTCCGGGAGGCCGCATTCTCGGAACGCCCCGGAGGGGGGTCAACGAAGAACGTCAACCCGTTGTCGCGCGCGGGGATGCGCGTGCTCAGCGCAGCGACGCGCGCGCGACGGTGTGCGTCAGGGCGAGCAGCGCCGCCCCCCAACCGGCCGCGGCCAGATCGTCGAGGAGCACGCCCCAGCCGGAGGGCAGCCGCTCGAGCGCCCGCGCGGGCCACGGCTTCACGACGTCGAGGAGCCGGAACACGAAGAACGCGGCGACGAGGTCGGCCGGCGTCGGATGCGGCACGGCGAGGAGCGTCGCGAAGTACCCGGCGACCTCGTCGGTCACGACGACCCCCGGGTCCTTCCCGTGCGTCCGCTCGATTGCAGGCACGAGCAGCAGGGTCAGGGCCGACGCGACGAGCGCCGCGCCCGCGGCGAACGTCGTCCAGTCGCCGAGCGGCGCGAGGAACGCGGGACGCGCGACGAACACCGCGGCGAGCGCCGCGGCGCCGCACGTGCCCCACGTGCCCGGCGCGACCGGCAGGAGCCCGAGGCCGCCGAACGCGAGGACCGCGAGCGCCGCCCGCGATCCGGGTCCGGGCGCCCGCGGGGCGTGCTCCGGCTCCGCGCGCGGCGCCTCGTCGGGCGGGCGCGGGCCGGACACGGCGCTCAGGCCGTGCGCGTCCCGAGGAAGCGCTCCCACGTCTCCCGCGCGACGAGCACGGTGCGCGCGCCCGCGGCGTCCTCGGCACCGACGATGCCCGCCTCCTCCATCTGCTGGAGCAGCCGCAGACCGCGGCCGTGGCCGATGCCGAAGCGGCGCTGCAGCGTCATCGCCGACGCGCGACCGCCGTCGAGCACGGCGTCCACGGAGTCGTGGAACAGCGGGTCGAGGTACATCTCGTGGATGTGCGCGAGGCCGCGCGCGGCGTCGTCGGGCTCGTCCTCGTGCACGGGCTCCGCAGCGGGCTCGGGGCGCGCGGCGGCGCGCAGCGCGACGGGCTGCGGCACGATCTCGTCGAACACCGTGAACGCGCCCGGCGTCTCGAACACCTCGTCGACGACGAGCGCGTCGCCCGCGTCCTCGACCGGGGCGCGCACGGGCGCGCTCTCGGCGACCGGGGCCGGCTCGGACGTCGCGCGCGCGGGCGCCTCGGGCGACTCGGCGACGGCCCGCGCCGCGCGGCCGTAGCCGTCGCCCGACGCGGCGCCGTCGCCGCCGACCGCCGGCTCGGAGACGGGCACGGCCACCGGGCCGACGTCCACCGCGAAGAACTCGTCGACGATCACGACGTCGCCCGTCGTCTCGCCCGGGTAGCCGATGCCGCTGCGCACGCGCGGCTCCTCCGGCGTCTCCTGGTACGAGGGGAGCTCCTCCTCGGCGCCCTCGTCGGCGAGCGCCTCGACCACCGGCAGCGCGTCGTCCTCGGCGTCGTCGGCGCCCGGGAAGACCGCCGCGGTCTCGTCGTGCCGCGCCGCGTCGTCGACGTCGAACGCGACCTCGTCGTCGACGAAGCCCGCGGGCAGCGCCGCCGACGTGTCCAGCACGATCGGGGCGGCGGGCGCGGGGACGTCCGCCAACTCGTCGCTCGGCGGCAGGAACTCGACGCCGTCGTACCCGTGCGGGCCGCGCACGTGCAGGCGCGCGCCGCGCTCGCGCGCCGTGAAGCCCGCCGCGACCTGCGTGGGCGCGGGCGGCGGGGGCGCCTGGTGCAGCGAGTCGGTGAACGCGGGTGCGGCGTCGAACTCGTAGGCGTCGTACTCCGGCTCGTACGCGGGCTCGTCGTGCCGCTCCGCCTGCGCCGGCGCGTCGACGGCGACGAGCACGCGCTCCTCGCTCGCAGGCAGCCCCTCGTCGTCCGCGCGGAACAGCGTGCCGGCGGTCGCGCGCTCCGCGTCCGTCGGCACGTCGAGCAGGTCGGCGCTCGGCGGCAGCGTCTCGAGCCGGCCGCGCAGGCTCTGCAGCGACGGCACCGGCCCGCGCCGGAGGGTGCGGAAGCACCAGTCCGTGGCCCACACGAACGACACGATGAAGAGGGCGAGCGAGCCGGTCACGATGAGCGTCTTCAGGAGCGCCGCGGACGCCGTGCCGGTGACGCCCGCGAGGAGCGACGCGGCGAGCCCGCCGATCGCGCCCGTCCAGACGCCGGGGTCCTTCGAGAACACGCCCGCGAGCAGCGACAGCGAGCACGCCAGCAGGAGCGTGCCGAGCGCGCGGCGGCCGAGGTGTGGCGTGCGCTCGTGGAAGTAGCAGATGGCGCCCCACACGAGGGGCAGGAGCACCATCACGTACGCGCCGAAGCCGAACACCTCGACGAACCAGCCCGCGATGCGCAGGTGGAGCGCCGGGTCCACCGCGTCCTCGAAGCCGCCGTGCCCGTAGTTCGCGAGGCACAGCAGGAGGAAGAGGCTCGTCGCCACGACGCAGAGCGCGCCGAGCGCCCTCTTCTGCAGGCTGTTGGTCCGCATGGTCCCTCCGATCGCCGACGCGTCCGCGCGACCCTTCCGGTCCGCGGCGCGCTGCGCCCCGACGCGTCCGGCGCCCCGCCGGACGGCCCTTCGCTACTCGTTCTCGTCGTCCGGAGCGGGCCGCGCCGCGACGCGCTCCTCGTACTCCTCGAGCGTCAGCAGGACCTCGGAGGCCTTGCTGCCCTTGTAGGCACCCACGACGCCTTCGCGCCGCATGAGGTCGAGGAGGCGGCTCGCGCGCGTGTAGCCGATCGCGAGGGCGCGCTGCAGGAGCGACGCGCTGCCGCGCCGCTCGCCGAGCACGATCCGCACCGCCTCGTCGTAGAGCGGGTCCTTCTCGGCGTCGTCGAGCAGCTCGGTGCTGCCGATCTCGACGAGCTCCTCGTTGAACTCCTGGCTGTAGCGCGACTTCAGGAACGACACGACACGCTTCACCTCCTTGTCGGAGGCGAAGGTGCCCTGCGCGCGCGCCAGCGCGGCGGAGCGCGGCGGCAGGTAGAGCATGTCGCCCATGCCGAGCAGCTTGTCCGCGCCGTTCTGGTCGAGGATCACGCGCGAGTCGACCTTGCTCGTCACCTGGAAGGCGATGCGCGTCGGCATGTTCGCCTTGATCAGGCCGGTGATGACGTCGGTGGACGGGCGCTGCGTCGCGAGGATGATGTGGATGCCCACCGCGCGGCTCTTCTGCGCGAGACGCGTGATCAGCTTCTCGACCTCCTTGCCCGCCGTGAGCATCAGGTCGGCGAGCTCGTCGACCACGATCACGAAGTAGGGCAGGCGGACGGGGATCACCTCGTCGGAGAGCCCGAGCTCCTCGACGCGCGCGCGGATCGCCTCCTCGCCGAGCTCGTTGTAGGACGAGATGCTGCGCACCTCGAAGCGGCGCAGCAGGTCGTAGCGCTCCTCCATCTTCTCGACGGCCCACTCGAGGACCGACGACGCGCGCTTCATGTCGGTGACGACGGGCGCGAGCAGGTGGGGGATGTCCGCGAAGAACGAGAGCTCGACCTGCTTCGGGTCGACCAGGATCAGCCGCACCTCGTCGGGCGTGCGCGTGAGCAGCACCGACAGCAGGATCGTGTTGATGCACACCGACTTGCCCGCGCCGGTCGCGCCGGCGAGGAGCAGGTGCGGCATGTTCGCGAGGTCGTCGACCATCGCGTCGCCGTTGGCGCGCATCCCGAGCAGCAGCGGGATGTGGTGGCGCCCCTCGCGGAACTCGCGCGACTCGAGCAGCGTGAGCAGCCGCACGTCGTCGCGCGCGGGGTTCGGGATCTCGACGCCGACCGTGCTCTTGCCCGGGATCGGGGCGACGATGCGCACCGACGGCACCTTGAGCGCCATCGCCAGGTCCTCGGAGAGCGCGTGGATCTTCGTGACCTTCGTGCCCGGGGCGAGCGCGACCTCAAGCATCGTCACGACCGGACCCTGCTGGTAGGCGACCACGCGGCCGTCGATCTTGAACTCCGCGAGCGTGCGCTGGAGCACGTCCACGTTGTTCTGGATCGCCTGCTCGAGCTGGCGCAGGTCGCGCGGGCGCGGCGGGTCGAGCAGGTCGAGGCCGGGGAACTCGTACTCGCCCTGCGTGCGCGGGAGCTGCAGCTCCGCGGGGCGCGGGGGCGCGATCACCGGCTCGAGGCGCACGCGGAACGGCGCCTCCTCGGCGCGGACCGGCGGAGGCGCGTCCTCGTCGTCCCCGGCTCCGAACGCGTCGAGCGTCAGGTCGGCCGGCTCGGGCTCCGGAAGGTCGCCCGCGAGCTCCGCCGAGAGGTCGTCGTCGGCGGTGGGGGAGGGGGGCTCCGGGAAGGCGCGCTTCACGAGCTCGGGCGTCGGCGTGCCCGCGTCGTCGGCGGAGGCCTCGGCGCGAGCGGACTTCGACGGCTTGCGCGCCGACGCCGGGGCCGGCGGCGGCAGCAGCTCGGCGGGCACGAGCACCTCGGGGTCGTCGAGGACGGGGGCGTCGGCCACCACCGCCTTCGCCGCCTTCGGCTCGCGCTTCGGCTCCGGCCTGGACTCGGTCCGCGCGTCGGGCTTCGTCTCGGACTTGGGCACGGGCTGCGCCTCGGCGGCCGATCCCGCGGGGGCGGCCGACTCCGCGGGCTTGCGCGCGCCGCCGCCGCGCTTGGTCGGCGGCGCCTCCGCGACCGCCGTGCCGCCGCTGCCGAAGAAGCGCGCGAGCGGTCCCGCGCCGGCGCCCGCGCCCGCCGGCTGCGGCCAGAAGCGGCGCAGGAACGCCGTCGCGGCGGCCGCGCGGCGACCGCCCTCGAACAGCATCTCGTACAGCAGCCAGTCCGTGGCGAACGCGAAGCCGCTGCAGGTCACGACGGCCGAGAAGAGGAGCGTCCCGAACGCGCCGAACGGCACGAGCAGCAGCTCGAACAGGCTGCGCCCGAGAGCGCCGCCCGGGGCGACGTCGAACGGGTGGGCGAGCTCCGCGGCGGGCGCCGCGACGGGGCGGAGCGCCTGGTGGAGCAGCGTGCACGCCCCGATCATGAGCATCACGAAGCCGACGACGCGCAGGGCCGGCGTCGAGATCGTGCGGCGCACGAGCAGCACGAGGGTCGTGTAGATCGCGACGGCGAGCAGCGCGAACGCGACCGCCCCGAACGCACCCCACAGCGCACCGGCGGCGAAGCGCCCGACGACACCGACGAGGTGCGTCGAGCCGCCCGGCGCGGGCGAGTAGGTGACGAGGGCGACGAGGAGCACGGCCAGGACGGCGAGCAGCGCCACGAGGGCGGCCTCGCGCAGCAGGTCACGGCGGCGCTCCTGGAGGGGCTTCTGTTTGGGCACGATGTGCGGCGACTCCCGCAGGGATTGTAGTGAAACACGATACGAGCGCAACACCTCGTGGTCCCGGCCCAGTCTGCGCGACCACCCGGCACGCGCGGTACGCTCTCTGCGTGCGCGTCCTCGTCACCGCCGGTCCGACCCGCGAGCACCTCGACGCGGTGCGGTTCCTCTCGAACGGCGCCACGGGCAGGCAGGGGATCGAGCTCGCCGCCGCCCTCGCGCGCCGCGGTCACGAGGCGCGGCTCGTGCTCGGCCCCACGCACCTCCCCGCGCCGGAGGCGCCCGGCGTGTGCACCGTGCGCGTGGTCTCCGCGTGCGAGATGCTCGCCGCGTGCGAGCGCGAGTGGCCGGAGTGCGACGCGCTCGTCGCCACCGCCGCGGTCGCCGACCACCGCCCCGCCGTGCGCCACCCCGGCAAGCCGCCGAAGGGCGCGACGGGCGAGACGCTCGCGCTCGTGCGGAACCCCGACATCGTCGCGACCCTCGCCGCCGGCCGCGGCCGGCGGCCCGTGGTGGGCTTCGCGCTGCAGGTCGAGGACGCCGAGGCGGAGGCGCGTCGCAAGCTCGTGGCGAAGGGCCTCGACGCGATCGTCGTCGACGCGCCGGCCGCGCTCGGCGCGGAGCGCGCCGACTTCCGCCTCATCCGCGCGCTCGGCGCCACGGCCGAGTGGCCCGGCCTCACGAAGCGCGAGCTGGCGGAGCGGCTGGTCGAGCTGCTCGTCGAGCTCGACGCGCGCGCACGTGCGCGCCCCTGAACGCCGCGCCGCGCGTCAGGCGCGGGCGAGCACGGCCGCGACGCGCTCGGCGATCGCGGCGGGCTCGGCGAGGCGCCCCGCGCCCCAGTCGCCGCACGCGAGGTAGCCGTCGCCCGGCTCGACGATCTCGTAGCCGAGGTCGCGGCACGCCGCGAGGTTGCGCCGCACCGCGGGGTGGTCCCACATGCGCACGTTCATGGCGGGCGCCACGAGCACCGGGCAGGTCACGGCGAGGAGCGCGGACGTGAGCACGTCGTCGGCGATGCCGTGGGCCGCCTTCGCGAGGAAGTTGGCGGTCGCGGGCGCCACGACGAGGCACTCCGCGCGGTCGGCGAGGCCGATGTGCTCGACGTGCACCCCCGCCTCGGTCGTGGTCGCGTCGGTCGCCACCGGGCGGGCGGTCAGCGCGGCGAACGTGAGCGGGCCGACGAGCTTCGTCGCGGCGTCCGTCATCACGACCGTGACCTCGTGCCCGGCCTGCACGAGCTTCGAGCAGAGGTCCGCGCCCTTGTAGGCGGCGATGCTGCCGCAGATGCCGAGGACGACGCGGCGGCGCGCGGCGGGCGGGCCCTCGGAGAGGGACTGCACGGGCTCGACCTAGAGCGCGGGCTCCTCGGAGCCGCGGCCGGCCTCGATCTTGCCGGACTCGATCTCGAGCAGCGCCGTGCGCAGCGGGGTCGTGCCGTCGACGAGGCGCGGCGAGCCCTTGATCAGTTCCTGGATGCGGCGCTGGATCAGCGAGGTGAGCAGGAAGCGCCCGCCCACCCGGTCGTCCAGGCGGTCGATCTGGCGGATGGTGTCGATCCCCATGGTGTGCCTCCCGGCGCCCGTTCTGGTGCGCGCTGTGCCCCGCTCGTGCTGCGTGCCGTCGGCCGCCGCTCCGGGATCAGCCCCCGGAGCGCGAGACGAGCCCCTCAATCTCGTGGATCGCGCGCTCGAGGTCATCATTCATTACGACCGTGTCGTACTCGCCCTGGCGGGAGAGCTCGTCCCGTGCGGCGTCGAGCCGCACCCGCAGCGTGCCGTCGGCCTCCGTGCCGCGCCCGCGCAGGCGGCGCTCGAGCTCGGCCCACGACGGGGGCACGAGGAACACGTAGAGGGCCGCGACGCCCGCCGAGCGCAAGGTCGCGGCGCCCTGGACGTCGATCACGAGCAGGCAGGTGCGGCCCGAGGCGACGATGCGCTCGACCTCCTCGCGCGGCGTGCCGTACAGGTGCCCGTGCACGAGCGCGTGCTCGAGGAAGCGCCCCGCGGCGATGCGCGCGCGGAACTCGGGCTCGATCAGGAAGTGGTAGTCGCGGCCCGGGATCTCGTGCGGCCGGCGCGGGCGCGTCGTCGCCGTCACGGCGCGCGCGATGCGCGGATTGCGCAGGAGCCCCTCGGCCACCGTGGTCTTCCCGACGCCCGACGGACCGGAGAGGACGAGCAGGCGGCCGCGCGGGGGCGTCATTCGAGGTTCGCCGACTGCTCCTTCAGGCGGTCCACGGCCAGCTTCATGCCGATCACGGCGTCGCGGATCTCGGCGTCCGCCGTCTTCGAGCCGATGGTGTTGGCCTCGCGCCCGAGCTCCTGCGAGAGGAACTCGAGGCGCCGGCCCACGGGGCCGCCGGCGTCGAGCGCGTCGCGCCACTGCGCGACGTGGCTCGCCAGGCGCTCGAGCTCCTCCGCGACGTCGCTCCGCTCCGCGAGCACCGCGACCTCCCGGGCGAGCAGCTCCGCCGGGACGTCGTGGCCCGGCTCGAGCAGCGCCGCGAGGCGCTCGCGCATGCGCTCGCGGTGCTCCGCGAGGGCGACCGGCACCCGCGCGCGCACGCGCGCCGCCAGGCGGTCGATCTCGTCGGCCCCCGCGCGCAGCACGCCCGCGAGGGCGGCACCTTCGCGCCGGCGCATCTCGCCGAGGTCGTCGAGCGCCGCGCCGATCGCGGCCGCCGCGAGCTCCCAGTCGGCGTCCGCGAGCGCCCGCTCGCCCGGGTCGCTGAGCACGCCGGGCAGGCGCAGCAGCGTGTCGAGGGTCGGCTCGCCCGCGATCCCCGCGCGCGCGGCCGCGGCGCGCGCCTGCGCGACGTAGTCCGCGAGCACGGCCGCGTCGATCGCCGCGGGCGCCGCCGCGCGGCGGCGCTCGACGGAGATCGACACGGAGACCGTGCCGCGCTCGAAGCGCGTGCGCACCAGCGCCTCGATGTCGGCGTGGCGCGCGTCGAACTCGGCGGGGGCGCGACAGCCCACCTTCAGGTGCCGGGCGTTGACGCTCCGCGCCTCGACGCGCACCGCGATCCCGTCCGCCTCGCGCGCCCCGCGGCCGAAGCCGGTCATGGAGTGGAGCGGGAGGGGTGCGGCGGCGGTCACGGGCGGAGCGTCCTCGCGGGTCCTCGGGAGCGCGACCGGGCGGACCCGGTCCGCCCGCCGGCGCTCACTTGCCGGAGTCCCCCGGGGCCGGCGCGTCCCCGTCGCCCGGCGCGCCGCCGGGGGCCGCCGGCGCGTCGCCGTTCGAGCCGCCCTGGTGCGCCGTGCCCGTGCCCATCAGCACCGCGTGGAGCAGGCACGCGACGACCCAGACCGTCGCGACGGCCGACGTGAACTTGTTCACGCTGCCGGTGTTGACGCCGATCGCCTCCATGCCGCTGCCGCCGAGCGCCGCGGCGAGGCCGCCGCCCTTCGGCTCCTGCAGCAGGATCACGACCATGAGCAGGATCGACGACGCCACGGCGATGAACAGGAGCAGACCCAGGACGAACTGCATGCTCGGTCTCCGACCGGCGGCTCAGCGCGCCGCCGCCTCGATGATGCCCTCGAACGCCTGCGCCTCGAGCGACGCGCCTCCGACCAGGAGTCCGCCGACCTCGTCGGCGGCGAGCAGCTCGGCCGCATTCTGCGGCTTGACGCTGCCGCCGTAGAGGATGCGCGGCCCGGCGCCGCCGGCGCCGTACTTCCCGACCAGGAGGCTGCGCAGGTGGCGGTGCGCCGCCGCTGCGATCTCCGGCGTCGCCGTGCGACCGGTTCCGATCGCCCAGACCGGCTCGTAGGCCAGGTCGAGGCGCTCGAGCGCCGTCGCCGGGAGCGGCGCGAGCCCGGCCGCGAGCTGGCGTGCCAGGACGGCCTCCGTGGCCTCGGCCTCGCGCTCCCCGAGCGTCTCGCCGACGCACAGCACCACGCGCAGGCCCGCGGCGAGCGCGGCGGCCGCACGTGCGCCCACCTGGGCGTCGCTCTCGCCGGCCGCGCGGCGCTCGCTGTGGCCTGCGAGAACCAGGGAGCAGCCCGCGTCCACGAGCATCGCCGCGCTGACCTCGCCGGTGTGCGCGCCCTGCGGGGCCTCGTGGCAGGCCTGCGCACCGAGCGCGACCCGCGAGCCCGCGAGGGCGCCGCGCGCGGCCGCGAGCAGCGTGAACGCGGGGATCACCGCCACGTCGGGGCCCGGGTGGCGGGCGGCGGCGGCGGCCGTCGCCGCCGCGAGCTCCCGGGCGCCCGCGGCGACGAGGTGCATCTTCCAGTTGCCCGCGACCAGGCGCGCGCGCGTGCTCACGCGACACTCTCCGGCTCGCGCCGCGGCTCGCGGCGCGTCTCGGCCGCCTGCGGGGGGAGCGCGCGCTCGACGGCGCGCACGTCGCGCACGATCTCGGCCAGCTCGCTCGGCAGGATCGCCTGGCGCGCGTCGCAGCGCGCCTCGTCCGGCCGCACGTGGACCTCGAGCATCACGCCCGCGGCGCCGACGGCGACCGCCGCGCGCGCCAGCGGTGCGACGAGCGCGCGGCGGCCGCACGCGTGCGACGGGTCGACCACGACGGGCAGGTGCGTGCGCTCGGCGAGCAGCGGCACGGCCGTGAGGTCGAGCGTGTTGCGCGCCGCCGTCTCGAACGTCCGGATGCCGCGTTCGCACAGCACCACGTCGGCGTTGCCGCCCGAGAGCACGTACTCGGCCGACGTGAGCATCTCGTCCACCGTCGCGCTCATCCCGCGCTTCAGCAGCACCGGCTTGCGCGTGCGGCCCACCTCGGCGAGCAGCGCGAAGTTGTGCATGTTGCGGGAGCCCACCTGCAGCACGTCGGCGTGCCGCTCCACGAGCTCCACGTCGCGCGTGTCGAGGACCTCCGTGACGACGGGCAGGCCCGTCGCCCGCCCGGCCTCGGCGAGCATCTCGAGACCCTCGCGGCCGAGCCCGCGGAAGTCGTACGGCGACGTGCGCGGCTTGAACGCGCCGCCGCGCAGCACCTGCGCGCCCGCGTCGCGCACGGCGCGCGCGATCTCGAGCAGGACGTCGAGACCCTCCACGGCGCACGGCCCGGCGATCATCACCGCGGCCCCCGCGCCGAACTCGAGGTCGCGCACGCGCACGCGCGTCGGCCGCTCGCGGTGCGCGCGCGTCGCCAGGTGCGCGCCCGGCTCGCCGGCGAACACGCGCTCGACCCCCGGCTGCGCCTCGAACGCCCGGCGGTGCGCGTCGCCGGCGGGGGCCGTCTCGAAGACGGTGCGTCCGCCCTCCTCGCGCTCGTACCAGCCGCAGCCGAGGCCGGACACCGCGCCGCGCAGGTGCGCGCGCTGTTCGGGGCTGAGGTCGCTGCGGCAGAGGATGATCATGGCCGGGTCGATTCCGGGACCGTAGAGCGGTCGCGGCGTGGCGGTCAAGTTACCCGCCGGAGCGCGGCCGTCGCGCGCAATGCGGCGGCTGGCCGTGCCTAGTACCGGTCGCGCAGAACGGGGTCGTGGCGGATCTCGGAGTACAGGGTGATGAAGCCCTGCTCCGTGCGCTGGACCACGTCGCGCCGCTGGAGCCGCGCCTCGATGTCGCGCGGCCCCGCGTCCTCGTCGTCCGGGTCGGCGTCCGGGTCGGCGTCGTACGTGCCCGTGACCATGCTCGCGATCACGTAGCAGGAGTAGACGTCGCTGCGCGTGTCCGCGAAGTAGTTGAGGCGCGGGTACTCGTCGAGCGACTCGGCCATGCCCTCCACCTTCGTGAGGTCGGCCTTGGTCTTGAAGTAGCCGGTCTCGGCGCCGTCGCCCGAGGAGTCCCCCGTGCCGGAGCCCGTGTCGTCGGTCTCGCCGGCCCCCTCGCGGCGGTGGTCGACGATCGCGTCGCCGAGCTCGCGGTCGCGCTCGTCGAACAGCGCGCGCAGGAGCGCCTTCGGCGCCGTGTTGACGTTGATCCGCAGCGCGGGCGTGCCACCGCTCTCGAGGTGCACCGTCAGGAACTCGACGAGCCCGGGCACGCCGTTCGGTCGGCGCCACTCGCCGTCGGCCGTCTCGGGCAGGTCGTCGGACTCGGCGTCGGGATCGACGTCCACGTCCTTGACGGCGTACAGGATCTCGCGCTTCCACTTGCCGCCGGGCACCCGCAGCAGGTCGTCCACCGACTGCAGGCGACCGCGCCCGGAGGCCACCGGCGGGATCGGGTTGGCGTCGTCCTCGCTCTGGTCGCGCAGCCACTCCGTCAGGTCGTCGACCATCTCCTGGGCGTCGGACTCCGAGAGGTCGAGCGAGCTCCAGCCGTCGCGGAACTCGTCGATCAGGCGCAGCAGCGTCTCGCGCGTGTTGCGGTACTCGGGCGAGTCCTCGGGGCGGCTCAGGCCCGTGAGGTTCAGCTTGCTCCGCTCGTCCTCGCACCAGGCGACGAGCTGCACGTCGGTGTTGCTGTACGCGACGGAGTCCTCGCCGCCCTCCGGCACGCCCGTCGCCGAGCGCTCGCCCCAGTCCGAGAGATCCGTGTGCTTGCTCCACGCCCAGTCGTCGTCCTCCGTGTCCACGTTGTCGCCGTTCGTCGCGTCGTAGCGCAGCGACGCGCGGAGGATGTGCATCCGGCCCTCGGCCGCCGTGCGCAGCAGGAAGTCGTTCATGGCGCTGCGCCCGAGCCGTCCCTGCGTCGTCGCCGTCTGCGTCAGCTCGGTCGCCAGCGCGGCCATGAGCACGATGGCGATGAGCACGAGGAGCAGGGCGACGCCCCGTTCGGCGCGGCGGGAGTGCGTGTGCATGGGGTGTTGGACGACCGTGGCGGGAGCCGCCTGCGCGCATCCGGGAGCGCGTGGCGGGGACACCGTATTTCGATGCCGACCGTCGCGGCGCTCCTATTCTGCCCGACCGCGATGCCGACGCCCCGCATCCCCGTGCTGGACCCGCGCTGCCGCCCGTGCATCGTCCACGACCTGCGCGGCGCCGTCGACCTGCTCGGCTACCCGCCGGAGCTCGGGGCGCGGATACTCGGCCGCGCCGAGGCGTGGCTCGACGCCCACTGGGGCGAGAGCCACCTGCCGTCGTGGTTCATCACCGGGGTGCACCGCATCCTCAAGGACGAGGCCCGGGACGTGCTGCCGTTCCGCGAGCTGCGCGACGCGTGCAACCGGGTGGGCCGCGAGCTCGCCGGGCGCGTCGCGGCCGACGTCGCCGCCCTGCCGCCGGGCGAGCGCTTCGCGACGCTCTGCCGCTGGGCCGTCGCGGGCAACCACCTCGACTTCCGGACCGCGGGCATCGGCTACGGGTTCGGCGCCGACGAGATCGAGGGCATGTTGCGCGGCGTCGTCGCGCGCGGCTTCGACGTCGACCAGACCGCCGCGATCGAGCGCCTGGCGCGCGCCGCGCGCCGCATCCTGTACGTGCCCGACAACGTCGGGGAGATCGCGTTCGACGCGCTGCTCGTGCGCGAGCTGCGCTCGTACGGCGCGACGGTCGTGGTGCCGTACCGCGGCGGACCGATCACCTCCGACGCGACCCTCGACGACTTCCGCGCGGTCGGCCTCGACGCGGCCGCCGACGAGATCTTCGAGGCGGGTCCGGACACGCTGGGCATCTCCCTCGAGGAGGCGTCGCCGCGCCTGCGCGACGAGATCGCGCGGGCGGACCTCGTGCTCACGAAGGGGCAGGCGAACTTCTACCTCGCCTACGGCAACCGGCCCGATCTCGGCCCCGCGGTCGCGTGCCTGCTCACGACGAAGTGCGACGCGATCTCGGAGCGCTTCGGCACGCCGCGGCGCCTCGCCCTCGCGACGATCGTCGGCGTGCGCGACGGGGCGCCCGTGCTGCCCGGGGCGACGCCGTGAAGATCCCCAACGTCCTCACGCTCTGCCGGCTGCTCGGCGCGCCGCTGTTCCTGTGGGCGTTCCTCGAGGACACGCAGACCTCACGCTGGGTCGCGCTCGCGCTCGTGGTCGCCTTCGAGGTGACGGACCTGCTCGACGGGTTCCTCGCGCGCCGGCTCGCGCAGGTGAGCCAGCTCGGGAAGATCCTCGACCCCTTGGCCGACTCCGTCAGCCGCTTCACGGTCTTCCTGGGCTTCCTGACGCTCGACTACGCGTCGGTCTGGGCCATCGCGCCGATCTTCTACCGCGACTCCATCGTCTCGACCGTGCGCATCCTCGCGGCCAGCCAGGGCGTGATCGTGTCCGCGCGCTGGAGCGGCAAGCTGAAGGCGGTGGTCCAGGGCACCGCGATCATCGTGATCCTGTCCGCGAGCTGCCTGCGCGCGACGCTCGGGCTCGCCGAGGCCGACGTGCGCACCTCCGTCGCCCAGCCGCTGATGTGGTTCGTCGCGGCGGTGACGCTCTTCTCGCTCGGCGACTACCTGCTCGGCAACCGCGCCGTGCTCGAGAAGCTCGACCGCTGACCGCGGTCCCCGGCCGCGCGCCGGGGAGCCCCGCGGGACCGCGCGCCCGCCCCGGAAGCGGAACCGGGGCACGCCGCACGCGGCGCGCCCCGGTATGTGTTCAGTGCTGCCCGTCTCTGGGCAGGCCCGTCAGCCTACCCGGCGGACAGCCTACGACTACAGCCACTGGACATGATCACCTCCTCCCAGGGGGGCGCCCCTGCGGGTGCCCTGCACCCGGACGGAACGACCCCGGCCTCCCCCTCGGCGCACCGTGGCAGGTGCACGTCGGGGCTCTCAGCCAGTGCTCCGGACGCCTCCGGGGCACGTCTGCGCGAAAAATACCATTCGTCGTCGCGTCGTGGAAGCCCCTGCATCTTGACGATGGGGGACGTTGCCCCACGACCTGTGGTGGGGCGCGGGCCGGGCTCAGCGCGGAGGGGCCTCGGCCGCCGCCACGAGGCGCGGCAGCAGCGTCTCGGCGGCCGGCCCGTACGCGCGCAGGACCAGGCTGCCGCGACGCTCCGTCGGCGCCTCGTCGCCGGCGGCCTCGCAGTAGGCGCGGGCGCCGGCCTCGTCGGCGAACGCGAGGACCGCCGCGTTGGTCGCATCGACGAGGGTCTGGGCCCCGCCGCGGTACGGCTCGAAGAGCGCGTCCGCGCGCTCGCGCCCGCGCAGCGCCGCGTGGCGCGCTCGCAGCAGGAGCGCCGAGAGCGGCGTGGCGCCGTCGCCGAGCCCCGCCCGGCGCAGCACGTCGCCGGGGCGGGCGTCGGCCGCCGCCGCGCCGGCGGCGCAGAGCGGCAGCGTGAGATCGGGCGGGCTGCGCAGCTCCGCCTCCGACGCGACGCGCCCGCCGCGCGCGACGACGTCCGCCACGTGGCGCGCGCCGAGCTCGTACGTCAGCCGCAGCGTCCACGCGTGCACGTCGGGCGGCTCCGCTCCGCCCGGCAGGAGCTCGCGCGCCCCGGCCGGGACGCCCGCCGCCTGCGCGGCGACCCGTCCGAAGTGGACCGCGCGCCCCTCCACGAGCATCGCGCGCGCGCGGAGCGCCTCCTCGTCGCGCGCCCCGGCGTACAGCGTGCGCAGGTCGAAGCGGGCGTCGTCGAGCGCGTGCACGGCCTCGTGGGCGAGGACCGCGGCGAGCAGGTCCGCGGACTCGTCGGCCGCGAAGCCCGCCGCCGCGCGCTGCGCGTCGAAGCTGTCGCGCACCAGCACGATCGCGCGCTCCGAGAAGCTGTAGCGCGCGAGGCACGACGCGACGGAGCCGCTCGCGGCGGCCGTCAGCAGCGTCTCGCGCTGCGCGTCGCTCAGCTGCGGGTGGCGCCGCGCGACCTCGTCGCGCAGGTCCCCGCGGAACGCCGCGGCGGCCGCGCGGGCGCTCAGCTCGCGGACGACGGGCGGCGCCGGGAAGGCCGCGCCGCACGCCGCCTCGACGTGCGGGACGAGCCGTGCGAGCACGGCGGGGGCGTCGTCGAGGGCGTGCCGCGCCGGGGCGTCCTCGCCCGCACGTGCGGCCGCCGCGAGCGCGAGCGCGACGGACGCGATCACGGGCAGCGCGCGGCGCGACCTCACATCTCGTCGAGGCTGCCCGTGCGGAGCGCGCGGCGTTCGACGTCCTCCGCCTGGCGGGCGAGCGCGCCGGCCTCGGCCGACATCCGCGCGCGCGTGTCCAGGTCGCGGACCGCGGGCAGGTTGACCTTCACGTTCATCCACGCGGCCCGCACCGCCGCGGCCGCGAGCAGCGCGCCGACGCGCCCGTCCGTGGACGCGTTCTCGTTCCCGCGCCGGGAGACCACCGACGCCAGCTCGAGCACCTCGATCGCCGCGCGCATGGTGTCGAGCGGCACCTCGACCGTCGCGAGCGCCGCCTTCGCGAGCACGGCGTAGCGCTCCTGGGCCGCGTCCTCCGTCTCCTGGGGCAGCCGCAGCGCGCGCAGGTACTCGTTGAAGGCGTCCGCGTCGCGCCGGATCATCGCGCGCAGCGCGTCGCGCAGTTCCTCGGAGCGCTCGTGCGTGCGACGCATCTCCGCGTCGACCTCGGCGTACTTCGCGCGGCCCATCGTCAGCGCGGCGACCATCGAGACCAGCGCAGCCCCCGTCGCGCCGGCGAGCGCCGCCGCGGCGCCGCCCCCGGGGGCGGGTTTGCCCGACGCGATCGCGTCGAGGAGCGGGAGCGGCGCATCGACCGCGGGCTGGCTCGGCGCCTCGGCGACGACCACCTCGGGCGCGGTGCCGTCCGCGTCGGCCAGCTCCGTGCGCAGCACCGCCGCGACGGTCCCCGCGGCCTCGGGCGTCGTGCCGGCCAGGGCGACGAGCACGCACCGCGGCCGCGAGCCGGCGGCCGCGACGGCGCGGGCGGCGGCCTCGACCGCGTCGCAGACGTCCTCGGGCGTGCCGAGCAGCACGAGTGCGCCCGGGTCGTCCCCCCGCACGACGCCGACGGCGCGGCGCTCGGCCGCCTCGGCGGCGGTGGACAGGAGCGCGTCGGGTGCGTCCGCGCCGAGTTCGAGGGTGCACGCCACGAGCCGCATCGGGTCCTCCGGGGAAGCCGGTTCTCTCTCCGTCATCGGCGCCGGACGCGCCGCACTGCACTCCGCCCGCGGATCAGCGTCCCGGGGTGTCCACGACGCGGCCGTGGTGCACCACCGTGCGCGCGTGGTTCACGCCGTGGTGGTACGCGAGCAGCCGGTGGTTCGCGACGTCCGTGACGACGAGGTCCGCCCGGTAGCCCGGCGCGATGCGCCCGACGACGTCGCCCAGCCCGACCGCGTACGCGGCGTTGCGCGTGAACGCGGCGAGCGCCTCGGCGGGCCGCAGCCCCAGCCCGATGCACGCGATCGTCAGGACCTGCTGCGGGTTCTCCGTCATCGACGAGCCCGGGTTGCAGTCCGTCGCGAGGGCGACCGCACAGCCCGCCTCGATCATGCGCCGCGCCGGGGCGAAGTGCCGCATGCCGAGGAAGAACGACGTCCCGGGCAGGAGCACCGCCACCGTGTCGGACGCCGCGAGCGCGGCGATGCCCGCGTCGCTGACGCGCATCAGGTGGTCGGCGCTCACCGCGCCGAGCTCGACGGCCAGCTCGGCGCCGCCGGTGCCGGCGAGCTCGTCGGCGTGCAGCTTGATGCCCAGGCCGAGAGCGCGCGCGGCGGCGCAGATCGTGCGCGTCTCCTCGGGCGTGAACACGTGCGCCTCGCAGAACACGTCGCAGTAGCGCGCGAGACGCCGCTCGGCCACGCGCGGGAGCATCTCCTCGCACACCAGGCGCACGTAGCCCGCACGGTCGTCGCGCCAGTCGTCGGGCACCTCGTGCGCACCGAGGAAGGTCCGGACGACGTCGCCGCGGTCGTCGAGCTCGCCCGCGACCTCGAGGGCGCGCAGCTCGCTCTCGGTGTCGAGCCCGTACCCGGACTTCACCTCGACCGTGGTCGTGCCGTGCGCGAGCGCGCGCGCCCGCGTCGCCCGCGCCTGGGCCAGCACCGCGTCGCGCGACGCCGTCCGGAAGCGGCGCGACGAGGCGCGGATGCCGCCGCCCGCCGCGGCGATCTCCTCGTAGCTGCGGCCGAGGCAGCGCAGCTCGAACTCGTCCTCGCGCGTCGCGCCGAAGACGAGGTGCGTGTGCGGGTCGACGAAGCCCGGCACCACGCACACGCCGCCCGCGTCGATGACGCGCGCGGCGTCGAAGCGCGCGGCGACCTCGGCGCTCGCTCCCACGGCGACGAACACGCCGTCCCGCACCGCGACCGCGCCGTCGGCGAGGATGCCCGGCGCGCGCAGGTCGTCGCCGCGCAGCGGCCCCGGCGGGCCGTCGGCGCACGTGACCAGCTCCGCCGCGTGGAGGACGAGGAGGTCCGCCGGCTCGCGCATCAGAGCCCTTCGACCCAGTCGCTCTTCTCCTTCACCATGTTCACGATCAGCCGGAACATCGAGTAGTCGGGCGCGATCTCGGTCATCGTCTTCTCCGTCAGGCGCCCGTCGAATGCGCCCGTCGCCTCCATCCGCCGGATGGTCTCGAGCGACAGGCCGAGGTTGTCGGCGGCGAAGACCATGCGCGCACGCGGCTCGCGGGCGTTCTGCATGCCCTCCTCCTGCAGGTAGAAGTGGCTCGCCGAGTGCTGGACCTTGCCGAGGCCCCAGCGGAACGCGATGCCGAGCGGGCTGCTGCCGTAGCGGTGGCGCATCTCCGCGCTGTCCACGATCACGTCCACGCGCTCCGGGTACAGCACCGTCAGCGGGAACGCCTGCACCTCGAGCCACCACTGCAGCGCCGGCACGCCGTCGAAGACGCCCGCGGTGAGCGGGTGCGCGGGCAGCCCCTGCTCCACGACCACCACGTCGTTGCCCGTGGACGAGCGCGCGTACTGCGTCGCGTACCCCGGGAACACCGGCATGATCGTCTTCGTGAGCGCCCAGTCGGTGGTCATCGCGTAGCCGCCCACGTTCACGAACCACGCGACGCGCTCCATCGAGTCGGAGTCGAGGTTGCCCTCGCAGTTGACGAGCAGGATCTGGTTCGGGCTGAGCCCCGCGAGCTTGATCTGCTGCGCGCGGAGCAGCGTGTGCTTGATGGTCAGGTGCTCGAGCACCTTCTCGACCTTGTCCCACGCGCCGGTCACCACGAGGATGCGCGCCTTCTGGAGGATCTCGACGCTCTGGTCGCGCGTGCGGGTCTCGGGCGCGTAGCGGCCGTTCTTCTCCTCCTCCGCGGCGATCTCCTCCTTCGTGCGGCGGCTGCGCTTGCGGATCGAGAGCGCGTCGCCGTTCGCCCGCCACCACTCGAGCCACGTGGCCTGCTCCGCCGGCAGGCGCTCGCTCGTGAGGATCTGCAGGTTGGTCCAGCAGACGCCGCGGACCACGGGGTCGCGGTCGGCGAGCCCCTCGGCGAGCAGCGGCACCGCCTCCTTGGCGCGCAGGCGCCCGAGGCCCTCGTACGCGGCCGCGCGCAGCTTCCAGTCCTTGGTGTCGAGGAGCGGCTTCAGGCGCGGCAGGTCCTCGGCGACCCCGAGTGCGCCGATCGTGGCCGCGGCGGCCGTCGCGACGCGCCACGAGTCGTCCTTCACGTACGGCGTCAGCGGCTCGAGCCCCACGGGGTCGAGCGTGTCGTAGAGCTCGACGACGTACTGCAGCCGCACGCGCTCGTCGCGGTCGCCGCGCAGCCGCTCCCCGAGTGCCGCGAACTCCGCGCGCGGCAGCACGCGCGCGAGCGCCGCGACGGCCTCGACGCGCACGAACGCGCCCTTGTCGTCGAGCGCGGCGAGCAGCGCGTCCCGCGACTCGGGCGCGCCGATGCGACCGAGCGCGAGCGCCGCGGCGCTGCGCACACGCTCCTCCTTGTGCGTCAGGAGCGAGGCGACGTCCTCGCGCAGCTCCGGGAGTCCGAGACGTGCGGCGAGCAGCGCGAGGCGCCGCACCTCCGCGCGCTTGCGGGACGCCTCGACGGCGGCATGGAACGGCGCCGCGACCTTCGCGCCGCCCGCGGCGGCGAGTCCGCGTGCGACGCGCTCCGGCACGTAGCCGTCGTCGTCGATCGCGTCGACGACCTCGTCGAGGAGCGTCGCGATCACGGCGGACGAGTCGGGCGCCGCGCGCGCGAGCCCCTCGATCGCGCCCGAGTACGGCAGGAACGAGCGCGTGTCCTTGCGCTTCGACAGCACGGGGCCGATGGCCTTCAGCGCCTCGGCGCCGGCCCTGCCGTCGGCCGCGAGACCTCCGAGCGCACGGGCCGCGGAGCGCGCGAGGTACGGGTCCTTGTCGAGCGCGAAGCGCGCCAGGCGCGAGACGTGCTCGGGCCCGACGTAGGCGGCGGCGCCGTCGACGGCGCGCGCCTTCACCGTCTCCTCCTTGTGGCGCTTCGTCTGGTCGAGCAGCAGCTCGCCCGCCTCGGCGCCCGCGAGCGTGCCGAGCGCACGTGCGGCGGCGTCGCGCACCCACTGGATCTCGCCGGTGACGGCCGCGTCCGCGAGCGCGTCGCGCGCCGCGTCGCCGCCGGTGCGCGAGAGCACGTCGGCGGCCTGCATCCCGACGCCCCAGTCCTCGTCGTCGAGGGCGGAGATCACGAGCTTCTCGGCGGACTTGTCGCCGGCGAGCCCCTCGAGGATCTCGAGCGCGTGCTGGCGGTTGGCGAGCGTGCCGCTGTCGAGGAGCTTCTTCGCCTCGTCGAGCGGCTTCTCGCCGGGCTGCGCGCTGGCCGTGCCGCGCTCCGCGACGAGGAGCGCGGCGGCGAGGGCGGCGGCGCAGGCGAGGGTGGGTCGTGGGCGCATGGTGGGAGAGTAGCCGCAATCGGCGCGCCGCGCGCTGCGTGCGAGGGGGCGTCCTCGGCCGCGGACACGGCGCCGCGCCGCGCGCCCGGGGCGCCCGGCGTCGCGACCGGCGCTGCGTCCCGCGTTGCGTCCGGCGCGGTCAGTCGCGCGGCAGCGGGATGCGCACGCCGCGCTCGCGCGCGACCTCGTTCGCGCGTTCGTACCCCGCGTCGGCGTGGCGGATCACGCCCATCCCGGGGTCGCAGGTCAGCACGCGCTCGAGGCGCACGTCCATCTCGGGCGTCCCGTCGCAGCAGATGACCATGCCCGCGTGCAGCGAGTAGCCCATGCCCACGCCGCCGCCGTGGTGGAACGAGACCCACGTCGCGCCCGCCGCGGTGTTCAGCAGCGCGTTCAGGATGGGCCAGTCGGCGACCGCGTCGGTGCCGTCCTTCATCGCCTCGGTCTCGCGGTTCGGAGACGCGACGGAGCCGCAGTCGAGGTGGTCGCGGCCGATGACGATCGGCGCGGAGACCTCGCCGTCGCGCACCATGCGGTTGAACTCGAGTCCCGCGCGGGCGCGCTCGCCGTACCCGAGCCAGCAGATGCGCGAAGGCAGGCCCTGGAACGCGACGCGCTCGCCCGCCATGCGGATCCAGCGGCACAGCGCGGCGTCCTCCGGGAACAGGCGCAGGATCGCCTCGTCGGTGCGCCGGATGTCCTCGGGGTCGCCCGAGAGCGCGACCCAGCGGAACGGCCCCTTGCCCTCGCAGAAGAGCGGCCGGATGTACGCCGGCACGAAGCCGGGGAAGGCGAACGCCTCGGCGTACCCCGCCTCGAGCGCCTGGCCGCGCAGGTTGTTGCCGTAGTCGAAGGTCGCCGCGCCGAGCGCCTGCAGCTCGACCATCAGCCGGCAGTGGTCCGCCATCGTGCGCCGCGACTCGGCCGTGTAGCGCTGCGGGTCGCTCGCGCGCAGCGCGAGCGCGGCCTCGAACGCGAGTCCGTCGGGCACGTAGCCGTTCAGCTCGTCGTGCGCGCTCGTCTGGTCGGTGAGGAGCGCGGGGACGACGCCGCGGGCCACGAGGCGCCGCAGGAGCGTCGTCTGGTGCGTCGGCACGCCGATCGAGACGGCCTCGCGCGCGGCGCACGCGGCGAGCGCGCGGTCGATCGCCGCGTCCACGTCGTCGACGCGTTCGTCGAGGTAGCGCGTCGCGAGGCGCTTCGCGATGCGCGCCGGGTCCACGTCCGCGCCGAGGAACACGGCGCCGTTCATCGTCGCCGCGAGCGGCTGCGCGCCGCCCATGCCGCCGAGGCCGCCGGAGACGACGAGCCTGCCCGCGAGGTCGCCGCCCGCGTGCTGCCGCGCGGCCTCGGCGAACGTCTCGTACGTGCCCTGCAGGATGCCCTGCGTCCCGATGTAGATCCACGAGCCCGCGGTCATCTGCCCGTACATCATCAGCCCGCGCTGCTCGAGTTCGCGGAAGTGCTCCCACGTCGCCCAGCGGCCCACCAGATTCGAGTTGGCGATGAGCACGCGCGGCGCGTGCTCGTGGGTGCGGAACACGCCGACCGGCTTGCCGCTCTGGACCAGCAGCGTCTCGTCGGGCGCCAGTTCGCGCAGGCAGCGCAGCAGCGCGTCGAACGACGGCCAGTCGCGCGCGGCGCGGCCCGAGCCGCCGTAGACGATCAGGTGCTCCGGGTCCTCGGCCACGTCGGGCGCGAGGTTGTGCTGGAGCATGCGGTAGGGCGCCTCGATCTGCCAGTTGCGGCAGGCGAGCGCGGTCCCGCGCGGAGGCTCGACGACACGGGGGCCGGATGCGTGCGGCTGCATGCCGCGATGGTAGGGCGCACGGCGGGTCGCACGAACACGCCGCCGGGCGCGGGGTCAGCGGCCGTTCTGGCGGCCCTGGCGGAACTGCTCGAACGGGTCCTTGAACCCGCCGCCGCCGCCACCGCCGCCGCCGCCGCCGGCCGAGACGGCTGCGGCGGCGACCGCCGGGCGCGCCGGCGTGTTGCCGTTCGTCGCCGCGCGCGCGGGTGCGGCGGCGCGCGGCGGCGGCTCGGAGCTGCCGGGGCCGGGGACGTCGAGGCGGATGCCCGCGTTCTCGAACTTCGCCTTCAGGTCGTCCTTCTGGACGCACTTCATGTACGCCTCTTCGGGCGACACGACGCCGTTCCGCACGTGCTCGAGCAGCGCGTCGTTCAGGAGGCGCATGCCGTCCTTCCCGCCGGTCTGCATGCAGGAGAGGATCTGGTGCGTCTTGCCCTCGCGGATGAGCGCCGACACGGCGTTGTTGCCCACGAGGATCTCGAGCGCAGCGACGCGGCCGCCGCCGTTCTTCTTCAGCAGCGTCTGCGAGATGACCCCGCGCAGCGAGCTGGCGAGCATCATCCGGATCTGGGCCTGCTGGTCCGCCGGGAACTGGTCGATGATGCGGTTCACGGTGGACGGCGCCGTGTTGGTGTGCAGCGTGCCGAACACCAGGTGGCCCGTCTCGGCCGTCTCGATGGCGATCGCGATCGTCTCGAGGTCGCGGAGCTCGCCGACGAGCACGATGTCGGGGTCCTCGCGCAGCGCGGCCTTCAGCGCCCGCTTGAAGCCCGCGGTGTGCCGCTTGACCTCGCGCTGGTTCACGAGGCAGCGCTTGTTCGGGTGCACGAACTCGATCGGGTCCTCGATCGTGATGATGTGGTCGGGGCGCGACTCGTTGACGTGGTTCAGCATCGCCGCGAGCGTCGTCGACTTGCCGCTGCCCGTGGGCCCGGTGACGAGGATCAGCCCCTTCGAGTGGTTGCACAGTTCGAGGCAGACCGGCGGCAGGTTCAGGTCACGGGCGCTCGGGATCTTCTCCGGGATCTGGCGCATGACCGTGCCCGGACCCTTGTGGTCGAAGAACAGGTTCACGCGGAAGCGGCCGCTGCCCTCGAGGGCGTACGCGTAGTCGGCGTCCCACTCCTTCACGAACTGCTGCCAGTAGTCCTCCGGGGTGATCTCCTGGAGGACCGCCGCCATCTGTTCCGCGGTGAGGGGGACGGTGCCCTCGACCGGCGTCATCTCGCCGTGGAGCCGGTACATGGGCTGGACCCCCGACGACATGTGCAGGTCGGAGCAGCCGAGGCGCACCATCTCCTGGAGGAGGGCGTCGATCCAAGCCATCGCGTCGCTTCCCTGGGGGTTGCAGTGCCCCCTCTTCGGGTGCGGCGGCGGTCGCGCTGTAGCCGGTTCGCGGAGGCCGCGGCGAGGCGGCTCAGGCTCGCGCGGGCTGCTGCGCCGGTGCGGCGGCGCGGCGGCGCCGGCGGCGGCGCACCACGAGGCCGCCGAGCAGGGCGACGCCGAGGCCCGAGAGCGCGAAGGTGCCCGGCTCGGGATTGAGCAGGATGCGCAGCTCGTCGATGCCCGCGGCTGCCGTGCCGATGTTCAGGATCGTGATGGTGTGGCGGTCGGCGGAGATGGAGAAGCGGTCGCCCGTCGCTCCCGTGCCGAGCTCGTAGCCGCGCGAGTTCGCCGCGACGTAGCTGTAGGTGAGACCCGACGGACCGTACGTGCCGTCGGTGTTGCCCAGCGTCGTCGTGTTGAAGATGATGCCGATGATCTCCTCGTCGAACGTGATGGACATGTTCGAGAGGGTGACGAACACGCCTGCCGTCGAGCCCACCTTGTCGAAGTGGGTCATGTAGCTGCGCACGAACGTCGCGTTCAGCGTGCCCGGGTTCGCCGTGCCGGCGGAGTTCACAGTGCCCGAGCCGCGGTGGTTGACGCTGACGCTCTGCGCGCCCGTGACCGTGTTCTCGAACCAGAAGTACGCGGTCGCGTCGCTCTCGAGCGTGCCGCCCGCCAGCGTGCCGCTCGGCGTCGTGATCTGCGTGATCGTGCCGGAGGTCGAGACGACGCCGGCGAAGGCGCGGCTCGGCGCGGAGAACGCAATGAGCGCCACCGCGCACGCACCCGTCAGGGTTCGCACCATGCCTGCCCGCATGGCGGAACAGACTCCCGACTCCTGCGCCAATTGCAAGAAGGAACGGCTCGAATTGAAAGAGACTGCACCTCGCGCGCCGCGCCGCGCCGCGCCGCGGGATCAGCGCGGACGCCGCCCGTGCCCGGACCGCCCCGGGCGATAGCCCACGCTGCGCGACTCTCCGGCCCCGTCGTCGCGACGGGCGCGGGGCGGCCCGCCGGACGCGCGGGGCGGCGTCGCGGGGATCAGGCAGTCGGGGCCGGACCCGATCAGGTCGCCGCGCCCGGCGGCCAGCAGCGCCTCGCGGACCAGGCGCCAGTTCTCGGGCTGGAACCACTGCATGAGCGCGCGCTGGACCATGCGGTCGCGGAGCCGGTGGACCGTGCGGACGGGGCGCATCGTCTCGGGGTCGAGGCCCGTCCAGTACATGCACGTGGCCACGTCCATCGGGGCCGGGATGAAGTCCTGGACCTGCCGCGGCCGGTAGCCGCGCTGCTTCAGGAAGACGGCCAGCTCGATCATCTCGCGGACGCCCGAGCCCGGGTGGCTCGCGATGAAGTAGGGGACGAGGTACTGCTCCTTGCCCGCCCGCCGGCTCGCCTTCACGAACTCCTCGGCGAAGCGCTCGAACGAGTCCGCGGACGGCTTCTTCATCAGCGACAGGACCGCGTCGCTGCGGTGCTCCGGCGCGACCTTCAGGTGCCCGCCGACGTGGTGCGCCGCGAGCTCCTCGACGTACGCCGGGTCGCGGTGGGCGAGGTCCATGCGGATCCCGCTCGCGATGTTCACGCGCTTCACGCCGGGCACGGCGCGCGCGGCGCGCATCAGCTCGATCGTGGGGCCGTGGTCCGTGCCGAGCAGCTTGCAGACGGTCGGGTGGATGCACGACTGCCGGCGGCAGACGGCCTCGACCTCCGGCCGCGTGCAGCGCATGCGGTACATGTTCGCGGTCGGCCCGCCGAGGTCGCTGACCGTGCCCTTGAACGACGGGTCCCGCGCGAGCCGCTCCACCTCGGCCACGATCGAGCGCGCGCGGCGGCTCTGGATCACGCGCCCCTCGTGCATCGTGATGCTGCAGAAGGTGCAGCCCCCGAAGCAGCCGCGCATGATCTGGACCGAGTCGCGGACCGTCTCGAACGCCGGGATGCGCTCGCCGTAGCGCGGGTGCGGGCGACGCGCGTACGGCAGGTCGTAGATGGCGTCCATCTCGCTCTCGCCGAGCGGCAGGCACGGCGGGTTGAGCACGAGCATCCGGTCGCCGTGGCGCTGCAGCAGCCGCCGCGCGTTGAACGGGTTCGTCTCGTGGTGGAAGGCGCGCGTCATGTGCGCGAACGCGAGCTTGTCCTCCGCGACCTGCTCGAACGACGGCAGCTCGACGGTCTCCCACTCCGCGGCCGGCAGTTCCTCCGCGCGGCCGAGGAGGTACGCGATGCCGCGTGCGCTCCGCAGGTCCGCGACGCTGCCGCCGGCGGCGAGCGTCTCGGCGATCCGCACGATCGTCGCCTCGCCCTTGCCGAAGCCGAGCAGGTCGGCCTTCGAGTTGACGAGCAGCGACGGCCGCACCGTCTCCGACCAGTAGTCGAAGTGCGCGATGCGCCGCAGCGAGGCCTCGATGCCCCCGATCACCACGGGCACGCCCGCGAACGCCTCGCGGCAGCGCTGCGCGTACACGGGCGTCGGACGGTCCGGCCGCAGCCCGATGCGCCCGCCCGGCGAGTAGGCGTCGTCGTTGCGCCGCTTCTTGTTCGCCGTGTAGTGGTTGATCATCGAGTCCATGTTCCCGGCCGACACGGCGTAGAAGAGCCGCGGCGGGCCGAGCGCGCGCCACGCGTCCGCGGAGCGCCAGTCGGGCTGCGCGAGGATCGCGACGCGGAAGCCGTGGGACTCGAGCACACGTCCGAGCACCGCCATCGCGAAGCTCGGGTGGTCCACGTACGCGTCGCCGGTGACGAACACGACGTCGACGCCGTCCCAGCCGCGGGCTCGGATCTCCTCGGCGGTGGTCGGCAGGAAACGCGGGGGCTCGGGCACGGGCGCAGCGTAGCGGAGCCGCCGCGCGCCGCGCCGGAACACGCACGCGCAGGTGAACGGGATGCCGCCGCTGCGGCAACCTGAAGGGAGAGATGGGCGCACACACGCCTCCCGCGGACTCCGAGCGGCTCGACGCCGGCGCCCTCGCGGCACACGCGGCGTTCGTCCGGCGCCTCGCCGGTGCGCTGCTGCGCGATGAGCACGCCGCCGCCGACCTGGCGCAGGACGCGCTCGTCGCGGCCGCCCGCTCCGCGCCGCCGCGCGGTCCGTTCGGCGCGTGGCTGCGCGGCGTCGTGCGGAACACGTGGCGCATGCGCCTGCGCGCCGAGTCGCGACGCGCCCTCCACGAACGCGGCGCCGCACCGCCGCAGGCCGGCTCCGACCCGGCCGACGACGCCGCGCGCAGAGAGCTCGTGGTGCGCGTCGCGCGCGCCGTGGACGCGCTCGAGGAGCCCTACCGCACGACGGTGTTCCTGCGCTGGTACGAGGACCTGCCGCCGCGCGCGATCGCCGCGCGGCAGGGCGTGCCCGTAGACACCGTGAACACACGGCTGCGACGCGCCCACGCGCAGCTCCGCGCGCTGCTCGACGCCGGGACGCACGGCGGGCGCCGCCGCTGGACGCTGCTGCTCGCGCCGCTCGCCGGTGGCGCGGAGCGGGCGCCGCGGCGTCGCGCGCCCGTCTCGACCGCGCTCCGGATCTCGGTGCTGGCGACGTCTGCGCTGACGCTCGTCGTCGTCGCGCTCGGCGTCACTCTCTCGGAGCCGGGCGCGACGCAGCCATCGGCGGCGGGTGCGTCCGGGTCGGCGACCGCCGCGGACGCGGCGCCGGAGTCCCGGCGCCGCACCGCGCGCGCACACGACGGAGAGCTCGCGGACGACGCGGAGTCGTCCCTCCCGGGGGACCTGCCGACGCTGCGCGTCCACGGCGTGGTGCTCGCGGCGGAGTCGCTCGCGCCGCTTCCGGGCGTCTCCGTGGACGCGTCGTACCTCGGGGTCACGCGCACCGCGCGGACCGACGCCGCGGGCGCGTACGCCGTGGACCTGCCGCGCGTCGAGCTGGTCGACCCCGAGGCGCTGGAGACGTTCGGCTCGACCGTGCACCTGCTCGCGCAGCCGCCCGGGCGCGTGCCCGCGAGCACACGCGTCGAGCGTCCCGCCGACGCCGATCTCACGGCGCCCGTGCTGCTCGCCGAGCAGGCGACCGCCTACGTCGCGGGGCGCGTCCGCGACGCCGCGGGCGACGCCGTCGCCGGCGCGCGCGTCGCCCTGCGCCTGCCCTCGCTGTCGCACCGCTTCGGACGCACCGTGACGCTCACCACCGACGCCGACGGTGCGTTCGGGCCGGTGCCGACGACGCCGGGCGTCGCGTACGTCTCCGTGAAGGCGCGCGGCCACGGGGAGTGGGAGGACCGGCTCGTCGTGCCTCCTTCGCAGGGGCCCGATCCCACGCGCTGCGACGTCGCTCTGCCTCCCGCGCGAAGCGTCCCGGGGTGCGTGCGCGACGCGGCAGGCGCGCCGCTCGGCGGCGTGCGCGTGTTCGTGCGCGGCGATGCCGACCGGGCCGTTCGGAGCGGCTCCGACGGTCGCTTCCTGCTGCCGATCTCGACCGAGTCGCCGGAGACCGTGGTGGCCGAGGCGGACGGCTGGATCGATCGCGAAGAGCATTGCGGCGTGACGTTCGACTCCGAGCTCGCGATCACGCTGGAGCGCCCGGCGCGCGTCCGCGGACGCGTGCTCCGCGGCGACGGCGCGCCCGCGGGCGCGGGGCTGCGCGTCTGGGCGCAGCCCGAGGGCGGCATCGACCGCCCCGTGTGGGCGTGGACGTCCGCAGACGGGACCTTCGAGCTGCCGCCGGCCGTCGGCGTGCCGCACGAACTCTGGGTGCACGACTGGCCGTTCCCGCGCGTCGCCGAGCGCCATGAGTTCGTCCCCGGCGCGACGTACGACATCGAGCTGCGCATGTCCGCCGACGCGCCGCGACTGCGCGGTCGCGTCGTGGACGACGTGGACGGCTCGCCGCTCGCGAGTGCGCGAATCGGACGCGGTCCGTGGTGGCCGGCGGAGTCGTGGCACGTGGACAGCGACGGCCGCTTCGACGAGGTCGTCGCCGGTTCGGGGCGACGCGGACGTCTGTCGCTCTCGCTGGCCGTCCGGGCCGACGGCCATCTGCCGCGCACGCAGCACGTGGAGTTCGATCTCGCGCAGCCGCCGCACGAGCTCGAGATCCGGCTCGCGCGCGCGGTGGAGCTCGAGCTGGACGTCACGGACGTTGCGGGGCGCCCTGTCGCCGGCGCGTGCGTCACCGTCGGCGGCGACGCATCGCACGTGCGCTGCACCGACGCGCACGGCCGTGCGACCGTGTGCGTCGCCCCTGCTTCGCCGACGCGGATCGACGTGCGGCATCCGGTCCTCGGCGCGTGGAACGGTCTCGTCACGCCGGACGGCCGTCCGCTCCGCGTCGAGCTGGCGCCCGCGGAGATCGTGGTGCGCGACGGCGCCGGCGAACCGGTCGAGGGCGCCTACGCGCTCGTCGAGGGACTCACGTATCGCGGCGGCGCGGACGGCGTCGTGCGCGTGCCCGTCGCAGGCAACCGCCGGATCGGCGCGCCCGGCTTCGCCGACGTCTGGACGGGCGACACGGCGGTCACGCTGCATCGCTCCGCGACGTTCCGCGGCGTCGTCGTCGGCGACGACGGGCGGCCGCGGGCGGGCCTGCGCGTCGAGGTGACCGACGGCGGCGTCGGAAGTGCGCGCACCGCGGCCGACGGCACGTTCGAGGTGCCGTCGCTGCACGCGGACGAGCTCGTGCGCTACGTCGTGCGCGACGCCGGCTTCGACCTCGCGACGGGCTGGGCGACCTGCGCCGCCGAGCCGCTGCGCATCACGGCTCCGCGTCTCGGCTCGCTGCGCGTCGTCGGCGTACCCGGCGGATCGGAGACCGCGCTGCGCGGGATGCCGTCCGCGCCGCGTGCCCTCTGGGGTCACGCGGACGAGCGCGAGACGGGGGCCGGCCTGCCGACCGGCGCCGCGGCGCGGGTGCCGTGGCCGGCCGGTTCGTGGTTCGTCGAGATCGTCCGTCAGGACCGCGACGACGTCGTCGGTTGCGCAGTCGTCGACGTGCGCGCGGGCGAGGAGACCGTGATCGACGTCGCCGCCCTGCGTCCGGGCGGCGTCTCCGGCATCGTCACGGGCGCCGACGGCGAGCCGGTCGCGGGTGCGCTGCTCGTCGACGCGGCCTCGGGGCGCGAGCTCGCGCGCACCGGCGCGGACGGTCGGCTCGTCGTGGGCGAGGGTGTCGGGCTGCCGGCCGCCAGGCGCACGTTGCGGATCGAGGCGCACCGCTGCGCGTCGCGGCTCCTCGACGTCGACCTCGCCGCAGCGCCGTCGCTCGCGGTGGTGCTGCAGCCCGCGCCGCTCCTGACGCTCACGCTCGGCGGCGTGCTGCCGGCCGGCGCGCAGGTGCTGCTCGTCTCGCCCCACGGCCAGCGCCTCGGACCGGTGCAGCCGGAAGCGGGCGCGTTGCGCGAGCTCGTCGCGGCGACGTCCGGAGTCTGGCGCGCCGAGCTGCTCGCGCCGGGACGCGCGCCGCTCGTGCGCACGTTCGCCGTGGCGCCCGGGAGCGACGGCCGCGTCGAGGTCTCGTTCGACTGACGCCGCGGCGCGCGTGCGATCATCGGCGCATGCGCATCCGACGCTGGTCGCTCGTGCTCCTCGTCGCGCTCGCCGCGTGTGCCGCGCCGCGCGTCGCAGCTCCGCTCGCGACGGCCCCGCCCGTCGTGTGGGAGGAGTACGGCGCCGCGCCGTTCGAGCGCGCGCGCGGCGACGACCGCATCGTGCTGCTCACGATCGCCGCCGCGTGGTGCCACTGGTGCCACGTGATGGACGCCGAGACGTACACGGACCCGCGCGTCCGCGAGCTCCTCGCGCGCGACTTCGTGACCGTGCGCGCCGACGCCGACGCGCGCCCCGACCTCGCGGAGCGCTATCGCCGCTACGGCTGGCCCGCGATCGCGTTCCTGACCGGCGACGGGACGCCGCTCCTGAACGTGCGCGGCTACCGCGACGCCGACACGTTCGCGGGCCTGCTCGCCGACCTCGCGGCGCAGAGGCGCGCGGGGACGCTCCGGCCGCTGCCCGACGACGAGCCGGCGCGCGACGCGCCGCCCGTGGACCTCGCGCGCGCCCGCGACGTGGCGCGCGCGCGGCTCGACGCGGCATGGGACGACGCGGCGGCCGGGTGGGGCACGGGGCAGAAGTACCCCCGCGGCGAGCCGATCGTCGCGACGCTCGTCGCGGCGGCGCTGCAGTCGGGGCCCGCGGACGCGTCGCGCGCGGAGCGCACGCTCGTCGCGCAGACGGCGTTGATCGATCCCGTCTGGGGCGGCATGTACCAGTACTCGGAGCGCGGCGTGTGGACCGAGCCGCACTTCGAGAAGATCGCGCCCGTGCAGGCGGGGGCGCTCACGGCGTACGCGGCGGCCGTGCGCGTGGGCGGCCGCGACGGCCACGCGCGCGCTCTGCACGACGTCGCGCGCTACGTGCGCACGTTCCTGCGCGACGAACGCGGCGCGTTCCTGACGAGCCAGGACGCCGACCTGGGCGCTCACGACGCTCCGGGTCACGTGCCCGGCGCCGTGTACTACGCGCTCGACGACGCGGCGCGCCGGGCGCGCGGCATCCCGCGCATCGACCGCAACGTCTACGCGGACCGCAACGGCATGCTCGTCGCGGCGTTCGTCGATGCGTGGGCGGCGACGGGCGACACGTCGTTCCGCGACGACGCCGCGCGCGCCGCCGACGTGCTGCTCGCGACGCACGCGACGCACGACGGTGCGTTCCGCCACGCGGCGGGCGACGACGCGCTGCTCCACCTCGGCGACACGGCGTGGATGGGCGAGGCGCTCACGGCGCTCGCGCAGGCGACGGGCGCGCCGCGCTACGCGGACGCCGCGCGGCGCGCGGCCACGTTCCTCACCACGCAGCTCGCGGCACCGGACGGCGGCTTCTACGCCCACACCGAGGAGCCCGGCGCACCGGGTGCGCTGGGCGCGCGACGCGAGCCGCCCGTCGAGAACGCGGTGGCGGCGCGCTTCCTCGTGCGGCTCGGGCGCGACGTCGGCGACGACGCGCTCGTCGCGCGCGGCATGGCGGTGCTGCGCGCCTTCGCGCACGAGGACGCGATCCGCGCGCAGGGACTCGCCGTGGGGACGTATCTGCTCGCGCTCGAGGAGGCGCTCGACGAGCCGCCGCACGTGACGATCGTCGCGCGGCCGGGCGATCCCGCGGCGGACGCGTTCCGCGCGGAGGCGCTGGCGCAGCCGTGGCCGTTCCGCGACGTGGAGACGCGCGCCCCGGGCGGCGCGTTCCCCGATCTCGGTCACGCCGTCGCGTACCTCTGCGCGGGCGCGCGCTGCTCGTCGCCGATCGAGACGCCGGAGGACCTCGTCGCCGCCGCCACGCTGTTCTTCCTCGAGTGACGGCGCCTCGTCGCGCCGCCGGCGCAGCGCGAACCGCGCGACGGGTGCGCGCCTACACTCTGCCCATGCGCACGCGCCCTCGCCCCGTGACCTGTCTCGCCGCCGTCGCGCTCGTCGCGACGGTCGCCGCCGCCGCACGCGCGCAGGACGAGCCGCTGCGCGACGGCGAGTGGGAGCGGCCGTGGGAGGGGCTCCTCCCGGACGACGGGCAGATCGTGGACCCGGACGGTCAGGGCACGTCCGAGTGGCTCGCGACGCGCGTCATCGACGCGGCGACCGGCGCGCCGATCGCCGGCGCGCGGCTCGTGCGCACGCCCGAGTGGATCGCGGGCTGGCGCCGTCGGCAGGACGTGGCGCTGCAGATGGCGCGCAGCGACGCCGACGGCATCGCCGCCGTCGCGTCGGCGTCCGACGCGTGGACGGGCAACTGTCACTGGATGGTGCTGGCGGACGGCTACGCGCCGACCGAGACGTACGGCGTCGTGCCGGACGAGCTGACCGAGCTCGGGCGCGGGATGCCGCTCGTCCTGCGCGTCATCTCGCCGCTCGGACGCGGCGCCGCGGGGGCGCGCGTGGACGTGCTCCTCGGGTGCAGCCACGGCACGCCCGCACGCAGCGCGAGCGCCGACGCGAACGGTGTCGTGCGCTTCGAGGACCTGCCCGGCATGGGCGGTCAGTTCTGGATCGAGGGCCCGCAGCTCGCGTCCGACCTGTACGCGGTGAGCTGGGCCGAGAGCCTCGGGACGCGCCCCGCGGAGCTGGTCGGACACGTGGGGCTGACGTACGTGGGCACCGTCACCGACCTGCTCGGCGCGCCGGTCGCGGACGTCGTCGTGCGCGGGCACAACGAGGAGCGCGGGCCGGTCGCGGTCACCGACCACGCGGGGCGCTTCGTGCTCGGCGGCGTGGAGCCCGACTCCGCGCTCACGTTCTTCCACCCGGCGGACCTGGCGGACGGTTCCGAGCCGCGGCTGCTCCTCGACGCGCACGCGGAGTTCCCGCTCGCCGTGACGCTCGGTCCCCTCGGGATCGTCCGGCCGCGCGAGGACGCCGACGTGCTCGTGACGGCGCGCGACGCGCAGGGCGCGCCCGTGGGCAGTGTCGGCGTGGCGTTCGTGTCGCTCGCGACCGGCTGCGGACCGACGTCGTGGACGGAGGACGACGAGCCCGTCGAGGGCGTCGGCGATCCGCGCGGCGCGGTGCTCGAGACGGTGCCGGCGGGCCGCGTCCGCGTCGTGCCCGCGGATCCGTTCGGCGAGTGGACGTTCGATCCGGTCGATGCCGACGCCGTCGCGGGCGGGACCACCGCCGTGGACGTCGTCGTACGGCGCCAGCCGGTCCTCCGCGTCGCGGGCGAGATCCCGGACGACGCGCAGGTCGTGCTCGCGCTCGACGGGCACGCGTCGAGCTATCCCGTCGACGACCCGCTGCCCGCCGCGGCCCGCGCGGTGCTGCACGTGACGCCCGAGGGCGGGCCCACCTTCTTCTTCCCGGTCGGCGACGCGCGCGACGGCGTCCGCGAGGTGCACGTGGCCGTGCCGCCGCCGACGCGCGTCGTCGCGGCGGAGGGCTACCGCGACGCGGCGCTCCGCGACGGCGTGCGCGACGTCTGCGCGCGCACGGCCGCGGACGGCGCCGTCGAGACGTGGGCGGAGGGCCCGCTGGAACTCGTCGCCAGGGACGCCGCGGGCAGGAAGCGCGTCGCCCGGGTCGCGCTGCCCTCGCCGCCGGGCGGGACCGTCGAGGTGCCGGCCGACGCCTTCGCAGAGGCGCCCGGCGAGACGACCGTGGTGCTGCTCGCGCGCGGCGACGACGGCGCGTGGGCCGAGGTCGAGCGCGAGTCCGCGCCGCCGGGCACGCGCGTGACGTTCTGGGGAGACGGCGACGACCAGCCGCTCTCGGCGCAGACGCCCGCCGAGGGCGAGACGCTGCTGCGCCGCGGGAGCGCGTCGCTCGCGCTGACCGTCGTGGACGAGGAGGGCGAGCCGGCCGACGCGCTCGTCATGGTCGCCGGCGAGGTCCACGCGGCGCCGGAGGGCGAGCTCGTGGTGACGGGGCTCGATCCCGTGCCGGTGCGCGTCGTCGTGGCGACGCGCGACGCGTTCGGCGGCGGCCGCGAGCTGCGTCTCGTGCTGCGCGACGGCGAGCGCCGTGCGCATCGCGTGCAGCTCGGTCCGACGACGCGGTAGCTGCGATCGCCGCGGCGGCTCAGCCCGCGCGTGCGACTCCCGCGAGAGGCCCGCAGTGCGCCTCGGCCGCGTCGAGCAGCGCGCCCGAGCGGATCAGCACGCGCGCGGCGGCGATGTCGTCGGCGAGCACGCGGTCGTCGGTGAGACGCGGCACGTGCGTGCGCAGCAGCGCGTGCACCGCCTCGATCGCGGGCCCGGCGCGGAGCGGGCGTCGGTACTCGAGCGCCTCGGCGGCGGCGACCAGCTCGATCGCGAGCACGGCCTCGACGTTCTCGCAGATCGCGCGCGCCTTGCGTGCGGCGATCGGCGCCATCGAGACGTGGTCCTCCTGCCCGGCCGACGTCGGCACGCTGTCGACCGACGCGGGGTGTGCGAGCGCCTTGTTCTCGCTCACGAGCGCGGCCGCCGTCACCTGCGCCATCATCAGGCCGCTGCACACGCCGGGCTCGGGTGCGAGGAACGCCGGGAGCTGCGAGAGGTCCGCGTTCACGAGACTCTCGATGCGCCGCTCCGCGATCGACGCCAACTCCGCTACGGCGATCGCCATGTGGTCGCAGGCCAGCGCCACCGGCTCCGCGTGGAAGTTGCCGCCCGACACGACCTCGCCCGTCGCGACGAGCACGAGCGGGTTGTCGGTCGTCGCGTTCGCTTCGCGCTCGAGCACGTCGTGGACGTAGGCGAGCGCGTCGCGCACGGCGCCGTGCACCTGCGGCGCGCAGCGCACGCTGTACGCGTCCTGCACCTTGTGGGGTCCCGGATGACTCCGCACGATCTCGCTGCCGGCGAGCAGCGCACGCACGTTCGCGGCCGTCGCGGCCTGTCCGGGATGCGGGCGCGCGGCGTGGATCTCGGCGCGGAACGGCGTCGCGCTGTAGAGGAGTGCGTCGAGCGTGAGCGCCGTCAGCAGGTCCGCGTGGCGCAGCAGCGCGTCGGCGTGCGCGAGCGCGGCGAGACCGATCGCGGTCGAGAGCTGCGTGCCGTTCAGGAGTGCGAGACCCTCCTTCTCACGCAGCACGTACGACGTCGCGAGGCCCGCGTCGCGCAGAGCGCCGGCGGCGGGACGCACGCCGCCGCAGGCGCCGAGGAACGCGCCCTCGCCGAGAGCCGCGAGCGCCGCGTGTGCGAGCGGCGCCAGGTCGCCGCTCGCGCCGACCGAGCCCTGCTCCGGGATGGCGGGCGCGAGCCCGGCGTTCCAGATATCGAGCAGCCGCCGGACCAGCTCCGGGGTCACACCGGAGTGGCCGCGCACGAGCGACTGCAGGCGCAGCAGCACGACGAGTCGCGCCGTCCCCGAGTCGAGCATCGGACCGACGCCGCAGGCGTGCGAGCGCACCAGGTTCAACTGCAGCCGCAGGCGGTCCGCGGGCGCGATCGCGCGGTTCTGCAGCTTCCCGAAGCCGGTCGTGACGCCGTAGACGGCCGCGCCGGAGTCGATCGCGGCGTCGATGACGGCGCGCGACGCGCGGACGCGCTCCCAGGCTGACTCCGTCACCCGGGCGGTGAGACGGGGCTCTGCGAGGACGCGCCGGACGTCGGCGAGCGTCAGTCCGTGACCGTCGAGGACCAGCATCGCGGCGAGGCTAGCAGCCGCGCCGCCGCGACTACTCGCGCTCGTCGAGCTCCACGCGCGTCGCGCGCTCGACGTCCACGAAGACGGGCGCGTACTGCGTCTTGCCGCCCTCGTCGCGCCCGATCTCCCACGAGACCCACTGCTGGTACTTCGCATCCACCTCGGCGTACTCGAGGCGTGCGGGATCGCGGCGGAAGGCCCAGGCGGCGTGGTACGCATCGGCGTCGGCCTGCACGTGGACCTTCGCGACCGCCTGCTCCTGCTCGCTGCGCGTCGTGCCGGGGCGCGGCAGCGCCTTCGGCGTCGCCTTCAGCTCCACGCGGAACACGCTGCCGTCGTCGTGGGTCACGCGCAGCGGACCGGAGCAGTCGATGTACGCCTTCAGCAGCGTGTCGCGCAGGATCTGAACGCGCCGCTCCGCGCCGACCTCGAGCGCGCCGCCGAGCACCGGCGGGAAGAGCTGCTCCGACCACTCCATGCGGACCGTGTCGTCGGAGTACGGCGTCGTGATGCGGCGCGCGCCGCCCGGCTGCAGCAGCTCGACGACGTCGAACCACGCGTCGCGCCAGTCCTCGAGCCCGCGCACCGCGAACGGACCGCCGTTCGGCGCGAGGTCGAACTCGACCGCCTTGCCGATGACGGCGAGGAGCGGCTTCACCGCGAAGCCCGCCTGCTCGTGGTCGAGGATCTGCTGGTTCGGCGCGCGCGAGTCGAAGTCGAACTGGAACCCGTTGGGGTAGAGCGCCTGGACGCGCAGCGCGTCGATGGTCAGCCGGATGCTCGCGCCGCCGCCCTCGTGCACGCCCTCGACGTCCGTCGTGACGTCCGCGAAGAAGCGCTGGGCGCCCGCCTGCCCGGTGTTGCGGTCGCGCTGCGAGATCGCGTTCACGATGCGGTAGTGCGACGTCGTGCCCGGCACGAAGTGCAGCTCGAGCGGCACCTGCGCGCCCTTGCCGAGCGGCGTGCCGAAGTCGCGCGTCGGCATGGCGGGGGCGTCCCCCAGCTCGGCCGCACTGCCGAGGTCCGCGGGCGCGCCCACGGGCTTGCGGATGCCGCCGACGTTCGGGTCGAACGCCTCGCCGCCGTCCGCCGCGGGCCCCGCGCCGTCCGAGGGCGGCGTCGCGCCGTCCCCGTCGGCGGCTCCGGGAACCGGCGGTGGAGCAGCCGGACCGCCGGAGAGCCCGTACCAAGAGAGCGCGGCGGCGCCTGCCACGGCGACCACGACGAGCACGACCCGGACCGTCAACGACTTCATGCAGGGACCCTCGACCGACCGTCGCGAGGGTACCACCGTTTGCACGGCGGGAAGGGCGCTTGGCACGCGGCGCCGAGCGCGCGATCCTTCGGGGTCCGCGGTCCGTCCGCGGGTGCCATGCGCATCGCCGTCGACGCGAGCATCCTGGAGCTGCCGTGCCCGACCGGTGTCGAGCGCGCAGCCTTCGAGCTCGTCTCGGCGCTCCCGGCGACGCTCGGCCCGCGCGACGAGCTGATCGTGCTCGCCCGGGGCGTGCCCGCGCTGCGGCTGCCCGAGTCGCCGCGCGTGCGCGTGGTGGGGCTCGGCGGCCGCGAGCCGCTCGCGGTGTGGCGCGAGACGCGGCTCGCCGCGGCGCTGCCGTCGCAGGCCGCCGACGTGCTCTGGTCCCCGGTCGCCGCGCTGCCGTACCGCGCCGAGATCCCGCGCGTGGCGACGGTGCACGAGCTGCCGTGGCGCGTCCGCGCGGGGATGGAAGGGCGCCTGCGCGAACACGTGCACCGCGTGCGCGTGCGGCTCGCGGCGCAGTGCGCCCGGCTCGTCGTCGTGCCGAGCGAGTTCACGGCCGCGCAGCTCCGCGACGAGGTCCCGGACGCCGCGGGGCGCGTCCGCGTGGTCCCGCACGGCGTCGCGCCGCGCTTCCTCGCGCCCGTGGACGCCGCCGCCGCGGCGCGGCTGCGCCGTCACCACGCCGTTCCGGACGCGCCCTACCTGCTGCACGTCGGCGGCACGCGTCCGCGCAAGGCCGTGCCCCTGCTGCTGCGCGCGTACGCCCGCTACCGCCTGCAGGGCGGGACGCGGGCCCTCGTCCTCGCGGGCCCGGGCGACGCGCCCGAGCGCCCGCCCGCCGGCGTCGTCCACCTCGGCTGGGTCGCCGACGACCTGCTGCTCGCGCTGTACGACGGTGCCGCCGCGCTCGTCGTCGCGTCCGAGTCGGAGGGCTTCGGCCTGCCGTGTCTCGAGGCGGGCGCCCGCGGCGTGCCGGTGGTCGCGCGCAGCACCGGCGCGCTGCCGGAGGTGCTCGGCGACGCCGGGCTCCTCGTCGACGGCGCCGACGAGGAGCTCGCCGCCGCGCTCGTGCGCCTCGACCGCGAGCGCGGCCTCGCGGAGCGGCTCGTGGACCGCGGACGCGCCCGCGCCGCGGCGCGCACGATCGAGGCGGCGGCGCGGCGGCTCCGCGCGGTGCTCGACGAGGCCGTGACGTGAGCGCCTCCGCGCCCCTCCTCGCCTTCAACTGCACGGCGTACGACGCGCTGCCGAGCGGCGCGCGCGCCCGCGCCGTCGGCCTCGCAGCCGGACTGCTCGAGCTGGGCGCCGCCGTGCTGCTCTTCGTGCCGCCCGGTCTCGACCTGCGCGCGGCCGTCGCCGAGGAGCTCGGCGCGCCGGCGCCCGAGGGCCGCCTGCTGCAGATGCCGACGCCGCTCGATCCGGCGCTGCCCGCGCTGCGCGCCGCGCGCAGCGAGCGCTGGTTCCGGCGCCACGTGCCGCGGCAGGTGGACCTGTTCGTCACCGACTACTACCCGGTCCTCGACGAGGTCCGCACCGCGCTCACCGTGCACGACCTGCGCTACATGGCCGCGCCCGGCGACGAGCCGCGCGCGCGCGTCCTGTGGTTCCGCTCGATGTACGCCCACGTCGCGCGCCGCGCGCCGCTGCTCGTGGTGCCGACGGCGCAGGTCGGGTCCGAGTGCGTGTTCCACCTCGGTGTGGACGCCGAGCGCGTGCGCGTGGTCGGCAACGCGCCCGGCGCCGCGTGGCGCCGGGCGTGGGCCGCGCCGCCCGAGCCGCCGCGGCACCTGCTCTGGTGGGGCACCGCGGAGCGCCGCAAGCGCCTGCAGATCCTGCTGCGCGCGTATGCCCTCGCGTCGGACGGCGCCACGCTGCCGCCGCTCGTGCTGGCGGGGCGCGGCGGGGCGCCCGACGCGCTGCCGGAGCCGGGCGCGGAGCTGCTCGCGGCGGGCGCGCTGCAGGCGCTCGGCTGCGTGCCCGACGACGAACTCGTCGCGCTCTGCCGCGCGGCCTGGGCGGTGCTGCACCCCAGCCGCTACGAGGGCTTCGGGCTGCCGGTGCTCGAGGCGCTGTCGCTCGGCACGCCCGTGCTCGCCGCGCACACGGGCGCCGTGGAGGAGGTCGCGGGCGACGCGGCCTACCTGCTGCCGACCGACGACCTCGCCGCGTGGGCGCGCGGGCTGCGCCTCGCCACCGCGGGTCCGGCGCGTCTCCCGCGCCCCGACGCCCACGAGGTCGCGGCGCTCCGCGCGCGCACCTGGCGCGCGTCGGCGCAGGCGCTCCTCGCGGCGCTCTGAGCGCGCGCGCCGCGCCTGCTGCGCACCGAACCTACTGCGCCGCGAACCTACTGCGCCGCGAAGTGGTAGACCAGCCAGCCGATCAGCGCGACCAGGCCGATCCCCGCGACCCAGATCAGCAGCTGCGTCGCCACCGAGTACTGCGACATGTCGAGGCCGAGCGGGCTCGCCTTGTTCATGTCCACGCGGTTGTACTGCAGCACCTTGTCGCTGACCTGGATGCCCGTCTCGCCGCCGCCGCCGGCCTTCGCGCCGGAGGACTTCGCCGCCGCCGGCTTCGCGGCGCCCTTGGCGGCCGCCTTCTGCGCCGCGGCCGCGCGCGCCTCGGCGAACGCCGCGTCCTTGGCCGACTGCGCGGGCTTCTTCGCCGCGGGCTTCGCGCCGCCCGGAGCCTTCGCGGTCGTCTCGCGGAGCGGCGGCTGCGCGCGCGGAGGCTGCGACGCGGCGGGGCGCGCGGGAGCCGCGGGCGCAGGTCCGCTCGCGCTCTCGTCCTCGATCTCGACCTCGACCTCGGCATCCACGTCCACGTCGGCCGCGGCCGCGCGCCCCGCTGCGGGGGCGGCGCCGTCCTCGACGAACTCGATCGCCGTCTCGCCGATCTCGATGCGGTCGCCGTTCTTCAGGTTCTTGCGCGTCGTCTTGACGCCGTTCACCAGGATTCCGTTGCGCGAGTTCAGGTCGGCGACGACCCACACCCCGGCCTGGGCGAACACGCGGCAGTGCTCGCGCGACGCCTTCGTGTCCGGGACGGGCACGTCCACGGTCTCGCCGCGGCCGAGGATCACCGGCTTGCTGAGGTCGTAGCCCTTTCCGGCATGGCGGCCGGAGCGCACCTCGAGACGCGGCATGGCGCCCTCCTGCGATCGAACGGCCGCGAGGGTAGCGCATGCGCTCCGGTGCGTCCCGCGTTCCTCCGCGGCCCCGCCGCGCGCCCGCTACCGTGCGCACGTGCAGAGCCTCGTGATCGGCCGCGACGACGCCGGACAGCGCGTGGACCGCTTCGTCCGCAAGCTGCTGCCCTCGGCGACGCTCGGGCACGTCTTCAAGCTGCTCCGCACGGGGCGTGTCCGCGTGAACGGCCGGCGCGTCGCGCCCGACACGCGCCTCGAGCCGGGCGACGAGGTCGAGCTGCGGCTCGCCGCCGGCGCCGTGGCCGGGCTCTCCGAGCGGCGCTCGGGCCGCCGCTCGGCGCCCCCCGCGCGCAGCCGCGCCGCGCTGCGCGTGCTCCACCGCGACGAGCACGTGCTCGCCGTCGACAAGCCCGCGATGCTGCTCGTGCAGTCCGGCGAGCGCCCGGAGGAGCCCACCCTCGACGAGCTCGTCCGCGACCTCGTCGGTCCGACCGACGCGCACACGTTCCGGCCGGGGCTCGCGCACCGCCTGGACCGCGGTACGAGCGGCATCGTCCTCTTCGGTCTCTCCGGTCCGGGCCTCCGCGGCCTGACCGAGGCGTTCCGCGGGCGGCGCGTCACCAAGCGCTACCTCGCACTCGTCTCGGGGACCCCGCCCGGCGACGCGTTCGAGATCGACCTGCCGCTCGCACGCGACCCCTCGGACGAGTCGCGCGGGAAGCGCGTGAAGGTCTCGCGCGGCGCCGACGCGCAGGAGGCCGTCACCGACGTGCACGTGCTCGCGCGCTCCGCCGACTCCGCGTGGACGCTCGTCGAGGCGCGCCCGCTCACGGGTCGCACGCACCAGATCCGCGCGCACCTGCGCGCCGCGGGGCTGCCGATCGCAGGCGACCCGACCTACGGCGTGCCCGTCCGCGACCGCGCGCTGCGCGAGGCGTGGGGGCTGTGGCGCCAGTTCCTGCACGCGTGGCGCGTCGAGCTCGAGCACCCCGTGTTCGCCGGGCGGCGCGTCGCGCTCGAGAGCCCGCTCCCGGACGACCTCGTCCGCGCACTCGAGCGCGCGGGGGTCGCGTGGGACGGCCGCGGGCCGGCCGAGGAGCCGTGACGCTGCGCGCGCGCGCCTGCGCCGCCGCCGACCGCGACGTCGTCGAGGCCTTCCTCGCGCAGGGCGGCTCGGCCGACGCGTGGCTGCGCCACGGAGTGGTGGTGGGCGGGCTCGCCGGGTTCTTCGGCGCGTTCGAGGAGCGGCGGCCCGTGGCGCTCGTGCTCCTGCGCGGCGGCGCTCTCTCCGCGGCGCGCAACTCGACGCCCGAGGGCATCCGCGCGCTGACGCCGGTCCTGCGCTCGCGCGACCCGTGGTACAGCATCGTCGGGCCGGAGGCGCCGTGCTCGCTGCTCGCGGCGGAGCTCGCGGGGCGTCGCCCGCCGCGCGTCGATCGGCTGCAGGTGCTGATGAGCGTCGAGGACGCGTCGCAGCTCGGGCCCGACGAGCCGCGGCTGCGCAGCGCCGTCCCCGCCGACGTGGACGCGCTCGCGCCGCTCGTCGCCCGCTACCGCTTCGAGGACGGTCTCTCGGGCGAGAGCGAGGACCCCGCGGGGTGGGTGCGGGCGCACCTGCGCGAGCGGGTCGCGCAGGGCTGCGTCTACCTCTACGAGGAAGAGGGCGAGCCGGTCTTCACCGGCGCCTTCAACTTCCGCGGCCCGGCGGGGAGCGGGCTCGGCGGCATCTTCACCGCCGCGCACGCGCGCGGCCGCGGCATCGCCGCCCGCTGCACCGCGCGGCTCTGCCGGCTCGGCCTCGCCGAAGGTCCCGTGGTCAACCTGCACGTGGACGAGCGCAACGCCCCGGCGCGCCGCTGCTACCGCCGCGCCGGGCTCCACGACGACGGCCTGTTCCGCCTCACCTTCCGGTGACCCGTGCCACCGCGGGGTGACGCGGACGCCCCGATCCGCGCGAAACAGCGCTTCCGCCGCATGGAACGCCGCTTGCGAGAGCCGAGGTGCGGGCCTCCTTCAACGCAGGTTGAAGCCGCGCTCTCGGCACACGACTCGCGCGCCGCCGGGGCGGGGCGCCTGCGGGGGGCCCGCGAACACCTCGGGTACCCTCTGCCCGTGCCCGCGCGCGCCTTCCGCCTCGCCGTCGTCGCCGTCGCCGCCGCGCTCGCGTCGCTGCCCGCCTGCCGCGCGCGTCCGCCGCGCAACGTGGTGATCGTCACGATCGACACGCTCCGCCGCGACCGCGTGTCCGCGTACGGCTACACCCGGCCGACCACTCCCGAGGTCGACGCGCTCGGCGCGCGCGGCGTCGTCTTCGAGGACGCCTGGTCGCAGGCGCCGAACACGAACGAGTCGCTGGCGTCCACGCTGACGTCGCGGCGCGCGCCGGTCACGACGGTGCGCGGACTCGCCGAGCGGCTCGACCCGGGCGTGCCGACGATCGCGTCGAGCGCGCGCGCCGCGGGGTTCCGCACGGGCGCGTTCGTGTCGTCGGTCGTGCTGCAGGCGAGGTACTCGGGTCTCGACGCCGGCTTCGACGTCTACGACGACACGCAGACCGACCCGTGTTTCGGCCACGAGAACGCGCAGCGCGTCGCGCAGCGCACGGTGGACGCCGCCCTCGCGTGGCTCGGGCAGGCCGACGCGCGCCCGTTCCTGCTCTGGGTGCACCTCTACGACCCGCACGGCCCGTACACGCCGCCCGAGCCGACGCCGGAACTCGACGCGACCGCGCCCGTCCTGCCGGAGGGCGCCGTCGCGGCGACGTGGCAGGGCCCGGCGCACATCCCGAAGTACCTGCGCGTGCCGGGCGTGACGGAGCCGCTCGCGTACGCCGACGCGTACGACCGCGAGATCCGCTACGCCGACCGCCACCTCGGGCGCCTGTTCGCCGCGCTCGACCCCGCGACGACCTACGTGCTCGTTCACTCCGACCACGGCGAGGCGCACGGCGAGGACGCGTACTGGTTCCGCCACGGCGCGCTGCTGCACGACCCCGCGCTGCGCATCCCGATGCTGCTCGCCGGCCCCGGCATCCCCGCGGGCCGCCGCGTGACGGCGCGCGTGCGCAACCTCGACGTCGTGCCGACGCTCTGCGCGCTCGCGGGCCTGCGCGCACCGGCGGACGCCGAGGGCCGCGACCTGTCGGACGTGGTGACCGGCTCGCGGGACACGGCGCCCGGCGACGACTGGTTCGTCGCGGAGGCGCACCGCCGCGAGGCGACGGGCGACGACACGGGCATCGACGTGCGCTGGAAGCTGCGCTACGTGGACGGCGCGCGCGCGGACCTCGTCTGGTGGCCGGCGCTCGACCGGCGCGCGGTCGCGCGCGGCACGGGCGCGGACGTCGTGACGGCGATGGAGCGCATGCGCGCGTGGCTGCTCGGCCCGGACGACCCGCTGCCCGACGTGCTGCCGGACGCGACGGAGGACGCGCTGCGCGGCCTCGGCTACACGGCGCCGTCGGAGACCGTCAGCCCTCCTTCGCCTTCCCCTTCGGCTTCGCCGCCTTCCCGCCGCTGAAGACGAGGAACGCCGCGAGCGCGAGGTTCGCGCCCGTCACGCCGAGGAGCGCCGTCCACGGCGTCACGCCGCCGAGGCGGCGCACGTGGAGCGCGTCCGCGAGATCCGCGTGCCGCTCCGCGTCGCCCTGGAAGACGCCGCCGCCCGCGCCGCCGCGGCCGTCCACGCTCCAGCCGTGGATCAGGATCGCGAGCGCCGCCGCGACGAGCCCCGCGCGCAGCCACGCGGCGAGCTTGCGCGCGTCGTCGCGCACGTAGGGCGCGAGCACGGCCGCGACCAGCGCCGCGACGGCGATGCCGCGCGCGGGCGACGAGACGAGCCCCACGATGTCGTCGAGCAGCCGCCCCGCGCGCTCGCGCGAGAGCCCGGAGCCGCCCTTCGCGGCCACGATCGCCGCGAGGCGCGCGAGCAGCGCGGCGACGCCGCAGAGCAGCGCCATCCCGAGCACCTGCACGCACTCCAGGAGTCCGCCGAGGAGTCGCTTCATGGGGTGCCCGGCCGCCTCGTCATCGGATGAACTCCAGGAACTCGGTGCGCGTGCGGGCGTCCGAGCGGAACGTGCCGAGCATGCAGCTCGTCACCGCCCGGCTGTTCTGCTTCCCGACGCCGCGCATCATCATGCACAGGTGCGAGGCCTCGATGACGACGCCCACGCCGCGCGGCTGGAGCAGCGTCTCCAGACCCTTCGCGATCTGCGTCGTCAAGCGCTCCTGCACCTGCAGTCTCCTGGCGTACATATCGACCAGGCGCGGGATCTTGGACAGCCCGATGATCTTGCCGCGCGGCAGGTAGCCGACGTGCGCGCGGCCGAAGAACGGCACCATGTGGTGCTCGCAGAGGCTGTAGAGCTCGATGTCCTTCACGACGACCATCTCGTCGGTCGGCTCGCTGAACACCGCCGCGTTGAGCAGCTTCTCGGGGTCCACGTGGTAGCCCTGCGTCAGGAAGCGCAGCGAGCGCGCGACGCGGTGGGGCGTGCGCAGGAGCCCCTCGCGCGCCGGGTCCTCGCCGAGCCCGGCGAGCAGCTCGCGCACCGCCGGCTCGAGCGCATCGGGCCCCTCGGCGGGCGTGGACGGGTGGTCGAGGTCGTCGTCGTCGTCGTGCATCGGCGCACGTTAGCGCGCGCGCCACGGCACGCCACGAAGGGGCGCCGAAACGACCTGCCCGCGCCCGGGCGGGGGACGAGATCGGGGACGCGGAGACTTGGATTCCAGCGTCCCCCGGACGGCTTGCGACCTGGATCGAGCGCAGCTCCCGCCGCCGCGCGCGCGATCCCCCGCCCCTGTGAGCCCGGACCGGGCACGCCTTCGCCTCACGGATCAGGCCGCTCGTGCGGCGCCGCCGGCACTCCCGCATCAGCCCGTCGTCGCCCCGCGGGCCGCGCAGTAGAGTCCGCGGGATGAAGCTCGACGTCGTCGCCGTGCCGCGGCGTCTGGGTGTGGTCCTCGCGGCCGTGACCGCCGTGGAGGAACGCCCGGGCGGTCCGTTCCTGCAGGTGGTCGCCGAGGACGGCGCACGCTTCGTGCTGCCCGAGGAGCGCGTGCTCGTGCGCACGACGGCGCACGTCCCGGCCGACGGCGCGGCGCCCGACGCGCAGCTCCGCGCGCTGCGCGTGCGCGTCGAGCCGTTCCGCGAGTGGCTCGCCCTGCACACGCGGCTGGGGGGGACGGGGCGGCTGCGCATCGACGAGGTGGCCGAGCGCGCGGGCGTGCGCGGCCAGGACGCGCTGCTGCGCGTGGCGCTCGGACTCGAGCGCGCGTCGCCCTGGTTCCGGCGGAACGACGCGGCACTGGTGGCGGTTCCGCTGCAGCACGCGCTGCTCGAGCTCTATGCCCAGAACGAGAAGCGCTTCGTCGCGGCCGGCGACGAGGAGCTCCTCGCGTGGTGGCCGCGGCGCGCCGAGGGCGTGCCGGCCGCGTGGCGTTCGCCGGGCGGCGCGGTCGTGGACACGGCGCTGCTCGTGAACGAGCGCTCCCGCTGGTTCGAGGCGGACTACGTGCCCGACCGCGCGATCGCCGGCGCAGCGGCGCTCTCGGCCCTCGCGGCCCACGCGCTCGGCGGTGCCGGCACGCCCGACGCCCGCGGCGCGGAGCTCGCACGCCGCACGGGCGAGGGCGACGACCCGGACCTGGTGCTCGAGGCGCTGGTCGCGAGCGGCGCGCTGCCGGAGCGCGTCGATCCCTCCCCGGCCCGCGCCGGCCTGACCCGCGACCGCGAGCGGCCGGTGCTCGAGGAGGCGCTGCAGCTCGCCGCGGTGCCGCGCGACACGTCCGCGCGCGAGGACTTCACGGCGTCCCACGCGGTCGCGGTGGACGACCCCGACACGCGCGAGGTGGACGACGCCGTCTCGGTCCGCCGCGACGGCGACCACGTCGAGCTCTGCGTGCACATCGGCGACGTCGCAGCGGCCGTGCCGTGCGACGGGGCGCTCGACGCCGACGTGCGCGCGCGGGCGAGCTCGCTCTACGTGCCCGACGGGGCGGTGCTGCTCTTCCCTCCGGAGCTCGTGCTGCGGCGGCTCGCGCTCTCCGTGGACGAGCCCCGCGACGCGCTGACCGGCGTGTTCCGCCTCGATGCCGAGGGCACGGTCCACGCCGCGCGCTTCGTGCGCTCGCGCCTGCGGCTCGCGCGGCGCGCGGCCTACGACGCGACCACCGACGTGGCGCAGCTCGCCGCCGACGCCGCGCACGGCGAGCTGCTCGTGCGCGTCGCCGAGCAACTGAGGGCGGCGCGGGAGCGGCGCGGAGCGCGCATCCTGCAGCTCCCGACGACGAAGGTGGAGCTCGTGGACGGCGCGCCGCACGTGTCGCTGCGGCACCAGGACACGCCGGGCGACCGCGTCGTCAGCGAGGCGATGGTGCTCTTCAACGCGCAGGCCGCCGAGGCGCTCGCGGCCGCGCACGCGCCGGCCGTCTACCGCGGTCAGGGGGCCGAGGCCCCGGCGGGGCGCGCGGCGCCGGAGAAGGACGACCCGCTCTTCGCGGCCCGCGTGCGGCGCACGTTCGCGCGCATCGAGACGGCCGCCGAGCCGCTCGGCCACGCGGGCCTCGGCGTCGGCGCGTACGCGCAGTGCACGTCGCCGATGCGGCGCTACGGCGACCTCGTCAACCAGCGCCAGCTCGCGGCGGTGCTCGCGGGCGCGCCGCTGCCCTACAACGCGACGGAGATCGAGGCGCTCTTGCCGCACCTCGCCGAGCGCGAGCGTGCGGTGCGCCGCGCCGCCGACGACCGCGCGTGGTTCTGGATCGTGCGCGCGCTCGCCGATTCGGGCCGGACGACGCTCGAGGGGCTGCTCTCGCGCACGCCGCGCCGCGCCCCGGGCGCGGTGTGGGTGCCCGAGCTCTGCCGCGAGCTGCCGCTGCGCCCGCCGCGCGACGGCCGCTCGCCGCCGGAGGGTACGCGCGGCACGTACCGGATCGCGTCGCTCCGGCCGTGGCTCGGCCGCATCGAGCTGACGGTGGCCGAGTAGGCTCTCGGCATGCGCCCGCGCACCGCCGTCGCCGCGATCGTGGTCGTCGCCGCCGTCGCCGCCGGAGCGGCGCGCGCCGAGATCGTGGACCGCCTCGACCAGAAGGCCGGCGAGCTCGCCTGCACGCGCTGGTGGAACGACAAGGGCCCGAAGCTCGCGAAGCTGACGGGGCGCGTCGTCGTGCTGCACTTCCACGACCCCGGGAAGATCACGTCGCAGGCGTTCGAGGAGAAGGTGAAGGCGCTCGCCACGAGGAACGCGGACAAGCCGTTCACGCTGATCGAGGTGCTCGTGGACTGCGACGAGGCCGCGGCCGAGAGCTACGTCGCGCGCAGCGGGGCGACGTGGCCCGTCGGGCTCGACGCGAAGGACGCCGCCGCGCTCGCGTACCCCGGGTCGTCGGTGCCGCGCACCTACGTCATCGGGCCGGACGGCGTCGTCGCGTGGCACGCCCACCTCGGTGCGCTGACGCCCGCGATCCTCGACGCGCAGTTCGCCCGCGCGCGGCTCTACGACGAGGAGACGCTGCCGCGCGGCGCGCGCGTCGCGGCGAAGGCCGCGCGCGAGCTGCGCTTCGGCCCGGCCGCACGCGAGGCGCAGCGCCTCCTCGACGCGACGCAGGCGAGCGCCGAGGAGAAGCAGGTCGCGACGACGATCCTCGAGGAGATCCGGCGCTACCACGCCTTCCAGGCGGGGATCGTGGAGGCGCTCGAGAAGGACCTCGACTGGGCGCTCGCCGAGCGGCGCGTCGCGCGGATGCGCGAGATCTACCGCGGCACCGAGTTCGAGGAGGCCGTCGAGGCCGAGTGGAAGAAGCTCGAGGCGAACCCGCGCGTGGCCTGGATCGCGGCCGGCGAGGCGCAGGTCGAGAAGGTCGCGGCGAAGACCAACGTGCGGAAGAAGAACGACCTCGAGTCGGCGATCACCGAGCTCCGGAACGTGCTCGAGGTCTACGAGGGCACGAAGCCGGGCGAGCGGGCCGAGCGCTGGATCGCGGAGTACGAGCGCCGGTTGCGCGAGCTCGGCACGAAGAGGTAGCGGCGGCCGCCGCGAGCGTGCGGCCCGCGCCGCCTTACGTGGCAGGCCGCCGCCGCCGCGGCTAGGGTGGCCAGGCTCGCGGAGGCCGACCATGAAGAGGACACTCGTCACGCTCCACGTGAACGGCGCGACCTGGGAGGTCGCGGTGCGTCCGCACGACACCCTGGCCCTCGCCCTGCGCGACGGCTGCGGGCTGACGGGCACGAAGATCGGCTGCGACATGGGCACGTGCGGGTGCTGCACGGTGCTCGTGGACGGCCGCCCCGTGCTGTCGTGCCTGACCCTCGCGCTCGAGGCCGAGGGCGCGCGCATCGAGACCATCGAGGGGCTCGCGGGCGCCGAGCGGCTGCACCCCGTGCAGCGGGCGTTCGCCGAGTGCGGCGGCTCGCAGTGCGGCTACTGCACGCCCGGGTTCGTCATGACCTCGGTCGCGCTGCTCCGCGACAACGCGGCGCCTTCGCGCGAGGAGATCAAGGCGGCCATCGCGGGCAACCTGTGCCGCTGCACGGGCTACGCGAAGATCGTCGACGCCGTGGAGCACGCGGCGGCCGACCTGCGCGCCGCGTCCACCGGCGCGACGCCTCCCACCGGCGGCCGGGGCGACTCCGGCGGAGATCAGGATGACGCAGGAATTCACGGTCGTCGGCAGCCGGCTGCCGCTCGTCGATAGCTGGCGCAAGGTCACCGGGCAGGCCGTCTACGGCGACGACCTGCGCTTCCCGAACACGCTGCTCTGCCGGCTCGTGCGGTCCACCGTGCCGCACGCGCGGATCGTGCGCGTGGACACGTCGCGCGCGGAAGCCATGCCCGGCGTGCGCGCGGTGGTGACGGGGAAGGACGCGTCGGCGCGCTTCGGCGTGCTCCCGATCAGCCAGGACGAGGAGGCGCTCGCGATCGAGAAGGTGCGCTACGTGGGCGACATCGTCGCCGCCGTCGCGGCCGACGACGAGGCGACCGCCGCCGCCGCGGCCGCCGCGGTCGAGGTCGTCTACGAGCGCCTGCCCGAGTACTTCGAGACGGGGCCGGGGCTCGCGCCGGTCGCCGAGCCGATCCACGCGTGGACGGTCGACGGCTCGAACACGCAGAAGCGCGTCGAGCAGCACTTCGGCGACATGGACGCCGCGCTCGACGCCGCGGCCGTGAAGCCCAAGGCGCACTTCGACTTCATCGGGGTCGGCCACCAGTTCACGGAGCCGCACTCGGTGACCGCCGTGCCCGAGGCGGACGGGCGCATGTCGCTCTACACGCCGACGCAGGTGCCGCACTACGTGCACCGCGCGCTCGCGAAGGTGCTCGAGGTGCCGATGCACCGCGTGCGCGTCTTCCGCACGGCGGTCGGAGGCGGCTTCGGCGGGAAGAGCGACCCGTTCCCGCACGAGATGGCCGTGTGCCTGCTCGCGCGCAAGGTGCAGCGCCCGGTGCGCCTGACCTTCGACCGCGAGGAGGTGTTCCTCACGAACCGCGGGCGGCACCCGGGCACGTACGACGTCCAGATCGCGTTCGACGCGGACGGCCGGATGCTCGGCCTCGACGCGCGTGCGGTCATCGACGGCGGCGCGTTCGCGTCGTTCGGCGTCGTGACGACGTACTACAACGGCGTGCTGAGCCAGGGCCCGTACAAGATCCCGAACTTCCGCTACGAGGGCGCGCGCGTCTACACGAACAAGGCGCCGTGCGGCGCCATGCGCGGCCACGGCGCCGTGAACGCGCGCTACGCGATCGAGTCGGTGATCGACATGGCCGCGCGCGAGCTGCGCCGCGACCCGATCGACCTGCGCCTGCAGAACGTGCTCGACCCGTACTCGAAGACGACGAACGAGTTCCGCATCACCTCGAACGGCATCCGCGAGTGCCTCGAGCGCGTGCGCGACGAGTCGGGCTGGACGGCCAAGTGGGGCAAGCTGCCGTTCGGGAAGGGCATCGGCGTCGCGGCCGGGTTCTTCATCTCCGGTTCGGCGCTGCCCATCCACCAGACGCGCACGCCGCAGAGCACGGTGCACCTCAAGATCGACGTGGACGGCGGCATCACGGCGCACTCGATGGGCGCCGAGATCGGACAGGGCTCCGACACGGTGATCGCGATCGCCGTCGCCGAGGTGCTCGGCGTGCCGCTCGACTTCGTGCGCGTGCGCAGCGAGGACAGCGACACCGCGCCGCTCGACCTCGGCGCGTACTCGAGCCGCGGCTGCTTCATGATCGGCAACGCGGCGCGCGAGGCGGCGCTCGTCATCCGCGAGAAGCTCGCGCGCGCGGCGGCGCGGCTCACGGGGCGCGACGCGTCGGAGTTCGCGTTCGCGAACGCGACGCTCTCGATCGACGGCGACCGGCCCGTCTCCGTCTCGTACTTCGAGGCGCTGACCGAGGCGCTCGCCGACAACGGCGCGCTGCTCGCGAAGGGCTGGTACCAGGCCCCGCGCATGGGCGGCACGTACAAGGGCGCGGGCGCCGGTCTCGCGCCGGCGTACTCGTTCAACGCGTGCGTCGCCGAGGTGGACGTGGACGTCGAGACGGGCCTCGTGCGCTGCACGCGCATGACGCTCGCGCACGACTGCGGCCGCGCCCTCAACCGGCTCGCGGTCGAGGGCCAGATCGAGGGCTGCATGCACATGGGCCTCGGTCAGGCGCTGCTCGAGGAGATGCGCTACGAGCGCGGGCGCATCACCAACCCGAACCTGCTCGACTACAAGATCCTCGGGCCGTTCGAGACGCCCGAGATGCGCGTGATCGTGGTCGAGTCCGAGGACCGCGAGGGCCCCTTCGGCGCGAAGGAGGCGGGCGAGGGACCGCTGATCCCCGTGCTGCCGGCCCTCGGCAACGCGCTCTACGACGCGGTGGGCTACCGCAGCCACGAGCTGCCGGTGCGGCCCGCGAAGGTGTTCCAGCACCTGCAGACGCTGCGCAAGGGCGGCGCGACGCCGGCGAAGACGTGGGAGACGAACGGCCGATGATGATCCTCCCCGAGTTCGAGCTGCTGCGGCCGCGCAGCGTCCCCGAGGCCGTCGCCGCCGCGCGCGCCGCGCGCGGCCGCTTCGACTTCCTCGGCGGCGGCACGGACCTGCTGTGCAACTACAAGTGGGGCATCAACGTGCAGCCCACGGTGATCAGCCTGCGCCACATCGCGGAGCTGCGCGCGCGCACGAACGGGAGCGTCGGGGGCGGCGTGACGCTCGCCGAGCTGGAGGGCGACGAGGACTTCCTGCAGGACTTCCCCGCGTTCCGCCGCACGCTCGCGCGTCTCGCGTCGCCGCTGATCCGGCAGACGGGCACGCTCGCGGGCAACGTGCTCGTGGACACGCGCTGCATCTGGCTCAACCAGACGCAGTTCGCGCGCGCCGCACTCGGCCACTGCCTGAAGGCCGACGGCCCCGAGTGCCGCGTGGTGAAGGGCTCGACCGACCGCTGCTACGCGAACTACTCGGGCGACCTCGCGCCGGTGTTCATGGTCTACGGCGCCACGGTGCGGCTCGCCGGGCCGCAGGGCGAGCGCGTGCTGCCGCTGTCCGCGTTCTTCGCGCTCGACGGCATCCGCCGCAACGTCAAGGCGAAGGACGAGATCCTCGTCTCGCTCGACCTGCCGGCCGACGCGCGCACGCTGCGCGCCTCGTACCAGAAGTTCCGCGTGCGCGAGGCGTGGGACTTCCCGGAGCTCGCCGTGGCCGCCGCGGCGCGGCTCGACGGCGACCGCATCGAGGAGCTGCACCTCGTCGCGAACGCCGTCGCCTCGATCCCGCTGTGGATGGAGGACCTCGCGCGCGGCTACGTCGGGCGCACCCTCGACGACGCGACGATCGACGCGATCGCCAACGACATGACGCGCGCCGTCTCGCCGGTGCGCGCCACGCTGCTGCCGCCGTCGTACCGCAAGCAGATGGTCGGCGTGATGACCGCACGCGCGCTGCGCGAGATCCGCGGCGACGCGACGGCCGCCTGAGTCGCGTGCGCGTCGTCCACTCGATCGAGGGCGCGCACGTGGACGGCCTGCTCGCCCTCTACGCCGCGGCGTGGTGGGCCCGTGCGCGGCGCCGCGACGACGTCGTACGCATGCTCGCGGGGAGCGCCGCCGTGGTCGGCCTGGTGGACGACGCAGGGCGACTCGTCGCGTTCGCGCGGGCGATCACCGACGGCGTGTTCCGCGCCGTCGTCTACGACGTGATCGTCGATCCCGGTCTGCACGGACGCGCGCTCGGGCGCCAGGTGATGGACGCCCTGCTCGCGCACCCGCGGCTGGCGGGCGTCGAGTCGGTCGCGCTCTACTGCCTGCCCGATCTGGTGCCGTTCTACGAGCGCCTCGGCTTCACCGACGACGTGCACGACCTGCGGCTGATGCTGCGGGGCGGCGCCGGCGGAGCGCCGTAGGACCACCGGCCGCACGCGTCAGCGCGTCGCGACGTCTTCGACGTGCAGCACGGCGCGCGGCCCGAAGGCCTCGTGGAGGTGGGCGCCCGCGTCGCTCCCCGGCTCGACCAGCACGAGCACCTCGTTCGAGCCGAAGCCGCGCCGCACGGCGAGCACACCCGGGACCTGGCGCAGGCGCACGAGGTGCGTGTCGGTGACGACGAGACGCGGCCCGGAGACGTCGTCCACGCGGAACGTGACGACCGCCGCGCCCGCGGGCGCGCCCGGCGTCGCGAAGAGCGCGTCGCGGGCGCCGCCGGTGGTCCCGCACGCGGCGAGCACCAGGGCGAGCAGCGTCGCAGGCAGCAGTCGCCGGGGGAGCATGCTCCGCATCCTCACCCGATCGTCGCCGCGCCCGGAATCTCGCGCCGCCGCCGGACGTGCACGACGAGGCACGCGGCGCCGCACGCTGCGGCGAGGTGCTTGAGCGTGTGGCCGCTGACGCCGAGGCCGAGCTCCCACACGACGACGTCGAGCGCCTCGAGCGCCTTCGCTGCCGCGTACCACGCGAGCACCCAGACGACGTCGGCCGTGCGGTCGTAGCACCCGCGGCGCCGGACGAGCAGGTAGGCGAGCACGGGCAGCGGCACGAACTGGACGGCCGCGTACGCGCGCAGGTCGCCGGTCGTCCGCCACAGCACGACGCTGCCCGCGCCGGCGAGCACCAGCGGCACGAGCGCCGCGCGGCCGAGCCGCGGCGCGACGCGCTCGCCGAGCTGCACGGCGAGGAACGCGGTGAAGACGACGGTCATCGGCAGGCGGTCCCACGCGAGTCCGGCGTCGTCGGGCGCGGCGTGGTACCAGGCCGAGCCGACCGCGGTCGCGAGCACGCCGGTGAACACGCAGATCCACGCGGCGCTCTCCCACGTCGAGCGCAGCACGGCGCGGCCGCGCGCGAGCGTCCAGAGTCCGGCCGCGCCGACGAGCGCGAAGGCCGCGTTCGAGAGCACGTCGGCGCCGTTCGCGACGCCGAACAGCGCGCGCGTGTCGGCGAAGCGGTGGTACGCCTGCGACTGCGCGATCGGCCCCCACAGCCAGAGACCGAGCGTCGCGAGCCCGACGAACGCCGCGAGGAGCCGCAGGTCGCGGCGGTCGGCGGCAGCGGCGGGGCGTGCGGCGTCCACGCGCCCATTGCAACCGCGTGCCCGCGGCGTGGACGAGGACTTCGCGGCTGGCCCGCATCGTTCACCAGGTCGCGCGCCCGGCGCGTCGCCGGAGTCGCGATCTCTGCGTCGGCGCTCCTCGAACGGGGTGTTCAACCCCGACTTCGTCGCGCCCCTCGCGCTCGACCGCGTCGAGCGCTCGCGTGCTCGCCGATCGCAGCCGCCACTGGCGGCTGCTCCCGCGGCGGAGCCGCGGAGGCTCGCACTCTTGAGCTCGCGCCTCCGGCTCGGCCGGGGCGGACTGTCGCGAAGCGGGAGCGCAGGCGCCACGGCCGCAGCCCTCGAAGCGCCTGCGTCACAGCGGCACTCGCCGCGGGAACTGGTGAACGCTGCGGGTTAGCGCACGAGGGCGTCGAAGGCGACGTAGAACGAGATCAGCCCGTGCACCCAGCCGGCGGCGCGGAGCGTCGTCTGGACCCGCGGCCGCGCGAGGAACGAGCCCGGTGCGCGCAGGAACACGAGCGCCGCGAGCAGGGCGACCGAGAGCTCCGGGAGCACGGCGCCGACGTGGCCGACGACGAACGTCGCGATGTGCGCGATCGCCGGGGCGCGCGACGACGGCGGCGGCGCCGGGATCGACGGGAACCCGTGCGCCCACGAGCGTGCGTGCCCGGCGCGCGCGAGCCAGCGGTCCCACGCCGTCCACACCAGCGGCGCGACGGTCGCGACGGCCGCGAGCCGCGCGACGGTGTCGCGCGCGTGCGACGCCTCGCGCACGGCGCGGTCGCGGACGACGGTCAGCGCGAGCGTCGCGAGTCCGGGCAGCGCGTACCAGACCGCGCGCTCCGCGGCGTCGGGCGGGTACGTGCGCGTCAGCGAGCGGGCGACGTGCGCGAGTCCGAAGCCGGACGGCGTCGACGGCTGCGTCGTTCCTGCCGAGGTGCGCGAGATCACGTATGCGGCGAGCGGGAGCCACCCGAGGTGCGAGACGAGGCCCTTGAGAACGCCCGGCGCGAACAGCGGGCGCGGCGGCGCGTCCCCGTCACGTGGAGCGGGTTCCGGCGTGTGCGTGCCGAACGCGTCCATGGGCTCCGTCACGGCGCCGTCCGCACGGTGCGCGCGTCGTCGCGGGGCGCGGCTGGGCTGCGGTGGGGCGTCGCGTGCATCGGAGGGGCTGGCAGGCTACCCCCGATGCGCCGCGCCGCCCCGCGACACCGGCGAATTCGCTTCACGGCACCTGCACGCGGTCGAAGATGACGCGCCATGGGCGATCCGGACCGTCGCGGCCGCAGATCCGACGACGGCCGCGACCCGCACGCGTGGCGCCGTCTCACGGCTGCGCGGCGCGCGCTGCCCGGACTCGTCGTCGTGGGCGCGCAGCGCGCCGGCACGACCTCGCTGCACGGCCACCTCGCGCGCCACCCGCAGCTCGTCCCCGCCATCCGCAAGGAGGTCCACTACTTCGACGACGACGCACGTCACGCGCGCGGTGCGTCCTGGTACCGCGCGCACTTCCCGTTCGCCGCGTCGCTCGCGGACGCCGCGCTGCCGCGCATCGCGTTCGAGTCCACGCCCGCCTACATGTTCCGGCCCGAGGCGGCGCCGCGTCTCGCCGCGCTGCTGCCGCAGGCGCGGCTCGTCGCCGTGCTGCGCGACCCCGTGGAGCGCGCGATCTCCAACTGGCGCCTCTTGCACGAGAAGGGCGCGAACCGCTTCGCGCCCTTCGACGTCGAGATCGAGCACGAGCTCGCGTCCGAGGAGGGACGGCCGGGGCCGCTCGGCGAGCGCACGCCGCGCGGCCTGATCGCGCGGGGCCGCTACGCGGAGCAGCTCGAGCGCCTGTGGGCGCACCACCCGCGCGAGCGGACGCTCGTGCTGCACTCCGCCGATCTGTACGCCGACCCGCAGGCGACGTGCGATCGCGTGTTCGCCTGGCTCGGGCTGCCGTCGGCGCCGGTCCGTGCGGAGCGCCGCCTGAACGCGTCCGTCGCGTCGGCCGACGTGTCCGACGCTCTGCGCGCACGGCTCCGCGCGTACTTCGAGCCGCACGACCGGCGCCTGTGGGAGCTCCTCGGCGAGGAGTGGGACTGGGACCGCGCGGCGACGCCGCGATAGCGCCGCGCCGCGTGCGCGCCGCTGCGTAGCATCCGCACATGGACGTCGATCGCGTCTGGGTCGGCGCGCAGGACCGCACGCCCGAGGAGTTCGCGCGGCTGCGGGCCGAGGTCGCGCGCGAGGCGGCCGTGGATCTCTCCGCGCTGCGCTCGTTCTGCCTGTTCGTCGGCTACCCGCGCAGCGGCCACAGCCTGGTCGGCGCGCTGCTCGACGCGCACCGCCACACGCTCCTCGCGCACGAGCTCGACGTCCTCGCGTTCGTCGGCGAGGGCTTCTCGAAGGACGAGCTCGCGCGGCTCGTGCTCGGCAACGCGCGTCGCTTCGCTGCCGCCGGCCGCGCGTGGACGGACTACGCGTACGACGTCGCCGGGCAGTGGCAGGGGCGCTGCGCGGAGCTGCGCATCCTCGGCGACAAGAAGGGCGGGCGCTCAGTGCGGCGGCTCGGCGACGACCCGTCGCTCGCCGACCGGCTCGCGGCGACGATGGGCGTGCCGCTGCGCTACGTGCACGTGGTGCGCAACCCCTGGGACAACGTCGCGACGCGCATCCGGCGCAAGCCCGCCACCGACGCGGCGCTGCTCGCGGACCGCCACTTCGCGCTCGTCGAGCGCGTCGCCGCGCTGCGCGAACGCGTCGGTGAACGTGCGCTGCTCGACGTGCGCCACGAGCACCTCGTCGCCGACCCGCGCGCCACGCTCGCGCGTCTCGCGGCGTTCCTCGGACTCGACGCGCCGGAGGACTGGCTCGCCGCCTGCGCGTCGGTCGTGCGGCCGGCGCCGCGCCGCAGCCGCGACGAGATCACGTGGCCGCGCGGGCTCGTCGACTCGATCGCCGCGCGCGCGGCGCGCCACGCGTTCCTCGCGGGCTACGCCTTCGACGACTGACGCCGTCCGACCCCGTACGCGAGCAGCCACAGGAAGTCGGCGCGCGTGCGCTCCCAGTCGTAGTCCTGGTCGCGCATCTCGAGCGTGCGCGCCCCGTACTGCTCGACGACGCGCCGCTCCGAGAGCGTGCGGATCGCACGCGCCAGGTCGCGCACCCGAGCGTCGGCCGCGGGGATGCCCGACGGCGCGCGCCCGCGCGTCGAGCACGGGACCACGAGTCCCGTGTGTCCGTGGCGCACGTGCTCGTTCATCGGCGGGAAGTCGGGGCACACGATCGGGAGTCCCATCGCGATGGCCTCGTACAGCACCAGTCCGAGACCCTCCCAGCGCGTGTTCGAGAGCACGACGTCGCTCGCGCGCAGGTCCTCGAGATACGCCTCGCGCTCGACGTCGCCGTGCTCGTACCGCACGTGCGGGTGGCGCACGCGCTGGTCGTCCGGCACCGGCTTCGTGGACTTGACGACGAGCCGCGCGTTCGGCGCGCGCGCCTTCACGAACGCCTTCACCGTCGGCCCGATGGCGCGCCGGATCTCGAGGTACCCGGCGGGGTAGTGGAACACGACGGGCGCGTCGGGCGCCCGGCGCGGCACCTCGCGGCCGAGGAGCTCGGGCCAGCAGCCCCAGCGCACGCGCGGCGCGAGCAGCCCGAGCTCGCCGTAGCGGCGGTGCTCGGCCGCGTGCTGCGCCCAGACGACGTCGTACGCGGCACGGGCGCGCGCGACGTCCTCGGCCGCGAACTTCTCCCACACGAAGGCGCCGAGCGTGACGACGCCGCGGGCGCGCAGCGCCGCGACCTCGTCGAACTGCTCGTTCTGGTAGCAGAGCACGACGTCGAGTCGGTGGCGCGCCGCCCACGCCAGGTACTCGTCCTTCGGGATCGCGTTGTCGCTCGCGACCTCGACGCCCTCCTCGGCCCAGATCCCGTCGTCGCGGAAGCGCTTCTGCAGCTTGTCGGGCCGCGCGAGCACGAAGGTCTCGTGGCCCGCGTCGCGGTAGATGCCGCGGATGGCGCGCATCACGAACGCCTGTCCGCGCGTGAACCAGAACGAGACCAGCCCGATCCTCACGCGGGGGCGCCGCGCGCGGCCTCGGCGCGCGCCTCGTCGATCAGGGGCGTGAGCGCGAGGCGCCGGAGCGCCTCGTCCCACTCGGGCGCGGCCGGCGCGTGCCACGCGCGCGCCGGCTCCACGTGCCGGTGCGCCCAGAGCCGCTGGCGCAGCCGCGGGCGCCCGCCCCACGCGGCGTAGAGGGCCGAGAGCGTCTCCCACGGCGCGTCGCAGAGGTCGTCGTGCCAGACGACGACGTAGCGGTCGCCGAACGCACGGCGCGCGTCGTCGCGCGTGCGCACGTAGAGCTCGCGCCAGAGGAGCAGGCAGCGCACGTAGGCCGGGGCGTCGGCGTACTCCGCGAGATCGGGGCGCGCCGCGACGAGCATGCGCGCCATCGACTCGGCGCGCCACTGGTCGAAGTCGGTCGTCACCTGGAAGAACGTGCCTGACGCGAGGATCCGGTCGCGGTGCTTCGGGTGGTTGCGGAGCACGTGCGACGTCGCGACGGCCCGCGGGTCGCGTACCAGGTGCACGAACCATGCGTCCGGACGGATCGCGGCCAGCTCGGCGGCCTTGTGCGAGGCGCGCGTGAACTTCACGAACACGTCGGGCGCGCTCTCGGCCATCGCGCGCACGTAGTCGCGGACGTGCGGCGGCCAGCCCGGCTCCAGCTCGCGCTCGGGGTGGTCCGGCGCCCCCCACGCGAAGTCCTCGGGCGAGAGGCGCCCGCCCGAGCGCGCCGCGAGCTCGGCGCGGAGCTCCCGCCCGGACTGCGAGTAGTCGATGTCGCGCGCGCGCGAGCCGCCGCCGCGGTGCACGCGCAGGTCGTTCAGGGGCTCGTACCAGCAGCGGAAGCGCCCGTCGCCCCAGATCAGGTCGAACAGGATCGTCGTGCCGCTCCGGCGCATGCCCTGTCCGAACACGATCGGCATCGTGCGCGCCCTCCGCTCCGTCGCCCGTCCCGCCCATGGGACGGGGGCCATCGTACGAGGGGTGCCCGACGCCGGAACTTCCGCGCACCGGCGCGCGGGTGACGCGGGTCACGGCGCGTGCGCGGGGCGTGCGCCTACGATCGTGCGGACCCGCGGACCCGCTCCGCGCCCGCCGCCGCGCGCTCCGCGCGGCCGCGCGCCGACGCGGTCCGTGCGGCCCGGGAGGCGAACATGCGACCCGGTGAGCTCGAAGCGTTCCGCGCGGCCGTCCGCGAGCGCGTGTGCAGCGTCTGTCTGGATCGCCGCGTGGGGGGCGGCTGCAGCCGGCCGCCCGAGGATCCCTGCGCGCTCGAGTCGCACCTCGAGCAGGTGGTGGAGGGCATCCTCTCGGTGGCGCCCACCGACGACGTCCACGCGTACGTGCGCGCGCTCCGCGGCACGACGTGCACCACCTGCCGGCAGGACGAGCACGGCCGCTGCGAGCTGCGCGACCTGGTCGCGTGTTCGCTCGATTCGTACGTCCTGCACGTCGTGGACGTGATCGAGACCGTGGCGCGCGAGCAGCGGCAGAAGGCCGGCGCCTGAGCCTGCGCGGAGAGCCTGCGGAGACTCCGGTCTCGTTCCGCGCACCGTGCCGAAGATGACAATCGGCCGGGGCGTATCAAGTCGGCGTCTCGTGGCCCGATCGTGGGGGAGGGAGGTCCCTCTGACCCCGAGGATCAAGCCATGAGAGCATCGCGAACAGCATCCCTGGCACTGGCCGCGGCGCTGGTCGTGCCCCTCGCCGTCGCGCTCGGCGACGACGACGGCGGACGCGAGCACGCCGGCCGGAACCATGGCGGGCGCTCCGCTGCGACGCAGCGGGCGCCGAACGACCTGCGCCTGAAGTTGAAGGTGCAGGGCCGCTCGTCCGACATCGCGCGCGTCAAGCTGCGCGTGAAGAACCGCGGCAGCAACGACCCGGGTCCGGCGACCGTCACCCTGCGTGCGCAGGGCACCGGCGGCGAGACCGTGCTCTGGCAGGGCACGGTGACGCTGCAGCCCGGCGAGAGCTGGCGCACGCGGATGGCGGTCGAGAAGCCGGTCGGCACGACCGCGCTCTCGGCGGACGTCGCCATCGACGGCGCCGTCGGCGGCGCCGACGACGAGCCCGACGACAACGAGGACAGCGTCCCCGTGGACCCGGGCGGCGGCTCGCAGAGCGTCTCCGACGCCACGGCCGGCTCCGTCATCTGGAACGGGAACTGCGCGGGCTGCCACGGCGCCACCGGCACCGGCGGCAGCGTCCGCGAGAACGTCTCCCGCGAGGACTGGCGCGACATCTACGAGGCCGTGCGCGAGGGCGAGGACGGCATGCCGCGCTTCGCGTGGATCGGCGTGACGGAGGCGCGTCAGATCGTCGCGTTCCTGCGCAACCCGTCGGCGGCGCTCCCGCCCCCCGACCCCACGCCGACGCCCGACCCGACGCCCACGCCCGACCCCGGCGGCGGCACGGGCGGCGGGACCGGCGGTGGGACCGGCGGTGGGACCGGCGGTGGGACCGGCGGCGGCACGACGACGCTCACCTACACCGCGGACGTCAAGCCGCTCGTCGACTCCGCGTGTGCGAGCTGCCACAGCGGCTCGCGCCCGTCGGGCGGCATCGCGCTCAACACCTACGCGAACGTCAAGACGAACGCGTCGCGCGCCCTGTCGGCCGTCCAGGCGAACCGCATGCCTCCGGGCGGCGGCTTCACGGGGACCCAGGTCCTCGCGGACTGGATCTCCGGCGGCAAGCTCAAGTAGCCGCGCTCGTCCCTCTCCCCCGGCCCCCGGCGGAACGGTCCGCCGGGGGCCTCCTGCGTTCGCGGCCGGAGCGTCCGCGCCCTCGGCACAGGGTCCGCGCGCGCCGCCGTCGCAGGCCGCCGCCGCGACTGCCGGGCACACTCCGACCGCGCAGCGGGCACGCCGCGCTCGCGGACGCGCGCCGCCGACGCGTCGTCGGGGCACGGGGCCCGACGCCGGCAACCTGGCGGGGAGGTGCTGCCGCAGCGCGCGGGCGCCGCCGACGGGTGGGGGGCGCGGGCTCGCGACGGCACCGCGGCGGACGCGCCCGACGCCGCTCGGCGCCGCTCGGCGCCGCTCGGCGCCGGACGGCGTTGGACGGCGCGCGGCGGGGCAGAGACCGCCGCTTCGCTCCGTCCGGCAGGACGCGCCGGGGGGCCCGGAATCACGAGCCCCCTCCGGGCAGTGCCCGGAGGGGGCTCTTCGTCGACCGCAGGCCTGGAGGTGACCGCCTGCGGCCGGCTCTCTCCTCAGATCACGGCCGCGTGAGTACGGTCGGGGTCGTCAGGTAGTTCTGGCCCAGCGGGTTCGCACTCGCGTTCTGCATGTCCTCGATCGAGTCATACAGCAGGGCCAGGATGTACTTCGTGTTGTGCGCCCAGGCACCCGGCTCCTTGGCCCACATCTGGATGTTGAACGACGCCTTGAGCATGGCCGCGTCGAACGACGTGTAGCTGCCGTTCTTGTTGCCCGCTCCGTCGTTCTTGAAGAAGTACGGGTACGCGGCCGGGTCGTAGATGACGCCGGGCTTGCCGTTCGCAAGCGCGTACGCGTTCATCGCGGCGAGAGCGCGGTTGCCGAAGCTCGCGACCTCGTCCTTCAGCTTCTCGGTGTTGTTGCCGTCGCCGTCGTAGTCGGTCGGACGGTCGCGGCGCACCTTCTCGAGATCGCCCTGCGCCTCCGGGTGGCACAGCGTGCACTCCGCGCGGAGCTGCGGGAGGAACGTGTGGTCCGTGAGGTGGCAGAACGCGCAGTTGTTCGTGTCGCCGCCCGCGTGCGGGAACTCCCCGACGTAGGTCTTGCCGGAGTACTCGTACCCGACGCCCGCGTCCTTGCCGTAGAGCGAGGGGCCGGCGGCCAGGTAGTGGATGTTCTGGAAGCGGAAGTTGTTGACGGCGATGGCGTCGTCCACCGTCTTCTTCGAGGCCCGGCCCTGGTGGCAGGTCATGCACAGGAACGAGTCGTCCGGGTTGTCCGGGTCGTTCGTGATGGAGACGCCGCTCGGGAACGTGACCTTGGCGATGTAGCGCCGCGGCGGGTTCGCGTTGTTGTTGAAGCCCTCGGCCACGTGGCACTGCTCGCACGCGAAGCCGTCGCCCGGCTCGTAGCCCTTGACGGGGTCGATGCCGAACTCGGCGTAGAACGCGAAGCCCTCGGGCGAGTGGCAGCGGGCGCAGCTCGACGGGATCTCGCCGTCGGCGTCCCAGTGACGGAACGCCTCGGCCGTGTTGTCGAAGTGGCCGCTGTCGTTGCGGTGCATGGACGCGAAGCCCGGCACCGTGACGGAGTCCGCTACGTCGAGGCTCTCGAGCGTGTCGTAGAGGATCTCGATGATGTACTTGCCGTTGTGCGCGAACGTGCCCGGGTCCTTCTGCCAGTACTGGTAGTTGTAGGCCGCCCTCAGCAGGCGCGGCGTCCAGTGGTTGAAGCCGGTGTTCGTGCCCTCGTTGAAGAAGTACGGGTACGCGTGGGAGTCGTACACGATCGGCGTGCCGCGCGCTTGCGCGTACTGCCGCATCGCGTCGTAGACCTTCGAGGCCATGGTCTCGAGCTCGTGGTAGAGGCCCTCGGTCGTGTCGCCGTCGCCGTCGTAGTCGAGCACGGACCCGATCTGGCGGATGTCGTGGAGGTCCTCCTCGTCGTTGACGCCCGCGTGGCACTCCGCGCACTTCTGATAGCGCAGCTTCAGCGTGTGCTGGTTGTGGCACTCCTGGCAGTCGTTGATCGTCGAGACGTGCGGGAAGCGGTTCGCGTAGGTCTTCCCGGCGTACTGGTACGCACCCTTCGCGACGTTGCCGAACAGCGAGGCGCCGGCCGCGAAGTAGTGGATGTTGCGGAAGCGCAGCGCCGAGCTCTCGGTGTCGTCGTCCGCCGCGTTGGCCGCGGCGATCGTGGCATCGAGGCTGACCGTGGACTCACGGCCCTGGTGGCACTGCAGGCAGCGCGCCTCCGGGCCGAGCCCGGTCACGCGCGAGCCCGAGGGGAACGTCACCTCGGAGAGCGACGGCGTCGCGCTGTTGTGGCAGGCGTCGCAGTCGACCACGGTCCCGATCGGGGCCGGGTTGTTCACCACGAACTGCGCGGTGCCGTCGGCGCCGACCCAGTCCTGGTAGCCCGTGCTCGAGTGGCAGCGGGCGCAGGACGTCGGGATCTCGCCCTCGGCGTCCCAGTGGCGGAACGGCTCGGTGTTCTTCGCCGCGTGCGCCGACGTGAGCCACTCCGAGCGCTGCAGGTCGGCCAGGCCCGGGGTGGACTCGGTCATGTCGAGGAACCAGAAGCGCTTCGCGGCGGGCGGGCGGATCTTCACGCCCACCTTCGCGGTGCCCTCCCACGTCAGGCGGTAGACGCCGTCGAACGGCAGCGGGAAGCGCTTGACCTTCGACGTCTCGGCCGCGCCGAGGTCCAGCGCGCCGCGCGGGCCCTCGAGGCCCGTGAACGTCGCGCCCTTGAGCGCGGCGTCCATCGTCGAGCCGGCGACGGCCTCGAACTCGATCTCGCCGTCGGCCGCCTTGTCGGCGAACTTCACGGGGAAGCCGCCGGCCGTCGTGACGGCGTAGCGGCCGGTGCCGCTCGCCGCCGTGATCTGGAAGTGGTGCCGGCCGCCGGTCTCGAAGACGAAGTTCTTGATCTTCGTCCCCGCGAGCGCGGCGCCGAGCGGGACCTCGGTCCCGTCGTCGTCGAAGAGCTTCCACCCCGGAACGAGGTCTGCGCCCTTCTCGACCTTCATCACCGCCTTCAGCTTCGTGCCCTTCGGGGCATAGAAGTCGTACTCGTGGATCTCCGCACCCGGCTCCGCGCCGAACGCCGACGAGAACGAGTCGCCCAGGACGATCTCCTGCTGCCCGTCCCAGGCTGCGACTGCGGTCCCGATCGCCCCGGCGGTGACCGCGGCGACGAGCAGACGCGTCAGGCTGCGCTGTACGCTTCGCCGCCTCGCGTCGTGACTGGCCTTCATCCCACACCTCCCGCTGCGTTGCGCGGGCCCGTCCCGCGCTCGCCGCTCAGTCCATGTGTGCCTGCGGGTCCCCCGGCGACTCGCCGCGGGACCCGCGTCACGCATGCGATTCTAGGCAGTGGATCGGAGCGTCGCAGCGGGTCGGACGAGCGTCGGGTCCGGAAGGCCCGAGGCTGGGTGACCTGTGTCACCAGTGCCGCTCCGCGGGCGGCCGTGCGTCGCACCGCCGGCCTCGGAAACGGTGATCTCGGGCCGGTGTCCGGGTCTACCCCCCGCGCCGCAGGTGGACGTCCATCTGCGGGAACGGGATCGCGATCCCGGCGGCGTCGAGCTCGAGCTTGATCGCCCGCACGAGGCCGTCCTTCACGGTCAGGAAGTCGGCGGTCGGGGCCCAGACGCGGACGGACCAGTCCACGGACGACGCGCCGAGCCCGATCAGCAGCACGGCCGGCTCCGGCTCCGCGAGCGCGCCGGGCGTGCTCGACGTGGCCCGCAGGAGCGCCGCGCGCGTGGCGTCGATGTCGGCCGCGTACGAGACGCCGACGGCCACGTCGGCGCGCCGGTGCGGGTGGTAGGTGATGTTCTCGATCGTCGTCCCGAAGATCGACCCGTTGGGGATGATGATGCGACGGTTGTCGGGCGTGTCGAGCGTGGTCGTGAAGAGGCCGATCTCGTCGACCTTCGCGGTCTGGCCCACCACCGTGACCACGTCGCCGACGCGGTAGGGGCGGAAGACGATCAGCATGATGCCCGCGGCGAAGTTGCCGAGCGTGCCCTGGAACGCGAGGCCGATCGCGAGCGACGCGCCGCCGAGCACGGCGGCGAACGCCGTGGTCTCGATGCCGAAGATCCCCATGCACCCGAGGACGCCCGCGGTCATCACGGCGATGCGCGTCAGCTTGACGAAGACCTTGGTCAGGGTCGCGTCGAACGACGTGCGCACGAGGGCGCGCCGCACACCGGCGGAGATCCAGCCCGCGGCGAGCCACGTCCCCGCGAGCAGCCCGAGCGCCTTGAGCACGTTCCACGCGCCCGCCTCGAGGCCCGCGCTGTGTTCGGCGACGTAGTTCTGGATCTGCTCCCACATGCGTCGCGTTCTACCGCACGGCGCCGCGTGGGCGCAGCGCGCGTGCCGCGTGCGGGCGCGTCAGCGCACCGCGTGGGCGCAGGCCGCCGCGACGAAGCCCGCCGGCCCCGCCAGCAGCGCGGCGAGCAGCAGCAGGCGCGAGCGGCGGGCGAACGGGTCCGGCGGGTCTCCGAACGGCTCGCGCGACGGCTCCGGTCCGCCGCCGCCCCCATCGCCGTCCCCGCCGCCGCCGCCGCCGGGGACACCCGGCCCGCGGCCGCGCCTCCTCGGCCGGTCGTGCGCGTGCGCGCGCGGGGTGTGCGTCGGCCGTTCGAGGACCTGCGTCACGCCGCCATGATCGCCGCCGCCGCCGCGGAGGGGAACCCCCGCGGCGGCGCGCCGACGTGCGTGTCTCAGAACTCGTAGACGAGGTCGATCGTCAGGCGGCGCCGGTTGATGTCCTCGCGCTGACCGAGCGGGACCTCGAACGCGACGCCCATGCTGACGTCCGCGTCGAACTGCCAGCGGAACCCGAACCCGGCCGTCATGACGTCGTTGCCCTTGACGTCGCCCGAGCCGAGCGTCGTGTAGTCGAAGCCCTCGAAGTCGAGCGGCACCGTGGGGCCGAGGCCCGCGTTGCGCTCCGCGTTCGACGCGTAGTGGAAGCCGTTGATCTCGACCAGCGGCGTCAGGGGCGTGCGCCTGCCCGCGTCGTCGAAGAGGGGCAGGTCCACGTGCACGTGCCAGTGCACGGCGCGCACGTCCTCGTCGCGGTCGCGCGGCTCGTGCAGGCCGCTCGTGACGATCACGTCGAACGGGCCGATCGGCCGGGCGTACGACGCGAACAGGTCGAAGAACGACGCGCCGCGGCCCTCCAGGACCTCCCGGTCGCCGCTCTTCGTCTCGAAGCCGAGGCCGACCGCCAGCACGGCCGGAGCCGACTCGTCGCGCCAGACCTGCGCCTTCAGGCCGAACGCGATGTCCGCGAAGCCGCGCTCGTGCGGGAACGCGCCGCTGTCGAAGTCGGCGTAGCCGTCCTTTTAGGCGGTGAGGAGGAAACGGTCCGAGAGCGCGAAGTTGGCCTGCAGCGCATAGAGCCGCAGGCTGCCGCCGGCGAGCACGCTCTTCCGCGGGAACCAGTGGTTCACGAAGAGCGGGCGCAGCTCGTTGCGGATGAACGGGTGGTGGAACACCACGTTCGTCACGGGCCGCGTGAAGCCTGCGAAGCGCGGGTCGCGCCCGAAGTCCGAGCTCTCGGCCTCGCGGGCCTCCGCCTGCTCGGCGGGGCACAGCTCGTCGTAGTTCGAGCTCGCGAGCAGCGCGAGTGCGTCCTCGAGGGCGGTGGGCCGGGGGGCGGAGTCGTCCGCCAGCGCGCGGCTGCCCGAGAACGTGATGAGCGCCGCCGCGAACGCGGCGGCGAGGTGGCGTCCAGCCTGATTGCCGTGCATGTCTTGCCTCCCTGGTCGACGTCCGCCCCGCGGTCGGGTCCCGCGGTGGCTGCGCTGCGTCTACGCGCAGCGGGGAGGGCGCTCAAGCGGCATGCACCGTTCTCGGCGGATAGCCGCGCGCGGGTGTGACGAAGGTCCCGCCGGCGCCTCGGCCGCGCCGCGTGGCGGGCGCCGTCGGCTGGGCGCGGTGTCGGCTGCGCGCGGTGGCGCGCGGTGGCGGCGCTACGCGCGGTTGCGATACAGGTCGGGGTCCACCGTCGTGCACATCGCAGCGCAGTCGAGCCCGCCGCCCAGGAAGGCGTCGAGGGCGGGGACGTGCGTGAGCGGGTCGGCCACGAGCGCGTTGTAGTCCACGACCATGTGCGAGAAGCCGGGCCGGCCGGTCAGCCAGCGCTCGGTCTCGTCGAGCTGCGCGCGGAACATGTCGATCATGCGCTGCTCGGAGAGCCCGGCGCTCGGACGGCCGAGGCGCTCGAGCATCTTGTTCTGCGACGCGACGACCTCCTCGAGCCGGCGCCGCATCAGGAGCACGCGGTACTCCGTGCCGGGCGGCAGGTCCCGCAGCAGCACGTAGACCATCTTCACGGCCTTCCCGACGGAGCCCGCGACCCAGGACGTGTCCTCGCGCAGCTTCTTCACCGGCTCGAACTCGTAGTAGCCGTTCGGGTTGTCGCGGTCCGCCGCCCGGATCGCGTCGGTGAGCGGCGGGATGCCTCCCGCCTCGAGCATGCGCATCATCAGGGACGTGCCGCTGCGCGGCGCGCCGCTCACGATCGTCAGGAAGGGGCGGGTGGTCTCGCTCATGCGGCGGAGGCTACCGCCGCAGGCGGCGCGCCGGAGACGATCCCCGGCGCGCGCACCGGGGACCGGCGCGCACGGACTTCACGTTCGTGTGGTAAGGACGGGTCGTGTCCGACGAGATCGAACTCAAGCTGTCGCTCGCGCCGGAGGCCGCGCCGGGCGTCGGGAGGCTGCGCGAGGTGCGCCGTCGCGCGCAGGGACGCGCCCGGCGACGGCGGCTCGTCAGCACGTACTACGACACCGCCGACCTGGCGCTGCGCGAGGCGGGCCTGGCGCTGCGCGTGCGGCGCGTCGGCCGTGCCCGAGTGCTCGGCGTCAAGGCGGCCGGCGGCAGTGTCGGCGGACTCCTGGTACGGCGCGAGTGGGAGGGGCCGGCGGGGCGCGGTGCGCCGCGCGTCGAGGACGTCGCGGACCCGGAGCTGCGCGCCGCGCTCGCGCGCGCGAGCGCCGGAGCGCCGCTCGCGCCGGTCTTCGCGACCGAGATGACGCGCACGTCGCGCGACGTCGAGCTGGGCGGGGGAGCGCGCGCCGTGCTCGAGTGCGACGTCGGCGCCGTGCGGGTGGGCGAGCGCCGCGAGCCCTTCGCGGAGCTCGAGCTGGAGCTCGTGGCGGGGGACCCCGCGGCGCTGTTCGACTTCGCGCGCGAGCTCGTGGCGGCGCTGCCGGCGCGGCTCTCCGTGGAGTCGAAGGCGGCGCGCGGATTCCGGCTGCGCGAGGGCCGGCTGCCGCAGCCCGTCAAGGCGGCGCCGCTCGCCCTCGACGAGCGCGCGCCCGCGGCGGACGCCCTCGCCGCGGTGCTCGTCCACTGCCTCGCCCACGTGCTCGCGAACGTCGCGCCCGTGGACGCGAACGACGACCCGGAGGGCGTGCACCAGATGCGCGTCGCGCTGCGGCGCCTGCGCTCGGCGTTCTCGCTCTTCCGCGACGTGCTGCCAGCCGACGACCGCGCGCGCTTCGGCGGCGCGCTGCGCGAGGCCGCGTCCGACCTCGGCCGCGCGCGCGACGCGGACGTGCAGCGCGCGGAGATCGTCGCGCCGGTCGCGGAGCGCCTGCCGGGCGAGGTGGGGCTCGAGCGGCTGCTGGCGGCCCTCGACGCGGAGCGCGAGGCGGGACGCGCGGCGGCGCGGGAGCGCGTGCGCTCCGCGGCGTTCTCGGACCTGCTGCTCGAGCTGTCGGCGTGGACGGCGCGCCGCGGCTGGCGGCGCGTCCCGGCGGGCGAGGCCGACGAGCTCCTCGCGCTCCCGGTCCGCGAGTTCGCGGCGCACGTGCTCGAGCGGCTGCACGGCAAGGTGCTGCGGCGGGCCCGGCGCTTCGCCGAGCTGCCGACCGCGGAGCGGCATCGCATGCGCATCGACGTCAAGAAGCTGCGCTACGCGAGCGAGTTCTTCCGTTCGCTGTTCGCGGGCAAGCGCGCGCGCGCGTTCGCGGAGCGGCTGGAGCAGCTCCAGGAGGTGCTCGGCTACGCGAACGACGTGGCCGTGGCGCACGAGCTCGTCGCGCGGACTTCCGCCGCGGCGGGGGACGACGCCGACTCGGTGCGGGGCGCCGCACTCGTCGTCGGCTGGCACGAGAGCGCCCTCGCCGCCGAGGAGCGGCGCAGCGTGCGCCGCGTCGCACGCTTCGTGGACGCGCGCCCGTACTGGTAGCCCGGCGCGGAACCGGGCCCGGGCGCGGCGGTTGCCCCCGGAGCGGCCGGCGGCGCCGCGCGGAGGTTCCCATGGGTGAGCGCGGTGGCGGGATCGGACGGTTCGTGGTGGGCACGCTGGTGGTGCTGGCGCTGCTCGCGGCGCTCTGCTGCGGCGGCGGGTGGTGGCTGTGGACGAAGGCCTCGCCGCAGCTCGCGGAGGCGTTCGACGTCGAGCGCGGCTCCGGGCGCGCGGTCGCGGAGGAGCGCGCGGTCGGCGCGTTCGAGCGCGTCCGCGTCGACGGCGTGATCGACGTGCACGTGCGCGTCGGGGCCGAGCGCAGCGTGGTCGTCCACGCCGACGACAACCTGCTCGCGAGCGTCACGACGAACGTCGTCGGCGGCGAGCTGCGCATCGCGACGCTCGGATCGTTCGACCCCGCGACGCGGATGACGGTCGACGTCGTCACGCCCACGCTCTCCGCGCTGCACGGCGTCGGCGTCGGCGAGGTCGTGGCCGACGGCGTCGTCGCCGACCGCTTCGAGGTGCGGGTCGGCGGCGTCGGCGACGTGACCGTCACCGGCACGGCCGACGTGCTCGACGTGCGCACCTCGGGCGTGGGCGACGCGAACCTGCTCGGCCTCGACGCGCGCGAGGCGCACGTGGACGCGAGCGGCGTCGGCTCGGTGGACGTGCGCGTTCGCGAGCTGCTCGACGCGTCCGTCCGCGGCGTCGGGAGCGTGCGCTACGCGGGGAACCCTCCCACGGTGCGCCAGACCGTGGACGGCGTCGGCAGCGTGACGCCGCTCGAAGGCCGGTAGCAGCCCGTCGTCGTTCAGTAGTTCGGCGTCGGCGCGCGGAAGCTCGACATGTCCTGCGCGCGGAACCACTCGATCGTGCGCGCCAGACCCTCGCGCAGCGGTGTCTTCGGCTCCCAGCCGAGCTGGCGCCGCGCGAGCGTGATGTCGGGCTGGCGCTGCAGCGGGTCGTCCTCGGGCAGCGGCCGCGCCTTCACGACGCGCGACGCGGAGCCCGTCAGCTCGAGGACGAGATCGGCGAGCTCGCGGATCGTGAACTCGCCCGGGTTGCCGATGTTGACCGGCCCCGGGAAGTCGTCCGGCGCGGCCATCATGCGGATGAACGCCTCGACGAGGTCGTCGCGGTAGCAGAACGAGCGCGTCTGCGTGCCGTCGCCGTAGATGGTGATGTCCTCGCCGCAGAGCGCCTGGCGGATGAAGTTGCTGACGACGCGCCCGTCGTACGGGTGCATGCGCGGGCCGTACGTGTTGAAGATGCGCACCACGCCGACGCGCACGCCGTTCGTGCGGTGGTAGTCGAACATCAGCGTCTCGGCGGCGCGCTTGCCCTCGTCGTAGCAGGCGCGCGGCCCGATGGGGTTGACGTTGCCGCGGTAGCTCTCCGGCTGCGGGTGCACCGTCGGGTCGCCGTACACCTCGCTCGTCGACGCGTGCACCACCTTCGCGCGCACGCGCTTCGCCATCCCGAGCACGTTGATGGCGCCGAGGACCGACGTCTTCATCGTCTTGATCGGGTTGTACTGGTAGTGCCCGGGCGCCGCGGGGCACGCGAGGTTGTAGATCTCGTCCACCTCGAGCCAGAGCGGGTGCGTGACGTCGTGGCGCACGAACTCGAAGTTCGGCGCGGCGAGCAGGTGCGCGATGTTGCGCTTCTGGCTCGTGAACAGGTTGTCGACGCAGATCACGTCCTCGCCGGCCGCGACGAGCCGCTCGCAGAGGTGCGAGCCGAGGAACCCGGCGCCGCCGGTCACGAGGATGCGCTTGCTCATGCAGGTCTCCGGGCGCCCGCCGGGGCGCGCGTGCGGAGGCTACCTGAGAGCTGCGCGCGGCTCGACGCTCGCGCGGGCGGGAGTACGCTCTACCAGATGACACGCCGCGTCCTCGCCGCCGCCCTCTGCGCCGCCCTCGCCGCTCCGGCGAGCGCCCAGGAGAAGTCCGAGTGGTCGATCGGCGACCCGAGCCCCGAGGAGCAGCTCGTGCTCGAGCTGATCAACCGCGCGCGGCTCGACCCGGCGGGCGAGGGCGTGCGCATCGCGGCCGACTACGGCTCGTCCGCGGTCAAGACGACCGTGGACGCGTTCCTCGGCGCGGACCCGGCGGGCTGGACGCGCGCCGAGAACCAGCAGGCCTGGCAGCAGTACGTGGCGCGTCCCCCTCTCGCGCCGAGCGCGAAGCTCCTCACGGTCTCGCACGGCTGGAGCCTCGCGATGCGCACGGCGGACACGGTCGCGCAGTCGCTGCCCGGCACGCAGGGCCTGCTCACGCGCGTCTCCGCGTCGGGGTACTCGGCGGCGTGGACGGCGCAGCTGCTCCAGGGCTTCGCGAAGGACCCGCTGCACGCGTACGCGTCGTGGTCGATCGACTGGGGCCAGCCCCACGACCCGGGGACGGGGCGCCCGTTCCTGCCGAACCGCGACGCCCTCGTGAACCAGCAGGACGTGGCGTTCCTGCGCTTCGTCGAGGCGGGCGTGGGCATCGTGCGCCGTCCCTCGCCGCCGCCGGGCGGGGTCGGGCCGCTCGTCGTCACGCTGACGCTCGCCGCGCCGAACGACGAGAACGCGCGCTTCGTGACGGGCGTCGTCTTCGACGACCGCGACGGCGACGGCTTCTACGACGTCGGCGAGGGCCTCGCGGGCGTGCGCATCGACGTGGACGGGGCCGACCACTACGCGCTCTCGTCGCCGAGCGGCGGGTACGCGGTCCCGGTCTCCGGGAACGCGGGCACCGTGCAGGTGACGGCGCGCGGGACGCCGGGGCGCGCGTCGGAGCTGTTCCGCACGCGCACGGCGTCCGGCGACACGCACGCGTTCGGCGGACGCGACAACGTCAAGCTCGACTTCGTGCTCGAGCCGCGTGGACTCCCGCCCGAGACCTCGGTCGTGCCCGGCGACGTCGGCACGGCAGCGGCGGACGCGACGACGACGTTCGACGCGCACGTCCCGGAGCTCGACCCGCTGCGCCCGCTGGTCGGCGACGTGGACGTGGACATCGACCTCGACCACGCGGACCGGACGCGCCTGCAAGTCGTGCTCGAGGCCCCGGACGGCACGCGCGCGACGCTCTGGGAGGGCGGCGCGGGCGGCGACGGGCTGCACGGCTCGTTCGACCGCACGCTGCGCCCGCGCGAGCCGCTCGCGGTGTTCGTGGACCGACCCGCGCAGGGCACGTGGCGGCTGCACGTCGCCGACGCCGCCGGGAGCCCCGCGCAGGTGCGCGCGTGGGCCCTGCGGCTCCGCCCACGCTGGGAGGGGCCGCTGCACGCCCCGCACCCGCACCTGTTCCTGCCGGGCCTGCGCGTGAAGGACCGGAAGAAGGCCGGCGGCGACGCGCTCCGGCTCGACGCCGACATCGACGTGGGCGAGGTGCTCGACCCGTCTGCCTCGTCCCACGTGGTGCTGATCCTGCGCGACGTGGACGCGCCCTGGGCCGAGCGGCTGCGCATGCCGCTCGCCGGCACCCCCGGCGCCGCCACCGCGGCGACGGTCGTCCCGGAGGCGCCGGTCGTCGAGTTCGACGCGTCGCCGAACGGCACGTCACGCGCACGGCTGCACGTGCTGGCGAGCGGCGTGGACCTGCCGGAGCTGCCGGATCGCGTGCGCGTCGAGATCGCGCTCGGCGACCTGCTCGTCTCGGAGGACGTCCCGCTCGCCCGCGGTCGCTTCGCGGGGCGCCGCACGCCGCCGCTCGGCGGCTCGTTCCTCGTCGAGCGGGTGCGCACGGCCGCGCACGTCGCGGGCCGCAAGACCGTCGTGCGCGGCCGCGTGCTGCGGCGGAACATCCCGGTCGTGCCGGGTGTCGCGGAGCTGCGCGTCGGCAGCGAGTCGGGGCTCTGGCTCCACGGGCCGCAGGCGGTGCAGGGCTCGCGCGCGCTCTACGCGCCGGCGGGGCGCGTCTCGCGCCTCCTCCTCGACGTGCGCACGGGACGCTTCACGGCGCGCGTCGTCGGACCGCGCGACGCGCTCGACGACGACGGGCACGCGCGCGTCTCGCTGTGGCTCGACGGCTGGTACGGCGCCGCCGACGTCGTGCCGGCCGTCGTGGACGGCGACGCGCGCTACTGAGCGGTCGTGCGCCGCGACGGCGGCAGGTCAGGCGCCGTACTGCGCCAGGTAGTCGGTGGCGCGCGCGCGGACGTCGTCGTCCACGTGCACGCGCCCCGCGACCTCGCGGCCGTGCAGGTGCTCGAGCACCTCGTGGATCGTCACGATCGCGTGGCACGGCATCGCGAACTCGTCGGCGAGCTCGTCGAGGGCCGCGCGCGCGCCGGTGCCGCGCTCGCGCCGGTCCACCGACACGAGCAGCCCGGCGAGGCGCACGTCGGCCGCCGCGCGCAGCTTCGGCACCGTCTCGCGGATCGAGGTGCCCGCGGTGGTGACGTCCTCGAGGATCAGCACGCGGTCGCCCGCGCGCGGCGCGTGCCCCACGAGCTTCCCGCCTTCGCCGTGGTCCTTCGCCTCCTTGCGGTCGAAGCACCACGAGACGTCGCGCGCGTGGTGCTCGGCCAGCGCGACGCTCGTCGTCGCGACGAGGGGGATGCCCTTGTAGGCCGGCCCGAAGAGCACGTCGAACGCGCCGTCCCAGCGGTCGAGCGCGGCGGCGGCGTAGTACCTCCCGAGGCGCGCGAGCTGGCGCCCGGTGCGATAGAGCCCCGTGTTCACGAAGTACGGCGTGCGGCGTCCGCTCTTCGTCGTGAAGTCCCCGAAGAGCAGCACGCCGCTCTCGACCATGAACTCCACGAACTCGCGCTTGTAGGCTTCCACTCCGGACGGCTCCTCTCGGGGGTGCGGCGCGCGGGCGCGCCGTCACGCAGGACGCGGCGGCTCAGGCCGTGGGCTGCCCCGCGGCGGCCATCGCGGCGCGCCACGCGTCGGGCTCGAGCACGTCGCTCTCGTCGATCAGCAGGTTCGGGATGCCGCCGACGACGCGGTAGCGCCGGCGCGTCGCCGCGTCGGTGGAGACGAGCCAGCAGTTGCCCTGTCCGTCCTCGAGCTCGACGAGCGGCGCGCGGCTCTCCGGGCAGGCCAGCAGCTCCAGGAGATCCTTGTCGATCGGCATCGTGTCCTCCGGCGTCCGCGGGATGGTAGCGACCATCGCCCGCGGGCGCCGCGATCGGACGCGGCGTGGAAGATGGTGGGCGGTCCGCGGACGGTCGGGTAACCCTTGGCCCGCCGGGCCGGACGTGGCGCACGCCGCCGGGCCGGCCGGGAGGACTCCTTCCACTGCGACCCGCACCCTGCGGAGTGCGGTCCAGCAAACCCGGCGCGGCAGCGTCGCGCCCTGAACCGAAACCGAACTCCCCATGCCGAAGAACCTGGTCATCGTCGAGTCGCCGACGAAGGCGAAGACACTGAAGCGCTTCCTCGGCGCGGACTACGTCGTCGAGTCGAGCGTCGGCCACGTCCGGGACCTGCCGACGAGCCGCGCGGAGCTGCCCGAGGAGCTGCGGGGCGAGCCGTGGGCCAAGCTCGGCGTGAACGTCGCCGACGACTTCCGGCCCGTGTACGTCGTGCACCCGGACAAGAAGAAGAAGATCGCCGAGCTGCGGCGCCTCCTGAAGGACGCCGAGACGCTCTACCTCGCGACGGACGAGGACCGCGAGGGCGAGGCCATCTCCTGGCACCTGCTGCAGCTCCTCGCGCCGAAGGTGCCGGTCAAGCGCATGGTGTTCCACGAGATCACGCGCACGGCGATCCTCGACGCGCTGCGCCACACGCGGGCCGTCGACGAGGACCTCGTGGAGGCGCAGGAGGCGCGGCGCATCATCGACCGCCTCTACGGCTTCGAGGTCTCGGAGATGCTCTGGCGCAAGGTCGCCCGGGGCCTCTCGGCCGGGCGCGTGCAGAGCGTCGCGATCCGCATGCTCGTCGAGCGCGAGATGGCGCGCATGCGCTTCCGCGCCGCCACGTGGTGGGACCTCGTCGCGCGCTTCACGCCGGCCGGGGCCGACGGCACGTCGTTCGAGGCGCGGCTCGCGAGCCTCGACGGGCGCCGCGTCGCCGAGGGCCGCGACTTCGACCCCGACACCGGGCACCTCACGAAGCCGGACGTCGCCCTGCTCGACGAGGCGACGGCGCGCGCGCTCGCGGACGCGCTCGGCACCGCGCGCTTCGGCGTCGCCGCAGCCGACGAGAAGCCGTTCTCGCGCACGCCGTCCGCGCCGTTCACGACCTCGACGCTGCAGCAGGAGGGCAACCGCAAGCTGCGCTTCGACGCGAAGCGCACGATGCGCGCGGCCCAGCGGCTCTACGAGAGCGGCTTCATCACGTACATGCGTACCGACTCCGTCGCGCTCTCCGACGAGGCCGTCACGCTGACGCGCCGCGCCGTCGAGGAGACGTACGGCGCGCAGTACCTCTCGCCCCAGCCGCGGCGCTACACGGGCAAGGTCAAGAACGCGCAGGAGGCGCACGAGGCGATCCGCCCCGCGGGCGAGCGCGTGCGCACGGTCGACGAGGTCGCCGCGGCGCTCGGCCACGACGAGGCGCGCGTCTACGAGCTGATCTGGAAGCGCACGATGGCGTGCCAGATGGCGGACGCCCGCGGACGCCGCATGACGCTCGAGGTCGCCGGCGACGCGGCCGGACGCCGCGCGGTGTTCCAGGCGCGCGGCAGCGTCATCGACTTCCCGGGCTTCCTGCGCGCGTACGTCGAGGGCAGCGACGACCCGGACGCGGCGCTCGCCGAGCGCGACGTGCTGCTCCCGCCCCTCGAGGCCGGCGACGCGCTGCGACTGCTCGCGCTCGACGCCGAGTCGCACGAGACGACGCCGCCCGCGCGGCTCACCGAGGCGACGCTCGTGAAGGCGCTCGAGGAGTCCGGCATCGGCCGGCCGAGCACGTACGCGTCGATCATCGAGACGATCCTCTCGCGCCACTACACGTTCCGGAAGGGCACGGCGCTCGTCCCCACGTTCACCGCGTTCGCCGTGGTGCGCCTGATGAAGGAGCACCTCTCGGACCTCGTGGACTACGAGTTCACGGCGCGGATGGAGGACCGCCTCGACGCGATCGCGCGCGGCGAGCACGACCCCATCCCGTACCTGCGCGAGTTCTACTTCGGCAACGGCACGACCGGGCTGCGCCCGCTCCTCGACCGCAAGATCGAGGACATCGACGCGCGCAAGGTGTGCACGGTGCCGCTCGGCACCGACGCCGAGGGACGCGAGATCGCCGTGCGCGTGGGCAAGTACGGTCCGTACCTGCAGCGCGGCGAGGACACCGCGAACGTCCCGGACGCCTGCTGCCCCGACGAGCTCACCGTGGCGCGCGCGAACGAGCTCATCGACGCCAGCCGTCAGGGCGAGCAGCCGATCGGCCACGACCCGGCGAGCGGCGAGCCCGTGTTCGTGAAGAGCGGCCGCTTCGGACCGTACGTGCAGCTCGGCTCGGCCAAGGGCCGCGACAAGGGCGAGCGGCCGAAGATGGTCTCGCTGCCGAAGGGCGTCGCGCCCGAGCAGGTCGCGCTGCCGTTCGCGCTCCAGCTCCTCTCGCTGCCGCGCCCGCTCGGCGACGACCCGCACGGCATCCTGGTCGAGGCCGGCATCGGCCGCTACGGGCCGTACGTGCGCCGCGGCGGCGACTACCGCAACCTCGAGCCGGGCGACGACGTGCTGACGGTGGAGCTCCCGCGTGCGCTCGAGCTGCTCGCGCAGGAGAAGCGCGGCCGCGCCGCGCGCCCCGTCGCCGCGCCGATCAAGGTCTTCGAGAAGGTCGTCCAGCTCGACGGCGCCGACGTGCGCGTGCTCGCGGGGCGCTACGGCCCGTACGTGACCGACGGCGAGTACAACGCGTCGCTGCCGCGCGGCACGGCCGACCCGACGGCGCTCACGCTCGAGGACGCGCTGCAGCTGCTCGCCGACGCGCGCGCGCGCGGGCCCCGCAAGCGGGGCGCGAAGCGCGGGGCGAAGCGCACGACGAAGGCGACGGGCGCCGCCACGGGCCGTGCCGCGGCCACGAAGTCGGCCAGGAAGACGTCCGCGAAGAGCGCGAAGAAGACGACGCGCCAGGCGACGAAGCAGGCGGCCGGCGGCGACGCCGCGTGACCGCGCGCAGCGGAGCGCAGGCCTGCCCGCCGACCGGCGGGCGTCAGCCGCCTCAGCCGCCGCCGCAGCGCGTCGTGGTGAACACGAGCGCGGCGAGGGCCACGACGACCACGGCGACGATCAGCAGGGTCGCGGCGTTCACGCCGAGATCGTACGCGGGCGACGCGGACCGCGCGCGGCAATCGCCGCGGCCGGCGGCGTCGCGCCGCGCCGGCGGCGGCGCCTGAGCGCGGCGCGATGGACGTCCACACGCTGCCCGACGGCCGCGAGCTGCGCTACCTGCTGCGTGCGGGCAGAGCGGCGGACGCGCCGCCCGTCGTCTTCCTGAACGGCCTGTCGCAGACCACCGCCGCGTGGGGGCTGCAGGTCCACCGCCTGCGTGACCGCAAGGGCTCGCTCGTCTACGACGCGGCGGGGCAGGGGCGTTCGTCGCCGCCGCCCCCGGGCTCGCGTCCGGCCGACCACGCGCGCGACCTGCTGCACCTGCTCGACGCGCTCGCGCTCGAGAGCGTGGACCTGTGCGGCTTCTCCTTCGGCTCGCGCATCGCCGTGCGCCTGGCGCTGCTCGCCCCGGCGCGCGTGCGGCGTCTGGTGCTCGTCGGCTGCGCGCACCGCGAGACGGCGCTCCGGCGCTGGATCGTGCAGGGCTGGCTCGACGCGCTCGACCGCGGCGGCATGGAGCACTGCTTCCGCATCGTGACGCCGGCGATCGTCGGCGAGACGTGGCTCGCGCGGAACGAGCGCCTCTACGCGAACCTGCTGTCGGCGTTCGTGCGGCGCAACGACGCGGAGAGCATGCGGCGCCTCCTCGCGGACACGCTGCGGCCGGGCGGCGACCTGAGCCCCGAGGAGCTCGCGCGCGTCGGCGCGCCGACGCTCGTCTGCCGCGGCGCGGACGACGTCGTCGTGCCGCGCTTCCTGAACGACGAGCTCGTGCGGCTGCTCCCCGACGCGCGCTTCGCGGAGGTCGAGGACTGCGGCCACACGGTCGCCGTCGAGCAGCCCGACTGGCTCGCCGCGCGCCTGGCGGAGCACCTCGTCGACGCGTGACCCGTGTCCGTCACGGAGCCGCGGGGTTCGCCCGCTCCGGCTCCGGTCCCGGCTCCTGTCTCGGTTCCGGTGCCTCCAGGGCGCCTCCCGAGCGCGACGGGAAGACGCGGTCGCGGATGCGGATCACCGGGAACTCCACCAGCAGCGACAGCAGCACGCCGACCCCGATGCTGCCGGCGAAGAACACCGCGAGCCGCAGCCACGGCGTCAGCACGTGTCCGGTCGCGCGCTCGGCCAGCTCGTCCCACCAGTGGCGCGTCGTGATGTGCCACAGGTACACGGAGTAGGAGTGCGACCCGACGAACGCGATCGCGCGCAGCACCGGGCCCGGCCGCAGCTCCGTCCCGAGCGCGCCGACGAGGAGCGCGGCCATGCACCACGAGCGCAGGAGGACGCCGAGCGTCAGGTCGAACGTGCCCTGCGGCTCCGTGACGGCGCGCAGCGCGAGACCCACGGCGCCCGCGCCGAGCAGCGGCAGGCGGAGGCGCCTGGCGAACGCGAGGAACGCGTCGCGTCGCGTCGCGTACACGCGGGCGAGCACCACGCCGAGCAGCAGCGCGTCGAACCGCAGGTGCGTCGGCGCGAGATGGGTCCCGTGCGTGAACTCCGATGTCGCGGCCACGCGCCAGCGCAGCGCGAGCGTCGCGAGCGCGGACACCGCGTAGATCACGGGGAGCAGGCGCAGCCCCGACGGCCGCCGCGCCAGCCCGACGATCACGAACGGCACCGCGAGGTAGAAGTGCTCCTCGACGGCCAGCGACCATGTGTGGCTGATCAGGGACGGGAAGTAGTTCTGGACGAACAGCGCCTCGCTCGCGACGCGCGTCCAGGGCACCGCCCCCGTGCGCACCGCGCGCTCGGCCACCAGGGCGGCCAGGAACACGTAGAACGCGGGGTAGATCTTCAGCCCGCGCCGCACGAGGAACCGTCCGACGGCGACGCTGCCGTGCCGCGTCAGCTCACGGAAGAGCAGGCCGGAGACGAGGAAGCCGGAGAGGACGAAGAACAGGTCGAGACCGACGGGACCCGAGCGCCGTGCGCGGGCGAGCAGCGCGTCGCCGAGTGCACCGTAGCCCTCGGTCGCGGGCATGTGCGCGAGGAACACCAGTGCGACCGCGGCGGCCCTCAAGAGGTCCAGCGGCAGGTTGCGGCGCGCGTCGTATCCCAACAGCTCGTCGACCGTGCGCGCGTGACCGCGCGCTCAGCGCCCGCCTCCCGGACGCCGGTACTCCGCGCGTCGCCGCACCCCCTCCTCGTCGATCTCCGCCTCGTCCCAGAGGACGCGGCCTTCCATGCCGCCCGCGACGGTGACCGTCTGACCCGAGACGTGCCGCGCGAGCACGGGCGACGCCAGGTAGAGCGCCGTGCGGGCGATGTCGCGCGCGCGGGCGAGCTGGCGCAGCGGCATCGTGCGCAGCGCGCGCGCCACGTGCCCCGGCCGCTCGAGCGCCGGCCGCGCCATGTGCGTGACGGTCCAGCCCGGCTCGATCAGGTTGACGCGGCCGAACGGGTCCGTGCGCACGATCTCGTTCTTGAGCGAGAGCACGAGACCCGTCAGGCCCGCCTTCGCCGCCGCGTAGTCCGCGTGCCAGCGCTCGCCGAAGCGGCCCGCCGTCGAGCCGACGAAGAGCAGCACCGCGCCGTCGCCGCCCGGGCGCGGCCCCGTGCGCTCGAGCGCCGCGAGGAACGCGCGCGCGGTCCACGCCGCACCCAGCAGGTTCGTCTCGACGGTCCGGCGGAAGCGCGCCGGGTCCATCGCGGCGAGCGGCACGTCCTCGGGCGGCCACGCGCCGGCGTTCGCGATGCACACGTCGAGGCGGCCCCACGCGGCGACGACCGCGTCGGCAGCCGCCTGCATCGCGGCGGGGTCGGCGACGTCGCCCGCGACCACCATGCCGCGCTCGTGCCACGGCCGCCCGGCGAGCCACGTGCGCAGCTCGTCGGCGTGAGTGTGGCCGTGGCAGGCGATGCGCGCGCCCTCGGCGGCGAACGCCTCGGCCAGGGCGCGGCCGATCCCACCCGATGCTCCCGTGACCAGCACCGTGCGCTCCGCGAGTCGCAGGTCCATGCGGAGACACTACCGCGCGGGGCGGACCGTCACTCGCGCAGCGCGGGCGGCAGCGCGAAGTGGATGCGCTCGCGCGCCGTCACGATCTCGTCCTCGAGCGCGCCGCCGAGGGCGTTCAGCTTCTCGAGCACGCGGTCGATCAGGTCGGCGGGGGCGGACGCGCCCGCCGTGAGCCCGACGGCCTGCGGCGCGTGGCCGAGCCGCTCGGTCGCCGCCGCGAGCACCCGCTCGACCTGCGCCGCGTCCTGCAGCAGGAACGCCGGGCGGCCCTGGCGCTCGGCGACGTCCACGAGGCGGTTGCTGTTGCTCGAGTGCGGGTCGCCGACCACGAGCACCGCCTCGACGTGCGCGCAGAGCTCCTTCACCGCGTTCTGCCGGTTCTGTGTCGCGTAGCAGATGTCGTCCTTCGCCGGCCCCGCGATCTCGGGGAAGCGGCGGCGCAGCGTCGCGACGATCTCGGCGGTGTCGTCGACCGAGAGCGTGGTCTGCGTCAGGTACGCGACCCTCCGCGGGTCGGCGACCGTGATCGTCTCCGCGTCCGCGACCGTCTCGACGACGCGGATGCGGTCCGGCGCCTCGCCCTGCGTGCCCTCGACCTCGACGTGCCCGGCGTGGCCGATGAGCAGGATGTCGTAGCCGAGGTGCGCGAGGCGGATGGCCTCGTCGTGCACCTTGCGCACGAGCGGGCACGTGGCGTCGAGCTCGCGCAGCCGCTTCTCGCGGCTCTCGGCGCGCACCTGCGGCGAGACGCCGTGCGCCGAGTAGACGACGACCTCGCCCTCGGGGATCTCGCCGGGCTCCTCCACGAACACCGCGCCCATGCGCGCGAGGCGGTCCACGACGTGGCGGTTGTGCACGATCTCGTGGCGCACGTAGACGCGCCCGCCGAAGCGGTCGAGCGCGCGCTCGACGATCTCGATGGCGTACTCGACGCCGGCACAGAAGCCGCGCGGGGAGGCGAGGTAGATCTTCACGCGGTGAGGATACCGGTCGGGCACTCTGTGCTACGAAGTGCCCGGCGGCGGAAGGTCGTCGGGCGTGTCGAGGTCGACGAGCACGCCGGGATCGTCCACCGGCAGGTCGAGCCGGCGGCGCGTGCGGAGCAACTCGCGCAGCGGCGTGTCGCCGGGCAGCGCGCGGATCGCCGGGAAGAGCGCGGCGTGCAGGAGGACGGGGTGCCCCGACCTGCCGCCGTGGACGGGCACGACGACCTCGGGCCGCGACGCGAGCGCCGCTGCCGCGACGAGCGCGCGGACCGTGGCGGCGCGCACGTACGGCATGTCCACGAGCGCGAGGACCGCCGCGGTCACGCCGCCGGGGAGGGCGCCGAGCCCGGCCGCGAGCGAGGACGTCCGGCCCGCCGCCCAGCCCGCGTGGTCCACGACCGTGCACGCCGTCAGGTCGGCACCCGCCCGGATCTCCGCCGCGTGGCGTCCGACGACGACCACCACCGGGTCGCAGCCGCCGCTCCGCAGCGTCGCCGCCACGCGCTCGCCCGCGGGGCGCCCGTCGATCGGGAGGAGCGCCTTCGGCCGTCCCATGCGCGACGACGCGCCCGCCGCGAGCACCACCCCCGCGATCACCGCCGTCCTCCCCGCACGCTACGCTGTGCGACCAGAGCGACCCATGCAGCAGTACCTCGACCTCGTGCAGCACGTGCTCCAGAACGGGAGCCGCAAGGAGAGCCGCACCGGCGTCGACACGATCTCGTGCTTCGGCGCCCACTACAAGGTGGATCTCGCCGACGGCTACCCGCTGCTCACCACGAAGCGCATGTACTTCAACTCGATGCTGCGCGAGCTGCTCTGGTACCTCTCGGGCGAGGACCACATCCGCAACCTGCGCCGCCACACCAAGATCTGGGACGCGTGGGCCGACGCCGAGGGGCGCCTCGACACCGCGTACGGCTACTACTGGCGGCGGTTCCCGAGCGCCACGCGCGACGCGTCCGGCGCGTGGCAGGTGCGCGAGGTGGACCAGATCCGGCACGTCATCGACACGCTGAAGCGCGACCCGAACAGCCGGCGCCTCGTCGTGACGGCGTGGGAGCCCGGGAACGCGATCCCGAGCCGCCTGCCGCCCTGCCACTACACGTTCACGTTCAACGTGCAGCAGGGCCGCCTGTGCTGCCACCTGAACCAGCGCTCGGGCGACGTGGCGCTCGGCATCCCGTTCAACCTCGCCGCGTACTCGGCGCTGACGATGATGATCGCGCAGGAGGTCGGGCTCGAGCCCGGCGTCTTCAGCCACTTCATCGTCGACGCGCACGTCTACACGGCGAAGCCCGACGGCTCGATGGCCGAGTACGACCACGTGCCCGGACTGCTCGAGCAGCTCGAGCGCGAGCCGCGCGACCTGCCGACGCTCGAGATCGCCGACAAGCCGTTCGACGAGCTCGCGTTCGAGGACTTCGAGCTGATCGGCTACGACCCGCACCCGAAGATCGACTTCGCCGTGGCGGTGTGAGCGGCGGCGCCGGCCGTGACGCGCCGCGGGCGCGCGTCGTGCTCGTCGCAGGGCTCGCGCGCGACGGCACCATCGGGAAGGACGGGGGCATCCCGTGGCGCTACCCGGAGGACATGCGCGCGTTCCGCGCGGCCACCACGGGCACCGTGCTCCTGATGGGGCGGCGCACGCTCGACTCGATCGGGCGGCTGCTCCCCGGTCGCGAGACGGTGGTGCTCTCGCGCGATCCCGAGGGCGTGCGTGCGCGCTGGCCGGGCGCGCACGCGGCGGCGTCGCTCGACGAGGCGCTCGCGCTCGCGGCGCGACTCGCCGCGGCGCTGCCGGGCGAGCCCGTCGTGTCGGTCCTCGGGGGCGGCGAGGTCTACGCGCTCGCGCTGCCGCGGGCCGACGAGCTGCTGCTGACGTACGTGCCCGAGGCGGGCGGCGGCGACGTCGCGTTCCCCGCGTGGGACCCGCGCGAGTTCGAGGAGGTCGCGCGCGAGACCCTCGAGCGCGTCGAGCGCGTGCGCTACCGGCGGCGGGCGTCCGCCGGCCACAGCAGCTTGTGAAGCTGCACCTGCAGGCGCGCCTCGAGGCGGTCGGCGACGAGCCACTCCGCGATGCTCCCGGGCAGCGCGGGATCGCCCCAGACCGGGGAGAAGAGCACCGTGACGCCGCGCTCGGCGGGGCGGTGCGCCGCGAGCACGTCGCGCGACCACTCGTAGTCCGCGCGGTCGGCGACCACGAACTTCAGCTCGTCGCGGGGGCCGAGCGCCGCGAGGTTCGACCAGAGGTTGCGCTGCGCCTCGCCGCTGCCCGGGCACTTCACGTCGACGATGCGGTGCACGCGCGGGTCCACCGGCGTCACGTCGAGCGAGCCGCCGGTCTCGAGCAGCACCGTCAGCCCCGCGTCGCAGAGCTGCGCGAGGAGCGGCAGGACGGCGGGCTGGAGCAGCGGCTCGCCGCCGGTCACGAGCACGTGGCGCAGGCCGTGGCCGAGCACCTCCGCGACCAGCTCGGCGACGCCGCGCCGCGTCCCGCCGCGGAACGTGAACGCCGAGTCGCACCAGGTGCAGCGCAGGTTGCAGCGCGCGGTGCGGAGCAGCACGAAGGGCAGCCCGGCGAACGTGCTCTCGCCCTGCACGCTCGCGTAGACCTCGGTGACGAGCAGCGAGTCGGCCGCGGGCGCAGGCAGCGTCGCGGCGACCTCGGCGTCGCGCGCGGAGGCTCCCGTGCTCACGCGTGCGCCCAGCGCGTCGGGTCGGCCACGCCCGCCTCCGCGAACCCCCGGCGGCGCAGGCGGCACGAGTCGCAGCGTCCGCAGTGCGTGAAGACGTCGGCATCGCGGACGGGGTCGTAGCACGACATCGTCGCGCCGAGCGGCGCACCGAGCTCGGCGCCGCGGCGCACGATCCCCGCCTTCGTCAGCTCGAGCAGCGGCGCCCGCACGCGGAAGCGCACGCCGCGCTCGGTGCCGGCGGCCGTCGCGAGTGCGGCCAGGTGCTCGAACGCCGCGAGGAACGGCCCGCGGCAGTCCGGGTAGCCGGAGTAGTCCACGGCGTTGGCGCCGATCACCAGCTCCTCGGCGCCGACCACCTCCGCCAGCCCGAGGCCGAGCGCGAGCAGGATGGTGTTCCGCGCGGGCACGTACGTGGCGGGCACGCCGGCGCCGATCTCGGCGTCGCTGCGGTCGCGCGGCACGGGGGCCTCGCTCGTCAGGGCGCTGCCGCCGAGCGCGCGCAGGTCGACCGCGACGACGCGGTGCGACGCGCACCCGAGCGCCGCGGCCACCGCGCGGGCGGCGTCGAGCTCGGCACGGCAGCGCTGCCCGTAGTCCGCCGAGAGCGCGTGGACGGTGCGCCCCTCGGCCCGCACGCAGGCCGCCGCGACCGCCGAATCGAGGCCTCCCGACACGAGCGCGACGGCGGACGGCGAGGCTCCCGGCACGGGGGCATTCTGGCGCGCGGGCCGCGCGCCGCCACGTCTGCTTGCCGCCCCGCCCTCGCCGCCGCACAATCGTCGGCTTCGTCCTCGGTCCGCCCGCTCTGTTCACGACGGCGGCGGCCGAAGCACGGAGGAGACCCCATGCACACGTCCGGGATCGCGCACGCGTTCCGACGCGGCGCGATGCGCCTCGTCCTGCCCCTGGTCGCGCTCGCGGCGTTCGCCGCGCCCGCGCTGGCGGAGGGCGCCGGAGGCGAGGCGCACGGCTCCGGCGAGGGGCACGGCCTGCCGGCGCCGCTCGCGAGCGCGCCGTTCGTGCTGCTGCTCCTGTGCATCGCGGTCCTGCCGCTGATCCACAAGACCGCGCACTGGTGGCACCAGAACAGGAACAAGCTGCTCGTCGCGGTGGTGCTGGCCGTCGTGACGCTCGCGTACTACGGCACGGCGCGCATGTTCCACGGCGCCGAGAGCGCCCTCGCGTCGATGGGCACGGTCCTGCACCACGCGGTCATCGCCGAGTTCGTGCCGTTCATCGTGCTGCTCTTCTCGCTCTACACGATCGCGGGCGGGATCGAGCTGACGGGCGACCTGAAGGCGCGGCCGCTCACGAACACGACCTTCCTCGGCATCGGCTGCCTGCTCGCCAGCTTCGTCGGCACGACGGGCGCGGCGATGCTCCTGATCCGGCCGCTCCTGCGCACGAACCGCGAACGCCACAAGGTCGTGCACACCGTCATCTTCTTCATCTTCGCGGTGTGCAACTGCGGCGGCCTGCTGCTGCCGATCGGCGACCCGCCGCTCTTCCTCGGCTACCTGCGCGGCGTGCCGTTCACGTGGACGCTGCACCTCTGGCCGGAGTTCCTGATCGTCAACGGCGCGCTGCTCGTCATCTACTACGTCTGGGACCGCCGCGTCTACGCCACCGAGGCGGTCAAGGACATCGTCCGTGACGAGACGCAGGTCGAGCCGCTGCGCATCAACGGCGCGCTCAACTTCCTGCTGCTCCTCGGCGTGGTGCTGTGCGTGGCGACGCTCGACCCGGGCAAGGCGTTCCCGGGCACGGAGTGGAAGCCGCCGATGTTCCTGCGCGAGGCGCTCCAGCTCACGCTGGCCGGCCTCTCGTACTTCGTGCCGCTCTTCACGCCGAAGGGCCTGCGGCAGCGCGTGAACTTCGACTTCGGCGCGATCAACGAGGTGGCGTGCCTCTTCATCGGCATCTTCATCACCATGCAGGTGCCGCTCGAGGTGCTGAACGACAAGGGCGTCGTCGCGAGCATGGGCGTGGACAGCCCGATGAAGTTCTTCTGGCTGACGGGCCTGCTGTCGTCGTTCCTCGACAACGCCCCGACGTACGTCGTGTTCTTCCAGACGGCGATCTCGACGCCGCCGCACGGCGACCTCCTGCAACTCCCCGACGGCCAGGCGATCTGCGAGGTGTTCCTGAAAGCCGTCTCGTGCGGCGCCGTGTTCATGGGCGCGAACACCTACATCGGCAACGGCCCGAACTTCCTCGTGAAGTCGATCGCGGAGCAGGAGGGCGTGAAGATGCCCTCGTTCTTCGGCTACATGAAGTACAGCGTGCTGATCCTCGTGCCGCTGTTCCTGATCATGTCGCTCGTCCTGTTCTGGTAGCCGCGCGCACGCGTCTCGCCCGGCGCGCGGCACGCGCGGCACGCGCGCAGCGCCGCGTCACGCACCACCAATCGAGAGGCCCCGCCGGACCGTCCCGCGAGGGGACGAGTTCCGACGGGGCCGTGGGGTGTGGGGTGCGTGCGGTTCAGCCGCGGGCGCGGCGGCGGCGTGCCCCGGAGAGCGCGCCGAGACCGCCGAGGAGTCCGAGACCGAGGAACGCCGCCGGCGGCAGCGGCACCACGGTCGGCGGCGGCGGGGGAGGCGGGTCGAGCGTCTCGACGGTGATGCTCGTGATCTTGAAGCCGTCGTACTTCAGGCGGTACGTCGACGTGAACAGGTTGGCGAAGACGTTGAGGGTGTCGCTCAGCACGCCGTCGGTGATCGCGTGCGTGATCGCGCTCGTGCTGCTGCTCGCCTTGTAGTCCGTGCGCGCGGCCGTGTCCCACGAGCCGAAGCTGACCGTGATGTCGCGGTCGATCTGGTCCGGCGACGGCTCCTTCACGTAGTACGGCGTGATCTCGACGGCGGTCACGACCACCGCCTCGCTGAACAGCATCTGCACGAAGTCGAACTGCCCGTAGTTGTCGACGGTGTGCGTGTTGTTGCTGCCGCTCTCCCAGCGGTCGGTGACGCCGAGGCCGGAGCCGTACATGCCGAGATACGCGCTCGAGCGCGTCGTCGCCGAGATCGACGACATCGACCACGCGGTCGCGGTCAGCGTGACGCCGCCCACCGTGAACGTGCGGACGTTGCCGTAGCCCGAGCCGCTGCTCGTGGCCGGCGAGCCGCCGGTCGTCGTGTCGAACGTGATCGTGCCGGCCTCGGCCGCCGTCGCCGCCGCGAGCAGCGCGACGAGCGCCGCGGCGCGGATCCGGTGCCGCACGCTGCGGCCTCCCCACCCGATGGACATGGAACCTCCCTCGCCGGCGCGCGCGGCGCCGCCGTCCTGCGCGGGGAACATCCCCGACCGGTGGAATGCCGCTCGCCCGCGGGAACTTTGGCCGCGATTCTCGAAATGAGACTCGTTCCGAGAGACTGGTCGCGTGCGCCCCGCCGCGCCCGCCCTGCTGGTCGCCTCCGCCCTCGTCTGCGGGCTGACGCAGGCCGGGCGCGCGCCGTCTCCGGCGGCGCCGCGCGCGGAGCCTCGGAGCGAGCGCTTCGTCGTCCGCTTCGAGGACGTGCTCGAGAACCGCACCCGCCACGTGCTGCGCGACGTCGTCGCGACGTTCCCGCTGCCGGAGGACGGGCCGGGGCAGCAGGTCGCCTCCCTGCGCCTCTCCCCGCACGCGTGGACGCTCTCCCGCGCTGCCGACGGCGGCTGGGTCGGCACGGTCCGCGTCGCGTACCTCGCGCCGGGCCGGGCGGTCCGGCCCGGCTGGATCGCGGACGTGCGCTTCCCGTCGCGGCCGCCGAGCGACGCGTCCCCTCGGCCGGGGGCGCGTCTCGTGGCCGACGATCCCGCGCTGACGCTCGACGACCCCGCCGTCGTCGCGGCCGCGGCCGAGGCGTGGGCGTGCCGAGGTGCCGGCGGTCCGCGTGCGCTCGCGGAGGCGGCCCGCGACGTCGTGCAGGCGGAGGTCGCGTACGAGCTCGACGGCGCGTGGCGCCCCGCCGGCGACGTGCTCCGCGACGGCCGCGGCTCGTGCACCGAGTCGACGCTCGCGTTCGTCGCGGTCTGTCGCCGGCTCGGCGTGCCCGCGCGCTGGGCGGGAGGGACGGTGCTCCGCGGCACGGGAGAGCGCGTGCTGGACCGCACGTTCCACCGCGTGGGTGAAGCGTGGATCCCGCCCGCCGGGTGGGTCGCGTTCGAGACGACGGGCGACGCGTGGGCGCGGCCGCCGCGACGCATGCTCGTGCTCGCGCGCGGCGGCGGTGCCGACGGCCCGGCGGGCCTCTACTACCACGCACGGAACGGCTGGTCGGCCGCGCGCGGCAGCGGCGCCGCGCCGACGGCGACGAAGCGGGCGACGTGGGTGAGCGAGGACGCCGCGGATGCGGAGGGGGCGCTCGCCGACGTCGCGGGCTGGGGACCGGCGCTCGCGCCCGGGACCGTCGGCGCGTTCCGGCCCGTGCGCCCCCGCCCCGCGCCGCCCGCCGCGACGTCCGGCGCGGCGGACGCGCACCCGGAGCTGCCGCGCGTGCTGGCGGAGCTGCTGCGCGAGTCCGCCGCACGCGCAGAGCTGCGCGGCGTCGTGCGGCTGCGGCTGGAGGGCGCGCTCCGCCGTGCCGTGGTCGGGGCCGGCACGCGCCGGCGCGCACGACCGGAGTCGTGGTGGCGCGCGCTCGAGGCGCGGACCGTCACCGGGCGGTCCGGGCGGCTGCGGCTGGCGCCGCGCGCCTACTCGAGCACGTGCACGAACGAGCCGCCGGTGTCCTCCGCCAGCTCGCGCAGGTAGATGATGCGCTCCTCGATCTCGCCCTCGGTGCGCTCGCTCGCCTCGTAGCGGCCGCCGGGCATCACCAGCGCGACGTGGATGCGCACGCGCAGCGTGCGCCCCAGCCGCCGCAGGATCTCGAGTGTCTCGCGGCCCGAGCGCGTCTCCCAGTGGACCGGCGAGGAGTCCGTCGCGAAGACGAGCGTGTCGGCGGCGGGGAACTGCTGCAGCGTCTCGACGAGCGCCTTCTCGACGTCGCCGCCGCCGCGCGTGAGGCGGGCGTCGATCCACGCGTGCGCCTGGGCGCGTCCGGCCGCGCCCGCCACGAAGCCGCCCTCCATCCACTCCGGCACGCGCGACACGTCGCAGAGCGCGAACAGGCTCTGGTCGGCCTGCGCGTCCACGTACTGCGTGCACCCGAGCTTGGCGCGCTCGAGGCGGCCCATCCAGTCCATGGAGCGCGTGGTGTCGATCAGCACGACGCTCGCGTCCGACGCGACGGGGATGCCGAAGAACGTCGGGAGCTGCGGCAGGGATGCCGGCTCGGGCGGACTCTCCCCGGCCGCGAGACTCGCCCAGGCGGGCGCGTCGTAGCCGAGGTCGCGTCCGAGCAGCGTGCGGAGCGCGGCGCGGAGCTCCTCGCGCGTGCGGAGCGCGTTCGCGCCGCCGAGCGCCGTGGCGAGGTCGGGTGCGGCCTCCTTCCGGCCCGCCGCGGCGAGCTCTGCGGCGGCCGCGCGCACGACGCGTGGGTCGAGGTCGCGCAGCGCGGCGCGCACGGCCTCCCAGCCGGCGTCGCAGCGCGTCGCGGCGAGACCCAGCACGGCGCCGAGCCGTGCCGCGCCGTCCGGGCCGGCCGCGGCGTCGCGCAGCAACGGCACGACGGCCTCGCCGCCGCAGCGTCCGAGCGCGAGGTTGCGCTCGAAGCGCTCGTCGGCCTCCTTCGGCTCGAGGTCCTTCAGCGTCTCGACCGCGGACGCGTCGCCGAGTGCGCCGAGGCCCTCGATCAGCGCGACGCGCAGGTCGCCCTTGGCGCGCGGCAGCGCCTTCAGCGCGGCCGCCGCGACGGCCGGCCGGGCCTCCTCGGGCGTGAAGTCGAGCGCCTCGCCGAGCGCGATGACCGGCGCGCGCGCCTTCTCCTTGCGGAACGCGCCGAGCAGGAACTCGAGGTCCTTCGGGTCGCCGGAGCCGCCGAGCAGGTAGACGACGGTCGTCCGTCCGTCGACGCCCTTCTCGTCGTCGTAGGCCTCGTGCATGAGCTTCCGCACGGCCTTCTCGGTGCGGAACGGGAACAGGTCGAGCAGCACGAGGCGGCGCTCGCGCGACGCGTCGTCGTCGTGGTTCTTCGCGAGCTTCTCGTACTGCGCGACGACGGCCTTCCACGGCGCGTCCTCCGCGCGTGCGGCGGGACGCGGCGCGGCGAGGAGCGCGAGCGCGCACGCGCAGGCCGCGAGCGCCGTGCGGCTCACGGGCGCGACTCGTTCGCGAACCTGCCCTGGTTCTCGTAGGCGATGCGGCTCATCAGGTCGGCCATGTCCTGCGGGTCCTCGTACTTGCGCACGGACTCGATGGGGGAGAGCCCCACGATCAGCGCGATGGTGTTGATGGACACGCGCCGGAAGCGGTTGCGCTTGCGGATCTCCGACAGGATCGTCTCCGGCTCCTCGAAGCGCCCGAGCGACGGCACGCCGTCCGAGAGGAAGTACACGGTGTCGATGCCCTCGAGGCTCACGCCGTACTCGAGCGCGTCGTAGGTCGCCGTGCCGCCGCGCGGGAGCTGCTTCAACATCCACGCGAGCGCGGCGTTGACGTTGTCCTGCGTCGCGAGCACGGGCGTCTTCTGCCACGGCGTGACGACGCCGGCGAACGTCGCGATGTTGAAGAGCGTCGGCGGCTCGACCCCGTCGTCGTCCGGCGTCGCGGGGATGTCGGTCGTCTCGCCCTTCTTCGCCTTCTCCGGGATGCGCCCCTGGTTCTGCTTGGCCAGGTCGTTCAGCGCCTTGGTCAGCTCGCGGTGGGCGAGGTCGATGCGGCGCCCCTTCCAGTCGGAGACGCGGATGCCCGAGTCGCGCGCGGGGTCCGGCCAGTCCATGGAGCCGGAGACGTCGAGGATGAACAGCACGCGGTCGCTGTGGATCGGGAAGTTGAAGTAGCTCGCCGTCTCGCGCTCGTTCGTGTTCGGGTCGTCGGGGTCCACGCCGCGCTGCACCTTCTTCCACCAGCCGCGCCACGCGTTCGGGTCGACGTTGAAGTCCTTCGTCTGGCGGAACTCGTCGCGCGCGATGGCGACGAGCGCGCGTCGCGCCTTCTGGCGTGCGCGCAACCGCGCGACGACGAGACCGTCGATCAGCGGCTCGATCGCGTCGCGCGTGCCGAGGCGGCCGAGCGCCTCGATCGCCGTCTCCACCACGATCTGCTCCTCGCCGCGGATGACGAGCCGGCGGATCTCCTCGATCACGCGCGGCTGGCCCGCGTAGCCGAGGCCCTCGACCGCGGCCATGCGCATGCGCCAGTCCTCGTCGGAGAGGAACACGAGCAGCTTCGGCACGGCGGCTTCGCCGCCGCACTTGCCGAGCGCCCGCAGCGTCTCGAAGCGCACGGTCGGGTCCTTCGAGCGGTCGAGCAGCTTCAGCAACTCGGGCACGGCGCTCTCGACGTGCGCCTCGCCGACGGCCTCGACGATCGACGCGAGGACGTCGTCGTCCTTCTGGTTGAGGCGCGTGACCAGCCACTCGCGCGCCTCGGCGTTCTCGACGTGCTCGAACATGCGCGGCAAGGACGACGCGAACACCGGGTCCTTGCGCGCGTTGGCGATGCACGCCTTCACCGCGTACTGGATCGTGTCGAGGTCGCCGCTCTTGCCGATCGCGACGAGCGCGGCGACGCGCGTGCGCACGTCGCGGTCGTCGTCGAACGCGCGCTTCAGGAACTTCGCCGCCGGCGCGTAGCGCATCTCGCCGGCGAAGATCACGCCGTTGCGGCGGGTGCGGACCGGCACCAGGTCCTGGTTGCGCTTGTTGGCCTCGTACTCCTTCTCGATCGCGTCGAGCCGGGCCGCCTTCTCCTCGTCGCCGAGCGCGCGCGGGTCCGGGCCGAAGCGCGAGCGGTCGTCGAGGACGTCCTCGCGCGGCGGGCCGCCGATGTCGGAACCCTTGCCGCCCGCGACGGCGGCGGGAGGGGCGAGCGCGAGCGCCGCGAGCGCGAGCCCGGGCACGAGGCGGTGAATTCGCATGGCGGTGAGGATACCGTGGGGGGGCGCGCGGCGGGCACCGTCCGTCCGCCGGCGAAGTGCGCTTGGGAGGCGGAGACGATGCGCAGCACGACGTTCCTCGCGACGACCTTCACCGCGGCCGTGGGGCTCCTGGCCCTCGCCGCGCTGCTCGCCCCGGGGGCCGCGGCGCAGCAGGCGGGCGGCGACGCCGGCGGCGCGCCCCCCGGGCCGGACGCGGGCGGCGGCCCGCCCGCTCTTCTGCGCACCGAGCGTGCGACGCGCATCGTGCCCGCGCTCGAGGCCGCGATCGCCCGCGCGCGCAAGGAGCCCGTGCTCGACGCCGGCTACCTGAAGCAGCTCGAGGACGCGCTCGAGCACGCGCGCGCGCTCACGAAGGCCGTGCACGCCGCGGAACTGAGCGAGGACGAGAAGACCACGCTGCGCGACGAGCTCGGCGTGCCGGGCGCGGGCCCGGGGGCCGGCGGCGCACCGGGCGGGCAGAACGACTGGGTGCAGCGCACGCTCGAGCGCGCGTTCGACGGCGCCGAGCTGACGGAGGAGGAGGAGTCCGCGGCCACGCCGATCATCTCGGAGTGGTACACGGCGTGGTGGCCGGCGTGGCAGGCGCGCGACACCAAGACGCAGAGCGACCTCAAGCGCGACCGCGACGAGAAGCTCGAGAAGGCCATCGGGAAGAAGAAGGCCCGCAAGGTCATCAACAACCTGAACTCGATGGGTCCCGGCAAGCGCTGAGCGCCGATCGCGCGACGTCGGGCGCCGTCACGGCCCGGTGCGGAACGGCAGCTCGCGCACGGTCACGTTGCCGTCGCCGTCGGTCGCCGTGCAGCGCAGGACGTGGCGACCTGCGGGCAGCGCGGCAGGGTCGAGCGCCACGGTCGGAGCCGTCTCGCCCGGGAGCGGAGCGAGCGCCACGCCGTCGAGGGTGAACTCGACGCCCGCGACGCCGAGCGGATCGCTGGCGTCCGCCACGACCCGCGCCGACTTGCGGAGCGTGGTGCCGCGCGAGACGCCGCGCAGCGTGAGCGCGGGGCCGGTGGTGTCGGCGACGAGCTCGAACTCGACGGGCTCGGCGGTCCCGACGTTGCCCGCGGCATCGCGCGCCGTCACCGTGACCCGCAGACGTCCGCGCGGGCGTCCGGCGACGTCCACCTCGAAGCGCCACGGGGCGCTCGTGCGGGACGCGCCGAGGCGCTCGTCGCCGCACGCGAGCCACACCTCCGCGACGCCCGCGTCGTCGTCGACCTCGGCCGTCACGCGCAGCGTCTGCGCCGCGCGCCGCGGTCCGTCGGAAACGCGCACGCGCGGCGGCGTGCGGTCCGCGACCTCGAAGTCCACGCCGGTCACGTGCGCGTCCGCGACCTCGACGTCGCGCGCGCCGCGCGCCGCGTCGGGCCGGGCGGGCCGCGCGACCGCGCTCCAGGTGCCCGCGGGGACGTCGCGGAGCCACCAGCGTCCGTCGGCGCCGCTGCGCGTCGAGAGCGTCGTGCCGTCGGCCGCGGTCAGCACGACCTCGACGCCGGCCAGCCCGCGCCCACCCGCACGGCGCACGGCGCCCGAGACGCACACGGGCGCGTCGTCGTCGGCCGCACGCCCGACGACGCGCAGTTGCGGGTGCTGCAGGGCGGTCCCGTCGCCGAGCGCGAGCGCGAACGCGGGGCGCCCCGTCCTCACCGCGACGACGGTGACGCGGTGGGGGCCGGCGGCGAGGTGCACGTCGGCGACCGGCGCGGGCCTGCGCCGCGCGTTCTCCTCGGGCGGGACGCCGTCCCACGCGGCGACGCCGTCCACGAGCACGCGCAGGCGGCCGGAGCCGGCCGCGAGCAGCTTCGCGTCGACGTCGGCGAGCGCCTCGACGAACGCCACCGCGACCGTGACGTCGCCGTCGCGCGCGCCGTCCGCGAGCGGGACGTCGTCGTCGGGCGCGCGCACGCGCAGGAACAGGCGCCCGCCCGCCACGGCGCCGTCGGAGCTGACGCCGGCCGCGGGGTCGTCGGCGGCGAGCGCCGCGGCCGCGTCGTCGCCCTGCAGCGCACCCGTCGCGAGCCACGCGCGCAGCGCGGCGGGGCGCGCCTCGACCTGCTCGGTCGGGAGCGAGCGCACGCGGCCCTCGCCGTCGCGGATGAGCAGACGCTGCCGACCGGGGCGCGTGAGCAGCACGTCGCGGAACACCACCTGGGCCGGGCCTGCCGTCAGCGCGCACGGCCCCGGGACGTGCGCGTGCGGATCGTCCGGGAACTCGATCGACATCGCGCCGGCGAGGTCGGAGACGACGTTGCCGAAGCGGTCCTCGATGCGCACGGGGACGTCGCCCGCCTGCGCGAGCGGGAAGCGCGAGAGCGGCGTCGTCGCGTGGTGCGCGGGCGCCGTGCGCACGCGGACCTCGTGGACCGCGCGCAGTCCGGCGTCGGGCGCGGAGACCGTGAGCGCGAGCGCCTCGGCCCGCCACGGTGCGCAGCGCAGCCGGGCGACGCCTGCGGCGTCCGTCGTCGCGCGGGCCCAGCGCACGGGCGGGTGGGCCGTGCGCAGCTCGATGTCCACGTCCGCGAGCGCGGAGCCGTCGGCGCCGAGCGGCCGGACGACCAGCTCGAGCGGCTCGCCCGCGACGGTCTCGGCCGGGGCGTCCACCGCGAGTCGCGCGACCGCCGCGGCCAGCGCGAAGTCCGTGCGCGCTCCGTCGAGCACGAGCGTGCCGCGGACGGCGTGCCCGGGCGTGGCCCCGCCGTCGCGCCGGAGCTGGACGTGCAGCGTCGCGCCGTCGCAGCGCACGGTCGGGGAGAGGCCCTCGGCCTCCACGACCGCCGCGCCGTCGAACGGCGCCGAGAGGGCGACGTCGAACTCGCCCGACGCCGGCACCCGGTCGGGGAAGGCGAGCGCGCGCACGCCGGGGTTCTGCACCTCGGGGCGGAGCACGAGCCAGCCGCGCGACTCGGCCTCGTCGTCGCCGGTCGCCTCGACGAGCACGTGGCGCGCGCCGTCGGCGACGCGCAGCGTGTCGAGGCGCACGCCGCCCTCCGCGCCGTCGATGCGCGCGGCGTGGACGCCGTCCACGTAGACGTCGATCGCGCGTGCGCCCGGTGCCGTGACCCGCAGCGGCACCGTGCCGCTCCAGGGGCCCTCGGGCGCGCCCTCGACGACCACGGCCGGACGCCGCGCGAACGGCGCGCACAGCGGGTCGCCGAGCACGAGGTTCATCCAGTAGCGGAAGGGCTGCTTCTGGTGGAACGTCTCGGCCAGCGTGTAGCCGCGCACGTACGGCTCGAACAGGTCGGACTCCGGGAACGCGGCGTCGTACGGCTCCGCGACCGCGCCGTGCACGCCGGTGACGCCGGCGCGCACCATGTGCGTGACGGGGAACTGCGTCCACTTCGACGCGTCGTCGCCGAAGTTCTGCGGCACCGCGCCGAAGCTCTGGAGCATGTCGCAGAGCGCGCCCGGCACGTACTCGTTCCGCGCGACCTGCGCGACGCCGAGCTTCGAGTAGACGCCGCCGCTCATGTACCCGAGCACGCGCGTGCGCCCGACGACGACGTCTGGGCCCGAGGCGACGTGTTCGGTCGTGAAGCCCGCGCGCTCGAGCGCGAGGCGCGCCGCGTCGTAGTGCTCGTTGCGGCGCCGCGCCGCACCGTCGGCGTCCTGGAAGACGAAGTGCGCGCCCGCCGGTGCCGTGCCGTCCGACGCGCAGCTGCGGTCGACCAGCGCGAGCGCCTCGTCGACCGTCGTCGAGAGCAGCGCGGTCACGAGCAGGAGGCGCCCGCCCTGACGCATCTCGCCCTCGGGCGCGGGACCGCTGCGGTACGGGTTCGGGTAGCGCAGCCCGCTCGAGCCGTCCTCGCCGCACACGGGTGTGTCGAGCAGTTCCAGCGCCGCGGCGGTCGAGACCGGGCCCCCCGGTCCGTCGGCCCGGATCGGCATGCCCTGCGTCAGGACGACGAAGTGGATGCGGCCCGCGGCGTCGTGCCGGCGCAGGTGCTCGCGCAGCGGCTCGACCACGTCGCGCACGAACTCGTCGCGTGCGACCGTGAGGCCCGTGCTGCACGCGACGCGCACCACGTGCGACGGCGGCAGCCCGCGCGCCGCGGCGAAGTACGCGCCCACGCGCTCGGAGTCGGCGCTGCGCGCGTTGACGAGCACGACCGTCTCGGCGGGGCCGCCTCCCGCGCGGGCGGGTGGCGCGGCGAACGCGACGAGGAGCGCGCCGGCGAGCAGCGCGCGCAGGGCTTGCGACGCGGGACGATGGGGCACGCGGCGAGGGTACCCCGCGCTCCCGCGTTCGCACCCGCCGCGTCGGCCGGACTGCGTCGCGGTCAGCCGCCGAAGAGGTCGTCCAGCTTGTCCTTGGCGCTGCCCACGAAGCCGTCGGAGAGGTCGGGGCGCACCACGCCGCGCGCGTCGGCCTGCTCGCGTTCGATCTCGTGCTTGCGGAAGAGCTCCGCGAGACGCTTGCCGGTCTCGGCGGCGTAGAGCCGGACCATGCCGACCGTCGTGGCCTCGTCGAAGATCACGGTCAGGAGCGTCCGGTCGCCGATCAGCGAGAGCTGGATGTTGTCGGACTTGCCCTGGTGGAACAGGACCGAGAACTCCTCCTCGCCGAGCACGCGCGCCATCTCGCGCGTCGCCGCGAACGAGCCCGCGACGAGCGCCGAGATCGTGTCGACGTCGAGGTCGCGCGTCACGCCCTGGCGCGTGACCATGTGCCCCTCGCGGTCGATCAGGAACGCGCACTTCGCGCCGGAGAGCTTCAGGAACTCGCGCAGCACGCGGTTCACGTCCCGGATCAGGTCCTCGTAGAAGACCAGCCGGTTGCGGCGGAGGATGTGACTGTCCATGTCTGCCTCTCCTCCCCCTAGACCGCGACCTTGACGACACCCGTGGCGAGCAGGATCACGCCGAGCGCCACGAAGATGAGCGCGGCGAGGCCGATCGCGAGCCACGGGACCGAGCGCTGCTCCTTGATCTGCAGCTTCTTCGGCTGTCCGGGCCCCGGAGTCGCAGCGGCGCGGATCGGCGCCTCGAGCGGCTGCGCGTCCACCGTCTTGCGCGAGCCCCAGCCGCCGCCGCCGCTCGGCGGCGTCCCGAGCGCACGCGGCGCGCCGCCGCCGACCTGGCGGGCGGGTGCGGCGCCGCCGCCGGGCCGCGCCGCGCCCCCCGGACCGTTGCTCGTGAACTGGTCGTAGGTCGAGCCCGTGCGGATGCGCGGCTTCGGCGGCGTGCCGGAGCCGACGGCGCCGGTCGGCGCGGCCGCTGCAGCCGGTGCGGCCGCGGCGGCGGCGGGGGCGTCGCGCTCGTCGCGGTTCAGCGTCTCGAGCACCATCCCGGAGAGGCACTTGAGCGTCGGGAAGACGCCTTCGCCGGTGATCGCGACGGCCTCGAAGCTCGGCACGCCGAAGTGGTTGAGCTTCGCCTCGAGCTCCTCGACGGGCAGGGCGTTCGGCAGGTCGCGCTTGTTCCACTGCAGCACGAGCGGCAGCTCGCGGATGTCCTTGCCGTATTCGGCGAGGTTGTTCTTCAGGTTCTCGAGCGACTCGAGGTTCTCCTCCATCTTGTCGGCGGAGGAGTCGGCCACGAACACGATGCCGTCGACGCCCTGCAGCACGAGCTTGCGCGTCGAGTTGTAGTAGACCTGGCCGGGCACCGTATAGAGCTGGAAGCGCGTGCGCATTCCCGCGATGGTGCCGAGGTCGAGCGGCATGAAGTCGAAGAAGAGCGTGCGGTCGCCCTCCGTCGCGATCGACGTCAGCTCGCCCTTGTTCGCCTCGGGGGCCTTCTTGTGGACGATCTCGAGATTGGTGGTCTTCCCGCTCAGTCCCGGCCCGTAGTAGACGATCTTGCAGTTGACTTCCCGCAGCGCGAAGTTGATCTGAACCATCGCTACCTCCGAGCCGCTAGACGCGGATCTCGCCGAGCTGCCTGATCCGCATCACTGCGGAGTCGATCTCGATCTGCACCGGTCCGACGTCGACCGTGCGGTCCGTGACCACGACCAGGTACGCCGCACCCGCCTCGGTGAAGACCATCTTCCCGTGGCTCGATACGAGCGTGAACCGACTGAACTGACGCAGGCCGAGTTCCTCGAGCGCCTTGCGCGTGGAGCGCACGGCATTCGCGGCGACGGCCGCCACCAGGTCCTCGCGGAGCTGTCTGCCGAGATGGCTCGCGATGACCATTCCGTCCTTCGTGACGGCGAGGCTCCCCTTCACGCCCACGACGTCGTTCAGCCGCTTGAGGATGCTACGCATGCGGAGCCTCCTCGCGGACGGGCGTGACGTGGGGGGCCGAGCAGTCCTGCAACATCTCCCAGACCCGATCGGCACGGAGCGGCTCCGAATAGAGGGCTCCGACGGTCAGGCTGCGCAGGCGCATGACGGTGACGCTGCCGGACGGCCCGTCGATCTCGGCGCGCACGAGCGCACCCGTGTCCATGCGGCGGCTCGCGTCGTCCGCGATGGCGCGCAGGCGGCGCACCAGCTCCGCGAACGCGTCCGGCGCGAGGCCGAGCGGCGTGCCCTGCTGGGCGATCACGACGCCGTCCGCATCGAGCACGACGGAGTTGCGCATGCCGTCCTCGATGCCGAGGCGCACGACCGCGTCCGCGACGCCGTCCACGTCCACGCGGCGGCGCGCGGGGCGGCGCGGGCCGGCGCCGATCGCGGCCGGGAACGCGGCGGGGTCGCGGGCGAACTCGCCCTCGCTCTCGACGGCGCGGACGAGGTCGTAGAAGTCGGGCTCCGGCGCGTCGCCGCCCGCGGCGTCGAGGCCGTCCAGGAACTCCTGCACGCCGGGGGCCGCGGGGTTCGCCGCCAGCACGACGCCGAGCTGCTCCCGGCACGCGCCCACGGCGCCGACCAGGTGGTAGAGCTCCGCGAGCAGCAGCGCGCCCTTGATGCTGTGGGCGTTGATGCGCGTCGCACGGCGCAGCGCGGCCTCCGCCAGCTCGCCGTCCTTGGCGATCCGGTCGCGGAGGAAGCGCTCGAGCCGGATCTCGCCCTCGATGAGATACGGCGCCTCGTTCAGGGGGAAGCGCTCGGCGCACTGCGTGGCCGTCTCGAGCGCCTCGTCCTCGCTGCCGAGCTCGCGGTAGATCTCCGCGAGGTGCACGTACGCCACGGGGGACGGTCGCCGGCCGAGCTCGCCGCGCAGTCGGCGGATGCTCCCCGCGAGCGTCTTGCGCTTCACGAACGAGCGCACGTGCGCGAGGCGGTCGGCGTCCGGGAAGAGCCGCAGCCCCTCCTCCGCCGCCGCGAGCGCCTCGTCGAGGCGGCCGTGCGCGAGCAGACGCTCGGCGAGTGCGCCGAACGCGGCAGGTGCGGGCGTACGCCTCACCTCCGCGCGCAGGCGCGTGATCTCGCGATGTCGCCGCAGACGTTCGAGCAGTCGCACGTTTCCTGCCTGGAGCGTCGACCGGGACGCCCCGTCGCCCTCATCGGATTCCGGCGTTTCTCGGCTTGAGAAACGTCCTCGCATTTCGCACACGCGGGTCTGCCGGCCTCGGCTTCGAGGCGTGGAGCCGGCCGGGCGCGCGCTCGCGCTCAGCGGGCCACGGCGCGCAGACGGGCGTCGGCGGCGCCGAAGTACACGAGACCGTCGACGACGGCCGGGGAGGTGGTGACCGCCACCGGGCCGTCGCTCTGCGGCACGGTGAAGCTCCACTGGAGCCGCACCGAGCCGCCGCCGACGCGGAGCGCGACGAGGCGCCCGTCCGCGAGGCCGGCGAGGACGTCGGGCCCGTCGGCCACCGGTGCCCCGGTGACCTCGGAGCCGAGGTCGAGCTCGTCGATGAGCTCGCCGTCGGCGTCGTTCAGCACGACGACACGACCCTGCTTGCCGACCACGACGACGTGTCCCTCGACGAGCATCGGAGCGCCTGCGGGCTCGAGCTCGAGCGGCATCGACCAGTCGGCGACGCCGGTCGTGCGGCTCGCCCGCAGCACGGCGCCCTGGCGCGTCAGGCCGTACACCTCGGACCCCGTCGCCGCGATCCCGCCCGCCAGCGCCGCCGGTCCGTCCGGCGTCCGCAGCGCGATGGTGCGCAGCAGCGCGCCGCTCGTCGGGTCCAGGAAGTCCACGCGCCCGTCCCCGGACGCGAAGAGGAGCTCCTCGCCGCTGCGCAGCACGCCGCCGACGGCGCCGCCGCCCGCCGCGGCGCGGCCGCGCGCGGGATGGCGCCAGATCTCGCGGCGCGTCGCGAGTTCGACCGCCGTCACGCGGCCGTCCGTCGTGGTCACGAGCAGCCGGCCGTCCGGCGTCCCCTGGAGGTCCGCACGCACCTCGCCCGGCGCCGCATAGGTGCCGAGCAGGCGCCGCGACCCGATCTCGTAGAAGTAGATGGTCCCGTCCACCGCGGCGATCGCGGCGATGCCCGCGTGCACGACGGGGCGCGCGACCGCGCCGTTGGGATTGCGCAGCTGCAGCGGCACCGCGAGACGTCCGCTCGTCACGTCGATCACCTCGACGCGCGTCGCACGCGTCGGCACGATCACGTCCTCGTGCGTGACCGCGGGCGCGGCGTCCAGGCGCCCGCCGAGCTCCGCCGTCGCGTACAGCAGGCGCCGCTGGAGCGCGGCGTCGATGCTGCGCGGGACGAGGTCGGCGGCCAGGCGCGGGTCGGGCTCGGTGATGGGCGGGATGCGCAGCTCGGTCGCGTCGAAGCCCTCGGACGAGAGCACGAGCAGCGCGCCCGCGCGCAGCGGCACGAGCACCGGCGCCGGCGTGCGCAGCCCGGTGTCGCGGCCGTCCACGCTGATCGTCGCGCGCGGCGGCTGCGACGTGACGGTGATCGGGACGCGCAGGCGCGCGGCGAGGTCCGGCGGCGGGTACGCGCGCAGGAACGTGATCGCGCGGTCGAACGCCTCGGCCGTGCGGCCCGACTCGACGAGCTCGGTCACCTTCGCCTGCGTCGCCGTCAGCGCGTCGAGCATCTCGCGCAGCCCGAGCGCGTAGGCCTGGCACTCGGTGCCCTCGCTGCTCTCGCGCCACGTGCTGCACGGCTCGGCCAGGTGCATCGCGCGCTCGAACGCGGCGAGCTGCTCCTCGGAGCCGGCGCCCGAGTCCAGGAGTCCCTTGCCCTGCAGGTACACGGCCTGCGCGCGCTGCGCGAGCGTCGCGACCGCGTCCTCGACGGCACGGTCGAGGTTGGCGAGATCGCGGCGCACGCCCTCCGCGGCCTCGCGCGCCTCTTCGGCGACGACGTCGTCGGGCGCGGCGGCCGCGGCGTTCGCGTAGCTCTGCGCGACGTCGTCGGCGTGCTTGCGCAGGAGCTCGCGGTCGCCGCGTCCCGCCACGAGCTGTGCGAGGAGCGCGTCCTCGTCCATCCGGCTCGCGACGAGCTGCTCGAGGGCGCGCCGCAGGTCGTTCTCGATCGGGGCGTTGGTCTCGCGCAGCGCGTGCAGAGAGTCGGTCGCGGCGCGCCGCTCGCGCGTGACCTCCTCGCGGTAGTCCATCCACGCGCGGAAGCCGTACCAGCCGCCGACGGCGATCGCGCCTGCCAGCAGCACGCCGACGAGCGTGTTGCGCACGCTGCGGCGGCGCAGCGTCCGGCGCGAGATGAGACGGTTCAGGCGCGAGACGATGTCGTCGCGCGCCGGGTCGAGCGCGAGGATGCGCCGGTAGATGCTCTCCGCGCGCGCCGTGTCCTGCACCGCGAGCGCCATCTCGGCGAGCGCCTCGTACTCGGCGGCGGCCTCGCGCCGCATGTCCGCGGCGACGTAGACGTCGATCAGCCGGCTGCGCAGGTCGGTGTCGTCGGGCGTGAGCGCGACGACGCGCTGCAGCGCCTGCACGGCGCGGCCCGGGCGGCCGAGTCCGATCTGCACGTCCGCGAGCAGCTTCCCGCACTCGACGATCTCGCGCTGGTGCTCCTCGAGCCCGCGCGGGTTCGACGCGAAGATCTCCATCATCCGGTCGGCGGCGCCGAGCTCCGTCGGCAGCAGCTCGAACACCCGGCGGTAGATCTTGAAGGCGTCCTTCGCGCGGCCCGAGTCCACCAGGATCTCGGCGTACACGCGGTAGTGGAACGCCGCGCGCTCGAGCTCCCGCTCGCTCTCGTACGCCTCCGCGAGCTGCAGGTGCGTCTCGGCGGACTCGGCGTGCAGGTCGACGAGCCGCGTCAGGTACTTCAGCGTGCCCGCCGTGTCGCCCGCGCTGATCGCCTTCGCGGCCTCGGTGCGCAGCGCCTCCGCGGGCACGGGCTCGAGCGCCCCCGCCTGGATCAGGAGCGCGAGCACCTTGCACACCTCGAAGCGCCCGACGTACGACGTCGCGATCAGGTCGTCGACGTCGCGGCGCCCGTCCACGGCCGTCAGGACGCGCCCGGCCGACGGCTCGTGGAAGATGGCGTCGTCGAGCGGGACGTTCACGCCGGTGTAGCGGTAGATCTCGCGGTAGTCGGGGACGACGCCCTGGATCCACTCCCACTCGTCGATGCGCTGGGCCGCCTCCATGATGAGGCTGTTGACGTTGAACGAGATGCGGTGCACGTCCTCGGCGTCGCGGAACTCCGCCGGCACGGCGCCCTCGATGAACTCGAACTGCGCGTCCTTGCTGATGAAGAGGTCGTAGATCTCCTCCTCGATCTGGATGCGCAGCGCCTCCTCGAGCTGCTCGCGCGTGACGAGCCCGATCTCGACCAGCACCTGGCCGAGCATGCGGCCGCTGCCCGCGGACTGCCGGTGGAGCGCGTCGCGCAGCTGCTCGTCCGTGACCCAGCCCTGGCGCACGAGGATCGAGCCGAGCGTGCCGCCGCGGCGGCCGCCGCGCGTCAGCGTCGAGACGCCGTCGACGCCGAAGTAGATGGCCTTGCGGCCGGCCGGACCGGCGATGACCAGCGTGCCCTCGCGCTGGTTCATCTGCAGCATCTGCAGGATGTTCGCCAGGTCGACGGTGTTGAGGTTGCCGCGCAGCGACGTCATCGCGGACGCCTCCGCGCGAGCCGTCCGAGTGTGCGGACGTCACCCGCCGACGGGTGGGGAGCGGACATCACGACGTTCGGGACCTCCAGCGCGCCGGCGAACACGTCCGGCGCCCGAGCACGGAGGCGGACGCCGGGCACGTCCCGGGAGCTCCGCCGCGTCCGTATCGGCACCCGTTCCGAGCCCGCTTGAGGCGCGAGGGCCGCAACCCCGATCGAATCGACACGGCCGGGGGGGCCGTGCACTACCCTGCGCACGCCATGCGCGGTCTGCGTGAATTCCTGCGCCACCCCGTCGACTGCGTCGCGGCGCTGGCGCTGTTCGCGCTCGCCGAGCTCGACCTGCGGCGCGGCAACCTCGCCGCCGCACGCCGGCGCCTGCAGCGCTGCGCGCGCCTCGTGCCGGGCTCGTTCCGCGTCCGCTTCGGACTCGGCCGGCTGTACCTCGTGTCGCGCGACGAGGACCTCGCGCGCCGCGAGCTGTCGGCGGCACGGCGCCTCGCGCCCGAGCGCTACCTCGCACGCCGCCTCGAGCTGCCCGTCGGCTTCCGCGACGACGAGCCCGTCGCGGTCGTCGCGCCGCCCGCGCCCGCCGCGGTCGCGGTCCGCGAGCCCGCGCCCTGGGGCGACTGCCGCGACGCCCGCGAGTGGGAGCGCCTGCGGGCGCTCGGTCCGATCCGCGACGACGAGGTGCGGTCCGTGGACTGGGACCGCCTGCTCGCGCGGATCGGCCGCTCCGACGTGGACGTGTGAGCGCGGCGCCGCAGGCGTCCGGCGCTGCGTCCGACGACTCCGCTCCCGGCGCCGGCCCGGACCCCGGGCCGCACCTCGCCGCGTGCGCCGCCGCGGCCGTCGCCGGTGCCGAAGCCGCGCTCGCCGCGGCGCTCGACGCCGCGCTCGCGGCAGGCGTCGCGCCCACGGCGCTCCGCGAGGCCCTGCTGATGCTCGCGCCGTTCGCCGGGTACCCGCGGACGCTCGACGCGCTGTCCGCGCTGCGCGCCGCGTTCGGCCGCGCGCCCGCCGGCTCCGCCCCCGCGGTCGAGTCCGGCCTGCCCGCGGACCCGGGCGTGCGCGCCGAGCTGTTCCGCGCGCGCGGACGTGCGCTCTTCGCACGCGTGTACGGGGCCGACGCGGAGCGCGTCCTCGGGCGCCTCGAGGCGCTCGACGCGGAGCTGCCGGCGTGGGTGCTCGAGAGCGCCTACGGCCGCGTGCTCGCGCGGCCGGGCCTGGACCTCGCCCAGCGCGAGCGCGTCGCCGTCGTGCTGCTCGCCGCGCAGGGCCTCGTGCAGCAGCTCCCCGGCCACGTCCACGGCGCGCTCCGCGCGGGAGCGACCGCCGCCGACGTGCGCGCCTCGCTCGACGCGGCCGCCGCGCTGGTCCCGCGCGCGGCGCGCGACGTGGCCGAGCGCGCGCTCCTGCGCGCCGCGCGCTGAGCTCGCGGGGCGCCGTCAGCGGGCGCGGAGCAGCAGCCACGCGACCGCGCCGAGTGCGGCGAGCGCGAGCGCCACGCAGGCGACGGACGCGCCGCGCCGGCGGCCCGGGACCGGGCGCGCGGTCTCCTCGGCCGGCGGCGGGCCCTCGCGCCGCAGGCGGACGAGCGCGTCGAGGCAGGCCGGGCAGTCGGCGACGTGCTCCGCGGTGGCGAGCAGCAGGGGGCCCGCGAGCGCCTCGGCGGCGAAGGCCCGCAGCACGTCCGCCTGCGGGCAGCGCGTCGCGGGGCGGCGCGCCGAAGGGCCCCGCGCCGCGGCCACGAGCGGCGCGAGCGCGGCGTCGCGCAGGGCGGCGTCGGACCCGGGTGACGGGAGCGCGACGCCGGCGCGGTGCGCGGCCGTCCGCAGCAGCGTGGCGTAGGCGTCGGGCGCCGCGGCGAGCAGCCGCGCGGCGTCGTCGTGGGCGAGCCCGGCCGCGACGACGCGCAGCGCGAAACGGGCCTGCGGCGGCAGGGCGTCGATCGACTCCAAGGCTCCTCCGTGCGGCCACTCGTATCATGGGGGCCGATGCCCGGCAACGACGACCTGCTGTTCGCGGAGCACGCCCAGAAGGGCGGCTTCGTGACCGACGAGGAGCTCCGCGAGAGCGTCCGCGTGCAGGAGCGCATGGCCGAGATGGGCGTGCGCGAGTCGCTGCGGAACGTGCTCGTGAAGCGCGGCGTGATGCGCGAAGGCGACGCGGTCCTCGTCGCGCGCGCCGCCGGCCTCCGCACCGGGCGCGAGCCGATCCCCGGCTACTCGCTCGAGGCGCGCCTCGGATCGGGCGCGATGGGCTCCGTCTACCGCGCGTACCAGCGCGCGATGAAGCGGCACGTCGCGATCAAGATCCTGCGCCGCGACCTGACCGACGACCCGCGCCAGGTCGAGCGGCTGCAGCGCGAGGCCGCGCTCGTCGGCCGCCTCGACCACCCGCACATCGTGCGCGGCCTCGACTGCGGCGAGTCCGACGGCATCGTCTGGTTCGTGATGGAGTACGTGGAGGGGCGCACGCTCCACGAGCGCATCCGCAAGGAGGGACCGCTCGATCCCGGCGAGGCCGTCACGATCGCGCGCAAGATGGCCGAGGCGATCGCCCACGCGCACGCGCACGGCGTGGTCCACCGCGACATCAAGCCGGGGAACATCCTGCTCGCGAAGGACGGCGAGCCGCGCCTCGCGGACTACGGGCTCGCCAAGGGCGAGACCGACGACGCGCTCACGCAGCTCGACGCGACGCTCGGCACGCCGCAGTACATCGCGCCGGAGCAGGCGCGCAACCCCCGCGACGCCGACGTGCGCTCCGACATCTACTCCCTCGGCGCCACGCTCTACGCCATGCTCGCCGGGCGTCCGCCGTTCCAGGCGGAGACGCTCGCCGCCACGCTCACGAAGGTGCTCTACGAGCGCCCGATGCCGCTCTCCGAGGCGGCGCCGGGCACGCCGCGCGAGGTGGCGTACGTCGTCGAGCGGATGATGGCGAAGGACCGGCGCCACCGCTACGCCACGCCCGAGGAACTCGTGCGCGACCTGCGCGCGCTCGAGCTCGGGCGGCTGCACGTCCCTGCGGGCTTCCGCGGCGACATCGAGTCGTTCGTGGAGACGCGCCGGCGGCGCCGCCTGACCGTCGGGGCGACGGGCGCCGTGCTCGCGCTCGCGGCGACCGCGGCGATCCTGCTCGGGTGGCGTCGTGCCCGCGACGAGGCGGACGCGCGCGTGGCGGCGCGGGAGGACCTCGCCGCGGTCGTCGAGCTCGCGGGCGACCGCGCGACGTGGGACGGCGCCACGGTGGACGCGATGATCCGGCGCCTCGAGGCGCACCTGGCCGCGCACGCGGACGCGGCAACCGCGCCCGAGGCGCGCGCCGCGCTCGCGCGGTGGCGCGCGCAGGCCGACGCGATCGAGCGCGTGCAGCGGCTGGCGCTGCGCCTCGCGTCCGACTCCGAGCCCGACTGGCCGGCGCTCCTGACGGACCTGCGCGCCGAGTCCGCGCGACTCGAGCGCGACGCCGACGCCGACGTCGCGCGCCGACGCCTCGCCGGGCTGACGCCCGAGGTCGAGCGCGCGCGCGACCGCGCCGCGCGCGACGCCGTGCGCCGCGCGTGCGAGGCCGTGGAGGGCCTCGACCTCCTGGCGTCGGCGCGGCGTCTCGACGAAGCCGCGGGCGCCGTGCGCGACCGCTGCTACGGCGTCGGCCCGGCACCCGAGGCCGAGGCGCTCGCGGATCTCGCCCGCGACTTCCGCCGCGCGCACGAGCTGCTCGGCCAGCACTCCGCCGCCTACGACGCGGCCGTCCGCGACGGTGCGCTCGCCCGCGACGATCTCGGCGCGCTCGAGTCGCGACTCTCCGCGTGGCGCATCGCCGCCGAGAAGGACGCCGAGCTCGCGCAGCTCCTGTCGCGCCTGCCGCCCGCCGGTCAGCGCCGCGCGCTCGTGCTGGACCGCTACGAGGCCGAGCGCGCGCGCCTCGTCGACGCGTCGGCACGCCGCCGCCGCGCCCTCGAGACGGAGGCGGAGGAGCTCCTGCTCTCGCGCCGGTTCGCCGAGGCGGAGGCTCTGCTCGCCGAGGGTGGCGCGCGTCTGCTGCCCGCCGACCGCGACGTCGTCGCCGAGCTGCGTGCGCGCATCGGCTCGCGCCGCGAGAACGAGGCGCGCGAACTGGACCGGCTGGTCACCGACACCGGACAGGAGTTCCTCGACGAGCTGGGCGCCCGCGAGTACCGCGACGCGCGCGAGACGCTGCAGGAGTTCGGGAGCTTCACCGCGGGCTGGGTGTCGGACGACGCCCCCGCGGCGCGCCTCGTGCGCGAGGGCGGGGCCCTGCTCGAGCTCGTCGACCGCCTGGCGTGGCAGGCGTTCCGGCGCCGGCTCGAGAGCGGCGCACCGCTCGACAACGGCCTGTGGCAGGGCCGCGGCATCCGCAGCCGCCGGGTGCGGGAGCTCGTCGTGCGCGGCGACGAGGTCGCGTACACCGACGAGGCGGGCGTCACGTGGCGCGGCGCGCTGCGCGACCTCGAGCTCTCGGACGTGCTCGACTACTCCGGCCTCTCCGCCGCCACCGACGCGGAGGCGGCGCTCGTCGCGGCGGCGATGCTCGTGACCGAGACGTCGCGCGACCTCGAGCCGCGGCGCACCCTCGAGCGCATGGCGCAGGCGGCGCCGCTGCTCGACCGGGCGCGCGGGGCGTCGCGCCTCGCGCAGATCGCGGAGCTCGTCGCCGAACGCAGGCGGCGGCTGGTGGCGCGCGCGGAGGGCGAGCTCACGGAGGCGGAGACGCGCGCCGCGCAGCTCCACGAGGAGGCCCGCCGCGCGCTCGACGAGGGCCGCCAGGACGACGCGGCACGGCAGCTCGAGTCGCTGCTCACGCTCCAGCGCCTGCGGCGCACCGAGTACGTGCTGCGCCGCCGCGACGAGATCGAGCGCGAGCTCGGGCGCGCGCAGCAGGCGCAGACGACCGCGCGCTACGCCGAGCGCCTCGCGGGGGCGCGGCTCACCGAGGGCGGCGGCGGTACGGCGACCTACGAGATCGACTTCGACGCCCCGGACGTGCAGCGCGCGATCCGTCTCGACCCCGGCCGCACCACCCTCCGGCGCCACGACGGCGTCCCGGCGGCCCTCGCCGCGCCGTCCGGCGACGACGTGCCCGTCGTGGAGAACCGCGTTTTCGCGTGGGAGGCATGGGACGGCGACCCGGCGCACCACCCGCGCCGCTCGCCGCTCGTCCTCGACTCGCCGTTCCTCGAGCGCAAGCGCGTCGAGCTGTCGTTCCTCTACCGCAGCGACGCGCCGTACTTCCTGCTGGCGTCGATCGGCGGCGTGAACGCGGGCGTGCTCTCCGCCGCGGACCAGCGCGAGGGCGGCCGGGGCGTGGCGCTCTGGCAGTCCGACGACCTCGAGTCGGCCGACGCGGCGTTCGGCCCGCGCCACCGGGCCCAGTACCTGCAGTCGCACCCCGAGGTGCTGCGCAACGAGGGCGACACCACGTTCTTCCAGTTCGAGCCCGGGCGCCTCTATCGCGTGCTGCTCGTGCGCGACGAGCGGCGCATCGAGCTGTGGGTGGACGGGCGCCGCATCGCCGAGGCCGACCTGCGGCCCGCGCCGGGCGGCGCGCTCGCCGGCAAGATCGTCGTGCAGAGCTACACCGGCGGCGAGATCGACGACGTGCGGGTCACGGGCACCCTCGACCCGGAGTGGCTGAGGAACCGGCGGTGAGGCCCGGCGGAGCGCCGTACGTCGCGGTCGTGGGACGCGGCGGCGTGCTGCAGGGCGAGCGGCGCTCGCTGCTCGCGGGCGCGGTGCTGGTCGTGGGCCGGAGCCGCAGCTGCGACCTCTCGCTGCGGCGCACGCGCGCGTTCCGCACCGCGGAGCGCCCGGCCGAGCTGCTCGGCGCGGAGCCGATGCGGCGCGTCTCGCGCGTGCACTGCGAGATCGGCTACCTGCCCGACGGCCGCATCGAGATCCGCGACCTCTCGCAGAACGGCACGTACGTGGACGGCCGGCGGATCGACCGCAGCCACGTCGTCGAGCCCGGCGCCGCACCCGTCACGGTGGTGCTCGCGGACGTCGAGAACGGCGCGCTCGAGGTCGGCTTCGGCTCCGACTGACGTGCCGCGCCGCGCGTCCCGCGCCTCAGGCGCGCGGGTGCAGCGCGCGGACGCCGTTCGCGAGGAGCGCGAGGCGCACACGCTCGAGACCGGCGCGCGCCTCCGCGGGGAGCTCGGGCGCGAGGGTCGAGCGCTCGCCCCACTCCCGCACGTAGCGGTTGTAGAGGCGCATGGGGGAGCCGCCGCCGAACGCCTCGTCGACGGCCTTCTCGGCGTCGCGCATCGAGGCGGGGCCGAGGCTCGTGCCGTCGACGAGCTCGAGCCGGTGGTCCACCAGCAGCGCCATCGCGAGCAGGGCGGTGTCGGGGCCCGGGGCGGCGCCGAGCGCCTGCCGCAGCAGGGCGGCCGGGGAGGGCGGCGCCGCGCTGCGCGCGCCGGGCGCTCCGTCGCGGGCCTTCTTGCCCTTGTCGCGGTACCACCACATGGCGCGCAGGCTACACGGCCGGGGGGTCGCTCGGCGCGCCTGCTGGGGAACGCGCGCGCCGCGGCGCCGCTCTGAGTAGCCTGCGCGGCCGGGGCGGACGCGCCCCGCGGCCGAGGAATACACGGTGCAGGACCCTGGTTCAGCCGAGGCGGAGCCGCCGGACACGGCGCCCGGGGACGCGAGTCCCGGGCCGCTGCGCGCCGACGAGTTCGAGCAACTGACCGCCGACATCGCCCGCCCGCTGCACGCCACCGCGCTGCGCCTGACGCGCAACCGGGCCGACGCCGACGACCTCGTCCAGGAGACCCTCTTCCGCGCGTTCCGGAGCTTGGCCACCTTCCGCAGGGGCACGAAGTTCCGCGCGTGGATGTTCCGCATCCTCCACAACGTGTTCATCAACCGCATCCGCCACGAGCAGCTCGCGCCGGCCGCCACGGACCCGGCCGACATCGACCCCGCCGACGCGGCGCACCCCGTGCCGGACATCCGCGCGCTGGGCGAGCTGCCCGCCCTCGCCGACCGCCACTTCGACGAGCGCGTGAAGGCGGCCGTGGACGCGCTCCCCGAGAACTTCCGCGCGCCGCTCGTGCTCTTCTCGGTCGGCGACCTGTCGTACCAGGAGATCGCCGACACGCTCGGCATCCCGATCGGCACGGTGATGTCGCGCCTGCACCGCGCGCGCAAGCAGCTCCGCAACGAGCTGCTCGGGTACGCGCGCGAGCAGCGCATCGGGGCCGACGACGACGGGGGGCGCGCATGAGCGGGTGCGAACGCTTCGCACGGTCGCTCCTCGCGCACCTCGACGGCGAGCTGCGCGGCGCCGAGGCCGAGGCGGCGCGCGCCCACGAGGCGGCGTGCCCGCCGTGCGGCGCGCGCGCCGCGGCCGAGCGCGAGTTCGAGGAGCGCGTCTCCGCCGCGCTGCTCGGCGCGTCCGACGGCGCCGCCGACGTCGTCGCGCGCGGCGTCGGCCGGGCGCGCGCCCCCGTGACGCGCCTCCCCGGCGGGTCGGCCGTCGCGTGGTTCCGCCGGCCCGCGCTGCGCCGCGCGGCGGCCGTCGCGGCCGTCGCGCTGGTGGCGGTCCAGGCGGCGTGGTTCTTCTGCATCCCGCCCTTCGAGTGTTCGTACCTGCAGGCAGTCGAGGAGACGGCGGAGGGCCTGCCCCCGGCGCCGGCACTCGCGACGCCGAGCGCGGCACCGTGCATCGAGCGCCTGTGCCCGGCGGAGGCGCTCGGCCCGTATCGCCTGCAGCGCGCGGAGCGCACGAAGGTGGTCGTCTACGGCTGGCCGATCGACGCGAAGCGCGCCGAGTACACCGGTCCCGACGGTCCCCTGACGGTGATCTGGTGCGACGGCGAGGTGGGCGAGCCCTCGTTCCGGCGGCGCGTCGAGCGCGGCGGGCGGACGTGGTGGATCGCGAGCGAGAACGGGCGCAGCATCGTGGCGTGGATGTGCCCCGTGACCGAGACGCTCTGTACCCTCGTCGCGGCCGCTCCCGAGGAGCGGCTGCTCGCGCTCGCGGAGACGGTCCGCCAGGGCGAGCGCTGAGAGCCGTGCCGACCACGCGGGGCGCCGTCGCGTGCGGCGGGACCCGCCCGACCCCGAGGCGAACCACGTGAACCTGCGACTCCCGCGTCCCCACGAGCTGTTCGCCGCCGTCGCGCTGACGGCCGCGCTGCTCGCGCCTGCCGAGCGTGCCCGAGCGCAGGACCCGGCCGCGGGCTTCGGCCTGGGCGCGGAGGCGGACGTCGTGCGCCCCGGCACGGCGACGCTCGAGCCGGCGCAGGCGCCCGTCGGCGGGCACACGACGCTGCGCATCCCGCTCGAGATCGCCGAGGGATGGCACGTCTACGCGCCCGGCGAGACGGCGGGCGCGCCGGTCTCGGTCAAGGTCCCGGCGTGGCCCGCCGGTCTCTCGGGCGGCGTCGTCGCGACCGACGAGCCCGCGCACGAGCTGGACTCCGGCGGCGAGACGGTGCGCGTGCACGAGGGCCGCGTGACGCTCGCGCTGCGCATCGACGTCGCCTTCGACGCGGAGCCGGGGCCGCGCACGCTCGCCGGCACGGTCGGCTGGGCCGCGTGCGACGCGTCGTCGTGTCTGCCGCCCGCGTCCGCGCCGTTCAGCGTGGTCGTCGACGTGGACGCTCGGGACCCGCGCAAGGCGCGCGTCCGCTCGCTCGAGCTCGCCCCGCAGCGCGTGGCGCGCGGTGGCACGGCCACGCTGCGCGCGACCGTCGAGCCTGCGCCCGGCTGGCACGTCTACGGACTGGCCGAGAAGTCGTCTCCCGCGACGCGCATCGACGTCGCGACGTGGCCGGACGGCGTGACCGGCGGCGCGCAGTCGGAGTCGCCGGCGGCCCACGAGGAGGACGCGTGGGGCGTGAAGACGCTGGTCCACGCGGAGCCCGTGACGCTCTCGCTCGTGCTGAACGTCGCGCCCGACGCGGCGCCCGGACCGCGGACGGTCGAGGGCAGCGTCACGTGGATGGCGTGCGACGACTCGACGTGCAACCCCACGCGCACGGAGCCCTTCACGCTGCGCTTCGAGGTGACGGATGCCGTCGCGGCGACCACCACGTCGAACGCTGCCGGCGCGCCGCCTGGAGATGCCGCGCCCGCCCGGGCCGCGGAGAACGAGGGCGTCACCTTCGACCTGATCCTGACGGCACTGGGGCTCGGCTTCCTGACGGTGCTCACGCCCTGCGTCTTCCCGCTCCTCCCGATCACCGTGAGCTTCTTCGCGAAACAGTCCGGCCCGCCGCTCGGCCGCTCGCTCGTCTACGGCGCGGGCATCGTGTTCACGATCGTCGTCATCGGGCTCGTCTTCAAGTCGGGCCTCGACGTCTTCGCCCGGGGCGATCTCTTCAACGCCGCTGTCGCGATCCTGTTCTTCGTCCTCAGCCTCTCGCTGTTCGGGCTGTTCGACCTGCGCCTGCCCGGGTTCCTGAGCGACTGGGCGTCGGGCAAGAGCGGCACCGGCGGCGTCGTGGGCGCGTTCTTCATGGCCGTGACGCTGGCTCTCACGAGCTTCTCGTGCTCGCTGCCCTTCCTGGCGCTGATGTTCCAGAAGTTCGACGCGGGACGCTGGCTGGTCGCCGTGGTCGGACTCACGGCATACGCCTCCGCGATGGCGCTGCCGTTCGTGCTCTGCTCGCTGTTCCCCGCCGCGCTGCGCGCACTTCCCCGCGCAGGCGGCTGGATGAACGCGGTGAAGGTCACGATGGGCTTCGTGGAGCTCGGTCTCGCGTTCAAGTTCCTGCGCACCGTCGACCTGAACAACGGCTGGGACCTGCTCCCGCGCAGCTTGGTGCTCGCCGTCTGGGTCGCGTGCGCGCTGGGCGCGGCGCTCTACCTGTTCGGCTACGTCGTGCTGCCGCACGACACGAAGCCGGAGTCGATCGGCGTCGTGCGCCTGCTGTTCGCGTTGGGCTTCCTGGCGTCGGCCGTGTACCTCGTGCCCGGCGTGTTCGGCCGCCCGCTGGCCACGCAGCTCGATGCGTTCCTGCAGACGCAGACGCACGAACTCGCGACCGGGGCTGGCGGTGGGGGACCCGGCGGAGAAGCGGCGGCCGAGATCGCGTGGGTGCGCGACGACTGGGACGGCTCCGTGACGCGCGCCGCCGAGAAGCGGCGGCCGGTGCTGTTCGACTTCACCGGGGTGGGCTGAATCAACTGCTCCCACCTGGAGAGGATCCTCTCCGGGTCGCCGGAGGTCGTCCGGCGGATGAACACGGAGTTCGAGCTGTCGCAGATCTGGACGAGCGATCCGAAGATCGAGCCGCTCGACGAGCAGCAGCGCGAGCGCATGGGCGACACGTTCGACACGTACTCGATCCCGCTCCATGTGATCTTCGACCCGTTCGACGAGGTGGAGCTCGCGCGCTTCACGTACGACCCGCGCATGACGCCGCAGGACTACCTCGACTTCCTCGACGCGGGGCTCGCCGCGTTCCGCACGGCGCACCCGGACCTGCGCTGACGGCGGGGGGCCGGGGCGCGCGCCGTCGCTCGCGTCAGCGCACGGACGCGCGGATGCGGACGACGCGCTCGGGGCGCGACGGTCGCGGCGCGGCGCTCTCGCGTGCCGTGGACGCGAGCGCGTCGGCGGCCTCGAGCCCCTCGACGACGCGTCCGAGCGGGGCGAAGCCGCCGCCGAGCCGCGTCGCCGCGACGTCGTCGGGCGCCAGCGCGACGAACCACTGCGACGAGCCCGAGTCGCGGTGCGCGCCGCGTGCCAGGCAGACGGTGCCCCGCGTCGGCGGGGTCTCCGCCGGCTCGCCCGGGAGGTACCAGCCCGCCGTGCCCGTGCCGTCGCCGCGGGGGTCGCCGGTCTGAAGCAGCACGCCCGGGACGGCGCGGTGGAACGGGAGGTCGGTGTAGAAGCCGTCGCGCGCGAGCGCCCAGACGTGCGCCACGGTCGCGTAGTCCGGCGCCGGGTCCAGCTCGACGGTGAACGGCTCGCGCGAGGTCTCGACGCGCAGCGTGAGGCGCCGCACGTTGCCGGGCGTGGTCACGTCCACCGCGAAGTCCGGGGCCGTCAGCGCCGGACCGTCGCCGCGTGCCAGCACGGCGACCACGTGCAGCGCGCCGGGCGCCACCGCCGCGAAGCGCACGTCGCGCGTGAGACGCCCCCCGGCGGGGACGACGACGCCGCGCGTGGGGGTCGCCGCGAGGCGCAGCGCGCCCGCGTCCGGCACGAACTCGCCGTAGAGGCGCGTGACGACCGACGGGCGCGCGCCGTCCGCGGCGACGCGCAGCGAGAGCGCGTCGGCCGCGAGCCGCGGGTCCGGCACGGTCACCGGCTCGCGCGTCCCGTTCTCCACCGTCACGCGCACCACGACGTCGTCGCCGAGCCGCACGCTGCCCTCGACCGCCTCGGCGCGCAGCAGCACCGTGCCCTCGCTGCCGTCGGCCCACGCGCGCGCGGCGAGAGTCAGCGCCGGGCCGGCGACGAGGGCGCCGAGCAGCGCGCCGAGCACGAAGCGCCTCATGCCGCGTCTCCGCCGCGCCGCGCGAGCGCGACCGCGCGGCGCATCCCGTCCCACGCCGCGTCCTCGTCGAGCCGCGTCATGCAGATCGGGTCGTCGCAGCGCCGCAGCGCGCACGGCGAGCAGTAGACGCCCTTCCAGACGACGGCCGTCGCCGCGCCGCGCGGCGCGTAGACCTCCGGGTCCTTCGGTCCGAAGAGCGCGACCGTCGGCCGCCCCGCGAGTCCGGCCAACACGACGGGGCCGGAGTCGGCCCCGACCACCAGCGCCGCCTCGTCGAGCAGCGCGCGCAGCTCCGCGAGCGAGCGCGTCGGCGGGGCGGGACGCGCCGCGCCGCCCGAACACGCCGCGATCTCGGCCGCGAGCGGCTCCTGCCCGGGACCGTGGCTCACGAGCACGGCCCAGCCGGTGTCCTCCGTCAGCCGCCGCGCGAGCGCACCGAAGCGCTCCGCGGGCCAGCGCTTGAACGCGCCGAAGTCGCTCGTGCCGGCCACGAAGACCGCGAAGGTGCGGCCGCGCAGCCCCGCGCCGTCGAGCGCCGCGCGCACCGCCGCGCGCGCCGCGTCCGCGACGGGCGGCAGCACGTCGGCGGGTGGGTCCGCCGACACGGCGGCGGCCGACGCGTCGCCCAGGTAGGCGGCGACGAGACGCAGCGCGCGCGCGCTGCGGTGCTCGCGCGGGTCCGCGGCAGGCGCGGCCGTCTCCGTCGCGAAGCGCTGCGCACCCTCGCGCGCCTCGCCTCCGGGCAGCGCGATGCGCCGCGGCGCACCGGAGAGGCGCGCGACGAGCGCGCCGCGCAGGTTGCCCTGCAGGTCGAGGGCGACGTGCGGCCGCCACGCGCGCAGATCGGCGCGGAGGCGCGCGAGCGCGCCCGCGTTCGCGAACGCGGAGCCGCCCTTCCGTCGCTCCCACACGAACACCCGGTCGAGCGCGGCGTGGCCTTCGACGAGACCCGCGAAGCGCCGCTCGACGACCCAGCCGAGCTGTGCGTCGGGGCGCGCCGCGCGCAGCGCGGCGAGAGCCGGCAGACACTGCAGCACGTCGCCCATCGCGGAGAGCCGGACGAACAGCACGCGTTCGGCGGAGGCGCCCTCGGTCACGTGGGCGAGTATGCGCGCCGCGCGACCATCGCGGGACATCGTTCCCGGCCGCTCGCCGCGCGCAACCTGCCGTACGATGGGAGCGGCCCCGGACTCGACCGGGCGTCAGATCGGAGAGTCCGTGCGCCCCTGTCGTCTCGTCCTCGTCCTGCCCGGTGTGCTCGCCTGCGCGGCGGCCCTCTTCGCGACGGGGACGCCCCGCGCGGACGCCGGCTGTCTCGCACCGTCCGACCGCTCCGTGGACCTGGCCGGCGTGGTCGGCCCGTTCTGGGCGAACGAGTCGGGGACGCTGCTCTACGCCCGCGACACGACCGGCTCGCGCCCCGAGCTGATCCGGCGCAGCCTGACCGGCGGCGCCGAGCTGCTCGCGCAGGGCGGCACGCGGAACGAGTTCGTGCACGGCCTCTCGCGCGAGACGTGGACCGACTTCCACGCGGGCAGCATCGACTCGTTCGGCGACTTCGCGTTCGTCGCCTCGACGACGCTCGAGGACGACCCCTCGACGCCGGAGAACGAGTCCCTGGCGCGGCGCGGCGCCTACGCCCAGCGCGGCAACTCCATGTGGCAGATCGGCCGCTTCGGCGAGGACTCGCCGATCCTCGGCGGCCTCGGCGGGCGCATCCCGTGGGCGTCGTTCTTCGACGCGATCGCCACCGGCCGCGACGCGCAGGGCTTCCTGACGGCGGTCGTCTCCGCGCAGCTCGGCGCACCCGACGGCAGGAGCGGCATCTTCCGCTGGTCGGAACAGACGTTCCGCGCCACGCCGCTCGTCCTCACGGGCGACCCCGCGCCGTCCGGCGGCTCGTTCACGCAGCTCGCGCGCGTCCGCGCCAACGAGGCGGGCGTCGTCGCGTTCTCGGGCGTCGCGCGGCTCACGCCCACGTCCGACGCCCTGCCCGGCCTGTTCCTGGCGAGCGCCTCCGACACCCTCGCACGCGTCGTGCGCTTCGGGGTCGACGGCGACGCCGTGCCCGGCGGCGGGACGTTCAGCATCCTCGACGACTTCGCCGTCGCCGACGACGGCACCATCGTCTTCGCGGCGAACCTCGCGGGGGCCGCCGCGCCGACCGGCCTGTTCCGCGCGCGCCCGCCGCAGTACGCGCCCGAGACGCTCCTCGTCGAGGGCGACGGCTCCCCGCTCGGCGGCACGTTCGTCGGGTTCGACCGCGCGAAGGTGCGCGTCACGCGCGGCGGCGAGATCGTCTGCGGCGTGCCGCTCTCGGACGACGTCGGCGGCGAGGCGCTCGTGACGCTCACCGCGAACGGCACCACCGCGCTGCCGCTCGCGAACCCGTCGTCCACGCTCGCGGTCGCGGCGCTCGGCGAGGGCCGCGCCGGGTACCAGACCGTGGTCGACGTGCACACGGTCGTCCCCGCCGACGGCGCGGAGGAGGGCCCCGACGACTTCCGCGTCGTCAAGCTCGACCTGAAGAACGGCGTGCCGCTCCGCACCGACTCGATCCGCTTCGCGGCGGCGTTCCGTCTGCCGCCCGCCGGATCGGGTTCGGGCGCGGTGCCGCCCGTCGTGCTCGGCCGCGGCGACGTCGAGCGCTTCACGCCCGACCGGCGCTGGTCCGGCGACGAATTGACGCGCGTCGTCGAGGCGATCGTGCAGGTGTCGGAGGCGCCGGGCAACGAGTTCGCGTTCGGCATCGCGCCGGACGGCTCGGCGACGTTGTCCTTCAACGACATCTCGCAGGCCGCGCCGCGGCTCAAGGTCGCGAAGGACGGCTCCTCCGCGAGGTGGAGCTACTCGACGTCGGTCGGCAAGGGGCGCTTCACGCTCGACCTCGCCAAGGGCACGTGCGACCTGCGCCTCGGCGCCGGAACGATCCTCCCGTCGTTCGAGCCGGTGCCGTTCCGCGTGCGCCTCACGCTCCGCACGGCGGCCGACATCGCCGCCGAGCGCACCGCCGCCGCCGCGTTCTTCCACCGCTCGTACCGCATCACCGCGCAGTCGCGCCCGTTCGGCCGCGGCCGCCGCGTGGTCTCGGACGGTGCGGGCATGCCCGGCGGCACGCTGTTCGTCGACACGCTGCGCGTGAAGCGCAAGCTGAAGGCGACGAAGGGCGTCGCGGCGCCGAACGTCGACTCCGACGCCATCGACGTCTCCGGCACGCTGCACCGCTGCCCCGGCTCCACCCCGCCCGGCACGCCCGGCATCAGCGCGCGCCTGCGCGTCGGCGACGTCGTCCTCGACGCGCTGCCGCTCACGCGCAAGGGGAAGAGCGGCTCGCGCTACCGCTACGCGAACGCGAACGCGAACGCGGGGCCCGTCGCGACCTTCGACCTCGACGCCATCGCGGGCACGTTCCGCCTGCGCATGAAGGGCGTCCCGCCCCTCGCGGCGCTGCCCGACGCCGACTTCTCCGGCGCCTCCGCCACGAACGGCCCGGACCACGACGTCGCCGTGCCCGCCCTCCCCTTCGAGCTCTCGATCGAGCGCGTCTACGAGGACGCCTTCGACGTGCCGCTGGTGCGCAAGCGCGGCGGCACCACGTTCGAGCGCTGACCGGCCCGGACCGGCACGGGCGCGCGTCGCCGCAGGAGCCGGGCGGGGTCTCTTCCCGACCGGCGTGCGCTCGGCTTTCATGGGGGGATGCCCGAGGCGCCGCCCGGCTTCTCCCGCCGCGAGGCGGGCGGAGCGACGCTGCTCCTCCGCGACGACGTCGCGGAGGCGCTCGTCGCCGCGGGGGCGGCGGAGCCGGGCGGGCTCCGGGCGCAGGCCCACACGGTCTACGCGGCGGGGCGCGGCGAGGCGTTCGGCGTGGACGTGGCCGGCGCGGGCGCGGTGTTCGTGCGGCCGTATCTGCACGGCGGCCTGCTCGGGCGGCTGACGGGCGAACTGCACGCGGGCGACGGACGCTTCGCGGGCGAGCTCGAGGCGCTCGTCGCGGCGCGCGCGGCGGGGGTGCCGGTGCCCGAGGCGCTCGGCGTCGTCTCGCGGCCGCGCGCCCTCGGCATGCGCGCGGGCTGGCTGCTGCTGCGCGAGGAGCGCGGCGCGGTGGACGTGCTCGCATTCCTCGCCGGCGATCCGCCGCCCGCGCGGCGGCGCGCCGTGCTCGCGACGGCGGGGCGCGCGCTGCGCCGGCTCCACGACGCGGGCTTCGAGCACCCGGACCTGCACCTGCGCAACCTGCTGCTCACGCCGCGCGGCGACGTGCTCGTGCTCGACCTCGACCGCGTGCGGCGCCACGCCGAGCTGCCGCGCGAGCGGCGTCTCGCGGGGCTCTTCCGCTTCGACCGCCACGCCGCGAAGCAGGCCGCGCGCGGCCTGCCGGTCGCGCGCGCCGACCGCCTGCGCGTGCTGCGCGCCTACGCGGGCGCGGAGTGGCCGGGGCGCGACGAGCTGCGTGCGCTCGCGAAACGGCTCGCCGCGCACATCGAGCGCCACGGCTCCGCGCGCAAGGGCGCGCGCGAGGCGGTGCGATGAGCCGCCCGAAGCTCTCGGTCTGCGTCGTCGCGATGGACGAGGAGGACCGCCTCGGCGACTGCCTGCGGAGCGCCGACTTCGCCGACGAGTGGATCGTCGTGGACAGCCACTCGCGCGACCGCACGCGCGAGGTCGCGGCGGAGCTCGGCGCGCGCGTGATCGAGCGCGACTGGCCGGGCCACGTCGCGCAGAAGAACTTCGCGCTCGACCAGGCGACGCACGACTGGGTGCTGTGCCTCGACGCCGACGAGCGCGTGTCGCCCGAGCTGCGCGAAGCGCTGCTGCGCGCGCTCGAGCGCCAGGACCTACCCGACGGCTTCGAGTTCGCGCGGCGCACGTGGTACCTCGGGCGCTGGATCCGCCACGGCGGCTGGTACCCCGATCGCAAGCTGCGGCTCTTCCGCCGCTCGCGCGGACGCTGGGGCGGCGTGGACCCGCACGACCACGTGCACGTGGACGGCCGCGTGGAGCGACTCCCGGGCGACCTGCTGCACTACTCGTACCGCTCGGTCTCGGACCACCTGCGCACGATCGACTCGTTCACCACGATCGCCGCGCGCGAGAAGCACGCGCGCGGACGCCGCGCGGGACTGCTCGACCTCACGCTGCGGCCGCTGTGGAAGTTCCTGCGCATGTACGTGTTCCGCGCGGGCTTCCTCGACGGCGTCGCAGGACTCGTGGTCGCGGCGCTCGGTGCGTACTACGTGCTCCTCAAGTACGTGAAGCTGCGCGAGCTCGCGGCCGGGGCGGGACGCGGCGCGTGAGCGCGGACGGCGAGGAGCTCGAGCGCTTCGAGGAGGGCGGCCTCGTCTGGACGGCCGAGCGCGCCGTCGCGGACGCCGTGCGTCGCGACGTCGCCGCGCGGCTCGACGCGCTGCCGGGCGTCGAGGACGTCGCGCGCATCAAGCAGAACCTCGTGCGCGCCGTCTATCGCGCGCCGCTCACGGGCCACGGCACGGTGATCGTGAAGCGCTACGCGGTGCGCGGTCCGCTCGACTGGGTGAAGTACGCCGTGCGGCCGTCGCGTGCGCTCGCGGAGTGGCGCGTCGGCCGCTGGCTCGACCGCGCGGGCATCCCGACCGCGGTGCCGCTCGCGATGGCGGAGCGCCACACGCTGGTGCTGCGCGACGCCGCGCTCGTGACGCGCGAGATCCCCGACGCCGTGCACCTGAACGCGTACGTCGAGGAGCACCTCGGCGGCGACGCGCAGCGCGACGCGTGGCGCGCGCGCCTCTACGACGAGCTCGCCCGCACCGTGCGCCGCATGCACGACGCGGGCTTCGCGCACAACGACCTGCACGGCGGCAACGTGCTCGTGAACGGCCCGCCGGACGCGGCGCGGCTCCACGTCATCGACCTGCACTCGGTCAGCCGCCGCACGCGGCGCGCGCAGCCGCGCGGCCGGCGCTGGTTCGACCTCGTGAAGCTCCTGCACTCCATGCGCACGTGCTCGACCACGGAGGAGCGCGAGCGCTTCTGCCGCGTCTACGAGGCGGCGGGCGACGGGCCCTCGGGCACGCGCGTCGGCGCGCTGCTCGCGGCGGGCACGCTGTCCGCGGAGCTGGAGCCGCAGCTCGCGCGCATGGAGGCGACGCGCGTCCGCAGCCGCACGCAGCGCAGTCTCGGGCGCTCGTCGCGCTTCGACGTCGAGCACGAGGGGCGCCTGCGCATCCACCACCTGCGCGCGCTCCCGGCGCGCGCGTTCCTGCCGCTCCTCGACGCGCACCGCCGGACGCTCGCGGCGGGCGGCAAGAACGTGCTCAAGGACGCGCGCAAGTCGGCGCTCACGCGGCAGACGCTCGCGCTGCCGGGCGAGCCGGCGCGCAGCGTCATCGTGAAGGAGTACCGCTGCGCGGAGGCGGGCGAGCGCCTCAAGAACCTCGTGCGGCGGCCGCGCGCGCTCTCGGCGTGGGTCGCGGGCAACGGCCTGCTCGTGCGCGACTTCGCCGCGGCCGAGCCGCTCGCGCTGCTCCTGCGCGGGCGCGGCGTCGCGCTGTCCGAGGCGTTCCTCGTGATGGAGGACCTCGGCGACGCCGAGCGCCTCGACCTCGTCGCGCTGGCGCGCTTCGCGGGGGCGCTCGACGCGGCGGGCCGCGCGGAGAAGCGACGGCTCGTCGAGGCGACGGCGGCGCTGATCCGGCGTCTGCACCTCGAGTGCGTCTACCACTCGGACCTGAAGGCCGTGAACCTGTTCGTGCGTCCGACCCGCCGCGGACCGGAGATCGTGCTCGCCGACTACGACCGTGTGGAGTTCGACCGCCCGGTCTCGCCGCGCCGCTGCATCAAGAACCTCGCGCAGCTCTCCGCCAGCGTGCCCGTCTGCATCTCGCTCGCGGACCGTCTGCGCTTCTTCCGCGCCTACGCCGCCGGCGACGAGCCGCGCCTCCGCGCGTGGAAGCGCTGGTTCCGGCGCATCGTCGAGGACTGCCGGCGGAAGATCGTCGTGCGCATGGAACCGATCGAGTAGTCAACGGCCGTGCGCGTCCTGCACCTGTTCTCGAACTGGAAGTGGACGGGGCCCGCGGAGCCCGCCGTCAACCTCGCCCGGACGCTGCGCGATCGCGGCCACGAGATCGTGTTCGCCTGCGGCCGCGAGGTCAGCCCGCTGCCGAACTTCGTCGCGAACGAGGCGCGCGCACGCGGCCTCGACCCGATCCTCTCGCTGCGCCTCGGCAAGCACCGCCACCCGATCTACGACCCGATCGACCGGCGCGCCTTGCGCGGACTCGTGAAGGAGCAGCGCGTCGATCTCGTCCACTGCCACCTGAACAACGACCACCGCCTCGCGCTCGGCGCGACGCGCGGGCTGTCCGTGCCGGTCGTGCGCTCGCTCTACGACGGCGACCCGCCGCGCGCCGACCGCGACTCGCGCACGCTCTACTCCAACGCGACGCGCGGGCTCTACGTGATCAGCGAGCGCATGCGCGAGGCCGTCGCGCAGCGCTTCCCGATCGACGCGTCGCGCGTGGCGGTGGTCGAGGGCGCGATCGACCTGCGGCGCTTCGACCCGACGCTGCGCGGCATCCCGAACCTCGCGGGCGACTACGGCCTCGCGCCCGGCGACTTCGTGGTCGGGATCGTGGCGCGCATGCAGAAGCACCGCCGCTTCGAGATCTTCTTCGACGCGCTCACGCGGGTGGCGGACGAGGTCCCGAACCTCAAGATCCTGCTCGTCGGGCGCGGCACGTGGATGGACGAGGTCGCGGTCAAGCCGGCCGCGCGCAAGGAGCTCGTCGGCAAGGCGATCTTCACGGGCTACCGGCAGGGCACGGAGTACGTCGCCACGCTGCGCTGCATGTCGGTGAAGGTCTACCTGACGCCCGGCTCGGACGGCTCGTGCCGCGCGGTGCGCGAGGCGCTCGCGATGGGCGTGCCCGTGGTCTGCGCGAAGCGCGGGCACCTGGTGGACCTCGTCGAGGACGGCGTCACGGGCATCCACGTCGACGACGACCCGCGCGCGCTCGCCGACGCGCTGGTCCGGCTCGCCCGCGAACCGAAGGTGCGCGACGCGATGTCGCGCGCGGCGGCGCGCAGCGCGCGGCGGCGCTTCGGCCTGCCGCAGCAGGCGGAGCACGTCGAGAAGCTCTACGAAGCCGCGCTCGCGTAGCGCTCGGCGAGCCGCGCGGGCGGCTCAGCGGCGCGCGCGGCAGCGGAACTCGAGCGTGTCGCCGTCCACGTGCGCGTCGCCGGCGACGTCGTACGCGAGCGCGACGACGAGCGTCGTGCCGTCCGCCGGAGGCCGCACCACGAGCACGAGCGCGAAGCGGCCCGCGCGGTTGCGCTTCGTCTCGAGCACCGCGGCGTCGGCCGGCGCGGCCTCGCCCCCGGCCGTGCGGAGCGTCGCGCGCACGCGGACCGCGCGCACGTCGTCCATCTCGACGACCGCCCGCACGCGCTGCTGCGGCTCGGGCGCGACGAACGCGCCGCCGGCCTTCGGCAGGTCCGTGCGGCCGCGCGTCCAGTCGCCCGTCTCGCCCGCGCGCACGCGCCACGCCGTGAGCCGCAGGCGCCCGCCGGGCCAGACGACGTGCTTCGCGCGCGGGTCGTCGGCGTCGCCCGAACGAGCCGCCGCGTCGCCCGGCTGCAGGGTGTCGTCCTCCCCGGCGCCGCCCGCGTCCGCGTCGGAGGGCTTCGCGCCGCCGGAGGTGTCCGTGTCCGCGGGCTTCTGCTCGGCTCCCTCCTCCGCGCCGCCGAGGCGCAGCACCAGGCGCCCACGCAGCGCCGGGTCGTCGCTCGCGTGCGCGTGCACGACGACACGCTTCGCGCCCGCGGCGTCGGCGGCCGTGGGCGCGCGATAGCGCCACGTGCCGAGGCGCACGAACTCGACCCGGCCGGGCCCGTCGAGGTCGAACGCCAGCTCGCGTGCGACGAGCGGCGTCGGTTCGCCCGCGCCGGTGTCCACGAGGACCGCGATCTCGATGCTGCCGTCGAACGGCACACCCGGCTGCGGCGTCCGCAGCACCAGGCGCGCGACGGCCCGCGGCGCGACGTCGATCCGCGTCTCCCCGCGCACGTCGGGCGCGTCGGCGAGGTGCGCGCGCAAGACCACGGACACGCGCTCGCCGGCGTCCTCGGGCGCGGTCCAGGCGAAGTGGTACGGCTGCTCGACGCTCTCGACGGCGCCCGCCGTCGCCTCCAGCACGACCCGCCGCTCGCCGAGTCCGACGCGCGCGCCGGTGTCGTCGCGGCCGACGACCTGCACCGGATCGACGCGCGTGCCGGGCGGCACGCTCTTCAGGTCCGGCGGCAGCTCGACGAGCAGCCCCGTCGGCTCGCCGGCGAGCGCCGCGGCGGCCGGCGCCGCGAGCAGCAGCGCGGACAGGAGCGGGCGGGCGGCGGCGGGCGGTCTCATGGCGTACGGCGGGCGCGCGGGCGTCCGAACGGCCAGAAGCGGCGGCGGCGCTCGGCGCGCGCGAGGCGCTCGCGCTCGTCGTCGCTCAGCGAGCCCGGGTCCGCACGCCGCTTGTACTTGAGCACGCCCGAGTCGTCCACCCGGGCGAGCAGCCGCAGGAGCGCGCCGCCCGGGCGCACGCAGAGCGACGCCCCGAAGTCGATGACGGCCGCGCGCCCGTCCGGCTGGACGAGCACGTTGCGCCGCTGCCGCAGGTCCAGGTGGACGACGCCGCGCGCGTGGAGCGCGTCCACGATGCGCCGCAGGTCCTCGAAGAAGGCGGGCGTCTGGCGCGCCTTCTCCGTCTTCCCCACGTCGCGCCCGGGGAAGTGCGTGAGCACGACCACCCAGCGCGACGGCCGCGCCTCGACGTGCGGCACGCCGCCGACGTCGGCCACGCGGCGCAGCGCCTCGAGCTCGCGGCGCAGGCTCCAGGCGCCCACCGTGAGCCGGTAGAGCGCCCAGCTCGGGCGGTAGTCCTTGGCCACCCAGCGGCAGCCGTCGCGCTCGAGCAGGCGCACGGTGGGGCGGAAGCGCCCCTGCTTCCCGAGGAGCGCGGTCGTGCAGCGCTCGACCTCGTCGTCGGTCGCCGGCGGCTGGGGCGCGCCCATCGCGAGGATGGTACCCGCGGGCCGGGCGGGCGGCGATCCGCCGCGCTCCGGGCTTCCGGCTGCGCCCCGCCGGTCGGATACTGCCCCGGATGCGGATCGGGATCGACTGCTCGTGCGTGGCGAAGGCCGAACGCACCGGCGTCGCGCGCTACTGCGTGTCGCTCCTGCACGCCCTCGCCGGCGAGCTCGGCGAGGCCGACCGCGTCGTCACGCTCTACCGCATGTCGCGCCTCGGCAAGCGGCGCTGGTTCGAGGCGGCACCCGACGAGCGCTTCTCGCGCGGCTACTTCCAGGACGGCGTCCCGGTGATGCCCCCCCGGCGCCTCGACGTCGCCCACGGCCCCGACCTGCGGCCGCCGCGCATCCCCGGCGTGCCCGCGGTCTCGACCGTGCACGACCTGTCCGCGCTCGACGTGCCCGGCATCGCCAGCCCGGAGTTCCAGGAGCGCAAGCGCGCGGCGCTCGCCGACGCGGCGCAGCGCGCGGCCGCGATCCTGTGCATCTCCGAGTTCACGCGGGACGCGTTCCTCGGCCGCTTCCCCGCCGCCGCGGCGCGCACGCGCGTCGTGCCGCTCGGGCTCGCGCCCCGCTTCCGCCCGCAGGCGCCCGAGGCGGTCGCGGAGGTCCTCGGCCGGCTCGGCGTCCGCGCGCCGTACCTGCTGTTCGTCGGCCAGATCGCCGCGCGCAAGAACCTCGGGCCGCTCCTCGACGCGTTCCTCGCGCTGCGCGAGCGCCCCGCGCTCGGCGATCTCGAGCTCGTGCTCGCCGGGCCCGTGCAGACCGGCGGCGACGAGATCCTCGCGCGCGTCGCCGCGGCCGGCGTGGGGCGGGCCGTGCACGTGACGGGCTTCGTCGGCGACGACGTGCTGCCCGCGCTCTACACCGGTGCGGCGGCGTTCTGCTTCACGAGTCTCGCCGAGGGCTTCGGTCTGCCGCTGCTCGAGGCGATGGCGTGCGGCTGCCCCGTCGTCGCCGCCGACGCGGGCGCGACGGCGGGCACGGCCGGGGACGCGGCGCTGCTCGTCCCGCCCGCCGACCCCGGCGCGCTGCGCGACGCCCTCGCCGCCGCGCTCGACGACTCCGCGCTGCGCGCCGACCTCGTGCGCCGCGGCGCCGCGCACGCCGCGCGCTTCACGTGGCAGGAGACCGCGCGCCGCACCCTCGCGGCGTACCGCGACGCGATCGCCGAGGTCCCCGCGTGAGCGCGCTGCGCGTCCTCCACATCGACACGGAGCGGACCTGGCGCGGCGGCGAGCAGCAGGCGCTCTACCTCGCGCAGGGCCTCGCGGCGCGCGGCGTCGAGCAGCTCTGCGTCGGGCGCCCCGGGTCGGCGTGGGTCGAGCGCGCGGGCGCCGCCGGGCTCGCGGCCGAGGCGCTGCCGATGCACGGCGAGGCGGACCTCGTGGCCGTGGTGCGGCTCGCGCGTCTCTTCCGGCGCTTCCGCCCCGACGTGATCCACATGCACACGAGCCACGGCCACACGCTCGGCGTGCTCGCGCGCCGGCTCGCGGGCGTGGGGCGCACCGTCGTCTCGCGCCGCGTGGACTTCACGATCTACCGCAATGCGCTGCGCCTCTCGTGGTTCAAGTACCGCTTCGGCGTGGACCTCTACGTGGCGATCAGCGACGGCATCCGCCGGCAGATGGTGCAGGACGGCATCCCGGCCGAGCGCATCCGCGTCGTCCATTCGGGCATCGACCTCGCGCGCGTGGACGCGGCACCGCGCGTGGACGTGCACGCGACGCTCGGGCTGCCCGCGGGCGCGCCGCTCGTCGGCGACGTGGCCGCGTTCGGCTGGCACAAGGCGCAGGAGTTCCTCGTGCGCGCGACGCCGCGCATCCTCGCGGAGGTGCCCGACGCGCACGTGCTGCTGATCGGCGACGGCGAGTGTCGCGGGCGCGTCGCGGCGGAGGCGCGCGAGCTCGGACTCGAAGACCGAATCCTCTTCACGGGCTTCCGCACCGACGTACTCTCCCTCGTCCACGGTATGGACTGCTTCGTCATGTGCAGCGTGCTCGAGGGTCTCTGCACGAGCCTGCTCGACGCCCTCGCGCTGCGCTGCCCGTGCGTGGGCTCCGCGGTCGGCGGCATCCCCGAAGTGCTCGTGGACGGCGTCACGGGCCTGACCGTCCCGCCGCGCGACCCCGAGGCGCTCGCGCGCGCCGTCGTGCGCGTGCTGCGCGAGCCCGAGCTCGCGGCGCGGCTGCGTGAGGCCGGGCGCCGGCACGTCGAGGAGCGCTTCACCGTGGACGCGATGGTCGAGGGCAACCTCGCGCTCTACCGCGCGCTCGCCGCCGGGGAGCGACCGCGTTGAGGACGCGGCTCCCGCTCGTCCTGACGATCGTCCTCGGGCTCGCCACCGTGCTGCTCGCGGCGCGCACGATCCTGCAGTTCTCGCAGGCGCGCGACGCCGCGACCGCGCGGCTGCCGCAGGTGGCCGACGACGCGGAGCGCGTGCTCGTGGACGTGGTGCGCGGCGCGGCGGACGCGCTGCGCGCGTGGGACGCAGCCGGCGCACGGGCGGCGCCCGGCGAGCCGCTGACGAGCGCACAGCGCTTCGAGGGCACGACCGACGCGGGCGACGACGCCGTCGAGCTCGAGCCCGGCGTCTTCGTGCGCTTCCGGGCGAAGGAGATCGAGATCGAGCTGCGCGACGCGGCCGCGCGCCGCGGCCTGCGCGGCAGCTTCCCGCCGCACGTGCTGCGGCGCGCCGTCGAGGGCGACCCGGAGCTCGGCCCGCCCGCGATCCCGCGCGCACTCGCGCACACGCTGCGCGACCGCGAGCCGCCGCCCGGCGTCGAGCCGTGGCCGCGCGACGGCCGCCCGGGCAACTACTCGCGCATCCAGATCGTGCTCGGCGCGGGCGCCGAGGTCGCGTGGTCCGCGGGGCCCCCGCGCGCGAAGCGCAAGAAGGGCGCGCCGAACCTCGCCGACCTGTTCGCGGACCGCGCCGAGCGCACGCGCGCGCTCGAGGAGATCGCGTCGGGCGCCGAGGGGACGGCGCTCGGCTACCGCGACGCCGGCGGGGAGCAGTGCGTCGGCACGTGGCGTCGGCTGCGCACCTGCCCCGACCTGTGGGTCGTCGCCGAGGTGCAGAACGACGCCGCGACCGTGCCGTTCCACGGCCTGAGCCTCGAGCCCCTCGGCGTGGACAAGGACGTGTACGCGTGGCACGTGACGCTCGCGCTCGCGGTGCTCGCGCTGCTGCTCACCGCGTTCGTGCAGATCCAGAGCCGCGGCCCCGAGATGGCGCTGCTCATGCGCGTCTTCCAGTTCGTGAAGCCGTACCGCTGGGGCGCGCTGTTCGTGATCGCCCTCGGCTTCGTCTTCACGGCGCTCGCGTACGTCGTGCGCGTGCTCTACGTGAAGGAGCTGGTGGACGAGGTCCTCGTCAGCAAGTCCGACGACGCGATCCAGCGCCTCTGGACGATCGGCGGGAAGGTCGTGCTGCTGACGCTCGTCTCCGCCGCCGTCGGGTACGGGAAGGAGTTCCTCTACAACTGGTACGCCACCGCGATCATGTCGGACATCCGCTACGCGATCGGGCTCAAGATCGCGTCGCTGCCGCTGTCGTTCTTCCACCGCATCCGCGCGGGCGACCTCGTGGCGCGCATAGAGCGCGACGCCTCGTCGATGCGCAAGGTCTTCAACCAGGCCTTCGGCACCGCGGCGATCGACCCGTTCGACCTGATGATCTCGTTCGCCGGCGCGTTCGTGCTGAACTGGCGCCTCGCGCTCGTGCTGCTCGGGATGCCGGTGATCGTCTACCCGCTCTTCCGCATCGCGAAGCGCATCAAGAAGCAGGCCGAGAAGCGCCAGGTCCTGCTCGCCGACATCAGCCACGTGATCTTCCAGATGCTCGTCGGCATCAAGGTCGTGAAGGCGTTCGGCGGCGAGCAGCGCGAGGCGACGCGCCTGCGCGACGCGATCGGGCGCTACATGCAGCGCGCGCGCAGCATCCACCGGCTCTCCGCGCTGTCGGACTCGCTGCTCGACCTCCTGCAGGGCGTCGGCGCCGCGATCGTCATGGTCGGCGGCGGCTACTTCGTGCTCGGCGGCGCCGTCACCATCGGCGAGATCACCGGCTTCATCGTGATCATGCAGCGCATCTACAAGAGCAGCAAGCAGCTCACGCAGACCGCGAACAGCATGGTGGACGCGGCGCCCGGCGTCGCGCGCGTGTTCGAGATCCTCGACGCCGAGAACGACCTCGTGGACGGGCCGGACGTCCTCGCGAAGAAGCCGCTCGCGCAGGGCATCCGCCTCGACCACGTCACCTTCGCCTACGACGAGAAGCGCGTGCTCGACGACGTCTCGCTCGACATCCCCGCGGGCAAGGTGGTCGCCGTGGTGGGGCCGACCGGCGCGGGCAAGTCGACGCTCTGCGACCTCGTCGCGCGCTTCTACGACGTCAGCTCGGGCGCCGTGCTGTACGACGGACGCGACGTGCGGAGCTTCACCGTCGGAAGCCTCCTCGACAGCGTCGCGATCGTCACGCAGGACGCGTTCCTGTTCAACGCGTCGATCGCCGAGAACATCCGCTACGGCAAGCCCGACGCCACCGACGCGGAGCTGCAGCAGGCCGCGCGCGACGCGTTCGTGCACGACGAGATCGAGCGCATGGACGGCGCCTACGCGAAGCTCGCGGGCGAGCGCGGCACCGCGGTCTCGGGCGGGCAGCGCCAGCGCATCACGATCGCGCGCGCGATCCTCAAGGACGCGCCCGTGCTGATCCTCGACGAGGCCACGAGCGCCCTCGACTCGCACGCCGAGTCGCAGGTGCAGGCGGCGCTCGACAAGCTGATGCGGGGGCGCACGGTGATCGTCGTCGCGCACCGCCTCTCGACCATCCGCAACGCCGACAAGGTGGTCGTGATGAGCGACGGGCGGATCGTCGAGGAGGGCCCGCCCGGCGAACTCCTGACGCGCGAGAACGGCCACTTCCGCCGCATGTACGAGCTGCAGATGGGCGCCGGTGCCGACGGCGCCCGCGCATCCGAGGGCGCCGCGCCGCACGAGCCGGCGCCGGAGTGAGCGGCGCTCAGACCGGCTCGCGCACGGCCGTCCGCGCGAGCTGGCCGAGGTCGAGCGCGAGGAGTCCGCGCACGAGCTGCTCCGGGACCGCGTCGCCGGAGATGCGCAGCACGCCCGTCTCGAGCATCCCGTTCCTGTGGTGCGCCAGCGCGCGCCCGACCAGCACGAACTTCCACGCGAGCGCGTCGCCGTCGCGCTCGCCGTGGCGCGCGTGGAACCAGGCGCGCAGTCCCCGCGGCAGCCGCGTCGCAAGGAGTGCGAGCGGATGGTCGCGTCCGATCGCGTCGTCGTGCTCCGGTTCGCGGTCAGGCGCCTCGCGCGACGCGCGGAACGCCGGTGCGAGGTCGTCCGCGTAGCTCGCGACCGGGTACTCCGACGCGATGCGCGCGAGCGACGCGTACTCCGCCTCGCGGCGCTCGAAGGCGCGTCGCCCCTCGGGGTCGCCGCGGTCCGTCTCGGCGGTGCCGAGCAGGAACACGTGGTCGGCCGGCGCCTCGACGTACACCGGCGCGCCGCGGCGCGCGAGGAGCGTCAGCAGCGCGCGCCCCGCGATCTCCGGCTCGCGCGTCTCCGCGGGGATGCCGTCCAGCCGCTCCGCGAGCTCCGCGGCCACGCGGCTCGTGCGGCGCCCGCCGCTCCACCCGAGCGCGAGGTCCTCGAGGACCGTCCCGGGCAGGTCGGCGAAGGTCAGACCCTCGGGCCGCGCGCGCAGGAGGTCGCGCAGCGACTGCAGCGACGTGCCGTCCACGTCAGGCGTTGTTCCAGCCGTCCGGGTGGCGCGCCACGCGCGGCGGCTCCATGAAGAGCCGCGCGTTGCGCGTGCGCCACTCGCCGACGATCGCGCGCAGCGCCGCGAGCGACTCGTCCGCCGCGCGCGAGTCGCGCACACCCTCCGCGCCGGACGTGAGCGCGGCGAAGACCGGCGCCCGCACGCGTCCCACCGCGATCACGTGGCGGCCGGCGTAGGCGCGGAGCTCGAGCACGGTGGAGTCGAGGTCGATCTCGACGCGCATCCCGCCCGCGCGGAAGCCCCAGCGCCAGAGCCCCTCGACCTCGGGGAGGCGGCGCAGCGGCAGCGCCCCGGCGGCGCGCAGCTTGAGGAGCTGCTCGAGGATGCGCGGCGTGTAGGTGGCATCGTGCGCGGTCGCGGTCACGGGACGTCCTCCTGGCGGAACTGGCCCGGCCCGTTCATGAGACTCGCGCACGCCGTGACGCCGGTGGCGGCGCGAGCGAGGCTCCGCGCGCGTGCGGCGTGCACGTCACGCCCCGCGCCGGCCGTCCTGAGCGCGGACAGCGCGTCGCGGAGCGCGGCGTGCTGGACCGCTCGGGTGCGTGAGTCGTCATGAAGAGTCCGGGCCGGCAGGCTATGCGCGCGCCCGGGCGCGGTCACGCGAACGCGGCGGGCGTGCGTGGCGCGACCCGGCGCCGGGCCGCGGGTATCCTGCCCGCCGGATGGACTACGGGCAGGCGGCCACCTTCGGAGTACTCCTGGTCGCGTTGCTCCTCTTCGTGACCGAGTGGGTGGCGATCGACCTGGTCGCCCTGCTCATCCCCGTCGCGCTGGGGGTCCTGGGCGTCCTCTCGCCCGCGCAGGCGTTCTCCGGGTTCGGTAACAGCGCCGTCGTCACGGTCGCCGGCATGTTCGTCATCTCGCGCGCGCTCGTGGACAGCGGCGCCGTGACGGTGCTCGGCGCGGCGCTCCAGCGCATGTCGGCGAGCGGCGAGCGCGCGGTGCTCCCCGCGATCGTGCTGCTCGTCGCCCTGCCGTCGGCCGTGCTCAACAACACGCCGGTCGTGGCAGTGTTCATCCCCGTCGTCCTCGCGCTCGCGGAGCGGCGGCAGATCGCGCCCTCGCGGCTGCTGCTGCCCGTCTCGTACGCGTCGATCATGGGCGGCATGCTGACCGTGCTCGGCACGTCGACGACCGTGCTCGTCTCCAGCGAGATGCAGCGCCTGGACCCGGGCAGCCGCGGCCTCCCGTTCCTGGCGCCGCTGCCCTTCGGCCTCGTGCTCCTCGGCGCCGGGATGATCTACCTCATCGCCGTCGGCCCTTCGCTGCTGCCCGTCCGCCGCACCGTCACGTCGATGGGCTCCGAGCGCCCGAGCGAGTACGTCACCGAGGTGGCCGTGTCGGAGGGCTCGCCCCTCGCCGGGCACTCGATCCGCGAGGGCCTGCTCGAGCCGCACCCCGACCTCGTCGTGATCGAGATCGTGCGCGGCGAGGAGATCCTGTGGCCCGGCACGCCGGGACTGCGGCTCCAGGTCGGCGACCTGGTGCTGGTGCGCGGGCGCGCCGAGAGCGTCGCGCAGGTCGGCGCCTCGGGCGGCGCCGCACTGCTGCCGGAGCTGGGCGCGCGCGACGTGCGCCGGCGCGACGTCACGCTCGCCGAACTCGTCATCCCGCGCGGCAGCCCGGTCGAGGGCCGCTCCGTGCGCGTCGCGACGCAGCGCGCGCTCTCGGGCGCGCAGGTGATGGCCGTGCAGCGCCGCGGATCGCACCTCCGGAGCGGCATCGCCGACATGATCCTGCGCGAGGGCGACACGCTGCTCGTGCAGACCGAGGCGGCGCGCATCCCGCGCCTGCGCGACTCCGAGGACTTCGTGCTGCTCGAGGGCCTGCACGAGCGCACGCACCTGCGCCGCAAGGCGCCGATCGTCATCCTGACGACGCTGTTGGTCGTCCTCCTGGCGGCGCTCGAGCTCGTCGAGATCCCGTTCCTCGCGATCGGCGCGACGGCGGTGCTCGTGCTGACCGGCTGCATCACGCTGCGCCGCGCCTACCGCGCACTGGAACTGCCCACGCTCGCGCTGATGGCCGGCTCCGTCGCGCTCGGCGTCGCGCTGCACGAGACCAAGGGCGACGAGCTGATCGTCAGGAACGTCCTCGACGTCGTGCTCGGCAGCGTCGCGCCCGAGAACCGTCCGCTCGCGGCGTTCGCGGCGCTGTGGCTCGTCACGAACGTGCTCACGTGCCTCATCAGCAACACCGCCGCCGCCGTGCTGATGCTCCCGCTCGCCTACACGACCGCCACGAGCCTCGAGGTCAACTACATGCCGTTCGTGATGGCCGTCGTCTACGCCGCCTCGCTCGCGTTCGCGACGCCGATCGGCTACCAGACCAACCTGCTCGTGCTCGGCCCCGGCGGCTACCGCTTCTCGGACTTCCTGCGCGTCGGCCTGCCGCTGCAGGTCATCTACTTCGGCCTCTCCGTCGCGTTGATGCCGCGGTTCTTCCCGTTCTGAGGCACGCTGCGTGCGGAGCACGCAGCGTGCCTCAGATCTCTAGTGGGGTGCTCGCGGACGTGCGGGGGCGTACGTCGAACTGTCGGCCCCCTCGGCCGCACTGTCCGCGAGCACCACTCCGCCGGCACTGGCGCGTGCTTCAGCACGCGCGCGCCGGCGGAGGGGGGCACGCCGCGTGCGAGGCACGCGTCGCGCCCGCGTTTCCAGTGGGGTGCACGCGGACGTGCGAGGGCGTACGTCGAACTGTCGACCCCCTCGGCCGCACTGTCCGCGAGCACCATCCCGATGGCACTGCGCGTGCCTCCGCACGCTCGTGCCATCGGGTGACGTGGCGGCGCGGGGAGCGCGTGCACGCCGTCTTGCGAAGCCTCCGGCGCGAGCGCGTAGGGGACTGTCCCAGGCCAGTTGTCGCCGCCGAGACCGGTTCGACTACGCCACGACGCACGCCGGCGACAAGTGGGCGGGGACTGTCCCCGGTGACCGTCGATGTCGCCGCGCGCTCGTCCGCCGCGTGCGACCGTGCCGGGCGCTCGCCAGTTGCTCGGAGCGCTCGACACCGCCGCGCCCTCGCGTCGACGCACCGCAGCGCGGAGGGCAAGTGGGGAGCGCCCTCCTTGCGCGGGCGGCTCACGCGAGAGTACCGAACCCAGCACGCCGAACCCGGAACGCGCTCTCGCCTCCCGGGTGCGACCGGAAGTCTCTTCCGGGCCCGGTGTTCCCCGAGCAGCGCAAGCCATGTCGTGGGAAGTCCCGCGAGCGTCCCCGTTCCGACTCCGCTGCAGCGCGTGGTCAGTTCTCGACCACGATCTCCGCGAAGTCCGCCTCGCACGCGTCGAGCGCCAGGCCGAGTGCGCCGCCTTCGGCCGGCACCTCCGTGATCGTGCGCCCGGCGACGAGCACGGCGACGCTGCCGTCGCCGCGCACGGCGACGACGTCCCACGGTCCGTCGGCGCGTTCGAGCGGCAGCGAACGGAGTCGTGTCCAGGCGCCGGCCGCGCGGCGGTCCACCTCGAGCCGGGCGGACGTGCCGTCGTCGGTCACGAGCGCGAGCGTGTACTCCTCGGCGGAGCGCCAGTCGACGAGCACGCCCGCGCGCAGCCGGCCGTCGCCGACGCGTGTGATGCGCGCCGCCACGCGTCGTGCGGGCAGAGCCGTGCGGCAGACGGACACGACGGAGCCACGGCCGCGCAGCAGCGCGGGTCCTCGCGCGTCCCAGTCCACGAAGCCGACGTCGAACGTCTCCTGCTGCGCCGCCGTGAACGCGCGCCACGCGGCGACGAAGCGCTCGGGGCGCCCGACCGCGCGCGCGAACTCGCGGGCGTCCACGGCCGCGCCGCGGTCGAGCTTCCGCGCGACGGTGTCGAACGCCCGGCGCTGCTCGGTCGCCAGGTAGCGCACCAGGTACATCGCCTCGGGCCGCGACGCCTCGGCGGCGGAGAGCAGCGTGTCCAGCGAGAAGCCGGGCGCATCCAGCGCCTCACGAGCCGCGCCGGCGCGGTCCTCGAGCGACACCAGAGGCACGACGCCGAGCCGCAGCGTGGTGCCGTCCCAGGTGTGACTGCCGAGGTGCTCGGCGATGCCCTCGACGTACCAGTTGCCGGCGGGCGCCGCGTTGCTCGTGCGCGAGAGCCAGTGGAACTGGTGCGCGGCCTCGTGCAGCAGCAGCGTGCGCGTGTACCAGGGCGACGGCTGACGCTTCACGTACGCGACGCGCGCGACCGGGCAGTAGTACCCGCCGGAGTCGGGCGCCTGTCCGCCGCCGGCGACGATCGCCGCGCGCCACGGCGCGTCGGTCTCGAAGAACGCGACGCGCAGCCGCTCGCCCGCGCGCAGCTTCGGCTCCGCGCCGAAGAACGCGGCGAACTGCGGCCAGGCGGCCTCGAGCATCCGGCCCCACTCGGCGGCCTCCGGCGCGGGCCCGTCGGTCGCAAGCTCGTAGTGCGCCGTGCGCACGACCCCCGCGCGCTCCGGCGCAGCCGCGGGCTCTCCCGCGCGCGCCGGCGCGTGCGCCGGTGCGGTGAGGGCGAGGACGACGAGCAGGACGGCCGGGAGGCAGCGCATGGCGAGGTACCGCCGCCCTCATCGACCGGCCGTCCGCTCCCGGTGGAACGGGGACCCCGCTCGGATCGCGACTGCGTGCAGCTCGCTCCGCGACGTGCGCGCGGAGGTAGATTGGCGCGATGCCCAGCAACCCCATGGTCTCGACGGTGCTCTCGGTCGCAGTCGTCGCGCTGCTCGCCGCAACGGGCTGGAGCGCCCCTGCGCCGAGCGCGACGAGTGCGCTGACGGTGCCGGATCCCGCGCCGCGCGCCGAGGCGGCGGGGACCCTGGAACTGCGCATCGGTCCGACGCGCCAGGTCATCCGCGTGCGGCTCGAGGGCCTCGCACCGCGGGCGGGGTACGCGCTGCGGCTGCCGTCTCAGGAGGCCGATGCCCGGCTCGCGTTCGCGCGGGCGGATCGCCGCGGGCGCGCGCGGATGCGGGTGCGCAGCGACCACCTGCCCGCGGACGTGAGCTCCCTGCTCGCCAACCGACCGGCCGAGATCGTGGAGTACCAGCGCCGGTCGTCGAGATCCGGCGCCACGGTGCTCGAGGGCCGCATCCCCATCGTCGCGCCGTTCCCGTACTGGACGGAGCCGTCGCCCGGCGGCGGGGATCCGGGCGGCGGCGGGACCGGAGGCGAGACCGGCGGTGGCGTGGAGACGCCGACGCGTCTCGCCGATCCCGCCGCCGACGGTCCCTGGGCGGTGAGCTCGGCCACCTTCAGCCTCCCGACGGCGGCCGGCGGCCTCGCGCCGGGCGCCACGGTGGTGTGGTACCCCGGGGCCGGCGCCGTCGTCACGCCGGACGCCGCGCCGTATCCGCCGGTCGTGCTGGTGCACGCGTTCCAACTGAACGCGTCGAGCTACGCGGGGTGGGGGCAGAAGCTCGCGTCGTGGGGCTTCGTGGTGGTCGTCCCGAACCACGCGGACCCGCTGCTGCTGCCCGACAACGAGAAGGAGGTGCGGACCGTTCTCGGGGTGATGGACTGGCTGGTCGCGCAGAACGGCGATCCGCAGTCGCGCTTCCACGGGCGCATCGACGTGCAGAGGTTCGGACTCGTGGGGCACTCGCTCGGCGGCGGCGCGGCGCTCGTGGCCGGGACGCGTCAGGCGACTCAGGGGCGCGTGAAGGCGGCTGTCGGCCTCGCTCCGGCCGGGCTGACGGTGCAGACCGGCCTCTTCGCCACGCCGACGCCCGTCCTGCCGGACGCGACCACGGGCTACTGGCCGCCGACGCTCGTCGTCACCGGGAGTCGCGACGCGATCGTCGCACCGGCGACGAGCCGCTCGCTCTACTTCACCGCCGGCCCGTCGCCGCACGCGGTGCTGCGCATCGCCGGCCACTGCCACATGAACTACGCCGACTCGCTCCCGTCCCTCGCCGCCCTGGGGTCCGACTACGACGCGCGGACCTGCGTCGCTCCGGCGGTGCAGCTGGCCGAGGCGCGCGCGTGGACGATCTCGTGGCTGCTGCATCACCTGCGCTCGGACGCGCGCGCTCGGGACTGGGCCGACGGCACCGTCGCCGCGGAGCGCACGAACCTCGACGAGGCGACGTTCCAGTAGCGCCGCCGCGCGGCGCGCGCGATCGCACCAGCGCGCGCGGGCGCACCTCGTGGCGCGGGCGTGGCCGGGGGCGTGGGATCTGGGGGCGTGGGAGCTGGGGGCGTGGGAGCTGGGGGCGTGGGATCTGGGGGCGTGGGAGCTGGGGGACGCAGCGCCGAACGCCGTCACGTGCTGCGACGCGGAGCGCTGCGGCAAACCCGGGAACGCCGGAGCGGGCGGCGGGATGATCGGGGAGCAGGTCCCACAGGACGCAGCGTTCCCCGGAGGTCGTCATGCCGCTCGAGTCCCAGCCCGCCAGCGTGGAACTGCTGCTCGCCCACGGGGGGTTCGTGCGACGGCTCGCGGGGGCGCTCTGCCGCGACGACGCGCAGGCCGATGACCTCGCGCAGGACGCCCTCGTCACCGCACTGCGCCGCCCGCCCGCCGCCGACCGGCCGCTCGAACCGTGGTTCGCGACCGTCGTACGCAACGGCGCACGCAAGCTGTTCCGCGGCGAGTCGCGGCGCGGCGAGCGCGAGGCCGCGGCGGCGGCCTGCGCGCCCTCGCGCACGGACGACCCGGCGTCCGCGGCGCTCCGGCTCGACGAGCAGCGCGTACTCGTCGAAGAGGTGGCGCGTCTCGACGAGCCGTTCCGCAGCACCGTCCTCCTGCGCTTCTTCGACGGCCTCTCCGTCGCGGACGTGGCCGCGCGAGCGGGCGTCCCGCCCGCCACCGTGCGCACTCGCACGGCGCGCGCGCTCGACCGGCTGCGCGCGGCGCTCGACCGCCGCCACGGCGGCCGCCGCGAACCGTGGCTGGCGCTGCTGCTCCCGCCGGACGGTCGCGTCGCGCCGCCGCCGCGCCGCCGCGCGCCGCGCGTGGCGGCCGCCGTCGCGGGAGTGGCGCTGCTGGTCCTGCTGCTCGCCCGCGCGCTCGAGCCGCGTCCGCCCGCGCCGCCCGCGCCCGTGACGACGACCGCCGGCGCGCACACCGACGCGGCGCCCGCGCAGCCGCCGCACGCGCCGCCGGCCGCTGCGCCGCGCCGCCACGCCACGTCCGCAGCCGCGGCGGAGGGCGGGGCCGCGCGGGACGTCGAGGAGGTCGCGATCGCCGCGCCGGCCACGGCACAGGCGGCGCGCACCGTGCGCGGACGCGTGGTCGACGCCGTGGGCGCGCCGGTCGCGGGCGCGGCCGTGCAGGCCGTGCGCGCCGCGGCGGGGGCCGGCGCGGAGTCCGCCGCGGCGCCGGCCTCCATGGCTGCGTCAGCGGACGACGGCAGCTTCGTGCTCGCCGACGCGCCCGCCGGCGCGCTCCTCCTGCGCGGCTCCCGGCCTGGCGTCGGCGTGGGCGCGCTCGGCGTGGAGCCGGCCGAAGGCGACGTCGCGGACCTCGTCCTCGAACTGCGCGCGGGGACGCGCATCTTCGGCCGGGTGACGACGGCGGACGGGACCAGCCCGTCGGGCGCGCTCGTGCTGATCGAGCGAGCGACGTCCGGCACGCGCCGCATGCATGCGGAGGGCGGCGGGCCGACCGTCGGGAACCTCGTCTGGCAGCCCGCCGCGGAGGTGCGTCCCGACGCGGACGGCAACTTCGAGGCGACGGTCCCGTGGGACTATGGAGCGTTCCGGGTCCAGGCCCGCGAGGAGGGCCGCCTCGACGCGGGCCCTGTCACCGTCCGGCTCTCCAAGGAGCGCCCGGAGGAGCGCGTGGATCTGGAGTTCGCCGCCACCGGTGCGCTCGAGGGCCGCGTGGTCGCCGCCGCCGACGGACTCCCCGTCGCCGGCGCCGCCGTCACCGTCGCCGGCCTGCATCCGCTGCCGCTCGGCTACGCGGGCGACGCACCCGTGCGCGCCCCGGCGCGCACGGTCACCGACGCCGACGGGTGGTTCCGCATCCCGCTCATCGCGTCGGGCGCGGTGCTCGTCACGGCGACGGCCCCGGGACTCGGAGACGGCGCGGCGCGGGCGCGCGTGCCCGGCGAGGTGCGCGTCGAACTGCCGGTGGCCGGCGGGTCCGATCTCGCGGGCCGGGTCCGGACGACCGACGGCGCGCCCGCTGCGCACGTCGAGGTCTACGCCCAGGGCGAGGGCGAGACGCACTCGTTCCGGTTCCGCACCGTGACGGCGGCGGACGGCACGTTCACGCTGAGCGGTCTCGACCCCGGGGCGTGGACGCTGCACGCGTGGCGCGGGCGGCGGAACGACGCCGCGAACGTGCTGCCCGCCGCGGCCGGGCCGTTCGCGCCGGGCACGCGCGGCATCGAGATCCGCGTGGAGACGGGGCGCGTCCTCGAGGGACGCGTCGTGGACACGGGAGGCCGCCCCGTCGCGCGCGCGCCCGTCTCCGCGCTGCCGGAGGACGCGGCCGCGCCGAGGAGCGGCGGCAGCGGCTTCATGACGACCGCGGACGACGGCTCGTTCCGCATCGTCGGCCTGCGCGACGTGCCGCACCTGCTCATCGCGCACCCGCCGCAGGAACGCGACGGCGCGCTGACGATCGCGCGCGTGCACGGTGCGCGTCCGGGCGGTCAGCCCGTCGAGATCGTCCTCGACGCCGGCCTCTCGATCGATGGCGTGGTCCGGGGACCGGCGGGCGCGCCGCTCGAGTCCGGGACCGTGCGCGCCGAGCCGCTCGACGCGGCGTCCGACCCGGAGCCGGTCTCGTGGCGCGGCGGGAGGATCGGCGCCGACGGACGCTTCACCATCCGCGGTCTGCGGGCCGGCGCGTACCGGCTGCGGCTCTTCGGCTGGGGCGCCGACCTGCGCCCGGCGCTCGGCGTCCTCGGCGGGCCGACGCGGCCGCCGTCGCTGCTGCTCGCAGGCGGCGAGAGCGTGGATGCGGGCAGCCGCAACCTCGTGCTGCGCGCGGACCCGGGGCTGCACGTCCGCGGGCGCGTGCTCGACGAACAGGGCGACGCGGTCGCGGGCGCGCAGGTCTGGGTCCGTCCGCCCACGGGCGAGGACACGATCCTGGTCTACAGCGGGGCCGACGGCGCGTTCGACGTCTGCGGTCTCGAGCCGGGCGTCGGCTACTTCGTCGAGGCCTACCGCGCCGGACTGCGGCCGGCCAAGCTGTCGGGCGTCGCAGCCGGCCAGGCCCCGTGCCTGCTCCGCATGGAACTCGGGCTCGCCGCGACCGGGCGCATCCTCGACGCCGACGGCGCTCCGGTCGCGCGCGCGCGCGTCGAGCTCGTGCCCGTGGACGCGCCGGACGTGTTCCAGGTGCGCGGCGGCGAGACCGACGCAGACGGTGCCTTCACCGCCGGAAACCTGGAGCAGGTGGAGTACCGCGTGCGCGTGGCGCTCTGGGTCCCGGGCACGCGGGACGTGAGGTGGATCGAGGCGGGCCGCCTGCGCGGCGGCGACCGGGACGTCCGCCTCGCGCTGCCGCGCTGAGCGCGGCGACCGCACAAACGGCCCCGCGCAGGAACTGGGAACTGGGGACGCTGGCAGCTAAGTCGGGTTCCGGCCTCGACTCCGTCCGCAGCTCAGCCGCCGCCGCGCTCACGCGATCGGCCGGTGGCAATGCGGAGGCTGCAACCCGACTTAGCTGCCAGCGTCCCCGTTTCGCGTTTCGCGCGCCGCCTCGTCCCCGCTTCGCGCCGTGGCGCCGGACTGCCGACCGTCGCGCCCTCGCGACGTCGACGCCCTCGACGTCGACGCGATTGGACGTGCGCGCGGTGTGGACCGGGCGCCGCGAGCCTGCGCGACGGGGACGCGCCCGCGGCGCGACGTGGCACGCGCCGTGCAAAGAGAGGGATGCACTCCTCCGGCGCGGGTGTCGCAAGACCCGGGCCCGGGACGGGGGCCGGTGCTCGGCGCAAGCCGGGCTCCGCCCGGAGGGTGCACCCGTCCGAACCGGCTCTCTCCGGCGCGACGGGCTGGCGCTCGCCGTCAGTCCGTCGCGCGCACTGCCGCGGCCGTCACGCTGTACGCGTAGTCGAGGCCGAAGGCGTGCCCGATCGGGCCGAGCACCGCGCGCCGCACGAGGCGCCGCACGAACGTGCCCGGATACGTGCGCACGATGCGCGTCACGCGCAGCCCCGCCATCTCGAGCAGCGCACCGAGCTCGTCGTGCGCCCAGGGCGTGACGTGCGTGCAGTCGCGCTCGAAGCGTCCCGGCGTGTGCGTGCAGGGCACCGACACGACGACGCTGCCGCCCGGCCGCAGGAGCGCGCCCACACCACGCACGAGCTCGAGCGCGGTCGCGGGCGGCACGTGCTCGACGACCTCGAGCAGCGCGGCGACGTCGAACGGTCCCGCGACGTCCGCGAGCGACGTGTGGTCGGCGCCGGCGCGCGGGTCGGGATCGACGGACACGTACTCGAGCGCCGGGAAGCGGCTGCGGACGCGCTCGCGACGCGTCGCGTCGCCCGCGCCCACGTCGAGCATGCGCCGCGCGCCGGGGAGCAGCGCGTAGAGCACGTCGGTCGGACGGTGCACGAGCGGCAGCCGGAACGGCGAGGGGAAGCGGCGCGCGACGCCGTCGCGCGCCGCGCGCAGCTCCTGCCACGAGAGCTCCGGGCCGGCGCTCATGCGCCGGCCCGGGGACCGGACGGGGCCCGGGAGTCGATCAGCGGAAGCGGAACTCCAGCCATGCCTCGAGCGCCTCGGCATGGTAGTCGTCGTCCGGCGCGCCGCGTTCGTCGTAACGCCACACGCGCCCGGTGAGACCGGCGGTGAGGTCCTCGTCGATGTCGTACTCGACGCCCACGTAGCCCTCGTGCGCGTCGATCTCCTCGTCGCCGCGCGAGCGCAGCGCGTGCCCGCCGCCGGTGAGCCGCAGGTTCTTCCGCAGCTCGTAGCGGCCGCCGAGCGTGAAGATCAGGTCGCGCGTGAGGTACGAGACGGTGTGCGCGCGTCGCGCGAACACGCCGTTCTCGGTCGAGCGGAAGCGCGTGTCGGTCTCGGTGTCGATCGACTGGAACGTCGTGCTCGCGTCGAGCGTGAGCGCGTCGTGCGCCCACGTCGCCGCGACCGCCGAGCTCTGCACCGTCGAGTTCGACTCGTGGTGGTGGTCGGCCGTCACCGCGTGGCGGCGGTGGAGCGCCGTCAGCGCCAGCTCGCTCGTGGCCTTCCAGCGCACGCGCGCCGTCACGTCGTGCGCCTGCTCCGGCGACGGCGCCGCGGGGGCGTCGTCGTCCTTCGCGAGGCGCGCGAGCAGCGAGGCGTCCACGTTCTTGAACGGCTTCGCGTCGATGCCGCCCACCCAGCGCCGCACGAACGAGTTGACGTGCGACTCCTGCGTCGCGCCCTCGCGCGTCTCGAACGGCGCCGTGACCTCTTCGTGGTACGTCTCCTGGCCCGCGCGCAGGCGGACGTCGTGGCCCGCGTCGTAGAGCGCCTCGATCGACGTGCGCCGCACGTTGTTCGACGTCCGCCCGGACTCGCGCGTCCGCAGTGTGACGGGGTCGATGTTGGGCGACGTGAAACGCCGCGACTCGGTGAGCGTCAACTCCTCGTTCTCGCGCGTGTCCTCGCGGCCGAGCGAGCCCTCGAGGTCGAGGTCGTCGGTCACGTGCCACGTCGCGTCGAAGTCGATCGAGCCGGCCGAGCCGTCGACGGCGGAGCCGCCGGTGGTCGTCCAGAGGAACGGCGTGCCGTTGAAGCGGTCGGTGCCGCGGCCCCGCGCCGAGAACTCGGAGTCCGTCGGGAAGCGCCGCGCGGTGCCGATGAGCGTCGTCTCCAGCGCACCGTCGAACCATGTGCGCCCGACCTTCGCGACGACGTCGGTGCCGTCGAGGTCCACGCGGCGGTGGAACTCCTGCCGCGAGGGCGCGTCGATCAGCGGGTCCGGGACGTTGTAGAGCCGGATGTCGTCGATGAGCCCGCGCCGCGCCGTGAGCGCGAGGCCGAAGCGCCAGTCGCCGGTGACGACGTCGCCGCCGACCGTGAGCGCGTCGAAGCGCTCCTCGAACGGGCGCTGCGAGCCGACGATCTCCGGATCGACGCCGGGCGGCGGCGACTCGCGGGAGTCGGTCAGCGCCTGCGCGAACGCGTCGCCGCGGCGCGCGTTCCGGCGCCACTCGAGCCGCAGTGCGACGCCGCGCCACGGCGTCACGCGCAGCCGCGCGAGAGTGCGGTCGTGCAGCGTGTCGCGCGGGAACGGGTCACCGTCGGCCGTGTACGTGTTCACGTCGCGGAACCAGCTCCCCTCGAGTTCGAAGAGCCCGTTCCGGCGGACGATCAGGCGTCCGTCGCTCGTGCGCTCGCCGAGGTCGTGCCCCGACGCCTCGAACGTGTCGATCGACGGCTTCTCGCGCAGGTCGTCGAGCCGCACGTCGAAGTCGAAGACGCGCGGGCCGTCGTCGAGCCCGACGTCCTGGACGAAGCGCCCGCGACCGCGGCCCGAGAGCAGCCGCCAGCCGGCGCGCACCGCGCCCTCGAGCGCGTAGCGCGGGGACGCGTCCGCGTCGGCGGCCGCAGCGACGGCGGCGTCGAGGTCGGTGTCGTCGTCGTCGTCGTCGTCGTCGCTGTCGTCGGCGTCGGCGCTGTCGGCGCCGTCGTCGTCGATCGCGTCGGAGCTCTCCTCGACGGACTTCGTCATGACGTCCGGATCGTCGTCGCTCTCGGGCGGGACCGTCGTGTCGTCGTCCACGGCGGGTCCGGCGTCGGCGGGGTCCGGCGCGGCGACGGCGTCGTCGCCCTCGGCCGCGCGGGCCCGGGACGCAGCGACGGGGAGGAGCACGGAGGCGGCCAGGGCCGCCACGGCGAGGCGTGTGCGGCGCGCCCTCATCGCGCGTCTCCGCCGGGGCCGCGTTCGAGGAACAGGCGGTCCGTGTCGCTGCCGTGGATCTCGGTGTGGCACGCGAGGCAGTTCGCGTAGCGGCGCTCGGAGAGGTCGTGCGGCGTCTCCGGGTGGCACTGCAGGCAGAGCTCCTTCACGCGCGGATACGCGAGCATCCGGCGGTTCACGGAGCCGTGCGGGTCGTGGCACGCGACGCAGCCCTCGGTGCGCTTGATGCCATGGTCGTGGACGAACGGCCCGGCCTTCTCCGGGTGGCACGTCGCGCACGCGCGCAGGCGCACGTCGGCGTCGCGCACGCGCGAGAGGTTGCCGTGCGGGTCGTGGCAGTCGCTGCACTGGACGCGCCCGCGGTCCACCTGGTGGCGGTTCGGCAGGCGGAAGCGCGCCTTCACGTCGAGGTGGCAGCCGCCGCACAGCTCGAACTCGGGAGCGCGCAGCGTGCGGCCGCGCGGCGCGTTCGGGTCGTGGCAGGTGACGCACGACGTGCCTTCGCGCGCGTGCTCGGAGCAGGTCCAGCGGACGACCGCGCCGTCGCCGGAGTGGCAGCCGAGGCACGTCGCGTTCGCGTCCTTCGGACGCTGCGCGCGCGGGTCGATGATCAGCCGCTCGCGGCCGCCGGACGCCTCGTGCAGGCTGCCGTTGCCGTGGCAGGAGCCGCACTGCGCGCCCTCGGTCAGCAGGTTCGCGTGGCCCGAGCGCTTCATCTCGGGGTGGAAGTCGGCGTGGCAGGCGATGCAGCGCTCGGCCGGGATCTGCTGCGCGACCGCGCTCAGCGCGTCCACGGAGCGGAAGGGCCCGACCGAGGGGTCGTGCTGCGGGTCGGTGCGGTCCACGTGGATCTCGTGGCACTGCACGCAGGAGCGCGGTTCGGCGTCGGGCCCCTTCGGGAACACCCACCGGCGGTGGGCGTGGAGCGGCTTCTCGAGCACGTCCACGTGGCACTTCGCGCAGACCGCGACGACCTCGGCGGGGGGCACGTCCCACGGGTGGCGGACGAGCTCCTCTCCGTCGGACTCGGAGTGCTCGCGCCCGGCGCCGTGGCAGGCCTCGCAGCCGCGCGTGGTGGCGTCGCTCCCGATGAGGTCGGTGTGGAACGACGTGCCCAGTGACTCGGCGCGGTCCTCGTGGCACTCGACGCAGCGGTCGGTGCCGCTGAAGTCGGCGCGCGGCGCATCGGCGTCGGGGTCGGGGAAGCGACGGGCGAGTTCGGCGGCGCTCCAGGGGTTCGCAGGCGGCGGCGCCGCGCCCTCGCCTGCGATGACGACTCCGGCCAGTGCGGCGGCGCTCAGGAACAACGCCGCGGCCACCGGCACGCTGGCCCAGGAACGCCCGGGCCGGACCGTGCTCATGCGAATCTCCTTCCCAGCACCGCGCACAGCGCCCGCCCCGCGCGCATTATGCACAGGGGCGGCGTCAGCGAGGAGTGTGAGGAGTCACAGTCCAGATCCGGTCGCCTTCGCGCGCTGCGCGGACCGCCGCGAACACGAGTCCGACGAGCAGGAAGAGCGCGGCGAACAGGAGCACCTCGAACAGGATCCGGCGCCCGGACGCCTCCTCGTCGCTCAACGCCGGCTCCCGGTCTCCGCGGTCTCGACGGCGTGCGGCGGGACGAGCGCGAGCACGCGCGCCTGCGACGCGACCGCGTCCGCGACGGGGAGCACCCCGACGATCGCGATCGCGCCTCTGCGCGGCAGCGGGCCGAGGTTCGCGAGCGACGTCACCGTGAAGAGACCCGAGTCGGCCGCGGCGCGCGCGGCGGGGGAGCTCTCGAGGTCCGGCCCGCGGTCGATGGCGAGGGCGTCGGTGCCGAGCGCGCGCACGCCGCGCTCCGCGGCGAGGAAGCGGACGGCCTCGTCCGAGAAGCCCGCGTGCGTGCGGCGCTCCGGGGCGAGCCGGCCGTCGGCGGCGAGCGTCGCGTTGTCGAGCGAGCCCGTGCCCGTCCGGAGCAGCACGAGCGCCCCGCGCGGGATGCGCTCGTACGCGGCCTCGTACGCCGTCACGCTCAGCACGCCGACGGCGACGGGCTCGCCGTCCGCGAGCGGGGGCGGCGCGTCGAGCACGACGAGCGGCAGCACGAGGTGCGCGGCCGGGATGCGCGCGACCGGCGCACCGGGTCCGCCGAACGTCGCGGCCGATTCGACGTGCGTGCCGGTGTGGCCGAGCGCCGACCACGCGCCGACCGCGCGGCCGAACGCGTCGCCTTCGAGCGCGATCCGCTCGAAGCGGAACCCCTGCGCGTGGGGGAGCCACGGCGCGGCGTGGTCGAGCGGGCGTGTCAGGTCCACGATCGACCAGCCCTGCGGGAAGTCGGGCGGAGGCGGCTCGGCCTCGGTGCGGGGAGCGGAGCGGCAGGCGCCCGTCAGCAGCGACGCGACGAGCACGAGGGCGGCGGCGACGCGCATGCACCGAAGAGACCGCGCGGGCCCGCGCGCGCCAAACTTCCCGCGAAGGCGGCTACGCCGGGGAGCCGTCGCGCGGGGGACGTGCGACCAGGGGCACCAGGTAGGACGCGACGAGCAGGAGCAGCGCGAGTCCGCCGAACGCGAGGGCGGGCGTGCGGTCGGCGAGGGCGCACGCGCCGACCGCCGCCGCGCCCGCGAGGAAGCGCAGCAGCCGCGGCGGCTCGCGCTCGCGGACGAGGTTCGCCCAGGTGCTGCGCTCGCCCGCCGCGTCGCCGTCGCGGGCGGCGCGGGCGAGCCGGGGCAGCAGCGCCGGGACCGTCGCCGCGTAGCGCGCCCAGGCCTCCGGGTAGAGCGTGCGGAGCCCGTCCTCCTCGCCCGCGATCGTGACGGCGTAGACGGGCACCGCCAGCGCGACCCAGGCGACGGCGACGACCGCGCCGAGCGACCCCGCGAGGAGCAGCGTGCCCGCTCCCCCGAGCACGGCCGCGAGGTAGAACGGGTGCCGCACGCGCGCGTAGGCCCCGTGGGTGGTCAGCGTCGTCCGCCGCACGAGCACGCCCTTCGCCTGCACGCGCAGCACCGCGGCCACGGCGACGAGCGCCAGCCCGACGACGCGCAGCGCCGTCGTCGCGGAGGGCGGCAGCCCGCACCACGCCGCGGCCGCGTCGTGCCGCGGCAGCCACGCCACCTCGAGAACCCCCGCACCGTTCGTGCAGAGCACCGCGAGCGGTGCCGCCGAGCGCGCGAGCCACTGCCGCAGATGAAGCCCCTCGACGACGCGGTACGCCGCCGTCCGCTCGCCGCTGCCCGCCTCCGCCGCCTGCATGTGGGGCACTCTACGCACTGGACAGCCGCGGCCGCAGCCCCCACGCCCGTCCGGCCGCGCCGCACGACGCGCCCATCCGTCGACCGCGGGGACAGGGCTGCCTCCCTTCCCTTTCCGCGCGGGCCGCACCAAGCCCGGGCGAGCCCGATCGAGCGGCCGCACGCTGTCGCGAAAAGGCAAAAAGGCAGCCCTGTCCCCACTGCCGGGGTGTGCCCTTCCGCCGCAGGCGCGCCGCTTGCGGAGCAAGCGCCGTGCATGCGGCGATGG
>CALKVK010000034.1 GCA_937996235.1 uncultured bacterium | reverse complement strand
CCTGGCAGTACGTGCAGTCGAAGTTGCAGCGCTTGTGCGGCGAGAGGTTCACGCCCACGGAGATGCCGCCGGCGCGGCGCGAGAGCACGGCGTAGACGTAGAGCTGCTCGCCGAAGTCCCGCGAGTGGTCACGGTGCGCGCGGTGGAGCGGCGCGCTCACGCCGCCTCGCGTTCGAAGACGACGTCGCCTTCGACGACCGTGAGCGCGACGACCGCATCGCGGAGCGCCGCCGGATGTGCGACGACGTCGGCGCTCAGCACGCTGAGCGAGCCGCGCAGGCCGCGCCGCAGCGCGCCGTGCTCGTGGTCCGCGCCCGCGGCCCACGCGGCCCCCGACGTGTACCCGTCGAGCGCCTCGGCGGGTGTGAGCGCCTCGTCGCCGTGGAGCACGCTGCCGTCGCGCGCCGTGCGCTCGACGGCGGCGCGCAGGCCGAGCAGCACGTCGAACGATTCGATCGGGCTGTCGGACCCGAGCGCGATGCGCGTGCCGGCGTCCGCGAGGCGGCGCAGGGGGAACGCACTGCGCGTGCGCGCGCCCCACGCGCTGCGTGCGAGCGGCGCGTCCTCGAGCAGGTGGACGGGCTGCGCGGACGCGACGACGCCTTCGCGCGCGAAGCGCGGCAGGTCCGCGTCGTCCACCAGCTGCGCGTGCTCGACGCGGTGGCGCAGCGCGCGACCGTCCGGCGCGCGGACCCCCGCGAGCACGTCGAGGGCCGTGCGCACGGCGGCGTCGCCGATCGCGTGCAGACACGAGGGTAGCCCCGCACGGGCGGCGCGCAGCACGTGGTCGCGCGCGGCCTGCGGAGTGAGCGTCGCGACGCCGCGGCAGCACGCGTCGCCCTCGTACGGCGCGAGCAGGTGCGCCGTGCGCGAGCCGAGGGCGCCGTCGAGGAACGCCTTCATGCCGAGCACGCGGAGGCGACGTCCCGGCGCGCGCGCGGTCGCGGCCTCCACGTGCTCCGGCGCGAGCGTCGCGAACACGGGGAGCGCGAGCGCGCCCGCGGCGTCGAGCACCTCGAGCACGCGCAGGTGGCGCGACGCGCTCATGTCGTGGAGCGCCGTGATGCCGGCGGCGAACAGCTCGCGGACGACGTCGCAGGTCGCGGCGGCGAGCGCGTCCTCGGAGCCGTCGTCGACGCGCGCCTCGGCGTCGCGTGCGGCGAACTCGTGCAGCACGCCGTCGGGCTCGCCCGCCGCGTCGCGGCCGACGCGCCCCCCGGGCGGGTCCGGCGGCGCGGGCAGGAAGCCGGTCGCGCGGAGCGCCGCCGTGTTGAGCGCAACGGTGTGGTAGTCGTGCGAGCGCAGGACGACGCGCGCGCGCGGCGCGGCGGCGTCGAGCAGCGCGCGCGCGCTCGAGCCCGCGCCCGGGAAGCGCGAGGGCTCGTAGCCGCGCCCGACGATCCACGTCGCCTGGGGGTCTGCGTCCGCGCGTTCGCGCACCGCCGCGACGACGCCGGCCGCGTCGAGGCCGTGCAGGTCGATCTCGCGCCGCGCGGCGGCCGTGAGCACCAGGTGCGCGTGCGCGTCGTGGAAGCCCGGGCAGACGAGGCCCCCGGGCACCTCGACGACGCGCGTCCGCGGACCCCGCGCGCGGAGCAGCGTGCGCGCCTCGCCGACGCGCGTGATGCGTCCGGCGCTGATCGCGACGGCATCTCCGGCGGCGCGGTGGAGGCGCGCTCCGGTCACGACGAGATCGGGCGGCGCATCCACGCCGAGAGGGTAGCGTGCGGGAAGGAGCGCGGTTCCGAATGCGTTCCCTCGCAGGCGCGGTCTGCGCGTCGCCACGTCAGCCGAGAGGAGATCCCGTGAACGTCCGCCTCGAATACTGCTCGCTCTGAAACTACGAACCTCAGGCCGTGAGCCTGACCAGCCTGCTGCTGTCGAACCTGAAGCGCCGCATCACGTCGCTCGAGCTCGTGCCGAGCAAGGGCGGATGCTTCGAGCTGTCGGTGGGGGGGCGCCTGCTCTACTCGAAGCTCGAGACGGGCGAGTTCCCCGACGAGGACGAGATGCTCCGCCGCGTCACGGAAGCGCTGCCCGACTGACGGCCCCGGGCCTCGGTGCTCAGCGCGGCGGCGCGATGCGGAGCAGGTGCGCGGTGCCGATGCGCCCGACCTGCGCCAGCTCCACGCCCGGCGTGCGGACGAGCGCGCGGAGCGCGTCGGCCCGCTCGTTGACGAACGCGTCGACGAGCAGCAGCTCGACGCCCATCGCCCGCAGCCGGGTGAGCGTCTCCTCGGGCGCCTCGCCCGGCGCGACCGTCGTGCAGCGCCGCCCGGTGAGCAGCGCGGCGACGCGCGGGTTCGACGCGACCAGCGCCCCCGGCGGCGCGCTCGCGTCGGTGCGCACGGCGCGGCACAGCTCCAGGTAGTCGCGGATGGGCGGCGCCGCGGCGGCGAAGGTCGCGTCGTCCATCCACCACGTCTCGTGGAAGCGCGCCACGGCGGGCGGCGCCGAACCGGGCGCGGCGCCCTCGGCGCGCGGGGTCGCGCGCGCTGCGCGGGGGAACGTCGAGCGCGCGAGGTGGACGGCGTTCGGCAGGAGCAGCAGCAGGGCGCCGACGCCCACGACCGCGGACGCGCGCGGCACGCGGGCCCGCGCCGCCAGCGCCGCGAGTCCCTCGAGGGCGAGCAGCAGCGCGAACGGGAACATCCCGATCCCGAAGCGCGGGTCGCGGAAGTTCCACGCGCAGAACATACCGAACGCGAGCACGAACTGCCCCTCGGTGCTGCGCACCGTGCGGTGCCGCAGGACGCCCGCGACGAGGCCGACCAGGACGAGAACCCAGAACGCCCACCCGAGCGCGGCCCAGAGACCGCCGCCCGACGGGAACACGAACGCCGGCAGGTTCGGCAGGTAGACCTCGGTGAGGCCCAGCCACGCGCGCTCGAGGAGCGGCGCGTCCACGGCGCCCTCGCCGCGCGCGAGGACGGCCGTGTACGTGCCCCCGCTCCCCGCGAGCGCGCCGTACGCGAACCAGCCCCCGACGGCCGCCACGAGTCCGACGGCGGCCGGGAGCCCCGCGCGCCCTCCCCCGCGCCGGCGGACGAGCAGGTCGAGCAGCACCCACGGCACGAGCGCGATCGCCGCCGTGCGCGTCAGGAACGCCGCCGCGGCGAGCACTGCGGCGAGGACGGCGCGGCGCCGCGTCCGGACGCCCCCCGCGGGCGGCTCGAGCGCGAGCAGCGCCCCGGTGAGCAACGCCAGGAACGGCAGCTCCGACAGCACGTCCACCGCGCCGCGGATCCACAGCTCGGAGAGCGCCGGGGCGAGCGCGCCGGCGGCGGCCGCCGGCAGCGGGAGTCCGCGGCGGGCGAACAGCAGCGTCAGCAGTCCGACGGCCACGCCGCCGCAGCCCGCGAGCAGCAGGTGACAGCCGAGGAACGAGTCCGGCGCCGAGCCGACGAACGGGACGAGCAGGAGCGGCAGGAGCGGCGGGTAGAGCGTGTGCGGTCCCGTCGCCCCGGGCTCCCAGTCGGAGACGTAGGCGAGGCGCTCGCGCAGCGAGCGGGCGAGGAGCACGTACTCCGCGTCGTCGCCGCCGAGCCCGCCGAGCTCGCGCGAGGAGAGAAGCGCCGCGACGAGGAACGCGACCGCGCCCGCGAGCACGGCCACGGCGACGTCGCGTCGCACGTCTCTGCCTCCGCTCTCGGCCGTCACGCGCGCTCCTTCCGCCCGCTCCCTTCATCGCCCGTCGGGGGCACGGGCTAGAGCGACGGGGCCGGTCGAATGGTCCGGGGCGCGCCCGACCCGACGGCTATCCTCGCCGCGTGACGCGCGCCGACGACCCCGCCCCGGAGAGCTGCCTCCACAACCTGCACCGCGCGGCTGCCGACGGCCGGACGCCCGAGGCGACCAACCTGTGCCGCAACCAGCTCGGCACGTTCCACATGCTCGACTGCCCGCTCTTCCTCGGGCGCGCCTGCACGTACTTCGAGGCCGCGCCGGAGCCGCACCCCCTGAGCTCGGACGACGACGTCGAGGACGCGGCCGACGACCTCAAGCTCGACTTCCTGTCGTGGCAGTACACGGCCCGCGTGCGCGCGCTGCGGCAGCCGGAGGGCGCCGTGCCGCCGCTCCTGACGGTCGAGTCGATCCCGGAGCCCGACGAGGACGTGCGCCTGGTCCTGCGCGCCGCGGCGCCCGCGGAGGGCGAGGCGGTCCCCGGGGACGCGCCTCCCGAAGCGGGGGACGCACCGCCGGCCCCGCCGGTCGAGGCGCCCGTCGAGGAGGCCGCCGCGGCGGAGCCGCCCCCGGAGCCCGAGCCGCGCCGGCCCGAGCTCTACCCGGGGCAGCGGCGCTCCGAGGACCGCGCCAGCCGCCGACGGCGCATGCGCGAGGCCTCGCGGCGCAAGGCGCCCGAGCACGTCTGCGAGGACCCGGCGCACCAGCACGCCGAAGAGTCCGCGCAGCCCGCGGAGGACGCCGCCCCGGTGCCTGAGCGGCGCCGCACGGTGGACGAGCTCCTCGACGCGCTTCCGGGGGCGGAGCTGCCCGAGCGCCGCGAGGACCGCGGCGACGGGCAGCGCGGGGCGCGCCCGCGCGCGCGCCGTCCGCGGCGCGGGCGTGGGGGCGGCGGAGGCGGCGGCGGCGGAGCTGCCGGCGTGCCCTCCGAGGCGCCCGCGGGACGTGCGGCGGGCGGCCCGGAGGATGCCCCGGGCGAACCCCGCCGCGCACGGCCGCGCCGCCGCCGCCGGCGACCCTCCGGAGGCACGCCTCCGGCCTGATCCGCGCCGCGCCGCGCTTTTGCCTCGCCCCGACGGGCGCGCCGTCCGGAACATGCGCGACCGGCCCCCGCGGACGCCACCGGTTGGGAGACACACGCCTTGCCCCGTCGCGCTGACCTCGAGTCCATCCTGATCATCGGCTCCGGGCCGATCGTCATCGGTCAGGCGTGCGAGTTCGACTACTCGGGCACGCAGGCCTGCAAGGCCCTCCGCGAGGAGGGCTACCGCGTGATCCTCGTCAACTCGAACCCGGCGACGATCATGACGGACCCGGAGACCGCGGACCGGACGTACATCGAGCCGATCACGTGGCAGGCGATCGAGAAGATCATCGCCGCCGAGCGCCCGGACGCGCTGCTGCCCACGCTCGGCGGACAGACCGGGCTGAACGCCGCGATCGACCTCCACGACCACGGCGTGCTGGAGAAGTACGGCGTCACGCTGCTCGGCGCGCAGGTCGACGTGATCCGCAAGGCCGAGGACCGCCAGCTCTTCAAGGACGCGATGCAGAAGATCGGGCTGCGCTGCCCGCAGAGCCGCGTCGTGAAGACCCTGGCGGAGGCGCTCGAGGCCGTCGAGGCCGTGGGCCTGCCGTGCATCGTGCGCCCGTCGTTCACGATGGGCGGCGCGGGCGGCGGTGTCGCCTACAACCAGGCCGAGTTCCGCGAGATCGTCGCGCGCGGTCTCAAGCTCTCCCCCGTCCACGAGGTGCTCGTCGAACAGAGCGTGCTCGGCTGGAAGGAGTACGAGCTCGAGGTGATGCGCGACCGCGCGGACAACTGCGTGGTCATCTGCTCCATCGAGAACCTCGACCCGATGGGCGTGCACACCGGTGACTCGATCACCGTCGCCCCCGCGCTCACGCTCACGGACCGCGAGTACCAGCGCATGCGCGACGCCGGGTTCGCGTGCATCCGCGAGATCGGCGTCGAGACGGGCGGGTCGAACATCCAGTTCGCCGTCAATCCTGCCGACGGCGAGCTGGTGGTGATCGAGATGAACCCGCGCGTGTCGCGCTCGTCCGCGCTCGCGTCGAAGGCCACGGGCTTCCCGATCGCCAAGTTCGCGGCGAAGCTCGCCGTGGGCTACACGCTCGACGAGATCAAGAACGACATCACGCGCAAGACGCCCGCGTCGTTCGAGCCATCGATCGACTACGTCGTCGTGAAGGTGCCGCGCTTCGCGTTCGAGAAGTTCCCGGACGCGGACTCCACGCTCGGCTCGCAGATGAAGTCCGTCGGCGAGGCGATGGCGATCGGCCGCACGTTCCGCGAGGCGCTGCAGAAGGCGCTGCGCTCGACGGAGGAGGGCTTCACCGGCCTCGGCCTGAACCGCCGCGACCCGTTCCTGCGCGGCGCGGGGCTCACGCGCGAGGAGATCGCCGCGCGGCTCGGCCGGCCGAACTCGCTGCGCATCCACTACCTGCGCTACGCGCTGCGCGCCGGGTTCACGACCGAGGAGATCCACCGGCTGACGGCGATCGACCCGTGGTTCCTCGCGCAGATCGCGGAGCTCTCCGCCGTCGAGGACGAGCTGCGCGCGTGCGCGTCGATCTCCGACGTGTCGGACGAGCTCATGCGGCGCGCGAAGCGCGACGGCTTCTCCGACGCGCAGCTCGCGCAGGTCTTCGGCGTCGAGGAGCGCGCGGTGCGCGCGGACCGCGTCGGGCGCGGCATCGTCCCCACGTACAAGCTCGTGGACACCTGCGCCGCCGAGTTCGAGGCGGCGACGCCGTACTACTACTCCACGTGGGAGGACGAGTGCGAGGCGCGCATCTCGGACCGCCCGAAGGTGATGATCCTCGGCTCCGGACCGAACCGCATCGGGCAGGGCGTCGAGTTCGACTACTGCTGCGTGCACGCGGCGTTCGCGCTGCGCGACGCCGGGTTCGAGACCATCATGGTCAACTCGAACCCCGAGACCGTCTCGACCGACTACGACACGTCGGACCTGCTGTTCTTCGAGCCGCTGACGGCCGAGGACGTGCTGAACATCCACGACCGTCTGCGCCCGCAGGGCGTGATCGTGCAGTTCGGCGGGCAGACGCCGCTCAAGCTCGCGCGCGCCCTCGAGGACGCGGGCGTGCGCATCATCGGCACCTCGCCCCACTCGATCGACCTCGCCGAGGACCGCGAGAGCTTCGCGAAGATCCTCGACCAGGTCGGGCTGCGGCAGCCCCCGAACGGCATGGCGCGCACCGAGGACGAGGCGCTCGAGGTGACGCGGCGCGTGGGCTACCCCGTGCTCGTGCGGCCGAGCTACGTGCTCGGCGGGCGCGGCATGATGCTCGTCTACGACGAGGAGAGCCTGAAGCGCTACGTCGCGTCCGGCGTCGAGGTCTCGGACGACCGTCCCGTGCTGCTCGACCGCTTCCTCGAGGACGCGATCGAGGTGGACGTGGACGCCGTCGCGGACGGGACCGACGTCGTGGTCGCGGGCGTGATGGAGCACATCGAGGAGGCCGGCGTGCACTCCGGCGACTCGCAGTGCGCCGTCCCCCCGCCGACCCTGCCCGCGGCGATCGTCAGCGAGGTGCGGGCCGCGGCGGAGTCACTCGCGCGCGCCCTCGGCGTCGTCGGCCTCATGAACGTGCAGTTCGCGATCCAGCGCGGCCAGGTCTACGTGCTCGAGGTCAACCCGCGCGCGTCGCGCACCGTGCCCTACGTCTCGAAGGCGATCGGCGTGCCGATCGCGAAGGTCGCGGCGCTCGCGATGGCGGGGCGCTCGCTGCGCGCGCAGGGCGTGCTCGAGATCCCCGCGCCGACGCACACGTCGGTCAAGGGGCCCGTGTTCCCGTTCAGCCGCTTCCTCGGCGTGGACGTGGTGCTCGGTCCCGAGATGAAGTCGACGGGCGAGGTGATGGGCATCGACCCCGACTTCGGCGTCGCGTTCGCGAAGTCGCTGATGTCGGCGGGCCAGGGCATCCCGTTCGACGGCGGCACGGTGTTCCTGTCGGTGCGCGCCGAGGACCGCGGCGCCGCGGTCTACGTCGGCCAGGAGCTCGAGCGTCTCGGCTACCGCCTGATCGCGACGGCGGGCACGCACGCCGCGCTCGCGGACGCGGGCGTGGCTGCCGAGCTCGTCCACAAGATCCGCGAGGGCCGCCGGCCGAACGTCCTCGACCTGCTCGCGGACGGCCGCATCGACATGGTCGTCAACACGCCGACCGGGCGCGGCTCGCGCACCGACGAGGGACGCATCCGCGCGGCGGCCGTGCAGGGCGGCGTGCCGTGCATCACCACGCTCTCCGGCGCCGCCGCGGCGATCAACGCCATCGACCGCATCCGCTCGCGCGGATACGGCGTGCGCGCGCTGCAGGACTACTTCCCGGCGCGCGCGCAGTAGCGGCGCGGCGCTACTCGCCCTTGATCCGCGCGGTCCGGTAGCCGACGGTCAGCGACCCGGTCCACGCGTCGTCTTCGAACGCGTCCTTGCCGCCGGCACGGCGCAGCTTCAGCTCGACGATGCGCAGGCGCGTGCTCGCGTGCTCGATCTCGTGGGCGAGCTGCGCGACCTGTTCGCGGCGCAGCGGGTTCTTGTTGTCGATCTTGATCTCGAGCTGACTCTCGTCGAAGTTGCCGCGCTGGTTGTACCGCTCGACCCACGTCTGGGGCCGCACGGACTGGTCGGAGATGCCCTTGCGCTGCCAGACGCGCGAGAACCACGTGCCGGGCGTGCGCCGGGCCTCGTCCTCCTTGTTGGCCGCGTACACGCCGAGCATCGACGTGATCTGCTGCTTCGCGGCGACCATGCCGGCCAGGCCGGCGCGTGCGCTGGTGACGCGCGCGCGGAGCTCGTCGACGCGCGTCTTGTGGTACCAGATGGCTCCGCCCACCGCGACGGTGATCGCGAGCATGAGCCAGAGGTAGAGCTTGACGACATCCAGCTCTTCGCCCTGGGCCGGCGTGTCGGTCTTCACTGCTGCGCCTCCGCGGACTCGCGCGGCAGCATCACGAGCTCGATCGGCGCCTCGATGCGACCGTCTCCGAGCTGCGTCATGTTCTTCGTGTCCACGCTCGCGAACAGGTTGCCGCCCTGGTCCGGCGTGTACTTGCGCAGCTCCTCGACGATCAGGTCGGGCTCGGTGTAGCTGGAGACGATCACGCGCAGCGTGCCCTTCTCCTGGTCGTAGTCCTCGGACTTGATGGCCAGGTACGGGATCTTCTCGCGCACGTTCTTGATGCTGTTCGTGACGGCCAGCCACGTCTCGAGGCACGACGTGATCGGCGGGATCTCGGTGGCGAGACCGAGCTCGTTCTTCAGGTGGTTCTGCACGCGCCCGAGCGCCGTCTTCGTGGTGGGGAAGTACTTCTCGGGGTCGCCGTTGATCTGGACCGTGTGCGGGTCGCGCACCGACTGCGCGTAGGCGTCGAAGACGTCCGCGTCGAGCTCGGCGCGCGCGGCGCGCTGCAGGTCCATCAGCTCGCCCTGCGCCTTCTGGATGTCCATGAAGAGCGTGAGCCAGAACAGGAACACCGCGAAGAAGAGCAGCGTGACGCCCAGCGCGACGGCCGTCTTGACCTGGTCGAAGGTGCGCGCGAAGCGGAAGTCCTCGCGCCGCAGGTCGATCTCGCCGGCGTCGATGCCGAGGACCTTCAGCGCCGTGCCGATCGCCACCGCACCGCCGGCGTCCACGCGCGCCTTCTCGGTCGGCGGGAGATCCTGTGTGACGGCCGCCGTCACGGGCAGCGCCTCCACGGGCGCGCCGAACCGCTCGGCCAGCGCAGCGTGGGCGTTGGGGTGCTGCGCCGCGCCGCCGCCGGTGAGGAACACGCGCGTGATCGCGTCGCCCTCGCCCATCATCGGCAGCGTGCGCTGCGTCTCGCGGATCACGCGCTGCAGGAACTCCTCCTGCCGGCCGTGCGCGACGAGCGCCTCCATCTCCGCCACGGACGTGACGATGTCGACCGTGGCCGCGCCCGCCACCGGCGCCTGGGCGAGCAGCTCCGCGCTCGCGGCGTTCTCGATCGCGCGCTGCGTCGCGTCGTCGTCGCCCTCGAAGTCCGCCGCGATCCGCTGCCGCGCGGCGCGCGCGCCGAGGCGGATCGAGCGCGCGACCTTGATGCGGCCGTCCTGCACGTAGATCGTCTTCGTGGTGCGCGCGCCGATGTCGATGATCAGGCAGTTCGGGTGCTCGTCGAGGATGCCCGAGCTGCGCGCCACGTTGAAGAGCGCGGCGACGTCCACGTCGAGGTGCAGCGGATCGACGCCGACGTGCGCCAACTGCTCGAGGCGCGTGCGCAGCATCTGCTTCAGCGCGGCGATGACGAGCAGGCGCGTGCCGCCGCGCGCGGGCCCCGTCTTCACGAAGTCGACGACGACGTCCTCGATGGCCGCGCTGTGCAGGTGCGGCTCGAACTCGAACTTCGCCACGCGCTGGATCTGCTCGTCCTGCGTGAACGGCACCGAGATCTCGCGCAGGATGCACTGCTCGGCCGGGATCGCGACGCTCGCCGCGTTGCGCGGCGCCCGCGCCTCCGCGAGCGCCTTGCGCAGCGCCTCGAGCACGGCGGTCGGCGTCAGGGCGCCGCCGGCCCCGAGCTCGTACTCCTGCACGACGTAGCGCAGCAGACGGCCGCCCTTCGGGCCGCCGTCCACGACGGCGACCTTGCATGCGTGCGAGCCGATGTCGATGCCGGCTGCCTTCGCCACTACCTCACTCCTGCGGGCCGCTGCGGGGGGGCCGAGGCTCCCCTCCGCGCAGCGTCAAGTCCAACAACGAAACCGCGCGCCTCATCGCGTCTCGGATCCGCCGGTGCGCTCGCGGTGCGTCGCCTCGAGATCGCGCAGCCGCTCCTCGCAGCGGCGGTCGAGGCGGTCGAGGGCGTCCGTGTGGGTGTCGAAGAACGCGTTCAGCCACGTCTGGTACTCGCCGAGGTAGTCCGTGTAGATCGTGCGCGCCTGCCCGAGCTCCGTCTCGTCGTAGCCGCGCTGCGCGAGCGCGTCGAGCTGCGTCGCGAAGACCGTCTCGACCGCGTACGGCCGGACCGGCGCCGGCCGCCGCGCGTCGCGCGCCAGGTAGCCGAGCGCGCCGCCCGAGAGGAAGGTCACGAGGAGCGTCGTCCCGAGCAGGGTCCTGTCGGCCAGCATGTCAGCGTCCCTCCGCGCGCGCCGTCGGCGCGCGACCCAGTGCGAGGCCCGTCGCGAGGGCGCGGCCCGCCGCGTCGCGGGCGGTCGCGACGACCGGCGTCGCCTGCGGCCGCCGGGCCGAGAGGCCCTCGAACACGAAGCCCCCGGCGGCGGCGACGAGCACCGCTGCGGCCGCCGCGGACGCGAGGAAGCGGTTCTGCGCCCGCGACTCGCGTCGCTGCGCGAGAGCGGCCGCCGCGACGCGTTCCGCGAACCCGGAGCTCGCCGTGACCGGCGCCCCGAAGCGCGCCCGCACGGCGGCGTCGACGCCGCGCGCCGCGCGGCACGCGGCGCAGCCCGGCAGGTGCGCGTCGATCTCCGCCGTCTGGGCGGGCGTCGCCGCGTCGTCGGCGGCGAGCGAGAGCAGCAGCCGCACACGCTCGCAGCGCAGGTCCGTGGGGGCAGGTTCGGTGTTCATGTCTCGATCCACGGCCGGAGCCGCTCCCGCAGGCGTTCCCGGGCGCGGAAGAGGCGGGACTCCACCGTGCCCTTGCTGATGCCCAGCTCGGCCGCGATCTCCTCGTACGAGAGTCCCCGCGCCTCGCGCAGGAGCACGATCTCGCGATACGTGTCGGGCAGCTCCGCCACGGCGCGGTCGATGCGCTCGCCGAGCTCGATCTGCACCGCCCGCCGCTCGGGACCGGGGCCGTCGCCCGGCACCAGGTCCTCGCCGGCCTCGGTGGCCGGCAGCGGGGCGTGGCGGCGGCGCGCCTCCTTCTTGCGCCAGTCCATCGCGGTGTTGGCGCTCAGGCGGTAGATCCACGTGTAGAACGACGAGCGTCCGTCGAAGAGATGCAGCTTCCGGAACGCCTTGAGGAACGCCTCCTGGGTCACGTCCTCCACGTCCGGGGCGGGGACCATCCCCCGCACGAGGCGGAGGATCCGCGCCTCGTAGCGCCCGATCAGTGCGGCGAACGCCGCCGCGTCGCCCGCGCGGGCTGCGGCGACGAGCTCCGAGTCGTTCACCGCGAGACCTCCGCTCGGCCGATCGGGTCCGGACATCCCCCTTGGACGCCCGTCCCCCGGCGTTCTTCCCGAACCGCTGCCCGTCTCCCAGTACGTACGGCGCGGACGACGGGAACCGCGCGCGCGGCGATGGCCCACCTCGTCCACCAGCTCCCGCGCCCGGCGCGTCGCCGGAGCCGCGATCCCTGCGGCGGCGCTCCTCGAGCGGGGTGTTCGACGGCGTCAGGGCAGTTCGAGGCGGAGCAGGTCGTGCGCGGCGACGACCCGCCCGCCGAAGACCCGGCGCGCCTCGGCCGCGACGTCGTGGCCCTCGCACGCGGGATAGAAGTGCGTGAGACAGAGCGTCGCGACGCCCGCCGCGGCCGCCGCCTCGCCCGCGAGGCGCGGCGTCAGGTGGCCCGCGCGCGGCGCCGCGTCGGGGAACGCCGACTCGCAGACGAAGAGGTGCGCGCCGCGGGCCACGTCCACGAGTCCGGCGCACGGCGTCGCGTCGCCGCTGATCGCGGCGACCGCACCCGTCTCCGGCTCGTGCAGGCGGTACGCCAGGCTCGCAGCGGTGTGCGCGATCGCGTGCGCCGTCACCTCGAGACCGCCGACCGCGAACGGGCCCGGTGCGATCTCGTGCTCCCGCAGCTCGTAGCCGCGCGGCTCGAGCCAGCCCGGCCACGCCGCCCGGAGCCCGGCGAGGAAGCGGCCGAGTCCGGGGCCGCCCACGATCCGCAGGGGCGGGCGCGTCGTGTCCGGCGCGTGCAGTGCGAACAGCAGCGCCGCGACGTCCGCGCAGTGGTCCACGTGGTAGTGGGTGAGCAGGACGGCGTCCACCGACTCCGGCGCGACGCCCACCGCCGCGAGGCGGCGCAGCACCCCGGGGCCGAGGTCGACCACGACGCGCACGCCGCCGCCCTCGACGAGCACTCCCGCCGGGAAGCGCTCGGCCGACGGCACCGCCGTGCCCGAGCCGAGGATCGTCACCCGCACGGGCCGCTCCCCTCCGCCGCGGGGACCCTCACCAGTGGAGGAACGCGCGCGACACGACCAGCACGAGCGCCTGGACGAGCACCAGCGCCGCGACGATCGCCGTCAGCGAGACCGTGCGGCGCGCCCCGCCGCGGGCCGGATGCGTCTCTCGTGCCGTCCGCACGACGCGAGGGTAGCAGCGCGCCCCCGTCGCGCGCACGCGCCGGGTGCGGGCCGGCCGTCCCTACGAGCGGTCGAGCCCCTCGAGCATGTGTCCCAGCTTGTCGCGCTTCGCGCGCAGGTACCGCGCGCTCTCCTCGGTCGGGCGGATCTCGAGCGGGACGCGCTCCGCGATGCGCAGCCCGAAGCCCGGCAGGGCCTGCAGCTTCTTCGGGTTGTTCGTCATCAGCGCGATCTCGCGCACGCCGAGGTGGTGGAGGATCTGCGCGCCGATGCCGTAGTCGCGCTCGTCCGCCTTGAAGCCGAGCCGGGTGTTCGCCTCGACGGTGTCCAGGCCGTGCTCCTGGAGGCGGTACGCGAGCAGCTTCTGCTCGAGGCCGATCCCCCGCCCCTCCTGGCGCAGGTAGAGCACGATGCCGCGCCCGCGGCGGCCGACCGTGGCCAGCGCCGCCTCGAGCTGCGGTCCGCAGTCGCAGCGCAGCGACCCGAAGATGTCGCCCGTCAGGCACTCGCTGTGGACGCGCACGAGGACCGGCTCCTCGATGGCCGCGAACGGCACGTCGTCCGTCGGCACGTCGAGACCCATCGTCAGCGCGATGTGCTGGTTGCGGTCCACGCTGTTCACGTACAGGTGGATGTCGAAGACGCCGTGTGCGGTGGGGATGCGCGTGGTGACGGCGCGCGTGACGATCCGTTCGGTCTCGCGGCGGTAGCGGATCAGCTCCTCGATGGTCGTGATCTTGAGGCCGTGCTGCGCCGCGTACGCGCGCAGCCCGGGGAGGCGCATCGGCTCGCCCGAAGCGTCGAGGATCTCGCAGATGAGCGCGACGGGCTGGAACCCGGCGAGCCGCGCGAGATCGACCGACGCCTCCGTGTGCCCCGTCCGCACGAGCACCCCGCCGCGCCGCGCGCGGATCGGCCGCGTGTGCCCCGGCCGGCTGAAGTCGCCCGGCTCCGCGTGCGGGTCGGCGAGGCGCCGGATCGACTTGGCCTGGTCGGAGGCCGAGACGCCCGTCGTCGTGCCGTGGACCGTGTCGACCGTCACGCACTTCGCGCAGAGCAGCGGCGAGTCGTTGGACGACGCCTGCAGCTCCAGTCCGAGCCGCACGGCGCGCGCCTCCTCGAGCGTCGTGCAGATCTCGCCGCGCGCGTGCGTGAGCATGAAGTTCACGTGCTCGGGCGTGACCATCTCGGCGACGCAGACGAGGTCGCCCTCGTTCTCGCGCGCGGGGTCGTCCACGACGACCACGAAGCGCCCCTGGCGCAGCTCCTCGAGGATCTCCGGGATGGGCGCGAACTCCATGGCGTGGTCTCCGGGGCGGCGCAGCCCGCTCGCGGCGGACGCGGGTCGTGTCACCTCTGCCGCTCCGTGCGAGTTCCGGGGTGCGGGCGCCGAGCGACCGAGGGTAGCCCGTGACCCGCGGACGCCCGCCGCACTCCGCGAGCGCCGGCTCGGTTAGGATCGGCCCGATGCGTCGCCTGCTCCCGCTCCTCGTGCTGCCGGCACTCCTCCTCGCCGCGTGCGGCGACGAGCCGCGCACTCCGCCCGACTCGGGGGGCGCCGCGCCGGCGCTCCTCCCGGATCCCGTGCCCGACGTCCCGGAGGAGCGCGTCCCGGAGGGCAGCCCGCCCGACCTCGACGCCGGCCGCGAGGCGCAGGAGCAGTGGCACGCCGACGTCGACCGCTACGGCCGCGGGCTCCTCGACTCGTTCCACCGCCGCGTGCTCGAGCCGGCGCGCGACGTCGCGCTCCTCCGCGCGAAGGGCGTGGCCGAGGGCCGCGTCGGCACGGCCGTCGCACGCATCGCGTTCGACTACGACGCGTCGCGTCCGCTCGACGACGCCGTCCACGTCGAGGCCCTCGACGACGTCGCGCAGCTCCCGAAGGGCGCGCTCGAGCAGGTGCGCAAGTTCGTGCACGTCTCGCTCGCCGGTCCGTACCGCCACGTCGTCCACTACCTGCCCCCGATCCAGCTGCTCGTCACCCAGTCCCGCGATCGGAAGCACCGCGTCGTCACGTCGCCGCCGCACCACGTCGACGTCTCCGTCTCCTACAGCGTGGACGCGCAGGACCTGGTCGCGATCCGCGGCACCAGCGTGATCCCGTCGGCCGAGATCACCCACTTCGAGTGGCGGCTCTGGCACGGCCGGTACCTGCTCGAGCGCGAGTGGGTCTTCGGCTCGGGCGCCGACATCCGGTACGAGTACGACGACTCGGCCGACGGCGTCCCGCTGCTGTCCCGTGCGACCGTGCGCAAGGGTGCCGGCGTGTTCGACGTCAGCTTCAGCTACGACCCGCTCGAGCGCGGGCCGGCCCCTTCCACGCCCCCTTCCGGCGGCCGCTGACTCCGCGCGTCCCGTCCGGGCGGCTGCCCCGAAGCGGCCCCCGGCGAGAGTCCGCGCGACCGGTCCGGAGGCGCGGCGACGGGGTGCCGACCCGCCTGCAAGCGCCTCGTGGCGCGATTGGCGCGATTCGCGCCCGCACGCGCCCGCGGCAGCGATCGACGTCGGACCGATCATCGTAAACATCTGTGATAAAACGAGTTGAGTCGCCTTGTGCAGGCGCGCCCCGCGTCCTACGATCGGTCGTCGGAAGGAGCGCGCGATGACGGCGACGACCTCGGACCTGCTGATGGGTTCGTTCGACTCGGTCGAGCCGGTCGGCCTGAGCGCCGCCGGCGAGATCGTGCGTGCGACCGACACCGCGGGGCGCACGGAGCTCGTGCTGCTGCCCGCGTCGCTCGAGCTCGCCGACCGCGAGTGCGCGATCCTCGCCGAGATGGCCGGACCCGGCGTCCCGACGGGAGTGCGGGTCTCCGACCCGGTGACGGGTCGCGTGGCGATCCTCCTCGGCGCGCCCGCCGACTGCGTCCCGCTCGCCGTGCGGGGCGACCTGCCCGCCGCCGCCCTCCGCGCCGGACTCGTGAGCATCCTGCGCGTGCTCCACCGTGCCCACGCGCGCGGCCGCATCCACGGCGCGATCTCGCGCACGAGCGTCTTCGCGTCGTCCGCCGGCGATTTCCATCTGCTCGACTGGTCCGGCGCGACGCCGGTCGCCGAGTCCGTGCCCGCGTCCGAGCGGGCCGACGGGTTCAGCGACGTCAGCGCCGACGTGCGGGCGCTCGGGATGGCGTTCGGCCGGGCCCTGCTCCGCGTGGACCACACTCCCGCCGAGGCCGTGACGCCGCTCTGCTACGACGCGCTGTCCGGGCACGCCGCGGACCCCGACTTCCGTCGCGTCCTCTCGCGCCTTCTCGCGCCGGACCCGCGCGACGCCTACCCGAGCGCCGGTGCCGTGCTGCTCGATCTCGGGGAGCAGGACTCCCTGGATCCGTGGCTCACGGTGCCGTTCGTGCCGCGACACGACATCGCCGGCCACCTCCAGAGCCTGCTCGGCGTCGCTCCGGGCGGGGCTCCGCCGCTCCGCGAGCGACCCGGGCTCGTCGAGCTCGTCGGAGTGCACGGAGCGGGTCGCACGCGCGAGCTCGCGTGGATCGCTGCGGTCCTGCGTGCAAGCGGCACGATCGTCCTCGGCGCGGCGGCGCGGCCCGCGGGCTGGGGCGGACTCGAGGCCCTGGCCCGCCAGCTCGTGCACCTGCTCGGCCGCAACTCCCCCGCCGTGCAGGCGCACGAGGAGTCGCTCCAGTGGCTGACGGCGGCGGAAGGCGTCGTCACCGAGGCGCGCGTGGTGCCGGCCACGCTCGCGCTGGGGGCGCTCGTCGCCGAGGCGTTCGGCTCGTCCCCGGGCGCGCTTCTCCTGGACGACGCCGACGACCTGCCCCGCGCGGCAGCGGACGTCTGGTACGCCGTCGGCCGCCGCCTCGCCTCGCCGCCGGAGCCGCCCAACCGTGCCGTGCTCGTCGCGACGACGACGCGACCGCGGACCGAACACGACATCCCCCGCGAGCGGCTCACGCTGGGCGAGTGGAGCGCGGCCGACGTCGCGTGCTTCCTCGAGGGCACCCTCCACGCCCCCGAGCTCGCCGGGGACCTCGCGCTCCGCCTCGTCGAGCTCGCCGGCGGCCTGCCCGCCGACATCGTGGGCGTCCTGCGCGAACTCGAGTCCTCCGGCGGCCTCGTGCGCATCGGCACCCGCTGGCGACTCGACGTGCCGCTCCACGAACTCGCCGACCGCGCCTCGACGGGCGGCGAGCACGTCCGCAGCGCGCTGATGGCGGCCGGCCGCGACGCCGCCGAGCTCACGGAGCTCCTGGCCGTCGCGGGTGGCGCGCTCTCGCGCGAACGCTGCAGCCGCCTCTCCGCGCTCCCCGGTCCCCGCCTCTGGCAGGCTGCCGAGCGCGCCGAGGCGGCGGGCCTGCTCCTGCGCGACGGGACGACGTGGCGCCTGCGCTCCGAGCGCATCCGCCGCCGCGTGCTGTCGGCGATCCCCGACTCGAACCGCCGCTCCCTCCACCGCGAGTTCCTGGTACTCCTGCGCGAGGAGCGCCCCGACGACATCTCAGAGATCGCCCGCCACGCCCGCGCCGCCGGCCACGTGGACGCCGCAGAACTCACCGAGCGCGCCGTCTCCTGGCTGCGCGACCACGGCTACTTCGACACCGCGCTGCGTCACCTCGAGGACGCCGAGTCCACCCTCGGCGAACCCGACTGGGGCCGCACCCGCCGCCGCGAACGCGCCGCCCTCCTCCTCCAAGCCGGCCGCCTCGGCGACGCCGCCACCGTGCTCCGCAACGTGCTCGCCGACCCCACGATCGACGACTCGACCCGAGCAGAAGCCACGCTCGAGCTCGTGGAGGTTCTGTATGAGTCTCGGGAGTCCGACTCGCTGCTGGCGGTAGAGATCCCGGACACTCCTACCAGCGCGGCTGCGATGGCAGCGCTTCGTCAGATCAGAGCGTCGACATACATGCGGATGCTGCAGGTCCCTCAGGCGAACCGCGAAAGCCGCCTTGCGCAGGCCGAGTTGGGCCCTCATCCAACAAGTGCCCGTTTCATGCGTGCGGAGTGCGAGTTCATGTTCCAAGCGGCTCTCGTGGCGGGCGACAGCGCAGAAATGAAGCGCGCGCTCATTCGCAAGATCCGCCTTGCAACAAGGTCGCGGAGAGTACACGAACACCTATCCGACCTTGTCCGGCTAGGGTTACTGCTAGACAAGTCAGGGAACCCAACCGCCGCGAAGCGCGTGTTCTCCCGTGCGGCGGCTCGCCTCGCGCGTGTACCAGAGGGACTGCGTCACGTCCGAGGCGCGTACCTGACCGGAGCCGCGATCGCTAGTGCGATGCCCCACGGCGCCAGCCAGTTCGACTACTTCGGACGGGGATCAGGCCTGTACACTGACACGGGAAGTACGGTGCTCGCCGTGCTCGCGCAGCTGCGTCACCTGCTTGCAAAGGTGTGGCGTCGAGGTCACGACGGCGCGATTCAAGATGAGATCGATCGAATACTCGCGAGTGTCAGGACCGCCTCGCGCGACATCGTCCTGATAGCATGCTTCGAAGTCGCTCAATGTGTCCTGCTGCTCGGATTCCACCCGATCGGGGAGTGGCTAGCGCGAGCGCTGTCTGGCGTCGTCGTCACTCCAAGGATAGCCGTCGCGCGCCGCGACCTGTTTCGTGCTCGATTGCTTTGGTCGTCCGAGTTCGCGCTACTTGACGATGACGTGTCAAGGACCGCTATCGTCGCGCATCTGAGTCGGGGTGTAGTGTCCGGCGACCCGGTCGAACGTTGCGGTCAGCCCGCACCTGTGGCCGACCATGGAGTTCGCAACCCGTCGTTGCTCGCTGCGTACTCTATTCGTGCTGGCGTAAACGCCCGCTCAACATGGAGCCTCGATTGGCAAGACCAGGAACTCGTCGGATGGATCGAGCGCGACGATATCGGAATCGGTGAACTCGCCCTCGCCTTGGCCCTTGGGATATGGCGAAGTGGTCGACTTGGAGAGGCAGAACTTGCAGCCGTCTACAGAGCAAGACAAGCGTTCGACGGCGCTTGGTTCCCTCAGCTTCGATGGCAAGCGCGCCTCCTTGACGCCAAGCGACTCTGGAGATCCGGCCGTCTGCGGGACTCTCGTGACGCCATCAATCTTGCAGCTGCTGACGCGTCGTGGCTGCGGATGCAGCGATATGGAGAAGCAGGCGCGAAGGAGTATGCCTTCGCGATAGGCACGATTCTGCGCCATGGTCCCCCAAACATCGCCGCCGGAAAAGAATTGCCGTCTGCATGCACTTCGGTCGCGACAACGAGCACGCCTACGCCGCGGAGTTGCGTGCCTGGAGAAGGAGCATCCCCTTGGAGCAACGTTCGGGCGCTGACGCGATCTGCTGCCCGCGGAGTCATCCAAGTGCGACGCGCGGATCGAGTGCGAGAGGTTGTGACGCAGGTATTTGGCGCGGGAGCCGACTGCGTACGTCCATTCGGCGTCATGGAGCTTCAGCGTGCGACCATAATCGCGCTCCCAGAGCTGCTAAGTACGGATGAAATGCGCCGCGCGTTCGAAGCGGTCGATTTGGCCACCACATCAGGTCAGCGCCTATTCTTGATCACGACCCGCGACTCCTGTGCGAGTTCGCTCGCACCTCCAATGGAGCAGGCCCTACTCCGGTCGGTCGCAGGCGTGCGCGTTGTGGTGGAGGAGGCACCGATCACCGGGCGCCGAGCGGTGGAGGCGTTCCTGGAGTCGGCGCGACGCGTATGTCCTACAGCGCAGGTCGAAAACAGCGCGCTGGCAGCAATTGCCGCCACGCGCTGGGAGGGTGGCATCGATGAGATCGACAGCGTCGCGCGCGCTCTCGTAGACTCTTGCGCGAGAGTCACCGCGGATGCCGTGAACAACGTACGGCAACTTGAGGAGCGGCCAAGTGGCTCGGTTCCTTCCTGCGCCGTGTCCGCCATCATGGAGGCACTCACAAACTCAGGCACCATCAGCGTTCGGGATGTCCGCGCGGCTGTCGGCCTGCCGCGGCGTACAGTGCAGCGATACCTTGCGTCCATGGCTACCGACGGGCTCTTGATCCGGGAAGGGCGCGGGCGCGGCGTCCGGTACCGGATCAAGTAGGGCGCCGCGCCTAGCCGGAGCCTCAAGTTCTGCGCCGCCGCGAGCCGAAGGTGGCTGCGGGTATGCAGAGCGCGCCCTCCCCTACGCCCCTGCTAGCGCCATCCCTTGGCCCAGATCCTCGCTCCGAGGCGGACGCGGGCACGCTCCATGAGGGGCACGCCATCGGCTTGCTCCCGGATGGCACGGCGCTGTTCCTGCGGCGGGCTGCGTGTGTCCGCCCCGGCTCGGAGTGCTGTCGCGCGGCGCGCGAGTACACCGCGCTCAGCCACATCGCCTCAGGCTCAGCACCTCGCGCTGTTTCGCTCCTGCGCACACATGGTGCGTGCTGCGTCGTGACGGAGTTTGTGCGCGGGCTCGACGCGCGATCGGCCGTCGCGGCCGGAGCAGATCCGGTCAGACTGATACTGCAGGTGCTCCTAACCCTGCGCAGATCACATTCGCTGGGGTGGGTGCACGGAGATGTCAAGCCGTCCAACATTCTCGTCCAGCTGGACGGCCGCGTGGTCCTGACAGACTGGGAATTGGTGCATCGCGCTGGCGAGGCTTGTCCGCCGGGGACACTTGGATACGCGCCGCCGTACGCCTGGGAGCCGGGGCACGAGGCAAGCGAGGTCAATGATGTGTATGCGCTTGCGGTAACTGCCGCTGAGCTTCTGACCGGTGCCCAATTGTTCTCTGGCGACCGAAGTGCCATCGTCGCGGCGCAACTCGTCGCGCGGCTCGCGGATTACGCGACGTTGGCACCTGATCTAGCGGGTCTGTTCGAAGCCGCGGATGCTCGAAAGGGCGGACCGCCGCCACGCTCTCTCGACTCCAGTTGGACCCTACGCGAGGAGCGGGACCGAGAGCGGGTGCTAGATGCCGTAGTCCGAGCGGACGTGCGGAAGAGCGTCAAGTTCGCTCGGCGTACTTCTGCATCTATTGAAATAGAAACGCCATTTGAAGACGCAGCTCAATCGGTTTACCGAGTTGTGGCCGAGCAGTGGAGGACTACCCATGGGGAGAACGCAGTCACACTGGACGAGATAACGCAGGGTGTCGAGGAGACTGTGTGCGGGAACAGCGGTGCATCCCAAACCGACGCGATGCGTGCAGCCATCGCGCGACGTCTCGATTCCGTAGTATCGGCCCTCGCGCGGATGCGCCCGGGCGTGGTGATCGCGCCAGCCGTCCCCAGTGGAGCAGTGTCGACCATCGCCAAGTCGGTCTTGGCGAGCGAGCTCGATCGACGTGGCGATAGCGAGTCGCGGTGGCGGATCGTCGACGTGCGCGTCACGGTGTGCCAAGCCGACTCGGGCCGAGCTCAAGTCAGACAGGGAGTCCGCGAGGCGGTGACAGTCGCGTTCGGTGCCAGGCTTGTCTCGCCAGCGGTATCCGAGGTGCTCGTCCGCCTTCGGCCGCAGCGCGCGCTCGACGTTGTCGCCGTCGCGGCGAGCCTGATTCGCAGCGGCGACCTAGAGTTGCGGGGCGCAGCGATAGAGGCGAATCACCGCGATGGACGTCTCATGCAGAGGGCCGCTGGGGCTCTGCGGGAGACTCACGACCATGCAGAGTGGAGCCCGGGAACAGTAGATAGCGCATCCGCAGCCAGCGCAACGGCATTGATAGCCAGCGCGGAGGAGAGCCTTCTTCTTGGAGATCCGGAGTCCGCAAGACGGTCTGTCAATGCCGGCATACAGCTGCTTCGCTCGGAGTCCGCGAAACAACACATCGGCGACTGGATGCGAGCGATCGACGCACTTGTAGAGGTAGGCGACAGTGAGCAGGCTCTTGCGGTCCTGGAGGAACTGCGAGGGTGTCTGCCGGGAGATGAGTGGGGACGGCGCGTTGGCCGGATCGCCGCCATGAATCTGCATCTTGCGGGCTTGAACATGGCGTGCGAGGTGCTGCGGAGCGCGGGACGTCCAGAGACTGACCTCGAACTTGCGCGGTTTGGCGCGATCGCTCTGCGATGCAGTGGCGACGTGCGTGCGGCTATTCGGCTCCTTCGCAGGAGTATCCGCGCCAGTGTAGATGAACGGCGATGGCAGAACCCAGGGCTTGCGGACGCGCTGGGGGCGCTGGGTGACATTCTTCGAGGCTCGGGACGTTCGCATTCCGCTGTACGTGTTCTGTGCTGGGCGCGTACGGTCGCAGATTGGACCGGAGCCGTACTCGCAGGAGTGCGAATTGAGACGAACTTGCTGCTTGCGACCGAAGCAGTCGGCGACGGCGGGCAGGGCGGGAGTGCGTGGGAAGCGTTGGGGGCGCGATGCGAAAGATGGGGTCTGCGTTCTGAAGCGCGGAGGAACTGGACTCGCGCAGCGATGTCATACGTCGATCGAGACAGATGCGACGAGGCTGCTAGGGCACTCGACGCGGCTCAGAGTATCGAGGGTGCTGGGTGCGGGACGGGAGTCTGGCGAGCTATTGAGGACGCGGTCACCCAAGCATGCAGGTCACGTGCTGATGCGCCGCTGCCAATAGCCTCGATCCCACAACCGACAGACCTCTCGCGCGTTCATTGGCGGAACTGGGTGGCCTACGTAGCCGACGAGCATGGCCACCGCGAGACAATGAATATGGGCGAGCTCCGCGCCGGACTGCGTGGACGAGCTGGAGTAGTGCGTTCAGCGAGGGCGCTGTTCCGCTGGGTTGTGCGTGGAGGCGACTCGCTGTGTCGAGTTCGTGTCGCCTTCATGGCCTTCGCGCGGGAGGGCTCGACGAGTTCGCCGTGCGTCGGGGCTGTTTGCCGTGTCTTGGCACGATCTGGGACGGAGAACTGGACGCTGGAGTCACTGCTGAAGGAGGTTCGGCAGCTTGCGGAGTCAGCGGAGTACTCACCTAGTAGTCGAAGCGTTGCGCTGGCGCTCCACGCCCAGGCACTCGTCTGGGGAAACGCGAGATCCATGGAATCGGCGCGGTGGTTCCGGTGCAATGGAGGAGAGTCTGAGCGCGCACGACCGTTCGGAGTCAGTGCGTGGGAATGGAAGCTGGCAATAGCATTGTCCGACCGTGTTCTTGGTGATGACACGGAAGCGGATCAACAGGCGGAGGTAGTTGTCGCTGCCGTTAGGGAATGGATGAGGGCGCTTCGAATCTACGGGGCAACAGCGCGAGCGGATGTAGTTCCCTATGACGTGATTGCGGAAGCGGCGGGCCTGAATGCGGCGCAGGCCCTCGCGATAGAACCAGGTGACGAACGCCTTACGGCGCTGCAGGCGCACCTCCGGACAGAGTCGGTGCGGTTCAGAGGTTCACGCGGTCGAGCAGCCGGTCTGGAACGCGTACTGCGAACGGCGTTGAGACTGCGCTCGTGCGACTCCGTCGATTCGGTGCTACGGGAGGTTGTTGCGGGCGTTGTCGCAGTAACTCGCACGGAGCGCGCTGTTGCCGTGGTTGAACTGGAGGGTTCGGCGGCGTGCGCCAAGGTTGCGACTGATGAGCTAATTGAAGACATCAGGATCGAGGACGCGGAGGTGAGTCGGTCAGCAATCGAGCATGTTCGCGCATGCGGGCGCGCCGTTGTGTTTGACGACGCGTGCGGGGATGCCGGGCTCGGGGAGTCGCCCAGCGTGCGACTGTATAGGCCCAGATCGCTCATGATAGCGCCACTGTATGCTCATGGAGTGTATCTGGGCTTCGTCTATGTCGAGAATCGGACACTTCCCAGGTCGTTCTCGCCGTCGGATTCGCAACTCCTCGAGGGCTTTGCAGCGCAGGCTGCGCTGGCGCTGGAGAATGCGAGGCTCGTCCAGGAGTTGCGAGCGTCGCTGGAGGAGTTGCGGCGCATCCGTGCGGAGGCTGTGCGTGCGGAGAGCCTGCGAGTGTTGGGACAACTGGCAGGTGAGGTGGCGCACGACTTCAACAATCTGCTCGCGGTGGTTCTGGGGGAGACGCAGATCCTGCTTCAGGATGGCGTGCGCGGCGAGGTTCGGAGGTCACTGGAAGTTGTCGAGCGAGCTGCCTTGGACGGCGCAGCGGTAATCAAGCGCATTCAGTCTTCGACTCGGTCAGCACCGAAGGAAGAGTTCGTGCGGATCGACCTTGCGCGACTTGTTCGGGAGGTCATTGACTTCACGCGCGTCCGGTGGTCGGCCCGGCGTGGCTCGCGGCGGGGCGAAGTAGTCGCGGTGGTTGAGTGCGCAGAGGGTGCGCATGTGCGGGGATTCGCGCCGGAATTGCGTGAGGTGTTTACCAACATTGTATTGAATGCGGTTGATGCGATGTCGGCTGGCGGGAATCTCTCGGTGCGGTGCACGGTTGCGGATGGGGAGGTCCGTGTCTCTGTGAAGGATACCGGCGACGGAATACCTGCGGATGTCATGGATCGCATCTTTGATCCGTTCTTCAGCACGAAGGGCGAGCGCGGGAACGGACTCGGACTCGCCATTGCACGCGAGATTGTGGAGCGACACGGAGGCGAGATCGTCGTGGAGTCCGTCGTCGGGGAAGGGACCGACGTCTGCGTTGTGCTGCCGGAGGATGGAGCGACGTGTGAGAGCGTCGTTGCCGTGCGCTCCGAGGTTGCGAGTCCGACGACTGTCGTCCGTGGCGACGGGCGGCGTGCGCTAGTCGTTGATGACGAGGAGGGCGTTCGACGTGTCCTTGGGACGATGCTGGAGTCTCTCGGGTTTGCGGTGACGAACGTGGCTTGTGGGAGTGCCGTGCTAGAGCTCCTGCGCGAGGGGAGTCGGTTCGAGTTGTTGGTGACCGATGTGCACATGCCGCAGATGAGCGGCATAGAGGTGGCTGAACACGTCCAGAAGTCATGTCCGTCGTGCACGATTGTCGTGATGACGGGGTATGGTCTTGACATCGAGGACGTTCAGATCGGTGGCGCTCGCGTGGACTGCGTCCTCGCCAAGCCGTTCACGCTGGACGATGTGCGGCGCGTCGTTGCGCGGGCTAGCACGGCTGTGAGCTAGACGTGGGCTGAGTGCGCCGAGCCCACTGTTCAGGCCGTGGGAGAGTCGCTGTCACGTCGCAGGCGTGTGCGGTGCCGCGCGTCGTGCGACTGGGACGGAAGAGTCGATCGCCCTCAGGCGTCGAGGCTGAAGCAGCAGCAGGTCGGCTGGCTCTCGGTGTCAGCCGCTGACGAGGAGTGTGCGTCACTCCGATAGTTCAGGCTGGCTCGCGGCTGTGCCAAGCCGCAGCGACTGATCCCGCTACTCAGGCGCGAGTCAGCGTGCACGCTCAGACGGTCTGCCCCAACAGGGTCGTGACAAGCGCCGTGGGCGCCCAGCACTCCTCGATCGGTGAGTGCTAGCGGTACTCGCCTGGCACGTCGTCCATCTGCCCGCCCGCTGCAGCGCAGGTGGCCGGGGCGAACGGTCCCATCACCGTGAACCAGCCCATGTTGAGCTGGGGGACGACGATGGAGTTCGGGCCGGGGTGCAGCACGTTGACGGCGACAGGGACGCCGGAGAACGGTGCCGGGCCCTCGAGCGTGGCGCAGGGGGCGCCAGCGAGGCTCGCGGGAGCATCCGCGACGAGCTGGACCGCGACGGCGTTCTGGTCGACGACGCTCAGGCTGTTCAGGGCCGTCGGCGTGGCGTCGGCGCTCATGCCGGCGAAGGCGAGAACCGCGGCAGCGGCGAGCGACAGGACGGGGACGCGAGCGCGCATGTCAATCCTCCCAGGCGCCTGCACGCAGCGTCGTCTGCGCTGCGTCGACCGGTGAGCGCGACCCGCTCCAGGCTCCCTGTCCACCCCTGCGGCGGTACGGGCACCCGGTTCGGCCGCCCCATCGACCATGAGGCACGCAAACTCTCAATGTGAGAGCCTTGCGTGTCAAGTTGGTTCTCGTCCTGAGAGCCGGATTTCTCACATCGAGACGCCGCCGGCGAGCCTGGTCGAGGCCGTTTGCGCGGGGCGGCCGGGCCGAGCCGGGGGCTCCGGGGAGCGCCGATCGCAGTCGAGCGGCGGTCGAGCTAGCGCGGACGGACGCGGCCACGTGCGCGGACGAGAGGCGGGGTCGCGGTTCGTGTGTGCGGCTGGCGGGGCCGTGCCAGTCCGCGGAGCTCCCAGTCCGCGGAGCTCCGGGGCGATCGGGTCTTCGTCGGATGGGGCGGATGGAGGCGGACCGGACGTGGTGCGCGGGAGGTGGCTCCGGCGGGCGTGGAACGGCCGTGCGGTGTCTCGCTGCCGCGCCTGCGGCGGTCGCTGCGGGAGACTGCCGGACCGGGTGGGGCCGGGGCCCGGTGTCGCGGACGGCATCGACCTCGCGCAGCCCGAGGCGGACCGTGTGAGGGCGCGCTGATCGCGCGCGGCTGCCGCCGGTTCCCTTCGCGACGCGTTGTGGGATCGTGGCTCGGGGAAGTGGATCGAAACGACCGGGTGTGGGATCTCCCTCGGTGGCCGCCGGGTGACGCCCCCCCTCGCGACGCGCCGGGCAGGATTGCCGCGCGCTCGCCGACGGTTCGGGCGTCGGAACAGGTTGGAAGGGCTGTTCGGGATGGAGGATGCGACGGACGTCGAGCTCGTGACGCGGCTCGGGTCGGACGACCCGGGCGTGCGGCGTTCGGCGTTCTCCGAGCTGTTCCGCCGTCACCATCGGCGCGCGTACGACCTGGCGTACCGGGTGCTGGGGGATGCCGCGCTCGCGGCCGATGCGGTCCAGGAGGCGTTCCTGACCGTGTACCGGAAGGGCGCCCGGTTCGAGGCGCGCGCTCGGTTCACGTCATGGCTGCACCGCGTCGTCGTGAACCAGTCGATCGACCTGCGGCGCCGCGAACGTCGTCACCGCTCGGCCGCGCCGCCGTCGGAGGCCCTCGCCGGCGTGGAGTCCGGGGATCCGGCCGGCTCGTTCGACGTGCGCGACCCCGCGTCCGAGGCCACCGGCCCGCTCGCCGGGGCCCTCTCGGCGGAGCGCGTCGAGCTCGTCCGCCGGGCGGTTGCGCGCCTCTCGCCGAAGCTCGCGCGGGTCGTGGTCCTGCGCTATCCGGAGGGGCGCAGCTACGAGGAGATCGGCGAGATCCTGGGTGTGCCGCCGGGAACGGTGAAGTCGCGGCTCAACCGGGCGCATGCCGCCCTGCGCGAGATCCTCGGGACCGCGCTGGACGAGGAGGACAGCGGCCCGCCTGCCTGAGTCTGAGCCGGCGCCTCCGTGGCCCGGTCGGCGCGCCGGTCGGCCGCCTGCCGGCGGCTCCTCGACCCGCGGCGGCCCGTGACGATCCCGAGATCGGCGCATGCGACCACCGAGTCGGCCGCACGGCGCCGCTCCGCGGCTCGCTCGTGCGGCGGGGTCCGCGCAGCGCGCGGCGAGCGCTGCTCCCGGTCGCCGCAGAGATGTGACAAACAGAGGAACGGCGGCCGGGCTGATACGTTGAAGGAGGAGGATGTCGTTGCGCGTGCTCGGGCGGGGATGGACGGAGGCGGTGGTGCCGCTGGCGCTGGCTGGGCTCGCACTCGTCGCGGGCGCCGGCTGCGAACCGGCGGGAGATCGCGCGAGTCCGCTGTCCGTCGCGTCGCGGCCGGCGGCGCTGCGCCTCGTGGGCTCCAACGTCCGCGACGGCGCTCTCGGCCTGCGCCAGGCACTCGAGGTCGAGCTGTCCGACACAGTCGATCCGGCGTCGGTCGGGCTGCGTTCCGTGCGCATCGAGCGCGCCGACGGGAGGCGCCTCCGGCGGCTGCGCGCCTGGTCGCGTGGGAACCGGGTCTTCGTCGCCGCGCGGCCCGGTCGCACGCTGCCCGAGGGCGAGCCGCTCGTCCTGCGACTCGAGGGCGGCGGGTCGCCGCGCTCCATCCGGTCGGCAGCGGGGGACGCGCTCGCCGCCACCGTCGAGCTCGCGTTCCGCGTCGAGGCGCGGCGCCACGTGGACGTGGTCGGACCGCGCGTCGTCGAGACCGTGCCGGCCGCGGGAGCGCTCGACGTGCGGCCCGGCGGCCATGTCGAGTTGCGCTTCGACGAGCCGCTCGCCCGCGAGTCGCTGCGCACCGAAGGCGCGATCCGGTGCGTGGTGGACGGTCGTGCGGTCGAGGCTTCGGCCCGCATCTCGCCCGACCTGCTGCGGGTGGTCGTCCGACCCCTCCACCCCCTGCCGCCGGGAGCACAGGTCCGCGTCGCCGTGCAGCCGTCCGTTCTCGACCTCGCCGGCAACCCCGCCGACCACGCCGAGGTCGTGTTCCGGACGGCAGCCGGTCACCTCCACGAGATCGTCGAGGACTTCGTGACCACCGAGATGGTCGACGACGCCGCCACCACGTGCGACTGGGCCGCGCCCGAGGCGCCGGGGCTGCTGGTCGCACGCGCGGGTGTCCTGCGCCGACAGGTCGTCGATCCCGCACGCGCCGTGCTGGACCTGCCCGAGCGGCGCCTCCTGCACTTCCAGGTCGTGTTCCCGGGATCCGGCGCCGTCTCCGGCGGCGCCGCCGCGCTGCGCATCGGTCTCCACGGCGCCGTCGAGGGGGACGAGATCGTCGCGGCGCACGTCGCCGCCGGTCCCACCATGCTGGACCGGGCCGATCCGAGCTTCTCGAGCAACGCCCACTTCGCGGAGCTCGTGCGCGTCGCCGGAGCGGAGAGCGGACTCGACGTGGAGCTCGACGCGGACGGTCGCGCCTACGTCGACGTGCCGTTCGACATGCCGCTGCCCCTGCGGCCGGGGCAGCCGTTCCTGGTCGACGTCAGCGTCGAGCTGCCGCCCGGCCTGCGCATCGCGGCCGCGCTCGACGACGACGAGTTCGCGCTGGTCGAGGACGGCGGGGGCCTGCGCCTGCTCCCCGACGTCGAGCTGCTGGTCGTCGGCGCGGTGCCGCAGGCGCGGTCGCGCTGGTACGACAGCGGGACGGCGCGTCCTGCCTGGCGCGCGGCGACGGCGTCGCCCGCGGTGCGAACGGACGGCGCGGCCCCGGTCCTCGAGTTCCAGACCGCCCCGTCCGGCCCAGACGGAGGCCCCGACGTCGAGCGCGCCGGGGACTGGACGGCGGATCTCGCGGCCGTGCCCGCGCTGCGGTTCGTCCGGTTCCGCGTGCGCTTCGACGCGCTCGGAGCCCCCGGCCACGCGCCGCGGATCGGACGCATCGTGCTGCCGTACGAGAACTGACGCCGCACCGCCGCGCCCCGGCTCAGCCGCCGGGTCGCACCGCTCGTGCGCTCAGGCCGGCAGGTCGGCGGCCGAGGCGACGACCGAGTCGATCAGTCCGTACTCGAGCGCCTCCTCCGCGGACATCCAGTAGTCGCGGTGGGTGTCCGTGGCGATGCGCTCGAGCGGCTGCCCGGTCTCCTGCGCCATGAGCTCGTTCAGGCGCTGGCGCAGCTTCAGGATCTCGCGCGCGCCGATCGCCACGTCGCTCGCCTGACCCTGCATCCCCGTCGACGGCTGGTGCAGCAGGAAGCGCGTGTTCGGCATGGAGATCCGTCGGCCCTTCGCGGCGCCGAGCAGGATCAGGGTGGCGGCGCTGGCGGCGAGCCCGGCGCAGATCGCATAGACGGGGCTGCGGACGAAGCGCATGCAGTCGTAGATGGCGAAGCCCGCGTCCACCGAGCCGCCCGGCGAGTTGATGTAGATGCGGATGGGCTTCGTCGTGTCCTGGGCGTCGAGCACGAGGAGTTGCGCCATGATGCGCTGACTCAGCTCGTCCGTGACCGGGCCGGTCAGCAGCACGGTGCGGCTCTCGAGCAGGTGCTTGACGAGCGCGCCGGGCGTCTGCGGGGCCCGCTCCTCGCCGTCCTCGTCGTCGTCGAGCCTCGCCCCGCGGGGGGCGTCGTACCGTGCCTGCATCGCATCGCTCTCCGCTGTACGTGACCGTCTCCGGCGTCTGCGCCGCAACGGCCGTTCGATGGTAGCCCGCGCGTGCCGGGCCGCCCCGGAATGAGATCGCCGCAGCGCCGGGGGCGTTCGCCTCGGTGTCGGCACGCCCGGCCCGGTCCTCCAGACGGGATCCGCCGGGGCGGTGGCGCACCGCGGGCCGCGGCTCGAGCAGCCCATGCTCCGTCGGCCTCGCAGCCGCACTCGCCGCGAGACCTGGTCGACGATGCGGGCTAGCATCCCGCCCCACCGGTGCCCGGAGGGTGCCGCGGACCGGGAGGTCGGCATCGCGATGGGAGTCGTGCTCGAAGTGCTCGAAGGGCCGCGCGCGGGTCTGGAGTACCGCGCGGAGGAGCGCACGACCGTCACGATCGGGCGCAGCAAGACCTGCGACTTCCACGTGCTCGACACCTCGATGAGCCGCGTCCACGCGATCGTCGCGTGCGACGAGGAGGGCTGGTACGTCGAGGACGCGAAGAGCCGCAACGGCGTCTGGCTGGGCGAGCAGCGCGTCGTGCGCCACCGGCTGCAGGACGGCGACGTCTTCCGCGTCGGCACCTCCACCACGATCCGCTTCCGCGCCAGCGAGGGCGCGGTCCGGCCGCGCACGGGCGAGGTGGTCGTCGCCCTGCGCTGCGCCCGGTGCCAGGGCGAGGTGGCCGAGTCCGACCTCGTGCGCAGCGCCAGCGGGCGGCCGCTCCACCTCGCGTGCCGCGACCTCGACCACCTGGTCGGGACCGAGCTCGGCGAGTTCCGCATCGCCGAGCGCATCGCGCCGCTCGGGCAGGGCTTCTACTTCCGTGCGCACCAGCCGGCGCTCTCGCGCTCGGTCGTGCTCGCGGTCTTCGACGCGCCGCTGATCGCGCAGCCCGGCTATCGCGAGGCGCTCCTCGCGGAGGTCCGCCGCGCGTCGCGGTTCGTCCACCCGCACGTGCTCCAGATCCTCGACTTCGGCGAGTCGCGCGGCATGTGCCACGTCGTGATGGAGCACTTCGCCGGCCGACCGGTGGCGGAGGTCCTCACGGAGCGGCGCTTCGTGCGCATCCGCGGCGCGGTGCAGGTCGCCGCCGGCGCCATCCAGGCGCTGCGGCACATCGTCACCCTCGCGGAGCCGCCGCGCTGGCTGGCGCCGTCGCGGCTCCTGGTCTCCGAGGAGCACGAGTCGAAGCTCTGGCTCTTCGAGGACCCGGATCGCCGCGACTCGCTGCCCACCGCGGCGGAGGCGCCGTACGTGGCGCCCGAGATCTCGGGCGAGCCGGGCGCGCGCGGCAGCGAACCGGCGCTCGTCTACAGCGCCGCGGCGCTCCTCTACCACATGCTCGCGGGGATCCCGCCCTTCGAGGGCGACACCGCCGCGGAGGTGGCGCGTCGCAGCCGCGTCGAGCGTCCTCCCGCCCTGCGGCGCATCAACCTGAAGGTCAGTCCCGCACTCGCCGGAGCCGTCGAGTCCGGACTGCACCGCGAGCCCGGGGAGCGCCCGGGCACGCTTGCGATGTTCGAGCGCCAGTTGCAGCGCTCGCTCGGCGGTCGCTGAGCCCGCGCCGCCGGCGCGCCTCGCGCGTCGTATGATGGAGCCGACATGCAGGGCTCCGACGAACCGGTCGAACGCTTCCTCGAGGAGGCCGTCGCCCGCGGGCGGCTGAGCGAGGAGCAGGCCGCGGACTGCAGGCGCCTGCGCGCCGCGCTCGCCGAGGTCGCGGTCGAGCTCCGCGACGACGAGATCGCGGTCCGCAAGGGCTACCTCTCCCGCGACGCCGCGACCGAGCTGCTGCGCGCGCTCGCAGAGCGGCGCGTGGGGCGCTACGAGGTGCTCGAGCGTCTCGGCCGCGGCGCCACGGGCGTCGTGTGGCGCGCGCGCGACACGCGCCTCGACCGCGTGGTCGCGCTGAAGCTGCTCGCGCGTCCGACGCGTCCCGACGACGTGCTCTCGTCCTACCAGGAGCGCTTCGAGCGCGAGGCGCGCGTCGCCGTGGCGCTGAACCACGTCAACATCGTGCGCGGACTCGACTTCGGCGAGGCCGACGGCTACGTGTTCTTCGCGATGGAGTTCGTGGCGGGCGAGACGCTCGCCGCGCGCGTGCGGCGCGAGGGCCGGCTGCCCGAGAAGGAGGTGCTCGGCGTCGCCCTCCAGGTCGTGAGCGCGCTCGAGCACGTGCAGCGCTTCGGCCTCGTCCACCGCGACCTCAAGCCGGAGAACCTGCTGCTCACTCCCGACGGCACGCTCAAGGTCTGCGACCTCGGGCTGGCGAAGCCGACCGCCGCGGAGTCGGCGGGGCTCGCGCGCGGCGGCGCCATCGCCGGCACGCCGCTCTACATGGCGCCCGAGCAGGTCACGGCGCCCGAGGCCGTGGACTGGCGCACCGACGCGTACGGGCTCGGCGCGACGCTCTATCACCTGCTGACCGGGCGGCCGCCGTTCGTCCCCGGGCGCGGGGAGAGCGTGATCCAGATGCACCTGACGAGCGCCCCCGCGGACCCGCGCGAGCTCGCCGTGGACCTCTCGCAGGGGACCAGCGCGATCGTCCTCAAGCTGCTCGCGAAGGACCCGCAGGAGCGCTACGCGACGCCCGCGGACCTCGCGGCGGACCTCGCCGCCGCGGCCGAGGGGCGTCCGCCCACGATCGCGCTGACGCTGCGCTCCGGCGCCGAGGGGCCCGTCGCCGAACTGCTCGCGAAGTCGCAGGGCGCGCGGAGCCGTCTCGACGCCTCCGCGACGCGGCGCACGAAGCTGCTCGCGGCTGGTGCGGTGGCGGCCGCCGCGACCGTCGTCGCCTGGTCGCTCGGCGCGGACGAGCCCTCGCCACCGCCGCGGGCCGGCCCCGAGGCGGCGGCGCGCCCGCCGCGTGCGCCGCCGGCCCCCGCGTCGTCGTCGCCGCCGCGCCCGGCGCCCGATCCCGGCAGCGCCGCCCTCGCGCGCGCGCAGCGTCTCGCGGAGGAGGGCGCGTCGCTGGCCGACCAGATCGCGCAGTTCGAGGTGGTCGCCGAGCGCTGGGGCGAGCACGCGTCCGGGCGCGTCGCGCGCTCTCGGCTCGCGGCGCTGCGCGAGTTGCGCTCTGCGCAGGCGGACAACGAGCTGGAGCGCCGCCGGGCGATCGCCCGCGCGGACGTCGAGGCCGGTCACCACGGCCGCGCGCAGCGGCTGCTCGCCGAGTTCCCCGTCGCCTATGCGGGTACCGCGGCGCAGCGCGCGGCCCTCGAGGAGGCCGACGCCATCGGGCGGTCCGGACGCGGACTGCTCGAGCAGGGGCTGTCGCGCGCGCGCATCGCGGCCGTCGAGTGGCGCTTCGACGAGGCGCGCTCGGAGCTCGACCGCGTGGCGGCGCTCGATCTGGCGGGGTGGGACGCCCAGCTCGCCGAGGCCGAGCTCCAGCTGCGGCTCGCCGTCCACGAGCGCGAGGAGGAGCGCAGCGCCCGCCTGCCCGAGTTCCGCTCGGCCGCTGGGCGGGCGCTCCTCGAGGCGGGCACCGACCCGGGCGCCGCGCGGGCACGACTCGACGCGGCGTCCGACGACGTGCGCCTGCGCACCTACTCGGCCGAGCTGCGCGTCGCGGGCGAGTGGTGCGACCGCGTACGGCGCGCCGCCGTCGCGGCGGCGGCCGCGTGGGAGGCGTGGGGGCGCGAGGGGCGCAGCGTCCGCAGCGTCCGCCCCGACGCGCCCGACCTGACCGTCGCAGGCGTGCCGGGCTCCGTGCGGGACGGCGACTTCACGTTGCGCGGCGCGGAGGGCTGGTCGCACCTCGGGCTCCCGGCGCTGCCTCCGGATCTCGTCGCCGCGCTCGCGCGCGCCGCCGCAGCGGCGTCCGACGAGCGCGACGAGGACGGCTTCGTCGGCGCGCTCCTGCTGCTCGCGCGGCACCTCGACGCCGCCGCTCTCCACCGGGTGCCCCCGCTGCTCGTGGACGCCGCGCGCGACGCCGCCCGACGCGACGTCGACGACGCGCTCGCGGCGGGCCGGAGCGCGCTCGTCGTGGGCGACGCCGCCGGAGCGCAGCGCGCGGCGACCGATGCCTTCGCGGCGCTGCCCGCCGACGCCCGCGGGTGGACGCTGCTCGGCAACGCGCGCGCTCTGCGCCGCGACGCGGAGGGCGCCGAGCGCGCGTTCCGCGCGGCGCTCGACGGCGCGTCGCCGGATCCGCACGCGCGCCTCGGCCTCGCCCAGCTCTTCGAGCGCGAGCAGCGCTGGGCGGACGCCGAGTCGCACCTGGTCCTGTTCCTGGAGTCGACCGCCGAGGCGCAGGACGCCGCGACGTCGGCGCTGCGCGCGCAGGCGGAGGCCGCGCGCGCGCGCATCGCCGCGCGGCGCGTGGACGCGGCGATCGAGGAGCTCCGCCGTGCCGCGCGCAGCGCGACGCGCGCGAAGCGGCGCGACGACGCGCAGGAGCTCTACACGCGCATCCTCGAGCAGCGTCCCGACGACGTCGACGCGCTTCTCGAGCGCGGCCGGGTCTACGCCGACGGCGGCAGGACGTTCGACGCCTACCGCGACTTCGTGCGCGTGGTCGCGCTGCGTCCGGACGACCGCCACGGCGTCGAGGCGCAGCGCGAGCTCGCCGATCTCGGCGGCTCGCGTGCCGTGCCTCCCGCCGCGCGCGAGGCGCTGTCGGCCGCCCGCGCCGCGCGCGCCGCGGGGGAGTTCGACGCCGCGGTCGCCGAGTGCCGCCGCGCGATCGACCTCGCGCCGTTCCTGGTCGACGCCCACGTGCTCTTCGCCGAGACGCTGCTCGAGGGCATCGAGTCCGACTATCGCACCGTCGACGCCGCGGGCGCGCTGTCGCACGCCGAGGACGCGCTGCTGCTCGCGCAGTCGCACGCGCCCGCGCGCATCGTGCGCGCGCGCGCGCTCCTGCGTCTCGCCCGCGCCGACGAGGCGCTCGCCGACGCGCAGCGCGCCGCCGCCGACCTCGACGATCCGTCGCCTGCGCGGCTGGTCGCGGGGCAGGCGCTCCTCGCTCTCGGCCGTCCCGGCGACGCGCTCACGGAGTTCGAGGCCGCGTGGGAGCGCTCGCGCGTGGCCGACGCGCTCTACTGGCGCGCCCTCGCGCACGAGCGCCTCGGTCAGCCGCAGCGCGCCGCCGGGCTGCTCGACCAGATGTACGACGGGCCGGGCGCACCGGCGCACCTGCGGGCCGAGTGCGACGCGCTGTTCCACCGGCTCCACGACTGACCGCGCCGCCGCCCCGCGGCATCTCGTACACTCCCCGGCCCATGCGCTGGTGGCCGTTCGGATCGAGGCGCGCCGACGACGACGCCCTGGCCGGCGGCGGGGAGCGGCTGCTCGTCGCGAGCTTCGGCCGCCTGTTCTGGTGGTTCCCCGCGACGCGGCGGCACCGGCTCGTGCAGAAGGGCCGCGGCAAGTACTACGGCATGGCTCCCGCCGGAGCCGACTGGCGCGCCGACGGCCGCCTGCACGTCGTCTCGCGACCGGACCAGGAGCGCGACGACCGCCTGCTGCTGATCGACCACCGCGTCGGCCGCACGATCCTGCGGCATCCGCTCGCGTCGCGCGACACGCACCACATGGTGCGCTCCGGCGCGTTCCTCTACGTGACGGACACGTTCCGCGGACGCGTGCTCGTCTACCGCAACGACGACCTGCGGCTCGAGCGCGTGATCGACCGCTTCACGCACGAGCACCACGTCAACTCGCTGCTCGTCCACGGCGGGCGGCTGTACGTGCTCTGCCACAACCGCGGGGCGAGCCGGCTGGTCGCGCTCGACGCCGCGTCCGGCGAGGAGCTCGACGCCTTCGACGGCGCGGGCGAGCACAGCCACGACATCGCCCCGTGGGGCGCGCGACTCGTGATCTGCGATTCGCGCGGCGGCGCGCTCCTGGTGCTCGATCCGGCGGCGCGCCGCTCGGAGCGCGTGTTCGCGTCGCCCGGTTCGTTCACGAAGGGACTCGCCGTGCGCGGCGACGTCGCCTGGTTCGGGATCTCGCGCGCCGCGACGCGCGAGGAGCGCGCGAGCGTGGACTGCGAGATCGTCGCGTTCGACCTCGCGCGCGGCGCGCTGCTCGAGCGCGTACCCGTGCCGTCCGGCGGGCTGATCAACTCGATCGTGACCGCGGACGGGCTCGACGCGCAGGCGCGCGGCGGCTGAGGCGGGCCGACGTGGTGGGCGCGCCGCGCGCTCCGCTACGATCGGCCCGATGAGCGACCGCACGGAGCGCCTCTTCCTCCTCGACGGCACCGCGCTGGCGTACCGCGCGCACTTCGCGTTCCTGCGCAGCCGCCTCACCGACACGCGCGGGCGCCCGACCGGCGCCGTGTACGGCTTCGTCGCCACGCTGCTCAAGCTCCTGCGCGACGAGAACCCCGACCACCTCGGCTGCTGCTTCGACCCGCCCGGGCCGACGTTCCGGCACGAGCGCTACGACGCCTACAAGGCGACGCGCACCGACATGGACGAGGACCTGGTGGCGCAGCTCCCGGTGCTGCGCGAGGTCGTGCGCGCGATGAACATCCCGGTGCTCGAGGTGCCGGGCTTCGAGGCGGACGACGTGCTCGCCACCGTCGCGGACCGCGCGGCGCGCCGCGGGATCACGACGTACATCGTGACCGGCGACAAGGACCTCTGCCAGTCCGTCGAGCCCGGCGTCCTCATCTACAACATCCTGAAGCCCGGTCAGGAGACCGAGGTGCTCGACGACGCGGGCGTGCTCGCGTCCTGGGGCGTGCCTCCCGCGCGCGTCGCCGACGTGCTCGCGCTCATGGGCGACACCTCCGACAACGTGCCGGGCGTCCCGGGCGTCGGCCGCAAGACCGCGGTGAAGCTCGTGAACGAGTTCGGCTCCGTCGCCGGAGTGCTCGACGCGGCCGCCGCGGACCCGTCGCCCATCACGCAGCCGAAGCTGCGCGAGAACCTGCGCACCTACCGCGCGCAGGCGGAGCTCTCGTACGAGCTCGTGCTCGTGCGGCGCGACGTGCCCGTCGACGTGACGTTCGAGGATCTGCGCGTCGGGCCGCGCAACGACGCGCGACTGCACGAGCTGTTCACCGAGCTGAACTTCACGCGGCTCCTCGCCGAGGTCACCGACCGCGCACCGCCGACCGACGAGACGCACGCGTACCGTACGGTGCGCACACGCGAGGACCTCGACGCGCTCCTCGCCGAGCTGCGCGGCGCGACGCTCGTCGCGTTCGACACCGAGACGACGGGCCTCGACCCGCTGCAGGCGGATCTCGTCGGCGTCTCCTTCTCGACGCGCGAGCGCACCGGCTGGTACGTGCCTCTCAACCTCGAGCCGCCGATCCTCGGGGGCGACGGCGACGAGGCCGTGCGGCGCGTGCTCGACGCACTGCGTCCCGTGCTCGAGGACCCGGCGGTCCGCAAGTGCGGACAGAACGCGAAGTACGACGTGCTGGCGCTGCGCGCGGCCGGCATCGACGTCCGCGGGGTCGAGATCGACACGATGATCGCGTCGTTCTGCCTGCACCCCGAACAGCGCCAGCACAACCTCGACGCGCTCGCGCTGCGCCTCTTCTCGTACCGCAAGATCCCGACGTCGGACCTGATCGGGAGCGGGCGCAACCAGATCACGATGGCGGAGGTCGAGGTCGAGCGCGTCGCGGAGTACGCCAGCGAGGACGCGGACTTCGCCTACCGCATCGCGCGGCACTTCGAGCCGGAGCTGCGCGCGGACGGTGCGGCCGCTCTGTTCCGCGACGTCGAGATGCCGCTCGTGCCCGTGCTCGCCGACATGGAGTGGGAGGGCGTGCGGCTCGACACGGAGCTCCTCGACGAGTTGTCGGCGGACCTCGCGAAGCAGTCGGGGACGCTCGAGCGCGAGATCTGCCAGATCGCCGGCGAGGCCTTCAACGTCAACTCGCCGAAGCAGCTCGGCGAGGTGCTCTTCGAGCGGCTGCAGATCCAGGGCCGCAAGCACGTCCGCAGGACGAAGACCGGCTGGGCGACCGACGAGCGCACGCTGCGCAGCTTCGAGGACCAGCCGATCGTGCAGAAGCTGCTGCGCTTCCGCAGTCTCACGAAGCTGCGGGGCACGTACACGGAGGCGCTGCCGAAGCTCGTCAACCCGCGCACCGGGCGCGTGCACACGAGCTACAGCCAGGTCGCCGCCGTCACGGGGCGGCTCGCGTCGTCGGACCCGAACCTGCAGAACATCCCGATCCGCAGCGAGGAGGGGCGCGAGATCCGCCGCGCGTTCGTGCCGCGCGCCGAGGGCTGGACGCTGCTCTCCGCGGACTACAGCCAGATCGAGCTGCGCGTCCTCGCGCACCTCTCCGCGGACGAGCACCTGTGCGCGGCGTTCGAGGCGGGCGAGGACATCCACCGCCGCACGGCGGCCCGGATCTTCGGCATCGACCCGGCGTTCGTGACCCCGGAGATCCGCAGCCGCGCGAAGGCGATCAACTTCGGCATCGTCTACGGCATGGGCGCGACGCGTCTCGCGCAGGACACCGGCATCTCGCGCGCGGAGGCCGTGGAGTTCATCGACAACTACTTCCGCGCGTACCCGAAGGTGAAGCAGTTCGTGGAGTCGCTGAAGCAGCAGGCGCGCGACCAGGGCTACGTGACGACGCTGCTCGGCCGCCGCCGGCCCCTCGCCGACATGCTCGAGTCCACGGACCAGCGCGTCCTCGCAGCCGTCGACAACGTGGCCGTGAACACGCCCATCCAGGGCAGCGCCGCGGACATCATCAAGGTGGCGATGATCCGGCTGCACGCCGCGCTCGCACCCGCGGGCCTCGCGTCACGCATGATCCTGCAGGTGCACGACGAACTCGTGCTCGACGTGGCGCCGGGTGAGCTCGACACGGTGCGCGAGCTCGTGCGGCGTCACATGGAGGGCGCGCACGAGCTGCGCGTGCCGCTCGTCGTGGACATCGGGACCGGCGCCGACTGGCTGACGGCGCACTGAGACGCGTCTCTACGGGTTCGCGATCTCCTGCCAGGAGAGGACGCTCATCACGTAGAGGCTCTGCGATGCGAGTGCGATCGCCTGGCTCGAGTAGAAGAGGTCCACCGTTCCGGTGACCGTCACCTCGGTCGTGTCGACGTCGCTCGTGATCTCCTCGCCGATGATCAGGCCGCCGATCAGGCGCTTGCCGCCGCCGCCGCCGACCAGCGTCGCGCGGCCGCGCACGATGATGATCCCGGTCCACAGGAACGAGCCGCTGATGTCGAGGTCGCCGTCGACGATCAGGACGCCCGCGCCCTCGTTGTTGCCGGAGAGGTGCAGGTCGCCGTCGCAGTAGGCGACGACGACTCCGCCCGCGGTGGCCGTGCCGAGCGCGAGGTTGGTGTGCGTACCGGGCTCGACCTGGACGGTCGCACCGGAGCGCGCCTGCGCGACGATCGTCGCCAGGTCCATCGCGCCGACCTGGCCGACCGAGGGCATGCCGCCCGCCCCCACGACCTGGTCGTAGCGCGCGGGCGCGATCTGGGAGACGACGACGCCGACGTCGGCAGGCGACGCGATGCCGGCCTTCTGCGGGGCCAGCGCGTCCACGTTGCCGTCGAGGTCGTGGTCCTCGCCCGAGATCAGGAACGCGTCACCCTTCAGGTCGACGATCGGCGCCGAGACGTTGAACTGGACGGCCGCCTCGACCTGCGGGACCTGCACCGAGCGCCGCAGCACGACCTGGAGCGTGCGGCGCTGCGCGTCGGCGACGCCGGTCGACTGGAGCAGCATGAAGTCGCTCTCGTCGCTCTCGTCGACCGTGCCGTCGCCGTCGTCGTCGATCGAGTTGGCGACGCCGGACTCGTAGTGCACGGCGAAGCTGCCGAGGGTGCCGACCGTGAGCGTCTCGTCGCCGGTCGGCGGGATCGCGCCGTTCGAGCGGCGCACCGCGGCGATCCCCCAGTCCAGTCCCGACTCCGCGAGCTGGAACGCGTTCTCGCGGGCGAGCGAGGCGGCGGCCGTCCGCTGCCGCGCGATTCCCGGCAGCAGCACGGCGGCGGCGAGCGCTCCGCAGATCAGGACGACGACGAGCAGCGCGAACGTCGCCGCGCCGCGTTCGGACGTGCGCGCGGACCTCATCCCTGGGTCACCACGGGCGCCGTGTAGAGGCCCGAGCCGCGAGCGCGGTCGCTGACGTAGGTCCGCAGCTCCATCGACCGGGCCGCACCGCCGCCGGTCCAGCTCACGACCACGCGCGCCTCGTAGACGGCCCACGACGTCGTGCCGTCGTCGACGCGCGCAAGCGTGATCGCCGCCGTCCCGGGGGAGCCGGCGATTCCCGGCAGCGTGCGCGTCGTGCCGTCGAACGTGTCCACCACGTCGTCGAAGGGCGTCGCGCGGAGCTCTTCGAGGATGGACGCCGCCGCACGTTGTGCCGCGTACGTCTCGTTCGTCTGCCGGGCGAGCGCAGAGCTGGATGCGATCGCGGCCACGGTCCCGATGAGCGCCACCACGAGCACCGTCACGGCGACCGCCAGTTCGATCAGGCTCGCGCCACGCTGCGTCGACTTCGAGGTCCTCTGCACGGATCGCACCTCCGCCGGTCTCTCACCCCGCGCGTCGCGACTCTCCCAATCGCGAATCGGGAGGAAGGCACCCGGGGTTTAGGGCGATTCCGGAAAATCGTGCGTGCCGCGCTCAGGCCGACGGCTCGGCGAGCCAACCGATCGCGCGCCCGCTCGGCGTGCGCAGGAGCTGCACGCGCAGCTCCGCACCGGCGGGATCCGTCCAGGCGAACGGCGCCGCCTCCGAGTCCGGGTTCGCCACGCGCTCCCTGTTGCGCTCCGTCAGCGCGACGGCCAGCGCGTCGAAGCGGCGCGGGTCGGGCAGCGGGCCCGACCAGGCGATGAGGTCGCCGGAGGGGCCGAGGATCAGCGCGCCGCGGCGCCGCGTCGCGAGGAGCGCGACGAGCAGCTCCCGGTCGTGCACGAGACGTCCCTCGAGCCTGCTCTCGAGGGCCGCCTGGCGGTCGAGCATCGCGTTCATCTGCGTGGACATCTGCCCGAGCTCGTCGGCGCCGCCGAGGCTCGCGCGCTGGTGGATGTCGCCCTGTGCGATGGCGTCGCTGAAGCGCCGCAGCTCGTCGAGGCGCTCGAGCACGTGCGTGCGCATGGAGCGCGCGAGCGCCACGAGGAGCAGCAGGCCGCCCGTGACGAGCACGCCGAGCAGCACCGACGCGTTCACGGTCGCCGCCCGGACGGCGGCGCGCGCCTGCACCGTGTGGTCGCTGGTCGTCGCGTAGAGCCGCGCGGCCGCCGAGTGCAGGACCTCGTAGGCCGGCGCCACGTCGCTCGCGTAGCGGTTGTCGCCGTCGGCGAACGCGGCGAACGCCAGCTCGCGCGCGGAGCGGTACGCGGGGAACGCCTCGCCGACGGCGGCGACCAGCTGCGCCGTGTCCGGGTCCGGGTCGTCGGCCGCGTCGCGGAGCGCGTTGTCGAACGCGCGATCGGCGGCGTCCATGTCGGAGCGGGCCGCCGGAGGATCGATCCGGAGCAGCGCGCGCAGGAGGGCCGCGTCCTGGCGTTCGATGCTGTCCACGAGCGTCTGCGCGCGGCGCGTGGAGCGGGCGTAGCGGTCGAGCCGCTGATCGACGATGCCCGAGATCTCGCGGAACCCGAAGGCGCCCGCGCCGCCCGTCAGGACGAGCAGCAGCACGATCAGCGCGTAGCCGATGAGCAGGCGCGTGCGGAGCGTCATCTCAGGCGAGGCTCCCCATGCGCCGCACGGCGTCGGGCGAGCCGATCACGATCATGACGTCGCCCTGCTGGAAGACGTCGCCCGGACGCGGGTTCGAGATCACCTCGCCCTCGCGGCGCACCGCGACGACCGACACCTTGAAGCGGTTGCGCACGTCGAGGTCGACGAGGCTCTTGCCGTGGAACGCCGCCGGCGCCTCGACCTCGGCGAGCGACGTGTTCTCGTCGAACGCGAGCTGCTCGAGCACGTTGGGCTGGCTGAGGCGCGCCGCGAGGCGCTCGCCCATCTCGCCCTCCGGGTTCACGACCTCGTGCGCGCCGATCGCGCGCAGCACGCGGCCGTGCAGGTCCGTGACCGCGCGCGCGACGATGCGCGGCACGCCGCGCTGCTTGAGCAGCGCCGTCGTGAGGATCGAGTTCTCGAGGGACTCGGCGCCGATCGCCACGATCACGCACGCGAAGCGCTCGAACTTCAGCTCGGCGAACGCGGCCTCGTCGGTCGCGTTGGCGCACACGGCCGCGTCCACGACCGGCGCCAGCTCCTCGACCTTCCTCGGGTCGCGGTCCACCACCAGCACGGACTGGCGCAGCGCCGCGAGCCGCGCCGCGACGGCGCGCCCGAAGCGACCGAGTCCGATGACCGCGAAGTCTCCGCCCATGCGTTCCTCCCGCCGCCGTGGCCCCGTCAGCCGACGGCGATGTTCTCCTCGGGCAGCTGCGTCCGGCGGGGTGTCGGCCGGCCGAGGCTGAGAGCCAGTGTGAGCGGCCCGACGCGGCCGATGAACATCATCAGGATCACGACGTACTTCCCGAAGGGGTCGAGGGTCGGCGTCACGCCCATCGAGAGCCCCACGGTCCCGATCGCGCTCGAGATCTCGAACACGATCCTCTCGAGCGGCTGGGTCTGCGTGCCTGCGAGCGCCGCGACGCCGACGAACGCGATGGCGAGCGCGATCGAGGCGATCGCCGCGGAGCGGTAGACGACGGCCTGCGGCACCGTGCGGCCGAACACGGTCACGCGCGTCTCGCCGCGCGCGATGGCCGGGATCGCGAGCGCCAGGATGGCCGTCGTCGTCGTCTTGATGCCGCCGCCCGTGCCGCCCGGCGACGCGCCGATCAGCATGAACAGCGACATCACGAGCGCCGTAGGCCCCGCGAGAGACGCGAAGTCCACGGAGTTGAACCCCGCCGTGCGCAGCGTGACGGACTGGAAGAGCGCGTTGCTGACACGGTCCACGAACCCGAGGCCGGCGAGCGAACGGTTCCACTCGAGCCCGGCGTAGAGCAGGGCGCCGCCCAGCGAGAGCGCGAGCGACATCGCGACGACGAGCCGCACCTGCACGGGCACGCGCCGGCGCTCGCGCGTGCGGATGCGTGCCCAGACCACGCTGAGCACCGCGAAGCCGATTCCGCCGAGCGTGATCAGCAGCGCGAAGACGCCGAGCGTCCACGGCTCGTGGCGGAACACGACGAGCGAGTCCGAGCGCAGCGCGAAGCCGGCGTTGCAGAACGCCGAGACGGAGTGGAACACCGCGTGCCAGGCGGCCACGAGCGGCGTCTCGCCGAGCGAACGGAACGCCGGGTAGAGCGCCGCGGCGCCGGCGCCCTCGATGGTGAAGGTCGCGCCGATGATGAACAGCGCGAGGCGCTGCACGCCCGCGCTCGTCCCGGTGTCGAGGTACTCGCCGAGCGCGCGCTCCTCGCGCAGGCCGATGCGCCCGCCGAGCAGCACCGTCGCGAACGTGGACAGCACCATGATCCCGAGGCCGCCGACCTGGATGAGCAGGAGCAGCACCACGTGGCCGAAGGTCGAGAAGTCCACCGGCGTGTCCTTCACGATCAGCCCCGTCACGCAGACCGCGCTCGTGGACGTGAAGAAGGCGTCGAGCGGCGCGATGGGGGTGCCCGTGCCCGACGCGACCGGGAAGGTCAGCAGGATCGCGCCGACCACGATCAGGCCGCCGAAGGTGTTCACGACGAACAGCGCGGGGCGGGCGTAGAAGTGCCGCGCGATCTCCGCCACCGTGGGGCTGTGGCGCAGGAGCACGTACAGCGCGAACGCCTGGTGTGCGGCCAGCAGCGTGAGCGCCGTCTCCGGGCGCGCGGCGGCGAACAGCGCGCCGACGAGCGGCACCCAGGCGATGGCGGCGGCGCGCCACCCGCTCTTCACGAGCAGCCAGATCAGGCGCGACACGGGCACGATCGTCGCGAGGTTGATCGCCGTGCAGACGAGCAGCGCGAGCGGGTGGTGCGTCAGCTGGTAGCCGATGACCGACACCCACGCGACGAGCGCCACCACGACGAGGTGGCGGACCGCGGCGCCGTAGCGCGCGAGCCAAGCCTGCGGCGGGGCGTCCGGGTCGAAGTGGCGCGCGAGCGCGCGCCGCGCCATCGGCTTCGGGCGGTCGAGGAAGTGTCGGGCGAGCGCGACGAGCTGCCAGAGGACCACCGCGCCCGCGAGCGTCGGGTCCGTGGCGAGCGCGGGCACGAACGCGCCGATGTTCACGGAGAGGATGACGGGCGTCAGCGCGGTCGGCCGTCCGTGACGCCGGCGCCCGAAGAACTGCACGAGCCCGTCGACGACGACCGCCGCGAGCACGATCGCGCAGTACGCGAGGCCCTCGTCGGTGACCGTCTCGCGCGTCCCGAACCAGCCGCCCGGCATGTCCACGGCGAACTGGCCGAGGATCGCGACGACGGCCGCGCCCACGAGCCGTGCGACGCGCAGACGCGTGATGCGGCGCGGCGTGTGGCGCGCGGCCGGGGCACCGCGTCCGCGGCGTCCGGGGGGGTCCGCGGTGTCGTCCTGGGGCTCGGTCGCCATGGTCGGGACGGACCCGCCCGAGCGGGGCCGCGGCCCGGACTCTACGCCGCCGGGCGGCGGCCCCCGCGACTTCTCGACGAGCGCAGCGCCGCCCCCGGCGAGGCGGATCCCTGCGCCGCCGCAGCCGACAGGTAGACTCGGGGCATGTCCGAACGCCCAGCCCGCCGCCGCACCAGCCTGCTCCTCGGTGTGGGACTCGACGGGGACGACGGCCACCGCCGCGTGACCCGCGGGAGCGAGTTCCTGCTCGTCGGCGGGAGCCGCGACACGCACGAGGCGATGCAGGAGCGGGCGGTGCGCTTCTCGGAGGAGCTGCAGCGTCGCGGCAAGCGACTCGCGGACGTCTCGTCCCCGGACGAGCTGCGCGACATCGCGGAGAGCGCGGGCATGTGAGCCGCGCCGGCCCGCCGCGGCGGTGCCGTACGCAACGGGGCCTGCGCTCGCAGCGCGGAGGCCCGGAAGACGAGGTCCGTTCCATGCGCAGCCGATCCGTGCTCGCCCTCGCGTGCGCCGTCGTCCTCGGCGCCGCCGTCCTGGCGCGCGGCGAGAGCACCGCGACCCTGACCGACGGGCAGTCCATCCAGGGCAGCGTCCCGCCGGCCGAGATCATCCGGCTGCGGATGCTGCTGCCCGAGGGCGGCGAGCCGCGGCTCGCGTTCGCGCTCGCCGGCTCGAAGCTCACGCTCAGCTTCCGGCGCACGGAGCTCTACGACCCCGACGGGAACCTGATCCCCGACACCAGCCGCTACTTCGCGGGCACGCGGCCGCGGCCGAACCGCAGCGTGCTGCGCCTCGCGGGCTTCGTCACGCCGAAGGCCGGGATCTACGAGCTGGTCGTCGAGACGAGCGCGAGCAGCATCCCGAACCTCGGCAACCTGCGGGCGACGGGCAAGCTGCGCGTCAAGCGTCCGACGCGGATCGTGCTCGACCGCGAGGAGACCGACCTCTCGTTCCGCGTCGGCCTGCAGCTCCGCGACCGCATGCGCGTGAAGGTGAAGCGTGTCTCGGGCGACGTCCCGAAGGTCGCGACCTACCTCTCCGCGAGTGGCGCCACGTTCCCGGACCCCGCGCACAAGCGGACGAAGGACGGCGAGGTCGCCGGCTGGTTCAACGCCATCGCCTCGGGCACGCACGGCTTCGACTTCGGGTACCGGGACGCCGGCACGGCAGGGCAGTTCCGCGCGACCGTCTCGATCGACCCGTTCCGCAGCCGCGGCGTCACGCAGATGGCGCTGCGCAACGCGCCGGGCATCCCGCTCAGCGTGCGCAAGATCGACCGCTCGCTCGCCCTCGACTTCGGCAGCGGGTCGCCGGGGCTCTCCTACGACGGCTCGTACTTCCTCATCTCCGCGCTGCGCACGGGGCCCGGCCAGCCCGACATCGCGGCGCGCTTCTACGACCGCGACCTCTTCCCGCAGCCGGGGACCCCGACGCCCGTGACGCTCGTCGGCCCGACCGACATGCAGCCCGGCGCCCTCCTCGACGGCTTCCGCGCGCTCTTCGGCGCCGGGCGCCACGTCGTCGCGTGGACGGCCAACGGCGCGGCGAACGCGGGCATCGTGAGCATCCGGCCCGACCTGAACCGCGCCGCCGCGCGCGAGCTGGTCGTGAACGGACCGATCTCGCGTGCCGACCCGTTCCTCGTCTCGGACGGCGAGCGGATCTCCCTCGGCCTGTTCGCCGGCGCGGGCGGCCACGCGGTGTCCGTGTTCGACCCCGACCTCGTGGACGTCGGCACGTTCGCGATCGGCGGCGGCGCGTACGCCCACGCGCGCGGGGCGGGCGCCGCCTGGAACGACGAGGACGACGTGTTCGAGTTCTGGGCGCCCGACTCGAGCGGCGGCTCCAGTCCGAGCGATCTGCACCGCCAGTTCTACAGCTCGCTCTGGCAGGTGCGGACCCCGGACGCGACGCCCGTCGCGGACCCGACGGTCGTCGAGACCATGTGCTCTGCGGTCGCGTGGGACGCCCGCAGCGGCGTGACGATCGTGCACTACGTGGTCCCGACCGACGCCGTGACCGGCGCGGGCACGCTGCACCGCGTCCTGTTCGACGCGGCGGGCGTCGAGGTGCCCGGCTCGCACGCGACCCTCTCCGGCGCGCAGCGCAACCGGCCGACGAGCGTGATCGTGGACGACTACCTGTTCCTCGGCTCCTCCTCGCCCGCCGGCCCCGTCGTCGAGCGCTTCCCTCTCCTGCGCTGACGGCCCACGCCGCGGCCGCCGCCCGTATCATGCACGGCCCGGTGCGGCGGCCGGGGGGCGGGCCGCGTCAGGAGGTCGGGTGCGCATCTTCGTGAGCTGCGACATGGAGGGCTGCACGGGCATCGTGCACAACGATCAGCTCGTGCCGGGCGGCCACGACTACGCCCGCGGCCGCGAGCTGATGACGGGCGACGTCGTCGCCGCCGTCGAGGCCGCGCTGTCGTACGAGGGCGTCGTGGGCGTGCGCGTCTGCGACGGCCACGGCACCATGCGCAACGTCCTCATCGAGCGCCTGCCCTCCTGCACTGAGCTCGTGACCGGCCCCGCCAGCAGCCGGGCGTTCTGCCAGGTCGAGACGCTCGACGACGGGTTCGCGGGTCTCGTGTGCGTCGGCTACCACGCGATGGCGGGCGCCCGCGACGCGGTGCTGCCGCACACCTGGGTCGGCTCGGTGGTGTCCGAGATCCGCGTCAACGGCCGCCCGTTCGGGGAGACCGCGCTGAACGCGGGGATCGCCGGCGAGCACGGCGTGCCCGTGCTGCTCGTCGTCGGCGACGCCGCGGTCTGCCGCGAGGCGCGCGAGGCGCTCGGCACGGACCTGCCGACCGTCGAGGTGAAGCGCGCCGTCGGACCGAAGTCGGCGGTGTGCCGGACGCCCGCGGACACGGGCCGCGAGATCCGGCTCGCCGTGCTCACGGCCCTCGAGGACCTGCCGGCGCGCCGCCCGTTCCGCGTGCCGGGACCGGTCGACGTGGCGATCGCGTTCCACCGCGTGGAACTCGCCGACCGCGCCGCGAAGCGCCCCGGCGCCGAGCGCACCGGGCCGCGCGAGCTCACACTGCGCGCGCCGTCGTTCCTCGACGCCGCGCGCGAGGCGTGGGCGCTGATCGAGTGGACCGCGGGCGAGCACCCGGAGTGGCTGCGATGAGCGCGCGCCTCGCTCGCGCCTGGCCGCTCGTGCTCGCCGCGCTCGGAGTGGGCGCGCTGATCTGGTCGGGCTACCACTGGCTCGGCGCACCGCCGCCGCAGGACGACGACGACGCGGAGATCGACGGCGACGTCGCCGCGGATCCCGCACCGGGGGCGATCCCGCCCGGCATGCACGTCGAGAAGCCGCGCCCCCACACGATCCGCGTCGCGCAGCCCTACAAGGGGCGCGTGAAGGCCTCGGGCCGCATCCCCGTGCGCGCTCCGCGCGGGATGCTCGTGCCCGTCGTGAAGATCCTGAAGGAGGCGGGCGACGTCGTGAACAAGGGCGACCCGCTGATCGAGTTCGACCGCGAGCAGATCGAGAAGGCGATCGAGGAGGCGCGCGACGCCGGCCGGACCGACGACCTGAGGCGCTTCGAGTCGTACCTCGACTCCGTCGTCCTGCGCTCGCCGGTTGACGGTCAGGTACGCGAGATCTGGCGCGACGTGGGCGAGACGCCCGTGGACGACGGCATCCCGATGATGACGCTGACGGACCGCGCCTCGTGGCGCTTCGTCGCGCTCGTCCCGGAGGACGCCGCCCGCGTCGCGACGCCGGTCGGGGCGACGCTCGAGATCGAGCTGGAGGACGGGCTCGGGACCGTCGAGGGCACCGTGGCGACGCTCGGCGAGACCGCGGACGGCCGCTCGCCGGTCGGCGGCTTCGTCGAGATCGTGATGAGCCTCCCCGAGCACGAGGGCTACGAGGAGGACCTCGCCGGCGCGCTGCTCGTCCCCGTCTCGCAGGAGACCGCCTGCCTCGTGCCGGCGACCGCGATCGTCGAGTCGCGCGACGACGAGGCGCTCGTGCGCGTCGTCGACGGCGACGGCGTCCGCGACGTGTCCGTCCGCACGGCGGGCACCGAGGGCACCGACGTGATCGTGCGCTACGGCGTGACACCCGACGATGCCGTGCTCGTCCCCGACCCGCCGCGACGCTGACGCGCGGCGCGTGCGCACAACCCTCTGGCGCAGGCGGCGTCCGGCCGCTATCTACGCACCGCTGCCGTGAGCTACGACCTGCTCGCCCTGCCCGTTCCGCCCGGCGCCGAGATCGAGGAGGCCGGTGAGGCGCTCTCGGTACGTCTCGCGGGCGGCCACGTGTACGCCGACGCGTCGCCCGCGGCCGCCGCGCGCCGCCGCGCGCTCGCGGAGGTCGTCGCCGACGCGGACCCCGCGCTCGCGCCGGTCGCGGCGGCGCCGCAGGGACGGATCGCGCTCTCCGACGACGGTGGCCTGCGCGTGCACGTGACGGAGCGGTTCATGTCGTTCCACGTGGCGTACGCAGGGGGCGGGCGCGCCGCGGCGGACATCTTCGCGCGGCTCTTCCGCGTCGCGGGCGCGGCCCTGCGCGAGACGGGTTGGCGGCTCTACGACCCGCAGGGTGCCTGCGGCGTCGAGGCCGACGACGACGGCCGCGAGGCGACGCTCGAGCTGTACCTGAGCGTCGTCGACCAGCTGCTCCCGGGCCGGGACGATGCGGCGCGCTGACGGGTCGTCATCCCGTCCGTGTGCGCGGCGTCTCGCGACGCCGCGCACACGGGTGCGCGCTTTCCACCGCGACGCGTGGCAACCGCTTGCGCTCGTGGCGCCGGCCGGGAAGCATTCGTGCACGTCACGCGGCGCCCCGCGGCGCTCCGACGTGCGTGTGGGACGCGAGGTTCGCAGGGACACTGGATCCGCAGGGCGTCGGACGTGAGGTCCGCGCTGCGGCGCGTGCGACCGGGAGTCGGCGCGCGCTGCAGCGCGGACACACGCGCGCGACGCGCCGCGGCTTCGAGACGAGGAGGACGGACGGTCATGCAGGCGACGCATTCCGGCTCGGGTGCCCCGGCCGGTTCCTGGTTCGGCGGAGGCGCGGGCGGTCAGGCCGCGGCGCGCGACGACGACGACATGGACTTCGACGACATGGACGAGGACGACGACGACGACGGCCTCGACGACGACGACGAGTTCGGCGAGGAGGACGAGGGCTTCGAGGACGAGGAGGACGACGGCCTGCTCGGCGACGACGAGTCCGAGCCGATCGAGGACGCGGCCGAGGACGAGCCGGCTGAGGAGGAGGCCGAGGAGGAGGAGGAAGAAGACGACGAGGAGGAGGACGAGGACGACGACGAGGAAGAGGACGAAGAGGACTACGACGACCTCGACGACGACTACGACGACCTCGACGACGACTTCGGCGGCCTCGACGACGACGAGGGCGATCCGGGCGGCTTCAACTTCGACGACTGAACGCGCGGTTGCGGTCCGCGAGCGCGCGGCACCGCACGCAGCAGAGGGGACGGGTACGTGGCCGAGCGCCTCATCTACATCCTGTCCGACGCCACGGGCGACACGGCGTCGCGCGTCGTGCGCGCGGCGCTGAAGCAGTTCGTGGGCGACGAGGTCAGCATCCGCCGCTACCCGAACGTGCTGCGCAAGTCCGAGCTGCGCGCGATCCTCAAGGAGGCCGCGGGCAACGACTCCCTCGTGGCGCACACGTTCGCCGCGGCGCCTCTGCGCTCGATGATGGAGGAGGAGGCGCAGGCGCTCGACCTCGAGACGCTCGACCTGCTCGGGCCGCTGCTGCAGACGCTCGAGGGCTTCCTGCACCGCAAGGCGAAGGAGGAGCCCGGGCTGCTCCACCGCATCGACGAGGACTACTTCCGCCGCATCGACGCCGTCGAGTTCGCCGTCATGCACGACGACGGCAAGCAGCTCGACGGGCTGAAGCACGCGGATCTCGTGCTCGTCGGCGTCTCGCGCACGGGCAAGACGCCGCTCTCCGTGTACCTCGCGCTCGAGGGCTGGCGCGTCGGCAACGTGCCGCTCGTGCAGGGTCAGAGCGTGCCGAAGCAGGTGCTCGACCTGCCGCGCGACAAGGTGGTCGGTCTCCTGATCGACCCGCGGCGGCTCGCGGAGATCCGGCGCGCCCGCATGGACTACATCGCGCCCGGCGCCATCATGAGCTACGACGACGAGGCCGAGGTGCGCGACGAGCTGAACTGGAGCCGCCGCACCCTCGCGAAGCACCGCATCCGCGTCGTGGACGTGACGCAGCGCGCGATCGAGGAGACCGCGCACCTCGTGCTCTCCGCGGTCGGCAAGGACTCGACGCCGCCCTCGGGTGCCGCGCTCCGCAAGACGCGCCGCCGCGCCTGATCCGGCCCGGCACGGCGCCCGCCGCGCGCGCTGTCAGCGCAGTGCGATGAGCTCGCGGTTGGTCAGCACGTAGACGACGCCGTCGCGCACCACCGGCACCGCGTCGTCGACGGCCGGGAGGTCGAGACGCCAGACCCACACGCCGCTCGCGGCGTCGCGGCACATCAGGCGCCCGCGCGTGCCCCAGAGCACGCGCTCGGGCGTCGCGCACGGCCCGCCCATCTCCAGCATCCCCTCGTGGCGCGACCAGAGCTGCGCGCCGGTGCCCGCGTCGAACGCGCGCAGCGCGCCCGCCGAGTCCGTCAGGAAGAGGCGCCCCGCGCTCGCCGCGAGCGACTCCGAGCGGCTGGCGTTCGGCAGTCTCCGCTCCCACAGAGTCCGCCCGTGCTCCGCGCCGACGACGCGCAGGTAGCGGTCGCGCGCGAGCACGGCGACGGCGCCGGGCGCCGCGAGGGTCGGACCCATGTTCGGGGCGCTGCCGAGGTCGATGCGCCAGAGCACGCGGCGTGACGCCGCGTCCAGCCGCACCAGGTGTCCGTCCTCGGTGCCCGCGACGACGAGGTCGCCGTCCACCAGCAGCGCGCCGCTCGGCGCGAGCGGCCAGTCCGCCAGCCGTTCGCCCGTGACCAGGTCGAGGGCGCGGATGCCGACGCTGCGGAACGCCGCGAACACGCGGCCGCCGGAGACCGCGGGCGCGGCCTCGCAGCCGTAGTCCGACGGCTCCTCCCAGACGCGCCGCCCCGTGCGCACGTCGAGTGCGACGAGGCCGCCGCGCGTGGGGACGACGAGCCGGTCGGACGCGAGCACGGCCGACGCGGTGATCGGCGACTCCAGGTTCGCGAGCCAGCCGCGGGCGCCGTCGTGCGTCGCGAACGTGCGCACGATGCCGTCGTTCGAGAGGCACACGATCCGCTCGTCGCCGGGGACGACCGAGCCCTGCATGAGGCCGAGCCCCGCGACGTCCGTGGACCAGAGGCGCGTCGGCTTCTCCGCGGGGATCGCGCCTCCGGCGACGCCCGTGCGCATCGGGTCGCCGCGCAGTCCGGCCCACGTCAGGGACGCGTGCGTCGCGCCGCGCGCCGCCTCGTCGAGGCGCCGCAGCACGGCGCGCACCCGCGCCCGCACCTCGGCGTCGTCGCTCGCGGCATGCGACTCGAGCGTCGCGCGGGCGGACTCCCCGAGCGCGACGAGCGCGTCCTCGGCCGCACGCCGCGCCGCCGCGCTCTCGGACGCGAGGGCCTTGACCAGCGCCTCGGCCGCGTCGTCCACCTCGGCGGGTGCGTCCTGCGCGCGCACGGCGCCGACGGGGAGCGGGACGAGGGAGAGGCCGGCGAGCAGCAGGGCGTGGGCGGGTCGCATGCGCAGCAGTCTACGGAACGCCGCGGGCCGCCGCGCCCCGTGTTCCCGCCGGCGCGATCCGCAGCTCTCAGGCGCTGCCGAGCTCCGCTCGCAGCGTCGCGAGGGCGGCGTGCGCCTCGTCGCGCACGCGCTCGCGCGGCAGGTCGAGCAGGAACGCGATCTCCTCGTCGTCGAGTCCGTCGAGGAAGCGGTGCGCGACGATGCGGCGGGCCTGCTCGGGCAGGCGCAGCAGAGCGCGCTCGAGCTCGACGAGCGTCTCCGCCTGTTCGAGGCGTTCCGCCGGGGAGCTCGTGTCGGGGGAACTCGTCAGCCCGTCGAACTCGGTGCGCTCGTCCTGCGGCGCGTCGCGTCGCGCGGAGCGCCGCGCGAGGTCGGCGACGTCGAGCCAGCGCCGGCGCTCCTCGTCGTCCTGCAGCACGTCGTGCGCGCGCAGGCGCCCCTCCTCGAGACGCTCCTCGGCGCGGCTCTCCGCGGCGAGCGCCTCGCGGTCGAGCGTCTGGTCGAGGAGCCGCAGCGCGCGCTTCAGCATCCACTGATACGGCGTCGTGCCGGCCGGCTTGCCGCGCCAGTCGTCGAGCGCCTCGCAGAGCGCGTCGTCGGCGAGGTCGGGCACGGCGACGTTCGCGAGCCGCACGCGCGCGGCGCGCGGGTCGTGGACGAGCTCCCGGCGGAGGGTGCGCTCGAGTCGCTTGCGGTGCTCGACCAGGTTCTCGCGGAAGTCCTGCCACTCCGGTGTCGCGGCGCGTCCGTCCCCGTCGCCGCCGGCCTGCCTGTCGATCACCGCGCGCTCCTTTCCATGCCTGCGTCGCAGCCGTCCTTCGGACGTCTCCGAGGCTACTCCCGCGGCGCGCCGCGCGGGCACGCGAAGCGGGCGTCGGACGGCCCGGCGCGGTGCGCGCGCGGAGCCTCGTTGCGGAGCCGTCGCGAGCCGCACAACATGGGCGCGTGGCGGCCGAACGTCTCCTCCGTCCGGGGCTGCCCTTCCCCGTCTCCGCGGTGCACGTGAGCTTCGCGCGGAGCGGCGGTCCGGGCGGGCAGAACGTGAACAAGGTCGAGACGAAGGTCGTCGCGCGCATCGTGGTCGGCGCCATCCCCGGTCTCGACGACGCCGACCGCGCGCGTGTGCGCACGCGGCTCGCCGCACGCCTCACGAACGACGACGAGGTGATCGTCGCCGCGAGCACGACGCGCTCGCGCGAGCGCAACCTCGAGGAGGCGCTCGACCGGCTCTGCGACCTGCTCGCGGCGGCGCTGCGACGTCCGCGTCCGCGCCGCCCCACGAAGCCGACGCGCGGCTCGCGCGAGCGTCGGCTCGCAGGCAAGAAGCGCCGCTCCGAGACGAAGCGTCGCCGCCGCCCGGGCGGCGAGGAGTGACGTGACGCGCCCGTCCGCGGACGCGGTCCGCTGGTTCGACGCGCTCGCGCCCGCCTACCGGCGCCACTACGGCGCGGGCGGCTCGCTCTGGCACCGCCACTTCTTCGGCGGGCGGCTGGCGCTCGCGCTGCGCTGGCTCGGCGAGGTCGAGGGCGTCGTCGCCGACGTCGGTGCCGGCCCGGGTCCGCTCACCGCGGCCCTCGCGGAGCGCGGCGTCCGCGTGGTCGCACTCGACCGCTCCGACGCGATGCTGCGCGCGGCGCGCGCAGGCGGCGCCCTCGCCGCGCGCGCCGATGCGCTCCGTCTGCCGCTGCAGGGCGGCGCGTGCGATGCCGCGTGCGCGCTCGGCCTCGCGTCGTACGTCGACGACCTGCCGGCGCTCTTCGCCGAACTGCGCCGCGTCGTGCGCCCCGGTGGCGTCGTCGTCGTGAGCGTGGCGGTCGCGAGCGCACCCGACTGGTGGCTGCGGCGCGCGCTGCGCGCGCCGGCCGCGCGGCTGCGGGTCGGCGGTCTGCTGACGTCCGGCGTCACGCTGCACACGCGCACGCGCGCCGCGTGGCGGGCGGCGGCCGCCGCAGCGGGACTCGTGCTCGAGGAGGAGCAGGGGCACGACTTCACGCTGTTCCCGGCGTCGCGCGTCCTGCCCGGTCCGTCGGTGCTGTTCTCGCGTGCGGTCGAAGCGCTCCGCGCCCCGCGCCTCGCGCCGCTGGCGAGCGAGGTCGTGCTGCGACTGCGGGTTCCCGGACCGGTCCGCGCGCGGCGCGCACCGCCGCGGCGGCCGCGGGTCGTGCGCGTCATCGCGCGCCTGAACGTCGGCGGACCCGCGCTGCACACGGTGCTCGCGACGCGCGGCCTCGCGCCGCGCTACGACACGGTGCTCGCGACGGGGCAGGTCGCGCCGGGCGAGGTCGAGGCGGCGCACCTGCTCACGCGCTTCGGCGTCGTGCCGACGCGCATCCGCGGACTCGGTCGGGCGCCGTCCGTCGTGGACGACCTGCGCGCGTTCGCGGGGCTGCTCGCGCTCCTGCGCCGCGTGCGGCCCGACCTCGTGCACACGCACACGGCGAAGGCAGGCGCGCTCGGTCGCGTCGCGGCGTACGTCTGCGGCGTGCCGCGCGTCGTCCACACGTTCCACGGCCACGTGTTCCACGGGTACTTCGGTCCCGCGCTCTCGCGCGCGGTCGTGCTCTTCGAGCGGGCTCTCGCGCGGCTCTGCGAGCGCGTGCTCGCCGTGTCGCACGAGGTCGCGGAGGACGTCGTGACGCGCTATCGCGTCGCGCCGCGCGAGCGCGTGCGCGTGGTGCCCGTCGGCCTGCCGCTCGCCGAGCTCGCCGCCGACACGGAGCGCCGCCGCGCGGCGCGCGCTCTCCTCGGCATCGCGGCCGACGCGCCCGTCGTCGCGTTCGTCGGACGGCTCGTCCCGGTGAAGGAGCCCGACGTCGCGCTCGACGCGTTCGCGCGCGTGCTCGTGCGCCATCCCACCGCGCGTCTGCTCGTCGCCGGCGGCGGGCCGCTCCTCGCGCCTCTTCGCGCGCGCGGCGTGCCGAACGTCCACTGGCTCGGCTGGCGCGACGACGTCGCCGACGTGCTCGCCGCCGCCGACGTCGCGCTCCTCTCGAGCCGCAACGAGGGCACGCCCGTCGCGCTCATCGAGGCGGCAGCCGCGGGCGTGCCCGCGGTGGCGACGCGCGTCGGCGGCGTGCCGTCGGTCGTCGTCGACGGCGAGAGCGGGCTGCTCGTGACGGCGGGCGACGCACCCGCGCTGGCCGACGCCGTGTGCCGCCTGCTCGCCGACGCCGAGCTGCGCGCGCGACTCGGTGCCGCGGCGCGGACGCGGGCGCTCGCCGGCTGGTCCGCCGAGCGCCTGCTCGCCGACCTCGACGCGCTCTATCGCGAGCTGCTGGCGCCGCAGCGCGGCGCAGCCGCTCAGAACTCGTAGAGCAGCGCGACGAAGTACGAGAAGTCGTTGTCGTCGAAGGGGTCCTCGCGGTGCGAGTCGTACTCGTCCTTGAGCCCGATCTTGAGGCGCAGGCTGTCGGCGTCGTTCAGGCGGATCGACCACGCGAGCGTCGCCTCGAGACGGAACTCGCCCGTGTCGTCGAGGTCCGGGTAACCGGTCACGGCCGCGTCGAGCGACTGCGCCGCGCTGATCTTCCAGTTCGACTCGGCGCCGATCAGCAGTTCCGGGCGCCAGCCGTTGATCGAGGAGCCCGTCTCCTTCAGTGCCGTGATGCCGACGCGGCCCCGCACCTTCAGGTCCTCGCGCTCGATGAAGCTGCGGCCGCCGCCGACGCCGGCCGAGAGCCGCCCGTCCCACTCCTGGAACTCGTCCCACTGGTAGCGCGCGGTCGCGAAGTAGAACCACTTCGAGTCGGTGACGAGCCAGTCGCGCGTGCCCTGCACGTCGACCTGGTTCTTCGTCTTCTCCTTCTCGGCCTCGCTGTAGTCCCACGAGGCGGACGTCTTCCAGCGCTTCGTCGTGTCCTCCTGCACGCCCGCGATCGCCGCGTGCAGGTCGGTCGTGTCGCTGTTGCCGCTCTTGCCGCTCGCGCCGAGTTCGAGCGTCCACTTCCACGGGTTCTCGACCGGCGCGGGTGTCGCCGCGGGCGCGGGCGCCGCCGCGGCTCCGGCGTCCGCGGGCGCCGTCGCGGCCGGGGCGTTCAGCGGCGCGCCGTCGATCGAGCGCACGTACTCGGCGCTGATCCACTGGCGTCCGAGCACGGGGTGGTCGAGCGAGATGCCGCCGGCGCTGCGCTCGACGACGCGTCCCTTCAGCACCTCGCCCGTCACCAGTTCGACGTCGTCGGCGAGGGCGTGCGCCGCGAACGCGGCGACGAGCGACAGCACGAGCAGCTTGCGCATGGGGTTCTCTCCTCCGTTCCGGGCGGAGACTCCCCCAAGTCCGGGCGCGTGTCCAGAACGTGCGTCACGCGGAGCACCGTAGGATCCCGCTCCGTTCGGGAGGTCGCGATGTCCCCACGTCCCACGGTCCGTGCCGTCCTGCTCGCTCTGGCCTTCGCATCCGCCGCGCGCGCCGCCGATGCGCCGCCCGCCGCGCCGACGCCCGAGACGCGCGACTACGACCAGATCCGCCTCGACCTCGCGCTGCGGCTCGACCTCGACGCCGGCGCGCTCTCCGGCGTCGCGCGCCATCACGTGGCGGCGCTCGCGGACGGTCTCGCGCAGGTGCGCATGCACCTCGAGGACATGCAGGTCGCGAGCGTGACGGTCGGCGACGCGACGCCGTGCCGCTTCGTCCACTCGGGCGGCGTGCTCGCGATCGACCTCGACCGTCCGCGCGCACGCGGCGAGGAGTTCGACCTCGCGATCACCTACGGCGGCCGCCCGCGCTCCGGGCTGTGGTTCTTCCGCCCGACGCCGGAGCATCCCGACATCCCGCTGCAGGTCTGGTCGCAGGGCGAGGGCACCGAGAACCGCCACTGGTTCCCGTGCTACGACCTCCCCGACGACCGCCTCGCGACGTCGCTGACGGTGGACGTCCCCGCGGGACTCACCACGCTGTCGAACGGCGTGCCCGGTCCGCGCACGGCGGCCGGGGACGGGCGCGAGACGCACGTGTGGCGCTTCGACCAGGAGCACCCGAGCTATCTCGTGACGCTCGTCGTCGGGACCTTCGACGACGTCCTGCAGGACGCGTCCGGCGTCGCGGTGCACGCGCTCGTACCGCCCGGCTGGGCCGACCGCGCGGACGAGGTCTTCGGTCGCACGCCGGACATGCTGCGCTTCTTCGCGGAGTGGACGGGCCGCCCGTACCCGTGGCCGCGCTACGCGCAGGTCACCGTGTGGGACTTCCACTGGGGCGGCATGGAGAACACGTGCGCGACGACGCTCAACATGCGCGCGCTGCACGAGCCGGGCGTGCGTCCCGACTACTCGGCCGACGGTCTCGTCGCACACGAGCTCGCGCACCAGTGGTTCGGCGACCTCGTAACGTGCCGCACCTTCAACCACCTCTGGCTGAACGAGGGCTTCGCGACGTACTTCACCGACCTCTGGTTCGAGCACGCCGAGGGCGCCGACGCGTTCGAGGTCGGACGCCTGGAGTCGCGCGACGACTACATGGACGGCGTGGACCTGGCGGCCACGGCGGCGCGGCCGCTGCCGCGCGACGTGGCGGACTGCGGCGACCTCGAGCAGCACCAGTACGTGAAGGGCTCGTCGGTGCTGCACATGCTGCGGCGCCAGCTCGGCGACGATGCGTTCCGGAAGGGCATTGCGCTCTACCTGACGCGCTGCGGCGGGCGCAGCGTCACGAGCGACGAGCTGCGGCGCGCGCTCGAGGACACGAGCGGCCGCGACCTGCGCGCGTTCTTCGAGCAGTGGGTGCACCGCTCCGGCTACCCGCAGCTCGCGGTCTCGTCGTCGTGGGACGGGGGCGACGGCGCGGGCGAGCTGGTGCTGCGCGTGCGACAGACGCAGCCCGCGACGCCGGAGATGCCGCACTTCACGCTGCCCGTCGAGGTCGAGGCGGCGTGGGAGGGCGGGCAGAGCGAGACGCGCACGTTCGTGCTCTCCGGCGCCGCCGCCGAGTGGCGCGTCGCGTGCGCGTCGAAGCCGCGGCGCTGGCGCGTCGACCCGCGCACGTTCCTGATCGCGCGCATCCACGAGGAGCGCTCGCGCGCCGAGTGGGAGCTGCAGCTCGCGGAGGATCCGCGCGCGACGGGGCGCATCCTCGCGGCGCGCGCGCTCGGCGGTCTCGGCCCGGAGGCGGTCGCCGCACTCGGCGCGGCCACACACGACGCCGCGTGGCAGGTGCGCGCCGAGGCGTGCACGGCGCTCGGGAAGACGCGCGCGCACGCTGCCGTCGCGCACCTCGCCGCCGCCGCGCACGAGGCCGACTCGCGCGTGCGCTCCGCGGCGCTGCGCGCCCTCGGCGAGTTCCCGGCGGCGTGGGCCGCACCGACGCTCGCCGCCGCGCTCCGCGACGAGCCGCGAGACTATCCGGCGTCCGAGGCCGCCGCGGCGCTCGGCCGCACCCGTGCACCCGAGGCGTTCGATGCGCTCGTCGCCGCGCTCGCCCGCGAGAGCCATCGCGACGTCGTCCGTCGCGAGGTTATGAACGGCCTCGCCGCGCTCGGCGATCCGCGCGGCGCCGCCGTCGCGCTGCGCTACACCGACTACGCCTGGGGCAAGGGCGCGCAGCACCGTCTGCGGCACGCCGCGCTCGACGCGCTCGTGAAGCTCGACCCGCACGGCGCGGCGACACGCGGCGCGGTGCTCGCGCTGCTCGACGATCCCTACTTCCGCATGCAGCAGTGGGCGGCCGGCCACGCCGCGGATCTCGGGCTCGCCGACGCCGTGCCCGTGCTCGAGAGGCTCCTGCCCGACGTGACGGGCCCGGGCGTCAAGTCCGCGTTCGAGCAGGCTCTCGCGCGTCTTCGGCCGTGAGCTTGCGCGCCGCCCGGTCCGGCAGCGGATCGAAGCGGTGGTCGAAGTGCAGCCACACGATGCGCGACCAGCGGAAGAGCCACGGCGCGGCGACGAGCAGGAACAGCGCCGACGCGCCGACCGTCACGCGCATGTCCACGTCCGCGAAGATCAGCACCGCCACGGGAGCCGCGAGCAGCGCGACGCCGAAGCCGTAGCTGAAGTACATCGCGCCGAGGAAGTAGCCCTGCTCGCGCTCGAAGTCCGCGCCGCACACCGCGCACGCGGGCGCCATGCGGACGAGCGACGCGAAGATGCGGCCTTCGCGGCAGCGCGGACAGCGTCCGCGGAGGAGTGCGGCGGTCGCGGAGCGCGCGCGCGGCATCTCAGCTCGTCTCGCGCCGCGCGGCCTTCGCCGCGCGTTCCTGCGCCTTCACGTCCTGCCAGATGCGCGTGACCTCCTCCGGCGTCGCGGCCGCGAGGTCGCCGAAGATGTGCGGGTGGCGGCGCGTGATCTTCTCCGCCGCGCCCGCGACGACGTCGCCCATGCCGAACCAGCCGCGCTCGCGGCAGAGCTCCGTCACGAACACGACGTTGAACAGCAGGTCCCCGAGCTCCTCGCGCAGCTCGTCGGGCGGCAGCTCTCCCGCCTGCACGCGCGTCGCCGCCGCGGCCGCCTCCTCGAGCTCCTCGCGCAGGTAGGGGAAGAGCGAGTCGAGCGTCTGCTCGAGGTCCCACGGGCAGCCGTCGCCCGGCCGCCGCAGGCGCTCCATGATGGCGCAGAGCTGCGCGAGCGCGGCGCTGCGCGGGTCCTCCGAGGCGGGCGGGAGCGGCGCGTCCATGTGCGCCATCTCACCACGCGCGCCGGTCGGCGCCGGACTACTCGTCGCGCGTGCCCGGGAGTGCCGACGCGCTCGGCGTGATCGTGAACCGCGCGCCGTCGCGCTCGATCTCGAGCGCGTGCGGCAGCGACGCCGCGGGGTCGATCGCGAACCGCGCGAGGAAGCGCAGCGCCGAGCGGCCGTCGACGCGCAGCAGTTGGTCGCCGTCGCGCAGCCCGGCTGCGTGGAGCGTCGAGTTCGGCACGACGTCGCGCACCGTCACCGGGCGTTCGCCGTCCGGACCGGCCTCCGCCGCGACCTCGAGCGTCGCGCCGGGGAGCGGGGCGACCGTGGGCGCGCAGGGCAGCGCCGCGTCGGTGAGCACCACCGAGCGCCGCAGCATCGCGTCGCCGCGGACGACGTCGACCTCGACCGCATCACCCGCCGTGCGCCGCAGGAGCGCGCGCGTCAGGTCCGCGAGCGACGAGATCGCGCTCCCCGCGACGCCGACCACGCGATCGCCCTCCTCGAGCCCCGCGGCCTTCGCCGGGCCCTGCGGCAGGAGCTGGTCGATGCGGTTCGTGTCGCCGTCCATCACGACGCCGAGGAGCGGGCGCCGCACGCGGCCGTAGCGCACGATGTCGCTGACCGCGTGCGCCACGTCGCCGCCGCGGACGAACAGCGTTCCGGCGCCGGGCACGTCGTCGCCCGCGTCGCTCGGGGCGACGTCGGCGACCGCCATGCCGAGCAGCGCGCCGTCGCGCGCGACGAGCGGACCGCCCGCCGCACCGGCGGGGAGCGGCACGGGCGCGAACAGGAAGCGGTCGTAGGAGCTCGCGTGGTCGTCGGCGGCGCCCACGGTGGCGATCTGGACGTTCGGCCGCCCGGCGGTCGACTGGAAGAACCAGCCGAGCGTCGCGGCCGCCGCCGTCGCAGACGGCGTCGCGCACAGCGAGCGCGCGTTCTCGGGGGCGCGCGTGCGCAGCACGGCGATGCGGAACGGCGCGTCCACGCCGACCACGTCCGCGTCGCGGAGCGTGCCGTCGGAGAAGCGCACCTCGATCTGCGCGGCGTCGCGGAGCGCGGCGGAGGTCGTCACCACGTGCCCCTGCGACGACACCACGAAGCCCGTCGCGTCGATGCGCTGCGCGTCGCGGTGCGGCGGCGCGAGCACGACGCCCGGCAGCACGAGGCGCGGCACGCTGGCGGCGCGCGTGATGACGCTGACCGACAGCACCGACGGTCCGTTCTCGCGCAGGAGCCGCCACGTGCGGCCCTCGAGCACGCGCACGTCGTCGCGGGCGAGCGCCCCGTCGTCGGGCGGCGCCTCCTGCGCGCGGGCGGTGCTGCCCGCGGCGGCGCAGAGCGCGAGGGCGGACGCGACGGCGAGTCGGCTCATCGCGCCTGCACCCCGAGGCCGTCGAAGCTGACGGGGACGGCCGGCGCGGGCGTGTCGAACGGGCTCGGCGTGCGCGTCGCGCGGCGCCGCAGCAGGCGGTCGCGCTGCTGATAGTCGCCGGTCACGCGGAACGCGGCGACCTCGCCGGACTTGAGCGACGCGCCGCTCTCGCTCGCCGCCGGGCGCGACTTCGCGAGCACGTTCGCGCCGACCGGCGCAGCGGCCGTGCCCGCGCCGTCGAGTTCGAGGAAGCCCGCGGTCACGAGCACGGCCGCCGCGACCGCACCGGCGGTCAGGAGCCGGCGCGCGCCGCCCTGCAGCACCCGCAGGCGCGGCCGCGCGGCCGGCGCGGGCACGCGCAGCTCGGGCGGCAGCGCCTCGATCCGCGCGAGGATCGCGTCGAAGCAGCCGGGCGGCGGCTCGAGGTCGCCCCAGGCCGTCAGCGGCGCGGTGGCCGTGCGCAGGATCTCCGCCTCCTCGTCGCACCCCGCGCAGGCGTCGAGGTGCGTGCGCACCGCGGCGGCGCGCTCGGCGGGCAGGAGCCCGTGCACGTGGTCGTCGAGCAGCTTCAGCACCTTGCTACAGCGCATGGAGGTCATCCGTCCCGTCGTGTTCCTCGTGGTCCCGGCCGCCCCGCGGCGGCCCTCGTGTCGCGGTCCGCGGTCAGCTCTCCTCGTCGGCCGTGGCGTGGAGCCTCGCCTCGTCGGGGGCGAGTCCCGCGTCCTTCAGGCCGAAGTAGAGCTTCTCCTTGGCCCGCCTCAGGCAGTTCTGCACCGTCCGGCTCGTCAGGCCGAGCACGTCGGCGATCTCCTTGAAGGTCATGCCGTGGTACTGCCGGAGCAGCACCACCGTGCGCTCGCGCTCCGGCAGCTCGTCGATCAGGCGCCGGACGCAGCTCTCGGTGTCGCGCTGCTCGACCTCGGCCGTCGCCTCGGGCAGCGACGAGGCCAGCGTGGCGCTCCAGGTCGAAGGCTCCGCGTCGCCCGCGTGCGTGACCGGCGCGTCGAGCGAGGCCGCCGCGCGGTAGCGGCGGGCCCGCAGGTGGTCGTACGCCAGGTTCATGCAGATGCGGTAGAGCCAGGTCGAGACCTTGCCGCCCTCCTGGAAGGTGTCGGCTCGCGTGTACGCCCGGACGAAGGTCTCCTGCAGGATGTCCTCGGCCCACTGCCGGTCGCCGACCAGGCGGTAGGCCAGGTTGTAGAGACCCTTGGCGCTGGTCTCGTACACCTTGCGGAGCTGCTGGGGGTCGCGGAGGTCCATGGCATCTGCCGGGAGGGGGGCCCGGCCTCGTAGTGGGACGCGCGACGCGCCCGGGCCGCGAAACGCAATCCGGCGGTCGCCTTCCTACCAAACCGGCCCCCGGCGGGCGCGCTTCCCTGTCCCCCGGGGGGCTGGGCGGCTGGGCCCCGTCGCCGCGGCCCATGCGGTCGGCCCGATCTGGTTGCGGGCTCCCTGCGTGCCCAAGCCGCCGGCTCGCTCGCGCCAAGCGCCCTCCCCGTGCCCGGCGATGGCGAGCGGCGCGAGGACCACTGCAGACCTGGTCCATGTCCGACGAACGTACGCCGTAGACTGTCCACCGCAGCGGGGCAGCTTGAAGCCGCGAGAGCCTCGGAGTACGGACCAGCGCGCCAGCTCCGGCGGTCGCGGGGGAGGGAAGGTAGCCATGGACTCCATTCGACACCTGGCAGCTCGACTCCGCAGGTTCGACCGATCGCTCCTGGGCCTGCTCGGGGTCCTGCTCTGTGCCTTCCTTTTCGCCGCGGCAATGAGCCCTTCGGAGGCTGCCGTCCGGAGCCCTGCGCGCGAGCTCGGGCGCGCGGTGGACAGGGTCTCCGTGACGCCGGGGAACTGGTCGATCGTCCACTTCCACGCTGTCGGCACGTCGACGGGGCTGCCGCGAGGCGTGCTCGTCCGACCGAACACCTGGCTCGCGCGCGAGCGGTGCGAGGTTGGCGCGGTCTTCCACCTCGAGGAGAACGCGCTCGAGCTCGACCTCGACGTGGCGGTCAGCGGGATCGAGGAAGTCGCGTCGCTCGACGTGATCCCGGTCGTGCACACGCGCCGCGGGCCGCGGCACGTGATCGGCTGGATCGAGCGGCAGGCTTCCGAGATCGTGACGCTCACGCTCCGGACGGAAGGCGAGTCCCGGGCGGCGGGCGACGCCCCGACAGTCGAGTCGGTCGAGACCACGCGGGAACACCCCTTCCACTCGGCCGACCGCGGCGACTGGGTGCCGGCGCGCGATCTGTGCGTCGGTGAACGGGTGACGCTCGTTCACGGCGGAGTGGGCGTGATCGAGCGCCTGGCGCATGGCGGGGAGGGCGCGCGGGTCTGCAACCTGCAGGTGGCGGGCGAGGCGGAGTTCGCCGTGGGAGCCAGCGGGCTGGTCGTCCACAACGACTACGATGGCTGGCGACAGGGCAACGACGTCCCGCAGACGAGACGCGCAGGTCGCCCCGGGAGTCCTAATCATTGGTCCGAGGACCAACAGGCGCTCCTCGACATTGTCGGAGAGAGCAAGCCCAAGGGGATGACACGTCGGGACGCAGAGACCGTCATGGATTGGGGAGACGAACTCGGCATGCGAGTGTGGACCGATCCGCCGCACAACGCCCCCATCAACTTCCCGCACCTCCATGTGGGGGGCGGCGGGAGTTCCGTCCAGCATGTCCCGGTTAGGTGATCGACCACCGCTCTTCGATCAATACGAGTGGATCGGTCGGTGGCCCCTGGACGGCTTCATCGTAGTCCGCCGATGGAGTGCGATTCGCGGCGCGACCGCACTTCGTCTGCCGAGCTCCATCGCGGAGTACGCCGGGCTGCATCGAGCGCCCGTTGAGCCATGCTCCGACTTGCAGCAGGCGCGCGCGCGGCTCAGCTCGATCCGGCTGTTCGAGCTCCGTGCCGCGCAGTTGGGCAGTGCTTCCGCGGTCGGTTCCGAGGGGTGCTTCCCGTGGATCTCTGACGAGCGAGACGCACTGGATGTGATGCGCTGGGCCAACACGGAGGAGCCCGCGTCGCATGAGGTCGTCTGGGCCCGCCTCGAGACTCCGAGATCAGCCGCAACTCCACCCGAGGGGGCCAGGTGTCTCGGGTACGAGCTGAGCCAGATGACGTATGCGTACTCGTCGGTGGTTGCCGCAGCCGTTCTGGGGCTCCGCGTGCACGATGACGGACAGGTCGAGCCCTGTTGTGACGACTCTCCGCTCCGTGCATGGAGCGCGAAGCTGACGCGTCATGGCCTGTTGCCGTCCACGGACGAGGGGGAACGGTTGTTCGAGGCGATGCAGCTGCTCGGCGGGGGAGAGCCGGATGACTCCTACGCCATCCGCTCGATGTGGCGGCTGCCCGCTGAGGACTGAGACGCGGAGGCCGTCGACGAGCCGCCCCGGCGGGGCGTCGGGCACGCTGGCAACCGGGTCGCGTTCAGGCTGAAGGCAATGGACAAGGCCGATCGTGTCCGCGCGTGCTACCTCCACGCATGTCTTCGCTACTTGAGCCGAGAGCCGACGACGAATGCGTCGGTGCGAGAACGGTTCGGCATCTCGAAGCGGAACGTGGCAAACGCCTCCCGCCTGCTCCGAGAGGCGGTCGAGGCGGGCGTGATCGTCGTCCAGGATCCGAGCGTCGGGTGGCGCAGCAGGCGGTACCTCCCCTTCTGGGCGGCCCCGGCGGAGGGGGCGGCGCGGGTTGCTTGACGCATGGGCGCAACCTGCGTCGCGTCCGTGGCGGAGGAGGGTTGCAAGTGACGTCTGCAACATAGGTTGTGTGCGTACCAGGTTGCCTGCTGGTTGCTTGATGGCACGGCGCCCTCGAGGCGTCTCCGGCGAGCGGCCCGGGTGACGCGTGGCGCCGATCGCCGGGCCCGCCCACTTGCGTCACGATTGACGACCTGCCGTAGGCGGAGTCGAGGTGGGGTCAGGGCTGCCCCTTTGCCTTTCTCCCGCAAGGTCGGTCGCCCCACGCACACCGTTGCGCGCCGACGGACTTGCGGTCGATGGCCGCGACTGTGCGCGAGCCTGGGCCGAGCCTGGCGATTATCGGCCCTGGTCCGGCGCACGGGACACGTTCAAGGCCGTCGCGACCGTTCCGTGCGGCGGCTCGTTCGGCGGACGCAGACGGCGGAGGAGCTGCCCTGTCCCGGTTGCGGAGAGTGCGAGGTGAAAGTGCATGACTTCGGACGGCCCGTGGGTTCTAACGGTGCGATGAGGGTGCGTGTAGTCAAGGACTCCAAGGGCGGCATGCACGGATACCCGGAGTAGCCGTCTTGTCCTCGGGAGCCCAGCGAGCGAAGGCGAGTATTGAGCAAGCGATAGACCGGTGCTTTGTGTGTCGCGACGCGCCAGACTATGGGTTTCAGCAGCTCGCGATCGACTCGCGACCATACGAGTCGCTGCGGCAGGATACTCGGGTCATTTCGGATCGAATCGACGACGAAACGGACTTCGAGGAGTCCGTCTGCTATCGGTGGTCAGTTGCGCGTGGGGACGAGGCGGTCTGCCTTTGGTTGTCCCTGATCGGGCGCTTTGCAATGGTCACTCAGGGGCCGTGGAGCGTCAACGGTCGCGTGTTGGATCCGCGCGAGATGGTCACGCCGCTTCGTCGGGATCTGGCTGTGGCATTGTCGCGGCACTCGGTGATGCATCTGCCGTGCACGTTGGTTGTTGCCACGACTCGCTTCCGAATTCCGAACGACCCCGAAGGACGCGGGTACCAGCCGCTCTACCGCGTAGTATTCGATGAGAATCTCGAGTTCCCTCCGGGTCAAACATGTCGCGAGTCGGATGAGCCGAAGTCGTGACAGGTGCGATACTGAACAGTGGGAGCGAGTGGGTGTGGGTCCCTCGACGGCGACGCGCTCCAGAGCGATGGGGCGGAGAGACGGTCGGTCTCGCGTTCGCGATCGGGGCTGGGTTGCCATGCTGCGTGGCTCGCGCGAAGACGCCGACACCTCGCGCATCGTTGCAGGCGGACGGCCTTGGCGTCGATGGCCGCGACGGTGCGCGAGCCTGGAGATCATCGGCCCTGGTCCGGCGCACGGGACGCGTTCGAGGCGGTCGCGACCGTTCCGCGCGATGGCTCGTTCGGCGGACGCAGACGGCAGAGGAGCTGCCCTGTCCCGGTTGCGCGGTTGCGGACCCTACCCGGCTCGCCGCGGGGCAGCCGTGCGGCGTGCCGGTCGTCAGTCGCGGATCTGTCTGCCGGCCATCCTGCCGAGTTCGGCTTCGTCGTCGGACTGGCCGAGGCGCTCGAACGTCAGGAACGGCCCCGTGAAGTGCAGCTTCCCCGGCTTGCCCCGGACCAGGAGCCGGGCCCAGATGCCGAAGGTCGCGGCGGCCGGATCGTCGAGTACGGAGAGCGTCAGGACGCCCTCGCGGTAGCGCGCCGGCAGGTCGGTGTCCTCGCCCTCCGGCCGGATCAGCAGATCCTCGTCACCACCCTGGCGGATCGTCAGCGTGAGCCGGTCGCCGCCCTTCTCGATGCCGCCGGATGTCGGCGCGTAGATCGTGCCGCGCACGCGGACGCGGTACGTGCCGACGAGGTCCCGGACCGCCGGGTGGGAGCTCGCACGGCCGTCGTGGGTCTTCCCGGTCGTCGGCTCGGGCGGGTCGTCGTCGCGTCGGCCGCTCATGACCTCGAGCTCGTCGCCGTCGAGCCCCACCCACGCGACCTGGCCCTTCGCCTTCGTCTTCCCCGACTTGCCGGCGAAGCGGAGGACTCCGTAGTGGTCGAACGGGTAGCCGGAGTCGTGGTAGCCCCAGACGAGAACACCGTGGCCGTAGTAGCCGTCGAACGTGAGGCCGGCGTCCGGGACCGAGACGGTCGCGGTCGTCGCCGAGGTCGCCGCGATCGTCCAGCGTTCGGTCATCTTCCGCGAGTGGACGACGCCGTCGTCGATCGTCGTCCACGTCGTCCGCACCTTGAACCGGTACGACCCCTCGACGTCGGCGATGCCCGGTGGCGGCTTCGCGCCGGTCGCGACCGGGGTGGGGACGTACAGCAGCGCGACGGCGGCGAGCACCGGCGCGACGATCGATGCCGCGAGGCGCATGGCGGGCCTCCCACCGGGCCGGGGCCGTGGCCGTGGTCGTCCGCGCGCGGCCGCCGTCCTGGCCGCAGGGACCCCGCGGCGACCGTCGTCGGCTCCGCTGCCCGGACCCGGCCACGGCGGCCGGGCCGCGTTCCGCGAGACGATTCTAGCGACCCGCCGTCGCGCCGCCCGTGAGCGGCCTCACGCGCGGACCGCATGTCCGCGACCACGGACCGGCGCGTGCCGACGAGGCCGAGGCCGGAACACGTCGTAGTTTCCAGCGTCCCCATCCGGGTGGGCCTATGCTCGCCGCCATGCCACGTCGCCTCGCCCTCGAGACCCTCGTCCGCGTCGAGCGGGGCGCGCGCGCTCGCGAGACCCTGGACGCCGCCCTGCGCCGGACGCCCCTCGAGCCGCGCGACCGCGACCTCGCGCGCGAGCTCGTGCAGGGGGTGCTGCGGCGCCGGATCAGCCTCGACGCGCTCCTCGCGCCGCTGCTGACCCGGCCCCTCGACGCGGCCCACGCGGTCGATCGGAACGCGCTCCGGCTCGGCGCGTACCAGATCGCGTTCCTCGATCGGGTGCCCGAGCGCGCGGCGGTCCACGCGACCGTCGAGGCGGTGAAGGCGGCCGGGCGGCCCCGGGCCGCGGGCTTCGTGAACGCGGTGCTGCGGCGCCTCGCCGGACTCGTCGAGGCGGAGCCGTCGGTCGAGCCGGGCGACGACCCGCGCGCCGCGCTTCCGCGGGGCGACGGCACGTGGACGCGCCTCCGCGAGCCGGTGCTGCCCGACCCGGCGACGGACGAGACCGCCTGGCTCGCCGCCGCGTACTCGTGCCCCGAGTGGCTGGTCAGCCGCTTCCGCGAGCAGCACGGTACCGACGTCGCGCGCACGCTGCTCGAGGCCGGGATCGCCACGCCGGCGGTCGCCCTCCGCCCGCTCGGCGGCCGGCGCGAGGAACTCGTCGCCGCGCTCGAGGCACGCGGGATCGCGTGGGAGGCGGAGGGTCCGTGCCTGCTGCTCCGCGGGGCGGGGGCCGTGCCCGAGCTGCCCGGCTACGAGGAGGGCTGGTTCGCGGTGCAGGACCCGACTGCGGCCGAGGTCGCGCCGCTGCTCGAGGCGCGTCCCGGCGAGGGCCTGCTCGAGCTCTGCGCCGCGCCCGGCGGGAAGACGCTCGCGCTCGCGGAGTCCGTCGGCGCGGAGGGCGTGCTGCTCGCGGTGGACCTGCCGGGCCCGCGCACCGACGCCCTCGCGCGCGCCGTGCGCCGCCGCGGACTCGCGCAGGTGGCCGTCGTCGGGCTCGACGCGACCGACCCCGACGCGCTGCCGAAGGGGCTGCGCGGACGCGACGTCCCCGGCTTCGACGCCGTGCTGGTGGACGTGCCCTGCTCCAACACCGGTGTGCTCGCGCAGCGCGTCGAGGCGCGGCTGCGCCTCGAGGGGCCCGAGCGCATCGCGATGCTCGCCGAGCAGGCGGCGCATCTGCTGCTCGTCGCCGCGTCGCGCGTGCGGCCCGGCGGGCGCCTCGTCTACGCGACGTGCTCGATCGACCGCACCGAGAACGAGGACGTCGTGCGCGCGTTCCTGGCCGAGGACGCCGAGTTCACGCTCGCGTCGGAGCGCGCCACGCTGCCCGTGCCGGGCCGTCGCGGCGGCGGCTACGCGGCGCTCCTGCGGCGGGCCTGACCGCCGCGCCTGTCAGTCCATCCATCCTGCGAGCCACCAGGAGACCGCGTGGAGCGGGTCCGTCCAGAGGAGCAGCAGGCCGGACACGAACACGAGGACGGCAGTGCCGGTGTGGCGGAGCGCTCGCGGGCGCTGCAGGCGCGGCGTCGCGACGCGTGCCAGCGCCACCGCGGCGACGACGAGCGTCGCGAGCGGCACGCCGGCGAGACCGATCTCCGCGGGCAGCGCCCATCCGCGGAGGCCGACGATCGAGTTGGGGTCGTCCAGCGTGGTCCGCGGTCGGTGGCCGATCAGGCTCCATGCGTGGAGCCACTGCGCGTGGAGCGCGAGGGCGAACGTCAGCGGCCACATGGCCGCGAGCCACGCTCCGAGTTCGACGAGCACCGCCCAGCGCGTGGCGCTCGTCCGCCGCGGCGGCGCGGGTTCCGCGGCTGCCGGCCCGGGCTCCATCAGTCGAGCCACCAGTCGAAGACGGCCCACGGGTCGGCGCGGAGAGCGGCCATGACGCCCACGTAGAGCAGAAGCGACGCGCCGCACCGCACCCGCGCATGACGACGGGGCGGCGCAGCGGCGCCGAGGCGGAGCGGCAACAGTCCGACGAGCGCGAGGCCCGCGGGAAGGATGCCGAGGCACGCGAGCGACGTGGGCCAGCCCCAGCCGCCGAGTCCGGGGATGTACTTCGGATCGTCGAGGTACGGCCGCGGGCGGTGGCCGAGGAGCACCCACGCGTGCAGCCAGCACGCGTGGAGCAGCACCGCGAAGAAGAGCGGCCACGCCGCTGCGATCCACGCCCCGGTCTCGAGCAGGCCCGCCCAGCGCGCCCCCGCGGGACGGCGCGGCGGTGCGGCGTCGATCGACTCGTCTCCTGCATGCACGCTGCGCCAGCGTAGCGCCACGGTGACGCGACCGCGCCTGCGCGAGGTGGGCGGCGTGTGGCAGCGCGCTTGCGGCCGTCCGGCATGCGCCACGCCGCCGCAGCAGCCGTCGTCGCACTCCTGGCAGCGCACGCGTGGGCGCACGGCGGCTGCTACGGCGATCCGCGGCCGAGCGAGGAGCTGCCGCCGGCGTCGACGGGTCCGCAACTCGCGGAACCCGCGCCGGGCGACGCGCGGCACCGCTGTCCGCCGCTCCGCGCCGGCCGCGGCGAGGTGCCCCCCGGCCGGCGTGCGCCGGACGACCCGCCGCCACCGCCGACCGCGCCGCCGGGCGGCGAGGGCCCGCTCGCGCTGCGTCTCGTGCGCACGGACGGTGCGCGCGTCACCGAGGCGTGCGTGTGGGCGCCCGACGGCCGTCAGCTCGCGTCACCCGACGCCACCGCACTCGTGCGCTGCGATCCGGGTCCCCACGCGGCATGGGTCGTCGTGACGGCCGGCGGCTGCGCGCCGCGCGCCGTGCGGTGGGTCGGCGCCGCGCGCCGTGAGCCGAGCGAAGTCGTCCTCGCCGCGGGCTGCGCACTCGAGGGGAGCGTCGCGTTCGCGGACGGGAGCCCCGCGACCGGCGTGCATCTGCGCGTCACCCCCGACGCCGACCGCGTTCCCGAGGAGTTCGGCGTCGTCGCCGATGCGCTGCCGTGGCGATTCGCGACGTGGACGCGCGACGACGGCAGCTTCGTGCTCGACGGACTCGCCGCGGGCCCCTACCGGCTCGTCGCGTCGGTGCGCGGGATGCCCGCGACGACCATTGCGCGCGTCTCCGCGGGAGCGGGCGACGCGCAGCGCGTCGTGTTGCCGGCCGCGCTGTCACCGCGCGAGCGCTGCGTGACGGTGCGCTTCGTGGACGCCGCGCGCGCGTCGATCCCGCAGTTCGTCGTGGATGTCGACGCGCTGGACGGCGTGCACGCGGAAGGTGCGGTGCTCCGCGGCGCAGGGCCCGAAGGCGCGGACGCGCTCACGCTGCGGTTCGTCGCGATCGGTCCGCTGCACGTGCGCGCGGCCCGCACGCGGAGCGGTTGCGTCGGACCCGGACGGCCGACGGCGTGCGCGCACGACGTCTGCGGCGACGACGTGGAACTGACGTTGTGCGAGCCGGCGGCGGGGACGCCTGCTGCGTCGATCGTGCTCGCGGCGCCCGCGTCGCGCCACGACGACGCGTTCGTCCGTGTGATCGACACCACGCGCGCGCTGCCTGTCACGACGCTCTGGCTGGGCGCGTCCGGCCTCGCCATACCCGTCCATCCGGACGGCGTGTTCGACATCGTCGTCTCGCGCGCACGCGGACCCGGAGCGCTCGTCGGCTGGATGCTGCCGAGCGTCGCGGCGGGCTCGTCGCTGGTGATCGGCGAGCCGCCTGCTCCGCGCTCGCTCGCGGGGCGGGTGCTCCGCCGCGACGGCACGCCGGTCGTCGCGGCGCGCGTCCGGGCGCGCGCGGCGTCCGACACGCCCGACACCGACGTCTTCCTCGACGCATGGTCCGATGCAGACGGACGCTTCCTGCTCACGGGCGTCTGCGGGACGCTCGCCCTCGACGTCGCCGCGCCGGGACTCGTCGCGGCGACGCCGGGTCTCTGCTGCGTGCCGGGCGGACCGCACGTCACGCTCGTGTGCGAGGAGACGCGCGCGCCGTAGCCCGTTCGTGACTGCTTCACTTCGCGTCGGAGGCGGGCGCCGGCTTCGTCGCGGGGGTCGCGTCCGGCCGCAGCGCGAGCAGGGCCCGGCGCGCCTCGGCGGCGACGTCGGCATCGGCGTCGCCCGCGGCGACGTCGAGCAGGCGCTCGAGCGCGTCGGGCGCGCCGAGCGCCACGATGCCCGCGATGCCGGCCATCCGCTCGCGCGGGTTCGCGGAGGCGATGAGGGTCCGCACACGCTCGCGCGTCGCCGCGCGCTCCGTGGCGGCGCGCGACCAGGCGAGATCTTCCGCGGCCGCACGGATCGCGGCGAGCGCGCTGTGGGCGATGCGTCGGACGCGGTCGTCCGTCGAACTCGCGAGCTCGCTCAGTCGCGCCGTCGCCGCCGGGTCCTGCAGCGTGCGTTCGAGGTCGGCCCCCCAGATCTGAGCGTCCGGTGACGACGACACGAGCGCGAGCAGGGCCAGCTCGCGTCCGAGCTCGCCGTCGGGACGCGGTCCGAACCTCACGGCGGCGGGGCAGCGCTCGATCGCCGCGCGCAGGAACCGGCCCGCCGTGGCCGCGTCGACGGCCGCCCACTTCGTCGCCGCCAGGATCTCGTTCGCAAGCGTGGGCGACTCGGCCGAGATCAGAGGCAGGAGGCGCCCGACGCGCGCCGCGCCGCCGCGTCGCACGACGAGGCGCGCGGCGCTGTCGTAGTTCGACTCGCGCTCCTCGCTCGTCGAGGGAGGCGCCTCGAGCACGCGCCACGCGAGCGCCTCGATCGCGTCGTCCTCGGCGGCGATCTGCAGGACCCGGCTGACGCCTCGGCCGTTCACGTCGAGCGCCTCCACGAGCGCGGTCGTGGCGTCTTCACCGAGACCGAAGAGAGCGGGGACGAGTGCGTCGGGAACGTCGTCGGCCGTGAGTCTCGCCGCGACGGCGCGCGCGATCGCCACACCGAACGGCGTCGCGTCGAGACCGTCCTTGCCGTGCCGCGTCGCCAGCAGCCACGCAGCGGCGTACCGCACGTCGGCATCCGGGTCGTCGAGGAACGGCGGCGCGACGCGCGCGATCAGCTCGGCCGTGCCGGTGCGCGAGTCCCACAGCGCGCGGAGCGCCGCGTCGCGCGCCGGCGTCGCGAGGAGCGCTTCGATCGAACGCCGTCGCGCCTCCTGGAACTCCGGCGCGTTCGGCAGGAAGCGGAGCAGCGTGGAGACGCCGCCGGCGGGAACGTGCGGCAGCATCGTCTGCCACTCGTCCGCGGTCGGGGCGGGTGACAGCAGTCGTGCGAGACGCAGGTACTCGTTCTCGGGCATCGGTCCCCAGTCGCCGGCGCCGAGCGCCCGCACGAGCACGTCGCGCGACGGGTCCTCCGACGGGAGGTTGTTCCGTTGGAGCGCCCGGTCGAGACCGAGTGCGCGTGTCTCCGGGTCGGCGAGCAGTGCGTCGACGAGCACGCTCGACGTTCGCTCCCGCGAGTTGCGCACCACGCGGTCGGCGAGCAGCCGGAGCGCTTCGGTGTCGGCGACGAACTCGGGCGGCGGCGAGAAGAGCACGTCGCTCGACGTGAGTCGCGCGTACGCCCGGTCCGATGCGTCGCGAATGTGCGTGAGCGCGAGCTGCCTCAACTCGCCTCCGCGGACGACACACGCGACGACGACGCGGTCGGTGTTGCGGTCGGCGGCGCTCGGGTCCGCCAGAAGCCGGCGCGTGTCTACGGGGTGCGCGACGGCGAAGTCGCCGATCCAGTCGCGTGCGCCGAAGGCGTCGAACGCCGCGTCGACCAAGCGCCCACGCAGTGCGGCGTCGCGCATCGCGTCCAGCCGCCGTCCAAATGCCGCCGGGTAGAACCGTGCGAACACGCCGTTCGTGTTGGTCCAGTCCGGCGTGAACGCGAGGTCCACGTACCCCATCTCGCCCGAGTTGACGGCGTCGACGAGCGCGCCGCACGACGTGTCGGTCGCGATGCGCACGAGCGACTCGGCCGCGCGCCGCACCGTCTCCGGGTCCGCCGCGCGCAGGAGCGCCGCGAGCGCCGGCACGGCGCGGTCGCCGAAGCGCGGGACGCGTTCGCGCCACGCGTCGTCGCGCAGCTCGCGGCGCACGAGCTCGTTCACGTCGTCGCTCTCGGCCGCCGCCGCGCGCGCGACGCTCCGCGCCGCGGCGAGCACGGCCGCGTCGCCCGCGAACTCCCTCTCGATGCGCGCGAACGCGGCGTCCGCCTCGTCGTGACGTCCGAGCGCGCGCAGGCAGCGCAGACGCCCGACGTGCACACGCCCCGCGACCGATGCCGCGAGCGGCCGCGCGAGCAGCACGTCGTATTGCGCGAGGGCGCCCGACGGGTCGTTCGCGCCCACTTCGCGGTAGTAGGCGCGCAGGAACGCGAGCTCGGATTCGTCGGTGGTCGCGGCGCTGCCGGACTCCTGGGCCCACGCGCTCTGCGGCAGTGCCGCGGGCAGCAGAGAGGCGAGCGTGACGAGGGCGAACGGGACGAGACGGCGCATGACACTCCTCCTGTCTCGCGCCGCTTCCCTCGCGGGTCCTCTGCGGCGCGTGACCATTCGACGCCCCCGAGGCCCGCGACTCCGGTAACGGAGTCGTACCCGCGGTCTCACACCGCTGCGACTGGCCGGGCGCTCTGGACCGCTCAGGTGCGTGAGTCGTCGTGAGCAGTCCGGGCGAGGACGAGGCGGTAGCCGGCGCCGTGGACGGTCACGAGGTGCTGCGGCGCGGCTGCGTCGATCTCGAGCTTCTTGCGCAGGCGGGCGATGTGGTTGTCGAGCGTGCGCGTGCCCGACGCGGCATCGACGCCCCACAGGTCCGCGAGCATCTGCTCGCGCGAGGCGACGGCGCCGTCGCGCGCCGCCAGGTAGACGAGCAGCCGCGTCTCCGTCTCGGTCAGCTCCACGCGCGCGCCGCGCACGAGCGCGCTGCGGTCGTCCGGGCGCACCTGCACCGCGCCGAGGTCGATGACGTCGGGCCGCCCGGCGCGCGCGCGGCGCAGCACCGCACGCACGCGCGCACAGAGCTCCGCCGCCGAGAAGGGCTTCACGACGTAGTCGTCGGCGCCGAGGTCGAGCCCGAGCACGCGGTCGCGCTCCTCGGCGCGCGCGGTGACGCACACGACCGGCGTGCGGTCGCCGCGCGCCCGCAGCGTGCGCAGCACGTCGGTGCCGTCGCGCCGCGGCAGGCGCAGGTCGAGCAGCACGACGTCGAAGCGCGCGTCGGCGAGCGTCGCGAGTGCCGCGGCGCCGTCGCCGCACTCGGTCACGTCGAAGCCCTCGGCCTCGAGGTGCAGCCGCAGCGCGAGCCGCAGGTCCTCCTCGTCCTCGACGACCAGCGCCCGTGCGCGCATCTCAGCGTCCTCCCCGCGGCCAGCGGATGCGGAACGTCGCGCCGCCGCCCGGCGTGTCGACGACGTCCGCGCGCCCGCCGTGCGCCGCCGCCGCGTGCGCGACGAGAGCCAGGCCGATGCCCGTGCCGCGTGTCGTGCGCGCGGCGTCGGACGCGCCGCGCACGAAGCGCTCGAACACGAGCCGCTTCTCCGCGTCGGGCACGCCGGGCCCCCGGTCCACGACCGCGAGCTCCACGTCCGCGCCGTCCGCGCGCACGTGGACGGCGACGTCGCCGCCCGCGTACTTCGCGGCGTTGTCGAGCAGGTTCCCGAGCGCGGCGCCGAGCGCGTCGGGGATGCAGTCCGCGACCAGCGTCGCGGGCGCGACGACGTCGACGCGGACCGCGGAGCGCGCGAGCGCCGGCCCGTGCGCGGCGACGCAGCGCTGCACGACGGCGACGACGTCGTGCGGCGCCGGCGCCGCGAGTCCGCGGCCCGACTCCATGCGCGCGAAGTCGAGCACGTTGCCGAGGAGCGCCGAGAGCCGCTCGCTCTCGCGCAGCACGGCGGCCGTCAGCCGCGCGCGGTCGGCGTCGCTCGTCGCGCGGCCGAGCTCGAGCGCCTCGGCCGCGGTGCGGATGACCGCGACGGGCGTGCGCAGCTCGTGGCCGACGGTCGTCACGAACTCGTGCCGCAGCCGCGCGAGCCGCGCCTCCTGCAGGACGCCGCGGGCGAACGCCGCGAAGGCGACGAGCGCCGCGAGCGCCGTCACCACGAAGCCGACGGCCGGAAGCGCCGCGGTCACGCCGCGCGGCGGATCGTCGGCGACGCGGTAGCCGCCCGATCCCGGCAGCGTCACCGCGACCACGTCCGGTGCAGGCCGCGCGCCCGCGGGCGCGACGACGAGCGCCGGGAGTGTGAGTCCGTCGAGGGCCGCCTCGAACGCGCCGCCGCCCCGACGCGTCACCCACCATGCAGCACCCGGCGGCGCCGCGGCGTCGCGCGGCGGCTGCGGCAGCGCCACGAGAAGCGCGCCGCCCGCCTCGACGAGCACGCGCGCGCCGTCGTCGGTCGGCGGGGCGGCCGCGGCGGCGCTCGCCAGCTCTCCCGCCGTGCGCAGCGCGTCGCGGCGCTCGCGCAGTGCGGCGGGCGCGTCGAACGCCGGCCCCGCCGTGCCGACGAGCAGCGCGGCTGCGACGTCCTCGTCGGGCGTCCCGACCGCGCGGAGGGCGCGCTCGCGCGCGGCCGCGTCGCCGCGCAGGAGTCCGAGCAGCACGCCGTCGCGCGTGTCGGGCAGCTCGGCCGCTCCCTCGGGCACCGCGCCGCCGCCGCGCGCCCGCGCGAGGGCCGCGAGCAGGCGGACGCGTGCGTCGTCGGAGTGCGCCGCGAGCGAGAGGGCGGTCTCGCGCAGCGCGTCGTCCCGTGCGGCGAGGTCCACGTAGAACGCGGCCTCCGTGTCGGCGACGGGCGGGTCGCTCGCGAACGCGCGCGGCAGGGGCGGTTCGAGCGGGCGGAACGCCGCGTCGAGCGGTGTCCACGCGGCGGCGGGGTCGCGCCCCACGACCTGCACGACGCGCTCGACCACGCGCGCGGCCTGCGCCTGCACGTCGCGGAGGCGGCGGGCGTCGTCGGCACGCCCGAGCGCCCACGCGGCGAGCGAGAGGGCCGCGAGCGTCAGCGCGAGCCCCGCCGCGCCCGCGAGGAGGACGCGGCGCGGTCGCGATCCGGCCGGCGGCACCGAGCGCACCGCCCGATGCTGCCATGCCGCGGCGCCGGGCGCCTGTCCCGGAGATGTACCCCGGCGCGCGCGGCTCCGGCGCGCCCCGCCCGAGCGTCCGCCCCCCTCGCGAGAATGCCACGATGGAAGGGTCCCCGGCCGCGCCGACGGCGCGCCTCGAGCTGGTCGGAGACGGCGCCGCGCGCGTCGTCCGGCTCGCCGGTCCCCTGACCCTCGAGACCGTCGGCGACTTCTGGCGCGACGCCGACGAGCTCGACGACGAGGGCGTCCCGCAGCGCATCGACGTCGCGCACGTGCCGGGCGTCGACTCCGCGGGCGCCGCGTTCCTGCTCGAGCTGCGCGACCGCTTCGGCGGCGCGGCGATCGAGGGCGCGGGCGAGCAGGTGCGCAAGATGCTCGCGATCCTCGACCGCCCCTGCCCCGAGCCGCCGGAGGCCCCGCCGCAGCAGGTGCTGTTCGGCATGGTCGACACGCTCGGCACGTTCGCGATCGAGACCATCCGCCACGCGCGCGAGACGGTCGAGTACGTGGGCGCGCTCTCGGCGGGACTCGGCTGGGTGCTGCGGCGCCCCGGGCGCCTGCGCTGGGGCGACACGCTCTCGTACATGAGCCGCGTCGGCGCCGACGCGCTCGGCATCGTGGCGCTCATCAACGGACTGATGGGCCTGATCCTCGCGTTCCAGATGGCGTCGCAGATGAAGCAGTACGGCGCCGACATCTACGTCGCGGACGTAGTCGGCCTGTCGCTCGCGCGCGAGCTCGCGCCGCTCATGACCGCGGTGATCCTCGCCGGCCGCTCGGGCTCCGCGTTCGCCGCCGAGATCGGCACGATGAAGGTGAACGAGGAGGTCTCCGCGCTCGACGCCATGGGCCTCGACCGCACGCGCTTCCTGGTGCTGCCGAAGGTGCTCGCGCTGCTCGCGATGATGCCGCTCCTCGTCGTCTTCGCCGACGCGTTCGGCATCATCGGCGGGCTCGTCGTGGGCACCGGCTTCCTCGACCTGCCCGTCGGCGTCTACCTGAACCAGACGTTCACGCGCCTCGACCTCTGGGACGTCGGGCAGGGTCTGATCCGCGCCGAGTGCTACGCCGTCGTGATCGCCGCCGTCGGCTGCCTGCGCGGACTGCAGACGAAGGACGGCGCGCAGGGCGTCGGCGCGAGCGCCACGTCGGCCGTCGTCTCGTCGATCCTGCTCGTCGTCGTCAGCAACGCGCTGCTCGCGGTCATCTTCTATCTGCTCGATGTCTGAGACGCGCACCGCCGCCGGTCCCATCGTGCGCGTGCGCGGGCTGCGCGCGGCCTACGGCGACGTCACGATCCTGCGCGACATCGACTTCGAGGTCGCGCGCGGCGAGGTGTTCGTGATCCTCGGCGGCTCGGGCTGCGGCAAGTCGACGCTCCTGCGCCACCTGATCGGACTCGTCGACCCCGCCGAGGGCGCGATCGAGATCGACGGCGAGGACCTCGTCGCGGCGCGCGGCGCGCTGCGCGAACGCCTGCGGCGGCGCTTCGGCGTGCTGTTCCAGGGCGGCGCGCTCTTCAGCAACATGACGCTCGCCGAGAACGTCGGGCTGCCGCTCGAGGAGTTCTCCGACCTGCCGCCCGAGGCGATCCGCCGCATCGCGCAGCGCAAGCTCGCGCTCGTCGGACTCACGGGCTACGAGGACCACCGGCCGAACGAGATCTCGGGCGGCATGCGCAAGCGCGCGGGCGTCGCACGCGCCCTCGCGCTCGACCCGCCGCTGCTCTTCCTCGACGAGCCCTCGGCCGGGCTCGACCCCATCAGCGCGGCCGACCTCGACCGCCTGCTCCTCGACCTGCGCGAGTCGCTCGGCACGACGCTCGTCGTCGTGACCCACGAGCTCGCGAGCATCTACGCCATCGCCGACCGCTGCATCATGCTCGACAAGGCGCGGCGCACGATCGTCGCGACCGGGCGGCCGGCCGACCTGCGCGACGCGAGCGACGACCCGTTCGTGCGCGAGTTCTTCCGCCGCGAGGCGACCGCGGCGCCGGAGGTGTCCTGATGGCCCGCGATCCCGAGAAGTTCAAGCTCGGCGTGTTCGTGCTCTGCGGTCTCGTGCTGCTGCTCGCCACGGGCATCCTGCTCGGCGCGGGCAAGTGGTACCGCGAGCAGCGCACGCTCTACTGCTACTTCGAGGAGAACGTCTCCGGCCTCGAGAAGGGCAACCCCGTGCGCTACCGCGGCGTCGCGGTCGGCGTCGTCGAGTCGGTGCGGCTCGTCACGCCGAAGGAAGGCGCGATCCGGCCGGGCGCGCCGATCGAGGTGCAGTGCTCGATCTTCCCCGAGCAGTTCGGCGCGCGCGGCATGCTCGTGCTGCAGGACGACTTCGCCATCGACGTGGACGTGATGGTGGCGCGCGGCCTGCGCGCGAGCCTCGCCATCAAGGACATCACGCTCTCGAAGTACATCGCGCTCGAGTTCTACCCGCCGTCGCAGCAGCCGATCCGCTCGCTCGGCATCGACACCAAGCGCCCGTACGTGCCGACGGCCGTCGAGGCGAGCTTCGCCGACATCCAGCGCGACCTCGCCTCCACGCTCGGGCAGCTCGCGCACGTGAAGTACGAGGAGATCTCGAACCGCCTGGTGGACCTGCTCGAGGTCCTGACGCAGCGCATCGAGGTCGTGGACACGCAGGCGCTCGCAGGCCACGCCGAGGAGACGCTCGTCGCCGTGCGGCGGCTCGCCGAGGACCCCGTGCTGCACCGCGTGATCCAGCGCCTCGACACCATCAGCGAGCGCGCCGAGCACGTCGTCGTGCGCGCCGACGAGATCGCGAGCGGGGACGAGCTGCGCGAGACGCTCGAGAGCACGCGCGCGGCGACGCGCTCGATCGCCGCCGCCGCGGAGCGGCTCGAGAGCGAGCTGCCGCGCATCCTCGAGCGCGTGGACGGACTCGTCGCGAGCGCGCAGCACGCCGTCGAGGAGAGCGATGTCGCCGCGACGAGCGCGTCGATCCGCGGCGCCGCGGACTCGGTCGGCGACGCGGCCCGCGACTTCGCCGCGATGCGCGAGGAGATGCGCCGCTCGCTCGCCGACTTCGGCCGCGCGAGCCGCTCGATCGAACGCCTCGCGCGCCTGCTCGAGGAGAACCCCGCCGCGCTGCTCGCCGGCAAGGCCAGGCAGGAGGACTGAGATGCGCACGTCTCTGCACGCCGCGGCGGTGCGCGCCGCCTTCGTCGGGATGCTCGCGACGCTGCTCGCGGGCTGCGTGCACGTCGGTCCCGAGGCCGACGCGCCGGCGATCCGGCGCCACGCCCTCGACCTGCTGCCGCCGCCGACCGTGCAGCTCCCGGACGGCGTGCACACGCTCGCCGTGCGCGACTTCGACTCGCGGCGGCGCTACGAGGCGCGCGTCGTGCGGCGCACGCCGGAGGGCGCACTGACGTTCCTCGAGAACGAGCGCTTCGTCGAGGACCCGCGCGAGTGCGTCACCACGGTCGTGCGCGAGGCGCTCGCGCAGTCGGGGGCGTTCCGCCTCGTGGTGCCGGCCTCCGGCGGCTTCGAGACGGACCTCCTGCTCGACGGCAACGTGCTCGCGTTCGACCTCGTCGAGCCGAAGAGCGGCCCGTGGACGGCGCACCTCGCGCTGCGGCTCACGCTCGCCGACGCGCACGGCGGCGTGCTCTCCAGCGCGGCGCTCGACGCGGAGCGTCCGCTGCCCGGGCCCTCGCCGGAGGGCCTCGGGCCCGCGCTCGGCGCCTGCCTGCGCGAGGTGCTCGACCGCGCACTCGCCGCGTGGCGCGAAGCAGGAGTGCTGACGGGCGACCCGGCGCCGGACTCGCGCGCGCGCTGAGCCCGGCGTACGATGCCGCGCCCCGTCCCGATCGCGGCCGGCGCCCGCTCGACACGCAGCGGCCCCGGCTCCACCGCAACCGGAGGAAGACCCGTGCAGCCCCTCGTCCGCATCGCTCCCCTCGCGCTCGCCCTCGCTGCGGTGGCGCTCCTGCCCGCCTGCTCCGAGCAGAAGCCGGCGCCGGTCGCGCCGCCGCCGACGAACGTCTCGGGCAAGAAGCCGGTCCCCGCGCTCAGCCAGGACGCGATGAAGCAGCTCGAGTCGGCGTTCGCCGAGGCGCGGAAGCTCGTCGAGGAGGCCTCGAAGCACCGCCTCGCCGGCGAGGCGAAGGCGCGCGCGGGCGAGCCGTCCGACGCCTACCCGGAGTACCAGGAGGCCGTGCCGCTCTACCGCGAGGCCGCGCAGACCGTCGAGGAGTGGATCACTCCGGACTTCGACAAGGTCACGCAGGAGCAGATCGACGCGTACCTGAAGCCCTACGTGCAGGAGGTCGCGCGCTGGCAGAAGGAGCGCGAGCGCATGGGCAAGGTGCCGCCGAAGGAGCGCTGATCGCCCTGCGTCAGCCGATCTCGTCGAGCGCCGCGTCGAGCGCGGCGAGGAGTCCGTCCGTCTCCTCGCGCGTGACGTCGCCCATGTGGCCGATGCGGAACGTTGCGCCGCGCAGCTCCGCGTAGCCGTTCGCGATGCGGAACCCGCGGCGCTCGACCGCGGCGAGGAGCGTCGCGACGTCGAGCCCGGTCGTGTTCTCGACCGTCGTGACCGTCGGGCTCCGGCACTCGGGCTCGGCGAGCACGGCGAAGCGGCGCTCGGCCCACGCGCGCACCGTCGTCGCCAGCTCGCCGTGCCGCGCCGCGCGCGCGGCGAGGCCCTCGTCGAGGATGCGCGGGAGCTGCGCACCGAGCGCGTGGAGGAGCGGGATCGACGGCGTCTGCGGCGTCTCCTCGCGCCGCGCGCTCGCGACGAGCGACTCGAGGCGGAGCGCGTAGCCCCCACGGACGGCGCCGCGCGCGCGCTCGGCTGCCGCCTCGCTGACGGCGACGATCGACACGCCCGGCGGGCACGCGAGCGCCTTTCCCGTGACGCTCACGAGCACCGTCTCGGGAGCGAGGTCGTCGAGCCGCAGCTCGACGCCGGCGAACGAGGAGACGGCGTCGACGACGAGCGCGACGCCCGGCCGCGCCGCGACCTCGCGGGCGATGGCGACGACGTCGGCGAGCGCGCCGGTCTGCGTCTCGTTGTGGACGACGGCCACGACGTCGAACGGCGCCGCGTCGAGGGCGTGGGCGACGGCGTCCGGCGCGGCGACCCGGCCCGGCGGCACCGTGAGCGTCTCGACCTCGAGGCCCGTCGCGGCCGCGACCTTCGCGAGGCGCGCGCCGAAGGCGCCCGTCACGACGACGAGCGCGCGCTGCCGTCCGAGCGCGCACAGGGCCGCCTCGAGCGCGGCCGTGCCCGAGGCGAGCACCGGGAAGACGGGAGCCTCGGTCCCGAGGAGCGTGCGGAGCTGCGCCTGCACCCGGCCGACGAGCGCGCGGATCTGCGGTCCGCGGTGGGGCGCCGGCGCCACGGCCATCGCGCGCAGCACCTCCTCGCGCACGTGCGCGGGGCCGGGGACGAACGAGACGATGCCGCTCACGCGGCAGAGGGTAGCGCCGCGCGGGCAGCAGGCCCCGGACCACCGGGCGGCGCGCGGCGTGGCGCGGGCTACCATCGCGGGCGATGGGCCGCCTGCGGTTCGCCTACAACACGAACGGGCTCGCGCACCACCGCCTGGCGGACGCGCTCGACCTGCTCGCGGACCTCGGCTACGACGGCGTCGCGCTGACGCCGGACGTCGGGCACCTCGACCCGTTCACGGCGACGCCGCGCGAGGTCGACCGCGTCGCGGCGCAGCTCGCGCGGCGGGGGCTCGACGTCTGCATCCAGACGGGCGCGCGCTTCCTGCTCGACCGCCGGCGCAAACACCAGCCCACGCTGCTCGACTCCGACGCCGCGGCGCAGGGCGTGCGCCTCGACTTCCTGGTCCGGTGTCTCGACCTCGGCCGCGACCTCGGCGCCCGGGTGCTCGCGTTCTGGAGCGGGAGCCCGCCCCGGCCGGAGCCGCCCGCCGCGCTCGACCTGCGGCTCGCGGACGGTGCGCGCCGCGTCGCCGATGCCGCCGCCGCGCGCGACATGCTCGCCGCGTTCGAGCCCGAGCCCGGCATGCACGCGGCGACCCTCGCCGACTGGTCGCGCCTGCGCGACGCCGCGTCGCACCCCGCGCTGCGGCTCGCGCTCGACGTCGGGCACGTCCACTGCAACCGCGAGGGCGACCCGGCGGCGCTCTGCGCGCGCCACGCGGCCGAGCTCGCCGACGTGCAGGTCGAGGACATGCGCGAGGGGGAGCACCTGCACCTGGCGTTCGGCGAGGGCACGCTCGACCTCGCTCCGGTTCTCGCGTCGCTCGTCCGGAACGGGTACGACGGTCTCGTCGGCGTGGAGCTGTCGCGCGACTCGCACCGCGCGCCGGAGGTCGCCGCCGCGGCTCTCGCGCACCTGCGGAAGATCCACCCCTGAAGGTCGCATCCAGGAGACTGCACCCATGAGACAGGCGAGCAAGCTGGCGCTCCTGGCCGCACTGCTCCTGCCGGCGTGCGTCGGCCCGTTCGCCGGTCCGCGCACGGCGACCGTCGCGGGCCACGTGCGGCGTCTGCCCGACCCGGCGACGGCGCGCATCGAGCTCTATCGCTGGGACGACGGCGTGCCCGTGCGCCTGCCGGGGGCCGACGTGACGCCGCGGCCGGACGGCAGCTTCCGCACCGAACGGCTCGCGCCCGCGCGCTACCTGCTCGCGCTGCGCGTCGCCGACCGCCCCGTCTCGGTCGTCGAGGCGCTCGTCCCGCCCGGGCCGGCCGTGGACCTCGTCGCGCGCGACGTCGTCGGCCGCGCGACGCTCGAGATCGACGCGCTCCCGGGCGCGACCGGCGAGCAGCGCCTGCTGCTCACGCGCCCGGAAGAGGGCGTCCCGCTCGTCGACCGCCGCGAGGTCGTGGTCCGGCGCGACGCCACGTCGCGCGTCCGCGGACTGGTCCCGGGTCGCTGGCGTCTCGACGTCGTCGGGACGGGCGCGACGTGCGAGATCGACGTTCCCGCGCGCGAGACGACGATCGTCCTCGCCTCCGCCCCGCCTCCCCTCGGCTCCGGGTGCGACGTGCACGGTCGCGTGCTCCGCACCGACGGCTCGCCCGCACCCGGCGTGGCGGTCACGTTCCGGCCTCTCGCGGCAGACGAGTCCAGCGCCGTCGCCTGGGGCCGCTACGCGCTCACGGATTTCGACGGCGGATACCACGTCGTCGGCGTGCCGGCCGGTCCGGTGCTCGTCCGTCTCGAGAGCCGCGATGCGGCCGTGCCCCACCTGCCCGTCCCGGAGCGGCTCACAATTCCGCCATCCGGGAGCCTCGTCCGCAGCTTCGTGGTCGGTCCCTAGCCTCGGGGAAAGCCGCCTTTTCCGGGCTCCGAGCGTGGAATTCGGGCCGGTTTTCCTCGTTCTGGCCTTGTGCCCCGCCGGTCAGGGAGGTAAGAATCCGACACGGTTGGGGGCCGGCACCCGGTGGCCGGCGACCGTCTGGAGGCTGCTCGATGGAGTACTACATCCTCTGCCCGCAGCGCGCGACCGAGGTGCCAGGCCTCATCACGCACCTGATCTCGCGCGACATCTGTGAGCGGCGGCAGGTCGAGAACTACCACAAGTGCCCGAACTGCATCCGCTCGCGCATCTGGCGCGAGCGCAACGGGCACGCGGCGCTGGCGAACGGCGCGGAGACGCCCACGGGCGAGCTCTGCGCGACCGCCGATCGGGGCGCCTCGAAGCCCTGATCCGAGCGCTGCGGGCGGGCACCTCGGCCCCGGTCGAGGTCGCGCCGCGTCGGACGCCCCCGGCGGCTCCCGCCGGGGGCGTCGCGATTCCGGGGGCGCTCGGCGCGCGCGAGCCGGACGCCTCGTGACGTCTCGGCGTCCGGCGGGCTCGGCACGGCAGAGCGGACGGGCGGTCGCTCCCGACGCCGACCGCTGCCGCTGACCGCCGGCCGCCAGCCGCCCGCTAGCCGGCCGCCGCGACGGCGGCCTCGATCTCGGCGTCCTTGAGGACGCGGTTGCTCTTCTTCGCGGCGTCGAAGATGGCCGTCACGCGGCCGTCGGTCGGGTCGATCCCGCGCGCGCGGAGCCAGTGGACGCAGTTCGAGCGGCCGCTCATCGGACCGACCGTGATCTTCTGGCAGAGCCCGAACTCGTCGGCGGGCACGCCCGAGTAGACGCGGTTGGCCAGCCAGGCGTCGCCGCGCTCGAGGGCCTTGATGACGGCCGCCGCGTGGACGCCCGTCGCGGTCTCGAAGGCGTCGGAACCGACCACGGGGTAGTTCTTCGGGATGGGCACCTCGGTGTACTTCGACACCGCCTCGACGTAGCGCATGAGCCCCGTCAGGTCGTTGTCGATGTAGCCGAGCAGCTTCATGTTCACGAGCAGCGTGTCCATGGGGCAGTTGCCCGCGCGCTCGCCGATGCCGATCCCCGCGCCGTGCAGGCGGTCGGCGCCCGCCTCGTAGGCCGTGATCGCGTTGATGACGTCGAGCCCGCGGTCGCGGTGCCCGTGCCAGTCGAGCTTCACGGCCGGGTTGGTGGCGTCGATGATCCGCTTCACGTGCCGGATGAGGTGCCGCACGCCGTTCGGCGTGGCGTGGCCGACGGTGTCGCAGACGACCACGCGCGTCGCGCCGTGGTCGATCGCCGCCCGGTAGAGCTGGTCGACGATGTCGGGGTGCGTGCGCGTCGTGTCCTCGGTCACGTACATGACGCGCAGCTCGTGCTTCTTCGCGAACTCGACGGCGTCGATCGTCAGCTTGAGCAGCTTCTTGACGTCCCAGTCCTCGACGAGGAGGCGGATCTGCGACGAGCCGAGGAAGACCGCCGACTCGAGCGAGAGGCCCGTCGCCTGCTGGATCTCCGCGATGGGGCGGATGTCGGCCTCGAGGGTGCGCGCTGCGCAGTTCGGGTCGATGTCGATCTTCGCGTCGACGATCTCGCGCGCGAGGGCGGTCACGTCGCGGACCGCGTGGGCGCCGGCGCCCGGCAGGCCCAGGTTGACCGAGTCGATGCCGAGGTCGGCGATGCGGTGGAGGATCTCGATCTTCTGATCGACCGACGGCGTGCGCACGGAGGGCGACTGGAGGCCGTCGCGCAGGCTCTCGTCGTCGAACGTCGCGCGGTGGGCGGGGCGCGGGGGCGCGTCCACCGTGTTCCAGTCGTAGATCAGGTCCTCGCGGCGCGGTTCGGACATCGGGACACCTCCGGACCCCCGATGCTACCGAGCGCCGCGGCGGCCGCGTAGAGCGCCCTCCGCGTGGACCCACCCCGGGACGAGGCACGAGAGGCGCGTTTCCTCTTGGGGCCGCGCCGCACGGCGCCGGACCATCGGCACCGCATGCTCGTGATGAAGTTCGGCGGCACCTCGGTCGGCGACGCCGCGCGCGTGCGCGAGGTCGTGCGGATCGTCCGCGGCAGACTGCCGCGGCAGCCGGTCGTCGTCGTCTCGGCGCAGGCGGGCGTCACGAACCAGCTCATCGCGCTCGCGCAGGCCGCCGCGCGCGGCCCGGCCGACGCGGGCCCGCTGCGCCGGCGGCTCCACGGCCTGCTCGGCGACCTCGAGCTGCCGCGCGACCTCGTCGACGACGAGCTCGAGGAGCTCGCGGCGCTGCTCAAGGGCATCACGCTCGTCGGCGACCTCTCGCCGCGCTCGCTCGACCGCATGATGAGCTTCGGCGAGCGCTGCTCGGCGCGCATCGTCGCCGCGGCGATGACCGCGGCGGGCGTCTCTGCGCGGCCGCTCATGAGCTACGACCTCGGCCTGCTCACCGACGCCACGTACGGCCAGGCCGAGGTGCTGCCCGAGAGCTACGAGACGATCCCCGTCCGCTATGCCGAGCGCGTGCCGCAGGACGTCGTCGGCGTCGTCACGGGCTTCGTCGCCCGCGACGGCGACGGCTACCTGACCACGCTCGGCCGCGGCGGCTCCGACTACTCGGCCGCCATCTTCGGTGCCGCGCTCGGCGCCGAGGAGATCGAGATCTGGACCGACGTGGACGGCGTCATGAGCGCCGACCCGCGCCTCGTCCCCGACGCGCGGACGCTCGAGCGGATGAGCTTCACCGAGGCCGCCGAGCTCGCGTACTACGGCGCCAAGGTGATCCACCCGGCCACGATCCAGCCGGCGGTGCGCAAGGACATCCCGATCCGCGTGCTGAACACGTACCGCCCCGACGCGCCGGGCACGGTGATCCTCGCCGCCGGCGGCGGCACGCGGCAGGGCGTGCGCGCGATCGCGTCGAAGTCGGGCATCACGCTCGTGCACGTGACGTCGCTGCGCATGCTCCTGGCCCACGGCTTCATGGCCCGGCTGTTCGAGGTGTTCGAGCGCCACCGCGTCGTGATCGACATGGTCTCGACGTCCGAGGTGTCCGTCTCGCTGACCACCGACTCCGCCCGCAACCTCGACGCGGTCGCGGCGGAGCTGCGCGCGTTCGCCGAGGTGCGCGTCGAGCCCGACAAGGCGATCCTGTGCCTCGTCGGCGACGGCCTGCGCGACGCGCCCGACGTGCTCGAGCGCATCTTCGCGACGCTGCGGCGCGAGACGACCGCCGTGCGCGTCGTCAGCGTCGGCGCCTCGCGCGTGAACGTCTCGCTCCTCGTGGACCGGGCCGACGAACAGCGCGCCGTGCGCAGCCTGCACGCCGAGTTCTTCCCCCGCTGATGGGCTGGAAGCAGACGGCGGCCGGGCTCTTCGGTTCCGGTCTCCTGCGGCTCTGGTCGGCCACGTGGCGTGTGGACGAGCAGCCGCGCCGCGCGATCGACGCCCGCCGCGCCGCCGGTGGGCGCAGCACCGTCTACGTGATGTGGCACTCGCGCATCCTGCTCGGCGCGACGACGCAGCGCGGGCTCGGGCTGCACGTGATGATCTCGCAGCACGGCGACGGCGAGGTGATCGCGCGCATCGTGCGGCGCCTCGGCTTCACGCCGATCCGCGGCTCCACGACGCGCGGCGGCCGCGAGGCGCTCCACGAGGCGACGCGCGCCCTCGACGCCGGCTCCGACGTCGCGATCACGCCGGACGGTCCGCGCGGCCCGCGCCTCGTCGTGCATCCCGGGTGCGTGCTCGCCGCGATGCGCAGCGGCGCGCCGATCGTGCCCGTGGGCTTCGACGCGCGGTCGTCGCGGCGGCTGCGCTCGTGGGACCGCTTCGTGGTGCCGCGCCTGTTCACGCGCGTCGCCGTGCGCTTCGGCGCGCCGCTCGACGTGCCGCGCGACCTCGACCCGGAGGGCGTCGCCGCGTGGTGCGTGCGCGTGCAGGAGGCGCTCCTCCACGTGACGCGCGCGGCGGCGGACGCAGTCGGCGCGGTGCCCGAGACCCTCGACGAGGACCCACTCGGCACGGCGGCGGCGCGTCCTGCGTAGCATGCCCGCGATGCCCGCACACGCCGCCGCGAGGAGCCGGAGTTGAGTTCGAACGTCGTGCGCAAGCTCGACCGCGCGTCCGGCGAGCGCCTGCGCCGCGCGCTCGAGGAGGCGGGTTTCGAGGTCGAGCCGGCGCCGCACGCCCACTTCGCCGCGCGCGGGCCCGGCGTGCACGTGACGTGGTTCCAGAGCGGCAAGCTGCTGGCGCAGGGCAAGGGCGCGGCCGACTTCGCGTCCACGTACCTCGAGCCGGGCGAAGCGGCGGAGGGCGGCGGCGGGATCGTCGCGGCGGCGCGCGAGGACACGCTCACGGAGCCCGTGATCGGCAGCGACGAGTCCGGGAAGGGCGACTACTTCGGGCCGCTCGTCATCGCCGCGGTGCTCGTGCGCCCCGAGGACGTGCCCGTGCTGCGCACCCTCGGCGTGCGCGACAGCAAGGAGATGGGCGACGCCGAGGCGCGGCGCGTCGCCGAGGAGATCGAGACCGGCTACGGCGACCGCGTCGGCGTCGTGGCGATCCCGCCCGCGCGCTACAACGAGCTGCGCGGCCAGTTCGGCAACAACCTGAACCGCCTGCTCGCGTGGGGCCACGCGCGCGCGATCGAGGACGTGCTCGAGCACCACGCCTGCGGCCGCGCGCTCTCCGACAAGTTCGGCGCCGAGAGCCTGATCCGCAACGCGCTGCTCGAGCGCGGGCGCGGGCTCGTGCTGGAGCAGCGCGTGCGCGCCGAGTCGCATCCCGCCGTCGCGGCGGCGTCGATCGTCGCGCGGGCGCGCTTCCTGCGCGACCTCGAGCGGCTCGGCCGGACCTGCGGCGAGAAGCTGCCGAAGGGGGCCGGTCCGCCCGTCGACGCCGCGGCGCGTCGGCTCTACCGGAGCGGCGGACTCGACGCGCTGCGCGACGTCGCGAAGCTGCACTTCCGCACCACCGACAAGATCAGGAGCTGACGATGTCCGACGCCGGAGCCCGCCGCGACCCGCACGCTGCGCCGCGCACGCCGGTCGCGCCGCCGCGCGAGGACCCGTCCGAGTCGGGGCGCGTGACGCTGCGCTTCCTCGGCGCCGCGCGCACCACGACCGGCTCGCTGCACCGCATCCGCACGCAGAGGGGCGACCTCCTGCTCGAGTGCGGGATGTACCAGGGCCACCGCGCCGAGGCCGAGGCGTGGAACCGCGACCTGCCGGTCGATCCGGCGCGCGTGAAGGCCGTCGTGCTCTCGCACGGGCACATCGACCACTGCGGCGCGCTGCCGAACCTGGTGAAGCGCGGCTACCGCGGCCCGATCTGGTGCACCGAGGCGACGGCGGGCCTCCTGCCCGTGATGCTGCTCGACGCGGCGCACATCCAGGAGTCGGACTGCGAGCGCGTGAACCGTCACGTCAAGGGCGACAAGAAGCGCTGCGAGCCGCTGTTCACCGTGGCCGACGCGGAGCGCGCGCTGCGCCTCGTGCGCGGCGTCCCGTACGGGCGCGAGTTCGAGCCGCTGCCGGAGAGCGTCGTGCGCTTCGTGGACGCGGGGCACATCATCGGATCGGCGGCCGTGCACCTGACGTTCCGCGCCGACGGCGAGAGCACGTCGCTCGGCTTCACGGGCGACCTCGGACGCCGCGACGTGCCGATCCTGCGCGACCCGGAGCCGCTCGGAGCGGTGGACTGGTACATGACGGAGTCCACGTACGGCGACCGCGACCACGAGGACACGGACGACCTGTTCAGCAAGCTCGGCAGCGCCGTGCGCACCGCCGCCGGGCGCGGCGGCAAGGTGCTGATCCCGGCGTTCGCGGTCGGCCGCACGCAGCTCGTGCTCTACATCCTCCACCGCCTGCGCGTGGACGGGCGCATCCCGGACGTCCCCATCTACGTGGACAGCCCGATGGCGACGCGCGCGACGGAGGTGTTCCGGCGCAACCGCGATCTCTACGACGCCGAGGCGCAGGAGTTCCTGACCTGCTGCGGGCCGCTGTTCCAGAGCGCGCGCACGTCGTTCGTCGCGAGCGTCGAGGAGAGCAAGGCGCTCAACCGGCTCGACGGTCCGGCCGTCATCATCTCGTCGTCCGGCATGTGCGAGGCGGGGCGCATCCTGCACCACCTGCGCAACCACGGACCGGACGCGCGCAACCAGATCCTGTTCGTCGGCTACCAGGCCGAGCACACGCTCGGCCGGCGCATCCTCGAGGGCGAGCGCGACGTGCGCATCTACGGCGACCGCGTGCACCTCGCCGCCGAGGTGCGGAAGGTCAACGGCCTGTCGGCGCACGCCGACCGCAACGGTCTCCTGCGCTACGCCCAGTCGCTCGAGCGCACTCCGAAGGGCGTGTTCCTGGTGCACGGCGAGCCGGAGCGCATCGCCGCCCTGTCGAGCTGGTTCCACGCACACGGGATCGAGGGCTCGCAGGGTCCGGCCCCCGGCGAGTGGCGTCGACTTCTCTAGTCCGCATCGTTCACCAGGTCTCGCGGCGAGTGCGGCCGTGACGCCGTCAGATCGAGGCCTGCGTCCGTGGCGCCTGTCGTACCACCACGAGGCAGACGGTCCCGGCCGAGCCGGAGGCGCGAGGTCAAGGAGGCGCGACGAAGTCGGGGTTGAACACCCCGTTCGAGGAGCGCCGACGCAGAGATCGCGACTCCGGCGACGCGCCGGGCGCGGGGGCTGGTGGACGATGCGGACTAGTATGCGCGCGTCCCGGCACTGCTGGCGGAGCGCCGCCCTGCCGAGAAGGGACGTGGAGGAAACGATGAAGCGCTCGCTCTTCGCCACCGCCGTTCTCGCGCTCGCCGCGCTGCGCGCCGGCGCCTCGGTCGATGCGGAGGTCGACGCCCCCGCGAAGGTGTTCGGCGCGTTCGCGGACGCGTCGGAGACCGACACGCTGCGCATCGTGGCGCCGCGCGACGCGACGCTGACGTTCAGCGTCAAGGGCCGCAAGAAGGCGCAGCTCGCGGCCGCGCTCGCCGTGACCGGTCCCGACGACACGCCGCTCGATCTCGGGACGGCGCGCCGCGTGACGTCGAAGAAGGGCGGACTCGTCGTCACGGGGCTGCCGCTGCCCGCGAGCGGACCGTACGAGCTCGCGCTCGCGGGCGGCGGCGTCGGCGAGTACGGCGCGACGCTGCGCGTCACGCCGCGCCGCGTGTTCACGAGCACCGTGACGATCCCCGCGGCCGGTACCGCGCAGATCCCCTACGCCGCTCCGGCGGGCGCCGTCGCGACCGTGAGCGTGCGCGCAGCGCGCGGCAGCGCCGCGCAGCCGCGCGTGGCGGAGGGCGGCGGCGCGACGAAGGGGGCCGTACGCGTCACGGTGGGGCGGACCGGCGACGCGGCCGTCTTCGTCGCCAACGACGGCGCCGAGGGCGACGTGGAGGTCACGATCAAGGTGCGTCCGCCCAAGGCGAAGACGCAGAAGCTCGACGCCCGCCCTGCGGCCCTCGGCGGCGACGACGGCGCCGCGCTCGCCGCGTCGACCGTGCCGGCCGAGGCGGGCGGCAGCGTCGCGATCGCCGCGCCGGGCAGCGCGGTGGACGGAGCGGGCGTCGCGATCCCGCCCGGCGCGCTCGACGTCGACACGCGCGTCGTCGTGTCGTCGGCCGCGCAGCTCGACGTGCCGCAGCCGCAGGCGAACCGCTCGGCCGGTCCCGCCGTGCGCTTCGGTCCGGAGGGCCTCGCGTTCTCGACGCCCGCGACGCTCACGCTGCCGTTCGACCCGTCGTCGCTGCCCGACGGTGTCGATCCGCTCGAGGCCCTCGACGTGCTGCGCGTGCAGGAGGACGGCACGACGACGGTGCTCCAGCCGTCGTCCGTGGACGTCGACGCGGGCCTCCTGACGGTGCCGACCTCGGGGTTCTCCGTCTACCAGCCGTTCGCGCCGCGCGGCTCGCCGCGTCTCGACGGCCTCTCGTACTGGTACGCATCGCTCGAGCTCGCGCTCGAGCCCGACGTGACCGGCCAGGGCGACAGCCGCGACCGCCACGCGACGCTCGAGTTCGGCACGCTCGCCCTCGGACCGCAGCTCCAGCTCGGCGGCGCCTCGTGGTCCACGCAGGAGGCGGAGTTCCGCTGGACGCACGACGGGCAGGGCAACGGTCAGGTGACGCCGCCGCAGCCGCAGCTCCAGAGCGGCTCGGGCGCGTGGGGCTACGCGACCGACGGCCGCTCGATCTTCGTGTCCGACGCGAGCGACGTCTCCGGCGCGCCCGTCGAGTTCGTCGTCGCGGACGACGGCAGCGTGCTCCTGCGCCGCCCGCCGCCCGTGGCCGCGGGCATCGAGGCACACGCGCTCTCGATCGCGCTGCGCCGTCCCGCGACGTCGCCGTCGCTCGCGTCGCTCGTCGGCACCTGGACGATCGCCTACTTCGGCCCCGACGTCTTCCCCGCCGGACCGGGCCCCCTCTTCGTCGCGCGCAGCGCCGGGTTCGGCACGCTGACGGTGCGCTCCGACGGCACGTGGCAGGCGGACGTCCGCGAGTCCCGCGAGTTCTTCGACCCCGCGCAGGGCACGCTGCGCACCGACGGCGAACGCGCGCGCGTGAACGGCACGATCGCGTTCGAGCCCTCCGGCGACTTCCCCGGCACGTTCGTGCTGGTGGATACGGAGCCCGATTCGGACGGCGGGGTGCGACTGTTCCCCGGTGCCGGCGGGCGCATGCTCCTCGGCGGGCCCGCCGACCTGCACCAGGGCGGCGGGCAGATGTTCGTCGCCGTGCGCGGGGCGAGCGGCCTCGCGCGCTCGCAGCTCGTCGGCGACTACGAGAGCCAGGGCGTCTTCCTGCCGCGGCTCTCGACGTACGCCGCCGGTGCCGGCGTCGTCGCCGGCGACGTCGTGCTCGAGACGGTCGCGTCGATCGTCACGTTCGACGGCGGCGCGACCGCGTTCCGCACCGTGCTCCTCGACGTCGAGACGGAGCGCGACATCGGCACGTCGGCGGGCATCCGCAACGTCGAGTTCACCGGCGGTGGGAGCAGCGTCCCGATCACGCTCGCGTCCGACGGCCGCTTCACCGCGGGCGGGCCGGGGAACATCGTCGGCGCGTTCACGCGCGACCTCGTCTTCGCCCTCGTGATGCCCGACCCGAACGGCCAGGAGCCGCCGTCGGGCTTCGAGCTGCTGGTGCGTCCGCCGCCCTCGCGCTGAGCGCGGACTGCTGCCGGATCACTGGCGCGGTCTCGTAGTCTCTCCCCCGATGCGCTTCACCAAGATGCAGGGGCTCGGGAACGACTACGTCTACGTGGACTGCTTCGAGGAGCGCGTCCCGGACGCGCCAGCGCTCGCGCGGCGCATCTCGGACCGCCGCTTCGGCGTCGGCAGCGACGGGTTGATCCTCATCTGCCCGAGCGACTCCGGCGACGCGCGCATGGAGATGTACAACGCCGACGGCAGCCGCAGCGCGATGTGCGGCAACGGCCTGCGCTGCGTCGCGCGCTACGTCCACGAGCGACGCGGCGTCGCGGGGCCGGTGCTGCACATCGAGACCGACGCGGGTGTGAAGGCGTGCACGCTGGTGCACACCGACGGCGTCCTCGCGGGCGTGCGGGTGGACATGGGACCGCCGCGGCTCGAGCGCAGCGAGATCCCGATGCTCGGCCCCGAGGGGCGCGTGATCGGCGAGCGCCTCGACGTGCAGGACCACGGGCTCGTCGTCACGTGCGTCTCGATGGGCAACCCGCACTGCGTGACGTTCGTGCACGAGGCCGCCGGCTTCGCCGTCGAGCGCTGGGGCCGCGCGATCGAGCACCTGCCGATCTTCCCCGAGCGCACGAACGTCGAGTTCGTGCAGGTGCTCGCGCGCGGCGAGGTCGTGCAGCGCACGTGGGAGCGCGGCTCCGGCGAGACGTTCGCGTGCGGCAGCGGCGCGTGTGCGGTGGCCGTCGCGGGGCGGCTGAACGGACTGCTCGACGCGTCGGTGCTCGTGCACCTGACGGGCGGCGACCTGCGCATCGAGTGGGCCGGCGGGCCGACCGACCCGGTGTTCATGACCGGACCCGCGGTCGAGGTGTTCCGCGGGACCTTCGACGCCTGACGCGAACGTGGCTGGGTCGAGGGTGGCCGGCTGAAGGCGCTCAGCGTGCCGCGAGCGACTTCGCGGAGCCCGCGCGCGCGTTCGTCCCCGTGAACGAGAGCGGCACGGCGACCTGCCGCAGCACGTCGCCGTCGAGGATGCGCACGGCGACCGTGCGCGGCTGCCCGCGGCCGAGGAACGACTCGGAGAGGCCCTCGTCGCGGAACGCCTCGACGAGGTCCGCCTTCGCGAGTTTGAGCGTGAACGGTGCGGCAGCGTCCGCCTGCACCACGCCGCCCTTGCGCTTCAGCTTCAGCGTGAACTTCTCGGTGGCGCCGAGCTTCGCCACGCCCTTGCCGTCGAGGACGAACGTGCGCGCGACGCCGCCGACGCACACGCGCAGCGTGCGGCCCTCGGGCTCCTCGCCCGCGCCGACGGGCAGCGTTCCCGTGAGCGTGAGCACGTCCTTCGACGCCTTCACGTAGTTGAGCTTCGTCTTGAGACGCGTGACGTCGAGCACGGCCTGCGCACTCGGACCGGTCGCACCGAGCGGCGTCTCGCCCGCGTCGGTCGGGTCGCTCCCGAACGCGACCTCCATGTCGTCGGGAACGCTGTCGGCGTCGCGGTCGAGCGCTGCGAGCGCCACGGCGTCGACGCTCCACGGCTCCTGGCCGCGCGTGCCGTCGTTCGCCGAGAAGAAGACGCGCGCGCCCGCGACGACGAACCCTGCGGGCGACGAGGACGCGGTGCCGGGTGCGATGTCGCGCAGGAGGAACGTCCCCTCGGGCGTGCCGTCGGAGACGTAGAGCTCCTCGCCGAGCGCCGCCGTCGTCGCGCGGAAGAGGACGCGCGAGGACGCGCCGGCGGGCGTGAACTCGACGGGGTCGGAGGACGCGAGACCGGGTTCGAGGTCCGCGAGACGCCGCGTGCCCGCCGCGGTGCCGTCGCTCACCCACGGCTCGAAGCCGCTCGTGCCGTCGTTCCCCGCGAAGTACAGCAGCCCGCCCGCCGCGACCAGGTCGCGCGCGTCGCCCGCCGTGCCCGCGCCGATGTCGCTGACGCGGAACGTGCCCGTCTCGGTGCCGTCGGAGGTCCAGAGCTCGCGCCCGGCGTCGTCGGTCGTGTGCAGGAACCAGAGGCGTCCGCGGTTCGCGACGAGATCGCGGCTCAGCGTGTTGGTCGTCGGCGTGCCCGCGGCGGCGATCGCGACCGTGCCCTTCTCCTTGCCGTCCGACGTGAACAGCACGTGGCGCGAGTTCTCGATCGCGACGAAGAAGAGCCGCCGCCCGACCAGCGTGAGCTCCATCGGTGCGGCGGACACGTCGCCCGCGCGGATGTCGCGCACGAGCTGCGTGCCGCGCTCCGTGCCGTCGGAGCTCCAGAGCTCCTGGCCGTGCTCCGGCTCGTACGCCGTGAAGTAGAAGCGGCGCCCGTCGTACACGATCTCGTCGATGGACGCGTCGTCGGCGCCGGGGTTCACGTCGGCGACGCGGTACGTGCCGTTCGCGGTGCCGTCGGTGCGCCACAGCTCGGCGCCCGCCTCGGTGTCGGTCGCGACGAGCAGCGCGAACCTGGAACCCGGCGTCACGTTGTAGGGCGACGAGCCCGCGTCGGGGTTCAGGTCGGCGACCAGCTCCGCCGTCGCGCCGTCGGTCGTCCACAGCTCGCTGCCGTGGACGCCGTCGTCGGCGCGGAACAGCACGACGCCGCCGAAGCGCGTGAAGCCGTCGGCGCTCGAGGACGCCGTGCCCGTGCGCAGGTCCGCGAGGAGCGCCGCGCCGGAGCCGTCCGCCGCGGCGACCCACGGCTCGCGACCCGTCACGCCGTCGCTCGCGGCGAACACGACGACGTCGCCGACCGGCGCCCCGAACGCCGGCGCGGAGTCGGAGGCGTCGAAGTTCAGGTTGGCGACGGCGCGCGTGCCGGCGGGGGTGCCGTCGCTCTGCCAGGGCTCCTGTCCGCTGCCGCCGTCGTTCGCGCCGAAGAGCAGCAGGTTGCCGAACACGTACGGCTGGAAGAAGCCCCCGCTCCCGCTCCCCGGCTGCGTGTCGACGAAGAGCGACGTGCCGAAGAGCGTGCCGTCGGTGACGTGCGGCTCGCGGCCGAGCAGCGGGTCGCGCGCGACGAAGTAGAGCAGCCCGCCGAAGTCGATGAGGTCGTCGGCGTTCGTCGCCGCGCTGCCGATGTCCGCCGCGACGAGCCGCCCCGTGCCGTTGGCGGTGCCGTCGGTGCGCCACAGCTCGCGCGCGGAGCCGTCCTCCGCGACCTCGGTGAAGTACAGCAGCCCGTTCGACGTGGTGAAGTCGCGCACGCTCGTGGCGCCCGCCGCGCCGAGCGACTGCACGAACTCGGTGCCGTTCGCGGTGCCGTCGGTCTTCCAGAGCTGGCGCCCCGCGCGGCCGTCGGTGCCCTGGAAGAGCAGCGCGTCGCCGAGCACGGCGAGGTCCGAGATCACGCCGCCGGTCGTGCCCGGCCCGAGGTCGAGCAGCATCTGCGTGCCCTGGTCGGTGCCGTCCGAACTCCACAGCTCGCGCCCGGTGGTGATGCCGCCGTCGCTCGCGCTGAACCACGTGCGGCCGCCGAACGCCGTGAACGACGACGGGGCGCTGCCGAAGCCCGCCGCGATATCTGCGACGAGGCGCGTGCCCTGCGCGGTGCCGTCGGTCACCCAGGGCTCCGTGCCGTGCACGCCGTCGTCGGCCGAGAACCACAGGAGGCCGTTCGCGACGGAGAGGCGCGTCGGCGACGACGAGCCGCGGCCCGTGCGCACGTCGGCGACGAGCGCCGCGCCGTCCGCCGTGCCGTCGAAGCTCCAGAGCTCGGTGCCGTGGTCGCTGTCGACCGCGCTGAAGTACGCGCGGCCCCCGTACACGACGATCGAACCGAAGAACGTCACACCCTGCGCCGTCAGCGACGTCACGCGCGACGTGCCCCCTGCGGTGCCGTCGGTCGTCCAGAACTCGTTGCCGTTCACGCCGTCGTCGGCGCTGAAGAAGACCTGCGAGCCGAGCTGGAAGAAGCCGTCGACGTTGGAGCTGTCGGGGCCGGGACGGATGTCCACGAGCAGGCGGTACGTGCCGTCGGCCTCGCGGACGAACAGCTCGCCGCCCGTGTCGGTGGTCGTGGCGTACAGCACCACGCGCGCGCCGACCGCGAAGTACGCCTGCGGGTTCGAGCCCCGCGCGTTCCCGAGAGTGCGCACGTCGGCGACGAGCGAGACCGGCTCGTCGTCGGCCCGGGCGGCGGCGCCGAGTGGCGCACACAGCGTCGCGAGCAGCAGGATGCCGGCGGTGCGCGAGCGGGCGAAGGTCATGGCGCGTCCTCCCCTGCCGCGCGTGCAGCGGAGGGCCGCCCGCCGGCCGGGCGAGTATCGGCAGGACCCCGGGGCGCGGGGCGCCAATTGCCGGGCGCGTCGGGCGTGTGCGCCAAATGGTGCGGGGCGCCGACTCGCGTCGGCGCCCCGTCTTCCTTCCGCTGCGAAGCCTTCCGCTCCGCTGCCCTGCGGCTACTGCGCGGCGGCCGTCAGCTCCGCGCCGTGTTCCCGGTACCAGGCGGCCCAGGCCCCGGGGACGTTCTTCACGTCGGTCGCGCCGGTCAGACGCGACAGCGCACCGTGGATCACCTCGCGCTCCACCAGGTACGAGGTCTGCTCGGTCGCGACCACCTGCACGTCGAGCACGGTGCCTTCCTGCATCGTGCTGACGATCGGGTCGGCGATGAACGCCGTCTGCGCGACCTCGACGTCGAAGTCCTGGATGAAGCTGAGCTGCGCCGCGAACATCGAGTACGCGCGGGGCGCACCGCCGCCGCGCTTCTCGATCTGGTAGACGAGGTACTGCACGCCGCGCACGTCGCCCACGCGCGCGATCGCGTCGGCGGCGTGCATGCGCACGGTCGCGTCCTCCGAGCCGAGCGCCCGCACGAGCGGCATCACCAGGTTGGCGTCGCCGATCGCGCGCGCCGCGTCGATCGCCGCGTGCCGCATGGCCTCGGACGGATCGAACACCGCGCGGTGGAGCAGCGGCCGGATCGCGCGACGGTTGCGGAGCGCCCCCAGCTCCTCCGCCGCGAGCAGCCGCAGGCGCTCGCTCGGCGAGCGCAGCGCGTACGCGAGCGGTTCGAGCCGGTAGGCCGCGTCGACCGTCTGCAGCGACTCGCGCGCGAGCTTCTGCGCGCGCTCGCCGCCGCGGGCGTACAGGTCGAGCAGCTTCGTGACCTTCGCCTGCTCCTCGCGCCGGCGCTCGCGCTCCTTCGCGGGCTGGTCGAGGATCTCGGCCTCCTCGCGCAGGAGCCACGTGCCGCCGCGCAGCACGAGGCCCTTCTCGGCCATGGCCTCCTCGGCCGTCAGCCAGGCCTCGCCCTTGCGCTCGTGGCCGAGCGCGTGGTGTGCGCCCTCGTGGCCCGCGTCGAGGGCGAGGGCCGAGCGGAACTCGGCGTGCGCCTCCTCGGCGAGACCTGCGTCACGCGCCCAGAGCCCCAGCTTGTAGTGCTCCGCCGCCAGCTCGCCGGGCGTCGCGTCGCGCAGCTCGGCGACGGCCTTGCGGCGCGCCGCGAGCTCGTGCGCCGGGTCGCACGCGAGCGCCGAACGGGCCAGGGCCCCCTCTGCAGCGGCCGCCGCCCCCAGCGCCGCTGCGAGAGCCGCGGCCGCGAGTCGGGTCCTTCTCATGCCGTGTCTCCTGATCGTCGGATCCCCCCGACCAGAGACAACGCTAGCGCCGGGCTCCCGTCTGTCAACGCGACCGGAATTCCTCCGCCGGGGCGCGCGGCGAGCGGGAGAGTGCGTGCATGCCGCACCTCCGGACCTGCCTCGTCGTAGCCCTCCTCGCCCTGCCCCTCGGCGCATGCGCCGCCCCGCGGACCGCGCAGCGCGACCCGTACGCGGTTCCGGGCGGTGCGCGGCTCGACGCGGACGTGCGCGCGGCGCGCGTCGTGTACGCCGGCGAGCTGCACGACGACCGCGCGCAGCACGCGTTCCAGTTGGAGCTCCTGCGCACGATGGCCGACCAGGCGCGCCGCGACGGCGCCCCGCTGCTCCTCGGCATGGAGATGTTCCAGCGCCCGTTCCAGCGTCATCTCGACGACTACGTGGCGGGCCGCATCGACGAGCTCGAGATGCTGCGGCGCACCGAGTACTTCGAGCGCTGGCGCTACGACCACACGTTCTACGCCCCGCTCTGGCGCTTCTGCCGCGAGCACGGCATCCGCGTGGTGGCGCTGAACGCCGAGGCGGGCATCGTGCGCCAGGTCGGGCGCGAGGGGCTCGCGTCGCTCGACGCGGCGCAGCGCGCGTCGATCGCGTCGGTGATCGACCTCGACGTGGCCGCGCACCGCGAGCGCATCCTCGGCGTCTTCCAGGGGGGCGCCCACCAGATGCCCGAGGCGCGGCTGAACGCCATGTACGAGGCGATGACGACCTGGGACGAGACGATGGCCGAGAGCGCCGCGGACGCACTCGCGGAGGCGGGTCCGCGCTCGCGCATGCTGATCGTCGCCGGGTCGCAGCACGTCCAGGAGCGCACGGGCATCCCCGACCGCGTGGCGCGGCGGATGCCGGGCATCGCGAGCACGCTCGTCGTCATGCGCACCGTCGGCCGCGACGGCGCCGACGATCCCGACTCCGTCGGTGACCACGTCGTGCGACTGCCCGCCGCGCCGGAGGTGCCGCCCTCGCGCCTCGGCGTCCAGCTCGCGACCGTGCCGGAGCCGGACGGGCTCCTCGTCCAGTCGGTCGTCGAGGGTGGCAACGCCGCGCGCGCGGGCCTGCTCGCGGGCGACGTGCTCGCCGCCATCGACGGCGCGCCCGTCACCGACATGACCGACCTGCGCTACGCGCTCGATGCCACGCCGCCGCACGGCGTGCGGAACGTCACGGTCCTGCGCGACGGGCAGCGCCTGGCGCTGCGCGTGGTGTTCGAGCCGCCCGCGCCGCCGCCCGAGGCCCCGGTCATCCAGGGCTGATGCCGCCGCTCCCGACCGTCCGGCTGCGGACGCGGCCGCACGGCGCGGCGATCTTCCGCAAGATGATCGAGCGCGGCGCCGGCCGCATCGAGGCGGGCAGCGTCGTGCGCGTCGAGGACCGCGACGGACGCTTCGTCGGTCAGGCGTTCTGGAACCCGCGCAGCGAGATCGCCCTGCGCGTGCTCTCGTGGGACGAGGCCGCGCCCGTGGACGACGCGTGGTTCCGCGCCGCGGTCGTCCGGGCCGTCGCGCTGCGCCGCGACGTGCTGCAGCTCGCGCAGGTCACCGACGCGTACCGTGTCGTCCACGCCGAGGGCGACCGCCTGCCGGGCCTCGTCGCGGACGTCTACGGCGACGTGCTCTCGTGCCAGGTGTCGTCGCTCGGCATCTACCGCGCCTTCCCCGTGCTGCGCGAGGCGTTCGGCGAGGCGCTCGGCGTCCGCGTCGTGCACGTCTCCGCCGACCCGCGGCTCGCGACGAAGGAGGGCTTCCCGGTGCCGCAGGGCGCGGGCGCCGCCGCCGCGACGACGATCCGCGAGCACGGGCTGCGCTTCGCGGTCGACTGCGCGGCGGGGCACAAGACCGGGTTCTTCCTCGACCAGCGCGACGCGCGCCTGCGCGTGCGGCAGCTCGCGAAGGGCCGCCGCGTGCTGGACCTCTTCTCCTACACCGGCGGCTTCGCCATGAACGCGGCGCGCGGCGGTGCGGCGTCGGTCGTGTCGGTCGACCTCGACGAGCACGCCGTCGCGGCGGCGCGCCGCAACGCCGAGCTGAACGGGCTCGCCGGCGCCGTCGAGATGCAGCACGCGGACGCGTTCGACGTGCTGCGCGGCCTGCGCGCGGGCGCCTTCGACCTGCTCGTCGTGGACCCCGCGCGCCAGGCCGGCTCGCGCGGCGACGTGGCGCGGGCGCTCGCGTACTACACCGACCTGAACCGTCTCGCGTTCGAGAAGGTGGCGCGAGACGGACTCGTCCTCGCGTGCTCGTGCACCGGTCTCGTGGACGAGCCGTCGTTCCTCGGCGCCCTCGCCCGGGCGGCGCGGAACGCCGGCCGTCCGGTCGCGTTCCTCGAGATCCGCGGCGCACCGGCCGACCACCCCGTCGCCGCCGACTGCCCGGAGGGCCGCTACCTCAAGACCGTGCTCTGCCGCGTCGACTGACGCGGCACGCAGACGGCGCCGCACGGTTCACGCCCGTTCGCGCGCGGCTCGCAGTTCACGCCGCCCGTCTCCAAGGAAGGCCCGTGTGCACGC